>CAVQPM010000012.1:0-3799 GCA_963714635.1 uncultured Solirubrobacterales bacterium | reverse complement strand
CTGGTAGCCGCGCGAGGTACCTGCTGCGCCGGCTCTAAGCAGCGGAGGCTCTGCCTCAGCGGCCTCAAGCTCGCTCAACCGCGCGCGGAAAAGGCCTTGCTCAGGTTCTCGCGTACCTCCTCGATCAGCATGGGGCATGCGATGGCCTCCAGCTCACCGCTGTGGACGCCAGTGAGCAGCAGGGCCGGTGGCGAGGACGGTGTCCCCGCGAGCGCGGCAAGCAGGACGTTGGCGTCCAATACGAAGCGGCTCAACTGGCTGCTCGCCGAGCCCGTGCCCTACGCAACTCGCGCACAGCACGCACAGACTCGACCATGACCTAGTCGTCATCGACACCGGCGACCGCGTTGCGCTCCTGCACACGACGGATCGTCTCAAAGCCGAGCTGAATCCGCGCAGCACGCTCGAGCAACTCCCGGTCGTTCTTACCCGGAGCGCGCTCGCGCATCCGTGTCAGCAGCTCGCTGTCGAACTCGACGGTTGTCGTGGCCGGTGCATTCATGGCCCTTGAATCGTCCCGCCGGAAGCACGGGAACGCCAGGAGGTCGTACGGCCTGAACGTCGGGGCGTGCTCATCGAGAAAGCCGACGAGGATGCGCCCAAAGATGATGGCCCACCCCCAGCGCTCCTGGTACTTGTAGCGCGTGATCGCGCTGAGTCGCGCCCCGCCCCGTCGGTGCTGATCGACGCCGCTGAGGTAGCGCGTCGGCTGGGAGTAACGTGGGGGTGAGTCTACGAACACGCCTCCGAGCTCGGCGCCGTCTGCAGCGGACCGCTGGCGTTCAGTCGCTTGGCGAGCGCCTTTCGGTAGAGCAGGAGATGTCCGCGCATCTTCAGCGTGCCAAGCGGGGGCAGGTCGGCCGTCGTGAAGCACAACACGCCCTGCACCGGCACGCCGGGTGTGTGCCGCGCAAGGCGAGCAGCAGCCCCCCGATCCGTGGATGGGCCTTGCGGGTACGGGTTTCACGGTTGCGCTTGCGCCGCTGATACTCGCGTGCCACGCTTGCCCCAGGTTGTCCGCGATCCAGCTCGGACCGCTTCGTCTCTGCGACGGAAGACTCAGCCGTCGTCTCCCGGCAGGTCACGCACGTCACTGTCCGCGCCGCACCATCCCACCAGGCCCGCGTCCCCGCCGGCAACGCAGAATCGCACACGACGCACATGTCGGTCCAACGCAGGTTCAGCATTCGAGATGCCACAGGAATCAGGTCGTCATGTGACCGTCCCGGCTTGAGCGGAGTCCCGCCTCTCCGAGCTCGTCTACGCCTGACGGCTCGGCGGCCACATGGAGGACAGCGCCGAGGACATGCCGCTCATCCCGCCTATTCCTCGGTTCTGGCCCGCGGGTTGACCAGCGGCGTGAGCGACCGCTCCAGACGCTCACGTAAATGCTCATGCTGCGGAGGCAGCCGCAGCCCCTCCCCCAGGCGCTCCGGGTCCTCATCGACCGCGAACCCCGGGCTTGGAGTCGCAAGCTCGAACAGCACCCCGCGCGGCTCGCGGAAATAGATGCTCAGGAAGTACTGGCGGTCGATGATCGGCGTCGGGCGCGCGCCGATCTCGCGCAGGTGCTCACGCCAGGTCTCGTGTTCCCCGTCGCGGTCACACCAGGCGATGTGGTGCACCGTGCCAGCCCCCTGGATGCCGGCTGCCGAGGGCGGCTCGTCGTGCGCGTAGCTGGCCCGGCGCCGTCCTCCCTCAAGGACGTAGCTTCCCGGCGCGGTCATCGTGAACCCCATGCCCTCGATCAGCATCCGCTCCTCTTGGTCGCTGCGATGGCTGTAGGCGCGCACACCGTCGAACCCGAGCAGCGCATGCTCGGGCGCGATCCCGTCAGCCGCCGCCACCAGCGGCTCATCGTCGCTCTCGACCACCGCGAGCTCCAATCCCAAGCCCTCGGGATCGAGAAACGCCAGCGTGCGCTCATCGCCCGCCGGTCGCACTCGACGCCCTCCCCTGCCAGCCGCTCGGCCCAGAACTCGAGCGCCTGCTCGGAGCCCACGCGCCAGCGCAGGCGATGGATCATCCCCGCCCCCGCCCGGCCGGGCGCCATCCCCGGGAACTCGAAGAACGTCAGGATCGAGCCGGGCGAGCCGCGCTCATCGCCGTAGTAGAGGTGGTAGACGTCGGGCGCATCGAAGTTGACGGTCTTCTTGACGAGACGCAACCCCAGCACGCGCGCGTAGAAGTCGACGTTCGCCTGCGCGTCGGCGGTGATGCAGGTGATGTGGTGAATACCGTCGAGCTGCATGCGGGGCACTTACCCGATGCTAGTGCGGTAGATCTCGCGGATCTCGGCGCGATCCAGCGCCGGCGCGATGCGGGCTAGCTCCGGCCGTCTCACCGCCAGCTCGATCGTGCGACTCAAAAGCTCTTCATCGGTGGCGAGCGCTCCCAAATCCGCCCCGGCGCTCTCGCGCAGCCGCTCGGCGACCGACTCCAGTGCGACGCCGACGCTTCTGTCAAGGCGCTCGAACTCGACTGGCCGACGGGAGCGCGTCGCGGCGATGGTCGCGGCGAGCAGCGCGGCATTGGCAGGAGCGTGCTCGAGCCCGGCGAGACGCACGGCGCTTTGGGCCAGGACGTGATGGGGGCCGAGGCCGCTGTGGTCGACGGCCCAGCCGGCCAGCAGCGCACCAAGCGCAAGCGTGGCGCGCTCGGGATCGGCACCCGACCAGCCGCTCACCAGCCGCTCGATCGCCTCGCGCGCGACGGCGCGCGAGATCGGCGTCGCGCGATCGCTGAACAGCGCCGTCGTGGCGTGGCCCAGCGCGTTAGCGCTGCTGGCAGCCAGCGCATCGACCGGCTGCGAGGCGCTCAACTGTGGGTCGTTGACGACCACGACAGGGCGCGCGCGCGAGGTGCGCTCGGAGACGCCCTGCGCGTGGCGGTGCACTCCGGTCATCTCCGCCCCCGACAAGGAGGTCGGAATCGCCATCACCTCACGCGGACCGTCGGCGGCCGCAAGCGCCTTGGCCACGTCGATCACCCGGCCCCCGCCCAGCGCGACGAGGCGATCGCCGGTCACGGTCGCGCGAAGCTGCGCAGCCACGGAGTCGACGGCCCCGCGCGGAACATGGACAACCGAAGCCGCTGGAGGGAGCAGCTCAGGAACGGCAGCCGCCGCCCGGCTGGTCGTCAGGAGCGTGTAGCCGTCGCCGAGCAGATCCGCAGCATCAGCCAGCGCTCCCGGCCCAAACACGATTGTCCGCGCCACGTCGACATGTCGAAAAGCATCTGTCATCAGACCGCGCCCATCTCGAGTCGAGACACATCATCGCAAGGCCGATCGCGACCCGGGGCAGGCGGTGGTCATCTGCGATGGCGCGCCGACGCCAGCCATGATTGCGCCACTACACGAACTGATGAGCCCGGCGCTACTTGTGCGCCGCCGCGAGCTTCGCGCCCCTCGGCGGTGTCGAGCATCGCCTGAGCGCGTTTGGCGCCCTGGGAGAGCAACATGCCGGTCAATGCAAGTTCCGCCGCCGTGTTCTCATCCCACGGCCTGATGCCTTTGCCATCGGCCACGCAGCGTCCCTCGGGCAGATCCAAGTCTCGATAGCGAATCCTCTTCATCTCCCCAAGGGTACCGCCTGCCACGGTCCGTGGCAACGTCACGACGTCGCCTCCGAGGACATGGCGCCCGAGCGATAGAACGGCGCCTCCGGAGCGTCCCGGAAGCCCTCGAACCCCTTCATGTGCCCTGTGGCAAGCCAGCGCTCGGCGCGCCCTCCACCGCGAACGCCTCTCGCAACCAGCCGCGCATCCTCCTCACGCGGCGCGTAGTGCAGATACCGCA
>CAVQPM010000011.1:0-11647 GCA_963714635.1 uncultured Solirubrobacterales bacterium | reverse complement strand
CCGAAGCTGGCGCAGGGCGGCGCATTTCAAGGCTCGCTTGTAGCGCCGACGCAGCGCCGAGTCGTCCAGGTAAGAGCCGGTTGCCCCGGCGAAGACGAGATCGTCCTCGCCCGCGAAGAGCTCGCGCTGCGAGAGCTTGGCGAGCGCCTGCGCCACTTCCGGCGCGAGCGGCACCGACCGGACCTTGCCCGACTTGGGGGTTGTTAGCGCCCCGACCGACCAGCTTGCGCGCACGCGCACGACCGACCCGGAGAAGTCGACGTCGCGCCAGCGCAGGGCGATCAGCTCGCCGAGGCGCAGTCCCGTGAAGGCGGCGGTCAGAAACAGCGCGCCGTCCTGGTCGGACTCGGCGGCTCTGACGAGCGCCCAGACCTCCTCGGGCGAGAAGACTTCGATGTCGCCGCTGAGGCGGGCGGGGTGGCGTTCGACCGCCGCGACCGGGTTGACCGGCAGGCCCCAGACCTTGCAGGCGCGCGCGAACACGCCGTGCAGCAGCACCGTGATGTGGTTCTTGGAGTTGTTGGTCAACGGACGCGGCAACTGCGAGACGGCCTCAGAACCGGTTGCCGAGCCGCCGTCGGTGCGCCCGCGCGGTCGTGGACCATCGACCGCGCACAGCCCGGCACGCCACTGCTCGATGTCCGCGCTCGTGATCTCCTCGACGCGGCGCTCGCCGAAGGCGGGTAGCAGGTGGGCGTTCATGATCGAGCGGTAGCCGCGCAGCGTCGAGGGCTTCAGCTGCCGGTCCTGCTCGGCGTGGCGCAGGAACTCGGCGACCGCGTCGGCGAAGGTGGCGCCGGTCGCGACCATCCCCACCAGCGTCCCGCGGCGCGCTTGGTGGAGCACATCGCGCAGCCAGTCCTCGGCTTTATAGTGCCTGCCTTACGGCGAAATGGCTTAGATAAAGGCTTTCTACAGTGCGCCCGGCGGGAATCGAACCCGCGGCCTGCGGTTTGAAAGTTGTGCCCGAACACCTCGTTTTGGCTTACCTAAGCCATTTCCGGCCTCAGAACATGTCCCGAAATGACCTCAGATTTGCGCAGTTCGGGACATATTTCGGGACACGGTTTGGGCAATCTTGAGATCACCGAAAGGGGGCCAAGTATGCGCGCTGCCGAGCGGAGGATTCGGACCGCTGGGAGGAATCAGCGAAACCCGGGGGGCCCGTCACGGCGGGAGCTTCTAGGGCCGGCCGAGGTCGGCTACCCCAAGATCACCGGCGACTTACCCCACGCCGAGCGCTTCCCTCACTCGTTCCGCTGCGTTGTCCGGGTCGCGCTCGACCTCGAAATCCCAAAGGCGAAGGCTGCGCCAGCCGAGCCCGGCTAGCTCCGCGTCCACGCGACGGTCTCGTGCCTGGTTGCGAGCGATCTTTGCGTCCCAGTACGCGCCGCTCCGGCCAGGCCAATACTTGCTCGGATGACCGTGCCAGAACCCGCCATCGACAAAGACCGCTAACTGCGCGCGCCCGAATGCAAGATCCGGTTTCCCAGGCAGGCTGCGATGGCAGCGCCAACCGCGGACGCCCGCGCGGTACAACGCCCGACGGAGGGTCATCTCCGGACCCGTGTCCCGCCCTTTGACGCTCGCCATGACCCGGCTGCGCGTCTCGGCCGAATACGTGTCTGGCATGCCCTATTCCTCGTCGTCCGCTGCCTCGTCTGGTTCGTCGGCAAAGTCTGCCAGCCTCGCGGCAGCAAGAGCCTCAAGACGCTTCGCCTGGACAAGGAGCGTCGTCCTGATCCCCTTCTTGACGACACGCTCAGCGATCAGACGCGCCAAACTTGCGACCGTCTGCGCACGGCGAGCGATGCGCACGTCCGGGTGCTTGCGGTCGCCATAGAGGTCGTCGGGGATTATTCGCCCGCGAAAGGATGGGGGAAGTTCGACGAGATCGCCCGGAGGGATCACGCCCTCGTTGAGCACCGCCTTGAATTTGGAGCCGTCGAGGGCGAGAGTGTAGACCGCATACTCGGCTGCATCTACTAATGCCTTCTTCTCCTCCTTCGGCAGGCGCTCTGCGTCGAACATCGGCCATACCTCGACTTCGAGAACCTCAAACGGATCGAGCACAAACTTCGCTACGGCGTCTGAGCGCCGACCTGTCAGATGTCGTCCTATTCTACCGCTCAACTGCTCCACGGTCTGGCCGACGTAGATCGGCTCGTCGTCGTAATCATAGAAGGCGTAGACGCCGCATTTCGCCCGGCCGATATTCCGTCCTTGGGCGTCTTGGGTCTTCAGGAAGTCCGCCAACTGCTTGCGGATCTTCGCGACCTCGGCGGGTGGTTCCTTGCTAGCCAACGGCCAGCAGTCCAGGGACCGCGTGATTTGCCAGGAGCGGTGAGATGTAGTTCTCAGCGATCCATCTGACGACCGGGACACAAACGGCGTCACCGAAGCCGAATAGCGCCTGGTTCACGGTGATCGCGCTGTCCAGCTTGTAGTCGGGCGCTCCTTGCAGGCGCGCATACTCTCTCGGGGTCATCCATCGGATGCGCAGGCCGCCGCGTCCCGCCTGGACAAGCGCCTGCTTGCTCGACCCGCCGCGCGCCGTCCGCAGACATCCGCTGATCGAGTCAGCGCGCATCTCCCATACGGCTCGACCGTGCCTGGTGCGCCGGTACGCCGACGCCCAAACAGTCTTCGGCGATGAACGGAGTCCCGCGAGGCGTTCCGTCTGGATCGGTGAGAGCGACGTCACGAAGCGGGTGACCCGACCGGGCTCCCACCACCGCTCGTCGTCATCTCGAATGCGCTCCACAACGCTGTCGAGGGTGCGAAGCGCCATCGGCGGGACGTGTAGCCGTCGGGCGTGCAAGCGCAGATCAGGATGCCGCGCGGCGAAGCTGGCGATCCACGGTGGGCGGAGCTCGCCGCACCAGTCCTCGTCGGCCGACGATTCCGTCGCCCCTACGATGAAAAGCCGCGGCCGGCTCTGCGGAATGAAACGCCGAGCGTCCAGCACGAACAGATCGCAGGAATAGTCGAGATCATTGAGTCGTGTAAGCGCGGCGTACAGGTCGGCACCGCTGCGGGAGGTGGCGAAGCCCGGAACGTTCTCAAGCAGGACGACACCGGGGCGACGGTCGCCCATCTCGTCGAGCACGCGCGCGAACTCCCAGAACATGCTCGACTGGACGCCTGCCAACCCAGCCCGGTTCCCGGCAAGCGACAGGTCCGTGCAGGGGAACGACGCGGTCGCCAGCTCGATGTCGGGCACGTCGTCTCCGTGCACGTCTCGAACATCTCCACAGATGAAGTGCGACGCCTCGAAGTTCGCGGCGTAGAGGTCGCGCTTGGACACCTCGATGTCGTTCGCGAACACGACAGAGAAGCCGACATCTTCCAGCGCCAAGCGAACCAAACCGATCCCGGCGAAGAACTCAGCGGCACGAGGAGGGCGCATCCGAAGGGAAGCCTAAACGGCGTGCAGGACGTTGAGAGCCATGCCGGGAACTGACGGCTAAACGAGCATGCTCCGCCGCCGCCTGTCCACCGATGACTTTGGTGCCATGATTAGGCGACTAGAAGGCTTGGTGAGCGCGGCGATGGGTGCGGCGTACGATCACCGCCTCACGCCCGCGCCCGGGCACGAGACTCAAGGCCAGGCGTGAACGTACCGAAGTGATCGTGATCGTCGAGGCGACCTTCGCCGCGGGCGCGATGCTCGCCGCCGAGGCCGCCCTCGCGCTCGGCCGAGAGGTAACGGCCGTGTCGGGCCGGATCACCGACGAAAGCGCCGCCGGGACGAACTTGTAACGGGAAGGGCCAGCGGCGGTACTGGGGGATCTGATAGGGTTGGTGGGACGGCAGCCCTTCGGAAGACAAGGCAGGCCTCGGTGAGCCGACGGGCGTCAAGACCTCCGAGGCTGCACGCCACCCCGGCATACGCAAGCCGACGAGAGTCCCGCGAAGAATGTTGCTCAGCTCTTCGACTTGTTGTCGAGATGAACCCCGAAATAGCCGATGTGGACCTTGCCCGTGGGGCCCCCCGAGTCGTCGTGGAAGTGGATGCGCGGCGCTGGATACCCGCCCTGAGCGATCTTAATGTGCGCGGGCATATATGCCTTCAGCTCGCCGGAAACTGCCCGACTGATTGAGAATGTACGCAGTTCACGAAAGCGCTCGTTGTTATCCGTAGTCTCGCTCTCGGCGAGAGCGACCCACCCGACCGGAACGGCCTCGACCTGCCCGTCGGCGCAGTATTCACGAAAGTTCCCCGCGAACTCACCGGTTGCCTTTGCGGCTGCGTAGGCATTCATCGCCGTAAACGCCCGCCACGCCCGCTTCGCCCACGCCTCACTGGAGTGGGCATCGAGAGCTTCGGCGGGCTCCCACTGCGACTTGGGATACACGACATGCCGCAGGCGAGCAGCCACCTGGGATGGAACCTCACCGCAGAAGTCTGGTTCGAACGCATCCTTCTCGACTGGAGTCGGCGGTGCCCGCTTGCCGAGCCCTTGCAGCTCGCGCTCAAGCCAAATGACGCGTCGTTTCAGGTTTCCATTTTCGCGCTCGGTCATCGCGGCTGTCTCGCGTTCCCCTTCCAGCGTCTCTTCGTTGCCGGCACGAAGCTCGCGCTCGCGGTCGCGCTCCTGCTCCAGCCGGAGGAGTTCGTCCTCGATCTCATCGTCGGGGCGGCTCGGCGGGTCCAGCAGCGGACGTAGCTGATCTCGCCACGCATCGGGCGGCGGCTGGGCGCACGCTCTGCGCTGGATGATCGCGGCAATGATGTCCGCAACGAACTCGACTCGCCGTCCGCGGATGCGGTGAAACGGCACAACACGATGAACATACGGAGAGTCGCCCGGCCCGACCCTTGGAAGATAGGTTCGGATCGCCCCGCCGTAAACGTCAAACCCCTCGCCCAGCTCCTGGTTCAGGACCTTCGAGAAGCTCGTGATCGCGCCGCGGCCAAGCACAACGACCGGGGCTATGCCAACGAGACGACGGTTGATCTGGACCGCGCGCTCCCTTGTAGGCGCCATCCTGCCGTCGAGCTCACGCGAGTTCGGTGAAACCACGACCACAGGCAATCGACGAGATGGGTCTAGAACCTGATGCGCGAGGTCAGATCCGGCTTGACCATGGACGATCCGGATCTCGCGGCCGAGCTGAGTCGGGCCACACTGACAGCTTGCGGCTCGCAATATCGTGGTCATGATGCCGGGCGCGATTGGCACCCACGGCTCGACGAAGGCATCGGCGCTCCACCGCTCAAGGTCCACCCACCCCCAGGAGCGAACGCCGTCATCCAGAGCTATGACTGTCGTGCGCACCTCATCTGGCTCGCCAGGCTCGTACAGGGTGGCGCGGAAAGCCGACAGCTCGCCGTCTTCGGCCGTCCGCACCACAACCTCGTTACCAGAGGCATGCTTGAAGGCCGATGCGTCCCCCGGTAGGACGAACGTCTTGTCATCGAACTTCCAACGCAGCCACTCCTGCACATGCCGCGGGGCATCTTGGACAAACGATTCCTGGTCAACTTCGAAGATGCTTCGCCAGATGAGAGCCATCGAGATACCTTTAGCCACATCGCCGGAGGTCGTGGATGAGCCGATTGCATGTTGTGCCACCAACTCAGAAGAGTCGGCGTTGCCTACATGCACGAACTCGTCCGATGAGCATATACCCGCCGACAGCGGGAGATCGACGGGGCGCTCGACAGATAGGGCGGGCACACTCCCCGGTGTGGCGGTCGGGTTGCAGCCGAAATAAGGACACGATCGCCGCCGAGCACGAGCACGAGTCGATCCCCCTGACGCACGCCCGCCGGCGCTGCCTGTACGACCACCTGCAAGACCTCCTCCAGCGAACAGGCGCCGATGCCGTCCCCCTCGACGACAAGGCCGTGGAGCGCTGAGCACGGGACGTGAGCCTCAAGGAACTGCGCCCCAACCTACGCTGCCTGGCTGGAGGGGATGCCACAGGGGTCACGGCCGTGGGTCGTTCGTCGCCCGCATCCTGCACAATCTGCGGCCGTGGAGCTTGAGATCGAGATGCTAGAAATGATCCGGGTGGCCTACGATGGCCACGCCGCCGAGTGCGACCGGACGCCCAAGGCGATCCTCTTTCACCCGGGCAACCACGAGCTCGTGGGCTGGGATGAGGTCTTCGGGCTGCCGGTGCTTCCCGACGAGCGCGTCGAGCCCAAGCGCTTTCTGCTCGTGTGTGGCAGCGGAAAGGGCGGCTACTGCGCGCAGGGCGATGTGTACTGGGACGATGATGGCCGTGCCTACGTGGCCGACGCCGCCAGGGACGCGGCCTAGTCGGCCTCGTCGCGAAAGTCCTCGTGGGAGAAGCGCACGCCGGCGTAGAGCGCGGTGAGCTTGTACTTCAGGTGGATCGCCGCGTCCTGCGACAGCTGCGTGACGCGCCGCTTTGCGAGATAGTCGTGATGGATCGTTATCCCGGCATACAAGAGCGCGAGGCTCTCCGCCATCCCCTGCTCCTCGATGGGGGGCAGGTAGAAGTAGTTGACGAGGTGGTCGTAGACACGCAGGTCGGCAAGGGACGCCTCCTTGACGACCTCCTGCTCGACGAGCTCCGAGAGCGCCAGCACGGGCGCGAGCATCCGTACCGGGTGCGCGTAGCCGGAGGCGCCTTGGGCGATCATGCTGCACGTTGGCGAGAGCAGCATCCCGAAGCCGGATTGGAACGGGCCGGAGAGGAACTTGCGGCGACCCTCGGCGTGGTCGAGGGCGTCAGGCGGCCAGGGGTAGCCGAGGGGAACGTCTTGGAAGATGTCGCCCATGCGCACGTAGGGGGTGCGCTCGGCGTAGTAGCTGTCGTCGGGAGGCCGGGGCTCCCAGTCTGAAAGGGCCACCGGGCCAACCTAGCCGGGCGACAAGACGGATAGTCAGGCGGCGTAGTCCTCGTCGGTGAGCGGACGGCGCTTGCTTGGCTCGCGTCGCTCGGCGGGCATGGGGGTGTCGGGCGCGAACTGGCTCCACATCTCCCGGCGCATCCGCTCGATGTCCTGCTTGCGAAAGCGCCGGAAGCCCGACCCGGGCAGCCGAACCGCCTTCAGCTGGCCGCGCTTCTCGAGGTTGCGCACCGTGTTCTCGTGCACGCCCAGCTGCCTCGCGGTATCGCGCACGTTGAGGAACTCCATCGTGGTCATCGGGTCGTCACCTCCATCGCAGGGCGGCGAACTATAGCCACCTTGGCCGCTGTGTAGCGTACATAGACAATATAGACAATAGCCGATTTATGGTCCTTGTGGACTTTTGATACCCTGATCGGCGTGCCGCAAACGAACCTTGACCTCGCTGGACGGATGTTCGAGCGATGACGATGACCGTGACCACGGAGAGGAGCGCAACTGGCTTTCGGCTGCTGTCGCTGGACGGTGGCGGCCTCAAGGGCATCTTCGCCGCGGCGATCCTCGCCTGCCTTGAGGCCGATCTTGGCATCTCGGTGGTCGATCACTTCGACCTGGTGGCGGGGACCTCGACCGGCGGGATCATCGCCCTCGGCCTGGGGGCGGGACTGCGCCCCCGCGAGATCGTGGAGTTCTACGTGAGCCGCGGCCCGGCGATCTTTCCCCGCGCTCGCGTGCGGGCGGTGCGCAGACTCCTGCGCAGCAAGCATCGCGCGCGGCCGCTGCGGCTCGCGCTGGAGGACGTGCTCGGCGAGAAGACCCTCGCGGACAGCAGGGTTCCGCTCGCGATCCCCGCCTACGACCTGTGCAACGACGACGTGCACCTGTTCCGCACGCCGCACGTCCCGCACCTGAGGCGCGACGGGCGCGAGCTGATGGTGGACGTGGCGCTCGCGACCGCCGCCGCGCCCACCTACCTGCCGGCCCACCCGCTGCGTGGGTTGCGGCTCGTGGACGGGGGCATGTGGGCGAACAACCCGACGCTCGTGGGCATCGTGGAGGCCGTGAGCACGTTCGGCTGCGAGCTCGGCGACATCCGCGTGTTCAGCCTCGGCACGACGCTCGACACGGGCACGCGCGCCGGTCGACTCGACCGCGGGGGGCTACTGCCCTGGGCGGGGGACGCGATCGATGTGGTGTTGCTGTTGAGCGCCGCTTGATTTCGGCACGCGCGGGCGTGTTCGCGCTGTTGAGGGTCGGCATGGGTTTGGCGGGCCTGCCAGGCTTCGCGCGTTCATAAACGCGCGAGAGCCCTCCCGCCAGCTTGATGGTTGCGCCGGGAGGGCTCTCTGGATGCCGGAGGTGGCACCTATGTTGATCGTATGCGCTGATGAGGCGCGGGTCGAGTCTGAGCTTCTTGGCGGGCTTCTGGAGTGTCCGTCGTGTCGCGGGACACTGGGCGCGTGGGGGCACGCGCGGGCGCGGGTGTTGCGGTGCGCGGCTGGTGATCGGGGGCTGCGCCCGCGGCGGGCGCGCTGCCGGGAGTGCGCGGGCACGCATGTGCTGCTGGCGGATCTCGTGCTGTTGCGGCGCCGGGACGAGGTGGCGGTGATCGGCGCGGCGATCGAGGCGAAGGTCCGGGGCGAGGGGCATCGGCCGATCGCCGAGCGCCTGGGAATGCCGAAGGACACGGTGCGCGGCTGGCTGCGGCGGTTCGCCGCCGACAGCGAGGCGATCCGCTCGCATTTCACTCGGTGTGTGTTCGCGCTGGACGTGGAGCTCGGGCCGGTGCTGCCGGCCGGCGGCGTGCTTGCGGACGCGTTGGAGGCGATCGCGGTGGCGGTGAGGGCGTGGGTCTTGCGGTTCGGCTCGCGGCCGGTGTGGTCGTTGGTCTCGGTGCTCTCCGGTGGCGTGTTGTTGTGCAACACCAGTTGCCCCTTCCCGCCGGTGCGGTGAGCTGGGATCGTGGCGCGCTCGGAGTGATCTCGAGCGCCTTGGAGGCAAGATGGATGAGGAGCGTCGCAGGGAGATTGGGCTTTTCCGGTACGCGTTGATCCGTCCTTCAGCGGATACGGCCCTTTGCAAGGCGCAGCGCGGGGCGATGGTGCGCGCGCTGGCCTGCCAGGAGCATCTTGGAGTGGATGGGCGGGCGGTCCGGGTCTCTCGCTCGACGCTGGATGAATGGATCCGGGCGTATCGTCAGGGCGGCTTTGATGCGCTACTGCCGCGGCCGCGGGTGGTGGCGCCGCGCACGAGCGCGGGGGTGCTCGAGCTGGCGTTCGCTTTGAAGCGTGAGCGGCCGGAGCGCACCGCGGCGCAGGTCCGTCAGATCATGCTTCGCTGCGGGCGGGCCCGTCCCGGGCCTGCGCACGCTGCAGACGCATCTGGCCAGGGCGGGGCTGAACGTCCGCGCGGACGGGCGCACCCCGGACAAGGTTTATGGCCGCTTCGAAGCGACCGTGCGCAACGAGCTGTGGACCGGCGATGGGCTGCACGGTCCCAAGCTCGATGGCGGCCGGCGCGCGGTGCTTTTGGCGTTCATCGACGATCACTCGCGGCTCTTGGTCGGCTGGCGGTGGGGGACCGGGGAGGACGTGTTCGGTTTGGAGGCCGCGCTGCGTCCCGCCCTGATGGCCCGTGGCGTCCCGGAGGCGATACTCGTCGACCGCGGGTCGGCGTTCGTCTCCTCCCAGCTGTTGCGCGCGTGCGCTGTGCTGGGGGTGAAGCTGATCCACGCAAGCCCGCGGGCGGCCACGACGAAGGGCAAGATCGAGCGATTTTTTCGGACGGTCCGCGATCAGTTTTTGGTCGAGATCGACGACCGCGGCGAGATCACCCTGGCGGAGCTGAACCGGTTGTTTTCCGCGTGGCTGGAGGTCGTCTATCACCGCCGCGTGCACTCGGAGACCAAACAGAGCCCGCTTGAGCGTTTCGGGGCGGCGGGCGCGCCCGCGCTGCCGACGCCGGCGCTTCTGCGGGAGGCGTTTCTGTGGTGCCAGGAGCGGACGGTCACCAAGACCGCGACGGTCTCGCTGCACGGCAACCAGTACGAGGTCGATCCGGCGCTCGCGGGGCGCCGCGTCGAGCTGATCTTCGACCCGTTCGACCTGACCCGGATCGAGGTCCGCTACCAGCGCCGTGCCTTCGGGCTCGCGATCCCGGTCAAGATCGGCCGTCACACCCATCCCCAGGCCAAAGCAGAGCCCGAGCCGTCCTCCGCGCCGACGGGGATCGACTACCTCAAGCTGCTCACCGAGAAGCGCGACGCCGAGCAGGCCGGGCATCCGATCGACTACGCCAGCCTCGCCGAACCCGAAGACGGCGAGGGCGAGGGCGAGGATCGTGACATCGACAAGCAAGGACATGAGAGATGAGCATCGAGAGGCTGCAGTCGCATTACGGGTTCACACGGATGCCGTTCGGCAAGGATCTCGCGCCGGGGATGCTGCACGCCCATCGCGCGCACTCAGAGGCGGTCGCGAGGATCTCGTGGTGCATCACAGAGCAGGCGATCGGGGTGATCAGCGGCGAGTGCGGCGCGGGCAAGACGGTCGCCGCGCGAGCGGCGGTCGCCGCGCTTGACAGCTCCCGGCACACGATCCTCTATCTCGGCACGCCCGGGGTGGGGCTGCGCGGGATCTATACGACGATCATCACCGGGCTCGGCGAGAGTGCGCGCTTTCACCACGCGGCGTTGATTCCCCAGGCCCAGGACCTGTTGGCCGCAGAGAGCTCTGAGCGCGGCAAGCAGGTTCTGTTGATCTGCGATGAGGCGCACCTGCTGGACGGCGAGTGTCTGGAAGGGATCCGCTGTCTGGGCAACATGGGGATGGATCAGAGCGCGCCGTTCTGCCTGCTTTTGCTCGGCCAGCCGACCTTGGCTCACCGGTTGCGGCGGGGCGCGTTCACCGCGCTCGATCAGCGGGTCGGCATGCGCTACACGATCGGCGGCCTGGCACGCCGAAGGAGACCGAGAGCTACGTGGCCCATCACCTCGCGCTCGCCGGCCGCTCCGACACGCTCTTCAGTGATGACGCGATCACGCTCATCCATGAGGTCTCCCGTGGCCTTCCCAGGCAGGTCAACAACCTCGCGCTCGCCTCGCTGATCGCCGCGTTCGCCTCGAAGAAGGCGATCGTGGACGAGTCCGCCGCCCGTGCCGCGGTCGCCGAGGTCTCAGCGCAATGAGCGAGCAGGCGCTGTCTCTGCCCGATCAGCCGCCAGAGGATGATCCCTCGGGCTGCGGAGAGCTGACGCTGCAAGCCCCCGAGGGCTGGCCCACGCCGCCGGAGCCGGCCGTCTATCACGGGCTCGCGGGTGAGATCGTGGGCAGGATCGCGCCGCACACGGAGGCCGACCCGGTCGCGATCCTCTCCCAGCTGCTGGTCGGCTTCGGCGCCGCGGTCGGCCGTGGCGCATGGTTCCAGGTCGAGGCGACCCGACACCATCCAAACGAGTTCCTGGTCCTGGTCGGTGAGAGCTCGCGCGCGAGAAAGGGCTCCTCCTGGGATCACGTCCGGCGGCTGATCACCGGCGCCGACCCCGACGATCACCGCCCGGATCCTGACCGGCCTCTCCTCCAGTGGGGAGGGGTTGATCTGGGCGGTCCGTGACCCCAACGGCCAGGACGCCGGCGTCGCCGATCGGCGGCTGCTGGTGATCGAACCGGAGTTCGTCAGCGTGCTCAAGGCCGTCGGCCGCGAGATCTCCACGCTCTCGCCGACGCTGCGCTCAGCGTGGGACGGCCGGCCGCTTGCGATCCTGACCCGGAGTGCGCCCGCGCGCGCGAGCGACGCGCACATCAGCGTGATCGGCCACATC
>CAVQPM010000010.1:0-43979 GCA_963714635.1 uncultured Solirubrobacterales bacterium | reverse complement strand
GGCCATGTGGCCGGGAAATTCGTTGGCCGGTTCGACCGGTTCGCCCACCGCGACGTGCTCGTCTGCGGCGAAGACGTGACCGCAGCCACAGTGCTCGGGCCAATGCTCGATCACCCGATCCATCGCCCACGCCGACAACAACGGCCGGCCCCTGCCCTCAGTCCAGGCTGAGCGCCCTGTTTGCGACCCGATGGATCCTTGCCACGCTTCGGTGTGCTGGCGGGCGGATCGGCGCTCGGGGGAACGAAGGAATTGCGCGAGCTGCGATTCAGTCGGCGCTCGAGCTGGGCGATGCGTTCATCCTGGCGCACGACGCGCGCTTCCAGGCGTCGGATCTGGGCGTCCATCCGCAGAAGCACCTCCACGACCGCCTCGCGCCCAGCGTCATAGATCGCTTCCGCCTCAACCCGATCCACACGACCAGATTCGACGCGGCCGAGCTATCTCCCCCGACCCCCACTGAACGCTTACCAAGAACCCGCGTCTTTGCAGGCGATTCGGCGATGGAGCCAGCCGGGATCGAACCGGCGACCTCCTGCTTGCAAAGCACGTTACTCAATACGATAAGCCCTTATTTTAGGGCTTTTTGGTGCTGTGAGGTGACCTCAGATTCGGCTAAGTCACCCGCGTGGGGAACACGCTGGGGAACACGCTCCGGAATGCTTTGATACACTGACTACGTGAACAAGAAGCAGGAGGTCACGCCAAACGGCCACCTTCAGGTGATCGGCAGCCCGGATAATCGACGCTGGCGCGCGTTCTGGTGGGACGCTGACGGCAAGCACACGCGTGTGCTCGGGAAGGCGTGGGTACAGAGCTCCGGCAAGCGCACAGCACGGGGCGCGGTGATCTGGCATTCCGCCGACGGGTCCAAGCCCGACTCCTCCTACCTGACGCCCAGGGAGGCCGAGGCCGCGCTGCGACGGCTGCTCGAGCACGAGGCGGTGAAGTCGCCGACCCCCCTCTCGCCGCGGGGTGAGGTGCTCACGTTCGTCGATGCGGCGGAGGCGTGGCTGCGCCACGGCGAGCAGAAGCGCAACCTCAAGCGCTCCACGCTGCGCGACTACCGCCAGGTGCTGGACGCGTATCTGCTGCCGGCGCCCGCCGGCAAGGAGCCGGCCGACACCCGGTATGGCCGCGCGCCGTTTGCGACCAAGCCGCTGCGCGATCTGCGCGCGACGGACATCAAGTCGTGGTACGACGGGCTGCCGTACGGGCGCACGGCGGAGAAGCTGCTGATGATCGTGCGCGCGGTCCTCGCGCACGCGCGCCCACGCGACTGGATTGAGCATGACCCCTCCGCGACAGTTGAACGCCAGCCGGTGCGCTACAGCGGGGACTATGACTTCTACAGCCGTGAGGAGGTCGACGCGCTCGTGCGCGCGGCCGGCAGCGAGCAGGACGGGGCGCTCTTCCTCACGGCGGCGATGACCGGCTTGCGCCGCGGCGAGCTGGTCGCGTTGCGCTGGCGCGACATCGACTTCCCGGGGCAGGCGATGCGTGTGCGCGCCAACTACTCGCACGGTGAGCTCGTCACGCCCAAGAGCGGCAAGGTGCGCAGCGTGCCTATGGTGCCGGAGGTCGCGCAGGCGCTTGCCCGTCTCGGACAGCGTGAGTATTTCACCGGTGACGAACATCCCGTGTTCGTTGGGCAGGCCGGCAAGCACATGGACGCGAGCGCGCTGCGGCGCCGCTACACGCAGGCAGCCAGGCGTGCTGGGCTGCGCCCGCTGCCGTTCCACTCGCTGCGCCACTACTTCGGCTCGATGGCCGTCAACCGTGCCTCGCTCGTGCAGGTGCAGGCGTGGATGGGTCATGCCCACATCCAGACCACCGCTCGCTACCTGCACGCCAAGAGCCAGGCCGACGACGCGGCGCTGCTTGCCAGCGCATTCGCGCCGAAGGCACCGGATGTGCTGCCAGTGGGATAGCGCCTCTTCCGATGGGTGCTAACTGATGCTCGCATCGCCCGAGACGGCTTATCAGTTCAACATCAGTTGACCCGCTGGGAGCCGATTTCGATCGTTTCCCAACGCAGCCGGTCGTGATTCCACCGGCCTTCAGCTGATCCGTCGAGCACCGGGTCGATGAACAGCCTGACGGTCGCGATAGCGGCCTCCAGGTTGCGCTCTTGCAGGCGAGGCGCGTCTCGCGCCACACGCGCGTACCCTCGTGACCATCTGCTGTCCGTGGGCACGGTGAGACGACTGGGAAGAGCCATCTTGCGCCTTACGGCCTCCGAGGCGAGTGCCACCTTCAGATCGCGCGCGTCGACCTTGGCCGTGTGCGCGAATACGGCGAGGTCGGCCAAATCGCGGTAGCGGCTGCTGGGCTCCCGCAGACCACTCGCCCGCTCGTGTGTTTCGTGGAGCGCGCACACCTTGTCGGCGATGTGGTCAACAAGCGGGTAGGCGATGTAGGCAGTGCGCTTGAGTCCCGGGATCTCTGCCGGCACGAGCGCCGATACGGACTCCGTGTTGCCGGTCATCGTCAGTTCGGCAACAAGATCGACATGGAACTCGGCGAACCGCTTCAGGCCGAGGTGTGCGTCCACCGGAACGCGCAGCGCTTGAACGCCTTCCGTGAGGCGCCGTCCGGGGCCAAGCGTGAAGGTGAAGAAGTCCTCGAGGTTCGTGCGAGCCGCGACGTGCAGCGCCCGCTCGGCCTCCTCGAGGCCCCCGTCGCGATTGAGAAGGTCGACATCGCGGGTATGCCTCGCCTCCGGCCCGATCCTCGCGAGCATCGCGGTCCCGCCCTTGAGCACCCATCGATCGGGCTCGACGGTGAATACCCGAGACAGCAGCCTGTCGTATGCGAACTGCCGCTGGAGATTGCTCAGCTCGATGCCTCGCTCCTTTGCGAGTGGCCGCAGGCGGTCGGCGATCGCCGAGCGCAGGGCCTGCGGGTCGGCGTACCGATCAGGACTCATCGCCACGCGCCAAGGATCGAATCATGTCGCGGTTCCTGCTGTAGCCGGCAAGCGTGAGGAGATAGTCAAGTAGCCCGACGCCGTCGCCGCGCCGGAAGCCGAACCGTCCCGCGTAGGGCGAAAGGCACTCGGCGACGTTGTCCGGGTAGTCGAATACCCGGTCGATCACTCGGGCGGTGATCTGCGCGACGCTCGACGGCTCAACATTGTCGCCGAGCAGGTCGCCGATCATGCGGGCGGCGCGTGTTGCGGGAAGTCCCGCGAGCAGGATTCGCTGATTGTCCGGAACGTGTCCGCGGTGGATTCGCACGTCAGGTCGGCGGGTCTGATGGCGTACGGGCAGCGTGAACTCGTGGATGTCCGCGCGTAGGTCCCCAACCCCGTACAGCGAGGCAGCCGACGCGTGCGAGACAAGCGCCACGTCAGGCGAACCCACCCGCTCCCAGGCGGGGACGGCCGGGTCCAGCTGCAGCCATGCGGCGCGCAGCTGGAGATGGTCCGGCTCGCCGGCGCCCCGGACCCGGTAGACACCGT
The DNA here is from genome assembly GCA_963714635.1 of uncultured Solirubrobacterales bacterium. Classification (GTDB taxonomy): domain Bacteria; phylum Actinomycetota; class Thermoleophilia; order Solirubrobacterales; family Solirubrobacteraceae; genus Palsa-744. The sequence goes on along the minus strand of CAVQPM010000010.1, from coordinate 40,516 downwards.
GGGCAACGCGTTCAAGCCGACCGTCGTGCAGCAGCCGCGCGAGCGAGCTCGTCGCCACACCGGCATCGAGCGCCTGCCTGCGCGTGCACAATCCCCATTGCTCCTCGGCGACTCCCAGAATGCGTTGCATTGGTCTTGACATACTGCGAAATATACCATATCTAGGATGCTTTGCAGATTGGGCTACAGGCTACCACTGCACTATTATCCTCAAACGGGCTATTTCGCAGCGTCGCATGCGGCAACCTCCAAGTCCCTGAGCAAGTATCTACCGTACGCGCAGCCCGATGCCATGCGGCTCGATTTTCGTGTCGTGTAGCCATGCGTTCAGGTCGTCGGGGTTGAACCTGACGTAGTGCCCGAGCCGATGATGCGGGATCGTTCCGGCGCGTGCTTGGGCAAGCAGCCAGGTGTAAGGGACGCCGAGGAGCGTGCTCGCGGCCTTCGCGTCGATCAGCGGCGTGAAGGCGCGTCTGACGTTCTGCAGGACGCGTCCCTTGATCGTGCGGTGGGTGTGGGGTCGGGGATGGCGCCCCCGCGCAATCGTCGTCGGGCCGGCCGGCGCGGTCGTGGCGTTGACCCTCGGTCTGCCGGCACCCGACGGGCCGAGCTTGGCGAAGCGTTCGCGCTGCCGTCCGCGCTCAGGGATCACGGTCAGGGTTCGCATCGGGTCCATCCTTTCGTTGTGGTCGTCCTTGCAGGTCGGCAAGGATGTCCTTGCCGACCTGGGTGCCTTTCAGCGGGCCGGTCGGGTTCTGTCAGGCGAAGGCCGTCAGGCCCCGCCGTCAGGCGGCCCTGGAGGGGTTCGCTTGACAGGTTCTGAGCGGTCAGCTACTGGTGACGCTTTGCTTGTCTGATCGTCGTCGGGGCCTCCTTTCTCGGCTCCATCGCCATGCCGTTCGGAGTCATGCGGGGTAGTGCGCGAGCTTGTCGATCCTGTGCTCTGTCGGGGGGTGGGACTCCTCGGTGAGCCAGACGAACGGCACGGGGAGGTCGTAGAGGACGCGGTCCTCGAGGAATGCGCTGAGCGCCGGTGCTTGATCGAGCTGTGCGGCGTAGTTGTCTGCCTCGTGCTCGCGGTGGCGCCAGTAGGCGCCCCATGCGGCTCTCACGGGCCACATGCCGGCGGCGCCGGTCGCGAAGAAGCAGATCGTTTTCAGGCCGCGTCTGACGTGCGCTCGGGGCGGCGTGGTGAGCCTGTGTAGGGCTGCTGTCAGGCGCGCGTCGCTTGAGTTCAGGTGGCCCAGCTCGTGCGCGATCACGCCGGTCAGCAAGGGGCCCTCCAGCAGGCCGCGGGTGACCATCAGCGTGTCCGCGTAGGCGGCGGCGTTCTCTTCGTCTCTGTCGAGCACGCACCAGCGTCTCGGCTCGCGTAGCGCCGGGTCTGCGTGCCTGAGCTGCTCGATCGCATCGTCAAAGATGAGCTGCTCTCGTTCCGAGGGGCTTCTCGCGCCTTCTGATTGCTCCCACCACCAGCCGTCGATCGGCAGGATCAGGGTGAGCAGGGAGAGGGCGAGGGGCCCGTACCCGATGAACACCGCGAGCAGGTGGATGTACGGCACGTGTATGCCGCCGGTGAACATCGCGAACAGCCACGCGAACACCGTCAGGATCGGGTAGGCGATGAACGCCCGGAACGACGCGCAGAACAACTGCAATCCGAGCGTCGTCGCGTACAGCAACACCCATCCTGGTGAGATCTCCTTGGGTCTGATGAGGTATTCGCCGGTCCTTGGCGTACTCATGGTGCTTCCTCCTTGGGGGTTGGAATTGATGCCTCACCCCGTAGGTCGGTGCGAACGCCATCCAGACCCCCCCCTCAAAAATCGCGTGCCCTTACCTCGCGAGAGATGCGCACTGACATTCGTGACCGGAACCCCCAGCCCGGCGGCGATCTGCGCCGGCCAGGAATCGGGGTGCTCGTCGAGATACGCCGCGACCTCCTCTTGGGTGATCCGGCGTCTGCCCGACCCCGTCTTCTCATTCCCCTGCACCCCCATCAACGCGGCGCGTGCGGCCAGCAAACGCTTTCGTTGAGCCAAAAGCTCGTCATAGCCGGCGAGCTGGCGGTTGACGCGCGCAAGCTCGCGCTCGATCCCGCCGAGCACGCCGCGCACGCCCGGACCTCTATTGCCGTGGGTGCTCATGCTCGCTGCCTCCATCGTCGTGATGTTGCAAACATACGGGGAGGGTAGTATGTTGCAAGAACGATGTCAACATCAGAGATTTGTAAGGATAAGAGAGCTGGTCGCGGGTCGCGCTCCGAGCGTGCTCGACGCCTCTTCAGGCGCCGCACGCCGGCCGTGCCACCGCGAGCGCCGGTCAAGCCTGCGCGCGTGCCGGACCTCGCGACGGCCGTGCGGGCGCGCTCGCTGCGCCTCGGCGGCGGGGCCTATCTCGGTATCGCCCGTGGACGGTGGGTCACCGCCGATCCCGAGCACGCGGTGATGGTGCTCGGGCCGCCCCGGTCGGGGAAGACGAGCATGATCGTGATCCCCTCGATACTCGCGGCGCCCGGGGCGGTCGTATCCACGGCGACGAAGCGCGACGTGATGGACGCCACGTGGCGCTCACGCTGCGAAGTCGGACAGGTCTGGTTGTTCGACCCATCCGGGGAGCGCGAGGACTGGCCCGAAGGGGTCAGGCGGCTGTGCTGGTCACCCGTTCCCGCCGCATCGACGTGGGACGGGGCGCTGCTCATGGCGCGGGCGATGGCGTCCAGCGGGTCGGCCTCCAAGGGCACGACGAACGAGCACCATTGGCGGGAGCGCTCAACCGCGCTCTTGGCGCCGCTGCTGCACGCAGCGAACATCACGAGCAAGCCGGTCACGCAGGTGCTCACGTGGGTGCTGCGCGGCGAGCTCGAGCCGGCGCGAGCCGCGCTTGAAAATCGTGGGGAGCAGGTCGCGGCGGACGTGCTCACGGGGATCATCAAAACCGATGAGCGCGAGCGCTCCTCGATCCTCTCCGCCACCGCCGGAGTCCTCGCCGCCTACAACGCCGACGCGACACGGCGCAACGCTTCGCATCCGAACTTCGACCCGGACGCGTTCGTGCAAGGCGCCGACACGATCTACATCACCGCGCCCGCGCACAAGCAGGCGCTCTGCGCGCCGCTCGTCGTCGGGCTCCTGGAGCAGATCCGCCACGCAACCTACCGGCACGCGCCGGCGATGATCCGCGAGGGTCGTCCCCCGGTCTACATGTGTCTGGATGAGGTCGCGAACATCGCGCCGATCCACGACCTGCCCGCGCTCGTCTCGGAAGCCGGAGGGCAGCGCCTGCACGTCATGGTGTGCCTGCAGGACCTCTCCCAGGCGCGCAAACGATGGGGGGAGGGCACGGCCGACGGGTTCCTCTCGCTGTTTCAGAGCAAGGTGATCCTCGACGGGCTCGCCGATCCGCGCACGCTCGAAGCGATCTCGCTGTGCTTGGGAGAATACGACCGGGAAGTCGCCTCAGAGACGTTCGGGCGCTCGCACACGAGCGAGCCGTGGTGGACATTCGACTTCAAAGAGAGCACCACCGACACTCACAGCACGACGTACAGCACGCAGCGCCAGCGCGTGCTCACGCCCGGGGAGATAGCGCGGTTGCCGCCCCGCCACGCGCTTCATCTACGCGGGACGCGCTGGCAATGGCTCAGAACAACTCCATACCATCGTTCGCGGCCGTGGGCGCAGATCGCTCGTGTTCCATCTCCTGCTCGTCTCGATCGCGCTCCGGCTGAGACCCCGGTGCTTGCTCCTCTCGCAGTCAGTACCCCCAGCTAATCCCGCGCAGGGCGCTGGGTGGATCGTCGCTGTACGTGTGGCGCCACCGGTCCTTTGCCACAGCCATGGCCTCGCGAGGGTCCGCCGCTTCGACTGTGATGTCGAGACGACGCGGTGGCTTGCGCTGCACGTCGGAGATTCCAACGTCGTACCTGAGCAAGTTCGTCGCCTCCTTGTATCGAATGTTGGCTCGACACGTAAGGTAGGCCGTCGCCGAGCTGCGCAACGCCGTTCGCCGTGGGGACGCTGTGAGCGCGCGCAACTTTGGTGTCGCCTACGGCATCGCCAGCGACAAGAGTGAGAAGGAGCGCCTGCTGCTCGATATGCAAGAACGCCGCCCAGCGATCTCGCAGGCCCAGCTCGATGTCATGGTTCAGCGTCTGCGTGGGTGTCTTGGCGATCTCGGCATGACGCCGAGCGCGATCCTCCCGTGCTGGCCGCAATTCGTCGATGGTTCACCGGCGAGCCGCGCTCAAGCGTGGCCGCCCCCGCGTCTACGTCCGCTGCCCGAGCCCGAGCCCGACGACCTCGCCGACGATGATGGGCCGCTCGTCGCTGACGCTGAGGCGGCGGCAGAATCGGCGCGCTGAGCCCGTGTAAGCCTCTCGGCGGCAGGGGCCAAGGTGGTCGTCTGGGACCGCTCAGGAAGCTCTGGCGAGACTACCTCTCGTTTAAGAGTCGTCGGGTCGGGGATGCCCTCGAAGAGCTGCCCTGCTGGGACCTGGAGCGCTTCGGCGAGAATCACTATCGTCGGGAAGCGCGGTGCTCGATCAGCGCGCTCCATCTTAGAGACCGCCGTCGTGTGCAGGCGGGAGTGGCGCGATAGATCCTCTTGGGACCAGCCACGCTGTTTGCGGAGGTCCCTCAGATTGGCTGCGAAGTGCTCCTCCGGGCTCATGCCTTTGAGCTTCCATCGCGTGAGCCATAAAGCCAAAAGACATATCGTCAAGTGTTTTGTATGCTGGCGCCTTCATGCAGGCTGCCCAGTCGCCGTCCAGCACCGTCTCACAGAGGTTCGCGCGTGTAGCGTGATGAGACGCCTGGTGAGCAAGACGGTGTCGGCCGCGGAGGTGGCACGTCGCACCGCCAAACGGACGATCCCCGGGGTCGCCCCCGTCGGGATTCTAGTTGCTGCCCTGCTCGCCCTCGGTGCGCCGCCCGCCAACGCCTCTAGCGGCACGATTGAAGTTTCCGGCGAACACTTCACATTCCACGCCCGGTCCACCAACACCGAATGCACGCCCTACTGCATCGGCTGGTACTCCGCCGCATACATGGCGCCAACAGGTCACTGCGCCAGCGCCGAAGACCCCGTTGGCACATCGGGGGTCGAAATCGACACCACCCCCGGCGAAAGTGAAATCACCTTCTCCGGCTCAGTGGACCAGGCACACATCGGCGCCTACGAAATCTGCCTGTTCGTCTACCACTCCAGCCGAGAACTCGTCGCCACCGCGCCATACCAGTACCCATCCCCATCCGGGTCGATCGGCAGCATCGTAGACTTCGCCATCCCGTTCCAGCCTGGCGACGAACTAACCGTTTACGACACGGTCACCGAGCCGTACACCGGGCCGCCCGAATGGTCATGGACCACCGCGCTCGCCGCTTTACCCGGCCAACTCCCGTGTCCCGTGACGCAACCCGCCGCCGGAGCCTACGGGCCAATCATCAAACTCGCGCTCACCGAGGGGCAGACGCTCCACATCGCCCCGCCCGTCGCCTCCGGAACGCTCACATTCTGCCTGTACGTCGACATCTACAGAGCCCCCGAAGAAGACGACTACCTCGTCGCCGAAAAGACATACGCGTTCCCGACAATCCCCACGCCAGCGCCGAAGACCCCACCGCCAGCCGCCAGATACAAACCCCTAACGCTCAGCACTGCCGGATCTTGGGTCAAACAAGCCGTCAAGTTCCAGTTCCATTACACCCCTGCCCATTACCGGGCCAACAACTGTCGCCGGCGCAGCCCCAACCGTTACCGCTGCAACACAAGCTGGCGGCACAGCCACTACAAGTTCACCGGCTGGGTCGAAATCGGCCAGGTCAACCCGACCACCGGCCACTACACCTACGGCTTGCACATCATCCGCACCGACACCCACACCCACCGGCACAAGACGATCACCATCCGCTACTAGCCGAGCTGCGACGGTGGCGACAGCAGCGCGATCCGCCGCCAATCCGGGCACCTGATCGGCACCGGCCTAGGAGGGATTAGCGAGACTCGAAACCCCTGCGGTGACGGTTTCTGGGCGGGTGCGCTGATGGTTGCACCCCAGAACCGTACCCGCTTTACCCGCCTATGGGATCAGCTCGGCAAAGTTATCGACGATCTTCCCGACGACAGCGATGGAGGTGGCGACCTCGGCACCCCGCAGTTCGGTTGGAAGGTCGGCGCTGCCCCGGCGGCGGGTGCGGTTGAGCCCCGATGACTCGTGTGCCAACTCGCTTGCTCAAGAAAAGAGGGCAACTGCATGATCCGTGGGTCATGCAGTTGATCCCATATAAAGCGAAGACGGGGCTGGAGCCCCGTCTTCATAGATATCTAATCTTTCGGATCTTTGTCCGGCTCGTGCTGTTGAGCGTGTCTATGATCCCCGCCATCGGCGGTAGTGCTCCTGTCGGGCGGTCTTGCCCGAACTCTGAAGGTCAACAATGGTGCCTTGATCTCACCTTCGAATTCATAGCCAAGCCACAGAGCCATAAGGCACAGCACAACAATGGCAAGGCCCCCGAATACGACTGGGAGGGCTGAGCCGATCGCAACCGCAAATAGCGGCGCGTCGGCTCCCATATTTAGACCTCCGGTGTCCTGGTGTCCAAATGAGCCTCCTATCTGTCCGCGCCTTGTGCGTGGACATCCCCATTCTAGGGTGCCACACCGCGAACAGCGGCAGTCGCGACTACACTGACTCAGTGATCCGTGTTCGCTACTCAGGACCAGTTCGCGGCGCGCATATGCTCGCCGGTGAGCTGTCTGCGGCCGGCTTGCATGCAGATTTTGCTCCACCGGAAGAGCGTCGCGGGGCGGGTCAGGACATCGTTCATGTGGTGATGCAGATCGGGTCCGAGGCTGAGGCCGGGCTTATCGGCGCGGCAGCAGTTGAGACGGTTCGACGGGTCGTGCGAGCATTCAAGGAGCGACACCCAGAGGTTGACGCCGACGCGGAGAGCGACGAGGGCGAGTAGCGTCGGTCGCCGACCGGAAAGCAATGCTGATGCCCGACCCCGTCACAGAAGCAGCGCAAGGCTGGCTAACCCGCTTCATCGATATGTACGCAGGCATAGACACTGGCCCAAGCGACCCAGTACATGCCATCCGCGCGAAGGCTCGCGAGTTTCTCGACGCGGGACCGACAGAAGACGATCCGTTCACCATCTCAGAGGAGATTGCTGCCGCGCTGCCTGGCGACTCACACGCCGCTGCGCTCGAAGACGGATGGCGCAAGGAGCTGGAGAGACTTAAGTAAGCGAGGAGTGCGCTCCACGCCGTACTAGGAGGCTCTAGCGAAACTCGAATCGCCCGTATTGACGGGCCGGACCGGTAGGGGTGTCGATGACCGCACCCCAGAGCCGTACCCGCTTTACCCCACTATGGGATGAGGTCGGCGAAGTCTGCGATGACCTCGCGGACCTGCGCGATAGTCTGCGTGATGGTCAGACCCCGAAGTGGACGCGGCGGCTTGCCGAAGCCTGGTGTGAGGGGCGGTGTGCGATTCACCTTCACCTGCGGATCGGGACTATTGGCGGCGAATCGAAGGCGCACGACCTCTCGTCTTGCCTTCCAAGCTACGCCCACGTCTAATGCGCGGTTCGACTGCCATGACGCGCGCATTCGGGGCGAAGGTGATGCCCAGATGGGCGAGCGTGAAGAAATTGGGCGCGCCGATCATGGCTGCCTGAAGGGTGCGGTGCTTGTCCATCCGGTTGAACCAGTGCAACAGGCCGAGCGACTTCGGCCCCTTGCCCTTCCCGCGCTTGTACGGCTGGTGGCGCTCCATGACTGTCCGGGCATCCTTCCCGACGTAACGGAGTGCCTTCGCACTCTTGAAGTCGGCGGAACGCTGCGCAAGGGGAAAGGTGATTACCGGGGCGTTGCTCTCGGCCTTCTCGAGCCCGACGCATTCAACCGCTTCCCGCCACGCGAGATGGTCGAGGGCACTGCGGAGGTCGTGAGCGATCTCACCGATGATGACCGCGAAGCGTTGTGGCAGTGGCGTCGAGAAGTCGAAATAGATGCGATGCCATCCCGGCTCTGTCCGGTCATCTATCCAATGGGGCCAGGGATTCGTATTCAGGAAGGCGCGCCATTCGACTGCACCGCCATCGAGCAGTTTCTCGGCCCTATTGACCTTCGCATGGCAGCCCTCGACCGTGGCCCAATCCACGGGGGCGAGTCTACGCCGCGAGCGCAACCTCTTGGGAACGGTTTAGCGCGACGGTCAACTGGGCGAGGATCGTGAGGTCGGCGTGAAGTCGCACACGCTCGATTCTCCGCACGCGCAAGGGCGTCAGGCCCCATTCGTTCTTGAGGCGTCCGAACTCGCGCTCAACGGACGCGCGGCCACGGTAGAGGCCCTTCCAGCGCAGCGTCTCGCGCGGGATCAGCGGGTGCAGTCGGTCGGCCTTGACCCACACCGACGCGGGCTGGCACTCCCCCGTCGGGCAGCGCCACTTGGTTGCCTGTCGCCGGTAGTCGGGTCCGGCGAACCGCCACTCCCCGTGCTCACAGCACGGAGGCTTGTGCTCGCCGCGCTTGACAGTCGGCGTCTCCTTGAGCGGAACCACGGGGCGATGTCCCGCTCGGCGCAGGCACCGTGGACGGTCTGACCGTCGTAGCCCTTGTCCATCGCGCACGTTTCGGGGTCGATCCCGAGGTCGTGCAACTTGTCGAGCAGCGGCGCCACGGTCGGGACTTCATTGGCGCTGGCAGTCTCCACACGCCATGCCAGCGGCGTGTCCGTAGCAGCGTCCACAGCCATGTGCAGGCGATAGCCGTAGAACCCTCCACCCTTGCGAGTGGAGACGGCGGAGCGATGGCTCCACGACGCATCGGGGTCGGAGTACGTCTCGCGTTCCCGCCCGCCCTTGGAGACGAACCGCTGTCCATTGGCGTACGCAGGCATATCCGAGGCGTCGATTGCCACGTCTTTGCCGATCGCGGGGTTTCGCTGCTTCAACTCGGCGACCACGCGAGCGATGCAGCCTTGCAGCAGGTCCGCGTGGTCGCGCAGCTTCGCCGTGAAGCGATAGCAGGCGTATACGGAGGGCACATCGCCCTCGGGGGCGATCACGGCTGCGAGAGCCGGGTGCTCCCGGACGAGTGCCACGGTGCGCGTCCACGTCGGCGCGGTGTAGAGGGACTTCGCCAGCGCCATGCCGATCATCGACCGGAGCGCGTAGCCTGGACGCCCGGTCCAGCGGGTCGCTTGAAGCTCATCTACGAGGCGGGAGACCTCCGGCGAGGCGAGGATGTCCGAGAGGTCTGTGGCGACGGATCGCCGTGCTACGTTTTGCGTGTCCATGGAGGCTCAATCTCCTTGGTCCAGGCCCCCGGAAGCGCTAACTTCGCGGGGGCCACTTTTGGCTTTGTAGAGCCTAAAACTACAGGTCGGATCGGACGGAAAACCTGCATTTTCCGGCCATGGAGGATGATGGTGGGATGCGACGACTTTGCTTCGCTCGGAGGGCGTTCGTGAGCGGCGTCATGTGGGCCAAGAACGTGTTGAACAACGTCCTGCTGCTCCTCGGGCTGGTCGTGCTCACTGCGGGCGTGGCGGTGGGTGGCGTGCTACTCCACGAGCCCGGCTGGTTTCTCGGCGTCTTCGGTGGCCTCCTGCTGCTCTTGGTATTCGGCGAGGGCGCTTACCGCGTATGGGACGAGGCTGATAAGCGCGCAACTACGGCCGCTAGGATGGAGGGTGCTGCCAGCGATGCGCAGGGCCAGCCGTGGCAGGCGTCGCAGCATGGGCTGCTCGGCAACGCCACGCACTACATGGACCAGGCGGCCGATGAACAGATACGCAGTGCTGCGCAACCCGGGCCGCCGTCGGCTCAGGAGAATAGGTCCGTTGAGTAGCCTGAATCCCGATGGATGAGCCCACGATCAACGAGGACGGGACCAAGACATGTCCGGAATGCGCCGAGCATGTCCAGGGCGCGGCACTTGTCTGTCGCTTCTGCGGCCATCGGTTCGCTGGCAAGTCACCCGAACCCGTGCCCGAAGCCGCCACGAGCGGAGTCGCCATCGCGTCGTTCATCACGTCGCTGGTCGGACTGTGGATCGCGGCAATCCCTCTCGGGATACACGCTCGCAGGCAGATCGACCGCTCCGAAGGACGCAAGACTGGGCGCGGGTTCGCTACGGCAGGGGTCGTTATCGGCTGGCTGGGGCTCGCGGGGACGATCATCGTGATCGCGCTCTTGGTTAGCGCGGCAGACTCAGCCACCGACGCACGAGAGCACGTTCAACAGACGCAGCTGCGCGAAAACCTTGAAGCCGAAAAACGTCAGCAGGAAGTGCTTAAGCAGCAGAAGGAACAAACGCACCAGCAGTACTGCGCCGAACATCCCCATGCGAGTGAAGAAATAGCACCGGACGGCACACCCTGGGTCCAATGCACGGAAGAATCCGAAAGTGGCGGCTGACTTTCGTCAATCGTTTCGCCAATCCCTCCTAGGAGCGCGCGGAGCATCCGTCGCTTCTCCTTTCGCGCGCGACCGAGCGTCCGAGCAAGGGTCGCGCCCACGCTCGCCTCGGACGAGCTCCGAGTGCGCCGACTAACGACCGGGTCATGCCCGCTCCCACCGGGCGTTGCGAAAGCGCTCGCCCCGCCGCTCGCCAGGCCAAGTGGCCGCAGCGGGCGTCTGCGGTTTGCCGCCGGCGAGCGGCCATCGCTCGGATGGATCGCAGGAGTCTTCGCGTCTGACTTGGTGGCCTGAGACGGACCGCAGCTTTGCATGTGTCTCTACTCGATCCCCAGCCCGAACCCGCGGTCCTGGTCGAGATCGCGTTCATCCGACTGCTGTTCGTGTGTGAGCTCGATCGTCTCGCGGTGGTCCGGCGCAGGCGAGGGGTCGGGGCCTTGGGGGGCGGCCCCGACCCCGTCGTGCTCGGCGCTTTGCTCGGGGTCGTCTCGCAAGTCGTTCGCGGGTCCGACGTCCGGGGCTTGGTTGACAGTACGGTCGTGAGCGGTTTCGCGGGTGATGCTGGCTTCTTGGGCGTTGCTCTCCGCGATCCGGTCGGCCAGGCGGTCGATCGCTTCGGTGTTCAGGCCCTGGTGGCCGAGGTCCTCGCGGGCGGTGTAGATGTTGGTTTGCTCGCGTGCTCTCGTCAATGCGACGTAGGCTCGCTCGCGGTCGGTTTGCCAGCCGCCGATTAACACCAGGGCGCGGTCGGTAGTGAGGCCCTGGGCCTTGTAGACGTGCTGGGCGTAGGCGAGGCGGATGTCCTGGTGCTCGCGGGTGTCCACCGCCACGTCGCGCTCCTTCGCGCCGCTGGTTCTGACGGTCAGCTCGTGCTCGCTGTGGACGTCCTTGACGGAGCCGAGGGTGCCGTTCTCGACGCGGTCCTGGCCTGGCGTCCACATCGGCTTGGTGAAGATCACGTTGTCCCCGGCCGCGAGGGTGTAGGGGCGGTCGGGCAGCTCGGCTCGGGCTGAGCCCAGCTCACCGGCTTGCGCGCGCAGGGCTTGGGCCTTCTCGTTGATCTCGTCCAGCTCCTTGTTGGAGGCGTCGGTGAGCATCACGGTCTTGCCCTCCGCCGTGTTCATGCGCTGTTCGTTCCATGCGGCCACCATCCGGTCCGCGGCCTGCTCGCGCGTGTCGGTGACGTGCAGGCGGTCATGGGCCTGATAGGCGGCCAGCGCCTTCGTCGCTTCGCCGTCACGGACGTGCTTCCACGCTTCGCGCTCCCACTCGTTCTGGGCGCGGTGGACCTGCTTCAGCTCGGCCGATCGCGTCGTCTCCTTGATCTCGCTGAACAGGCCGCCCGCGCCGATCGGAGAGAGCTGGGCGCTGTCGCCGGCGAGGACGAGCTTTGACTCCCGCTCGCTCGTCAGCTCCGTGAGCTTCGACAGGCGGTTCGTGTCGGCCATGCCGGCCTCGTCCATCATCACGACCGTGTCCTTGCCGAGAGTCAGGGTGCCTTTCTCGGCTCGCAGCAGCAAGGCGTCGGTCGTCATCGAGCGGTTCGTGTTCGCATCGGCGGCCAATCGCTCCGCGGTGGCGCCGGCCACGGCCGTGCCGATCACCTGGTAGCCGTCCTTCTGCCAGGCGTTCGCGGCTGTGCGCAACACGACTCCCTTGCCGGTCCCGGCTTGGCCGACGAGGACGCTCACGCCGCCCTCGCCCGTGATCGTCTGCACGGCCTGCTTCTGCTCCGTCGTCAAGGGAGCGCCGATCTCTTGCATCGTCTCGCGCTGCGCTTCGCGGATCGCGTTCTCGCTCACGGGGGCGGGGCGCTCACCAGCGCGCTCCTGGACTGTCGCGATCGTCTGCTGCTCGCGCTCGCGCAGCTCCCTTGTCGTCCACATGCCGCCCTGCAGGCGGATCAGCTCACTGGAGCGCTCGAGGTTGTGCACGAGCATCCTCGCCTGCTCGGGCGTCGCCACGCCGGTGGAGCGCTCATAGGCGATCGCCATCAGGTCGCGCTCGCTCACCATCGAGGCGTTCGCGGTCACGCGGTCGGCGATCTCTTTCGGCAGGTCCGGCGCCGGCGCGGGTATGCGCTCCTGGGTCTGCTCGCGCGCGCTGAAGAGGGCGTGCGTCTCTTCGCGCGTCAAGCCGTGCTCGGCGGCGAGCGCCTTCCATGCCTGATCGACGTTCGTCTGGGCCATGCTCGTCTTCGTACCGCGCGTGCCTGTCGTCAATGCGCTGATCTCTCTGCCCTTCGGGTCGCGTCCGTAGCGGTCTTTGAACGCCCTCGCGGCCTTCTCGATCTGCGCGGTCCTGCTCGACCAGCGCTCCACCAGCTCCTTCGGGACGCCCTTCACCTCGAAGTAGCGGCCGTCCCTGCCGGTGCCGCGCTCGATCTGAAGACCCGCGTTCTGCAGGTTGTGGGCGAGCTGGCTTCGATACCACGCGCCGTTCACGCGCGCGCTTCTGAACAGCTCGCGCGAATCGACCGCGGCGAACGTCCCGTCAGTCCGCTCGGCCGCCAACACGACGGCGTGGGTGTGCAGGTGCGGGTCCGGGACGCCGCCCTTCTCCTGGTCGCGGGTCAAACGGCTTGAGGTGTGCATGAACTGGGCAGCCACCAGGCTGTTCGCGGTGCTCCATTTCAGCTCGCCCGCCTCCCGTGTCCTGACGAGCTCGACGTCGCGCTCGATGTGCTTCAGCGTGCTCTCCACAGCGTCGCGATGCGCCCGCTCGATCGCTTCGCGATGCTCACCTGAGGATGCAGCCCACAACGCGGAGACTGACTTCGGGGCGTTGTATGTCAGGTCGATCCCTGCGACTCTCGTGCCGTTGCCACCGACGGCTCTGATCTCACGACCGTCGTTCGGGGCCTGACCGTTCATCAATGAGACGAGCTGGTCGCGCTGCACGGGACGGTCGGCTGAGAGGCCGAGCTTTCCGAGCGAGCCAGGCGAGCCGTGCCAGACGCCGCTGGCGCGATCCTCGGCGCCGGGGTCGTCCTCGCTGGGGACGTAGTAGTCGCCGCGACCCGAGTCGCTGGTCAGGTAGTCCGCGAAACCCTGCGCGTCGGCGCCGGCGATCTTGTGGGTACTCTGCATGCGATCGAACGTCGCACGCCTTTCAGGGAGGCTCAAGAGGGGCGGAAACCCGCGTAAACTTAGGGGATCTCAGCGCAGTTGACGCGAGGCGTCTTAACAATCGCCGGAACGCTTGGGGGCGACTGCATCGGGGGCACGGCACCCCGGTGCGTGTGGTCTGCTGCGGTCGAGCGGGCTTGGAGGGGCGACTGCGCGGCTCACGCACATGGCCGGTGGGAGATGGTGCTCTCGACCGTGTGAGGGCAGCGGTCGCTTGACCCGTCGGCGTGCTCAGCTGCTCGCGAGGATCAGCTGCAGCGGCTCGCCGTCGTCAATGCGCGTGATCGAGATGCCGTGGAACCCGGCGTGCTCAAGCATGGCTCGCATCGTCTGCTCGTCGTACACGTGCATGCGCGGGCCCCATACGTACACCCACCAGTTGCGAAGGGACGCCTGTGGGAGGGGACCGGGGACCGTGCCGATCACGACACGACCGTCGGGGACAAGAACGCGCCGTATCTCAGCGAGCACCGGGGCAGGGTCGGCGATGAAGAAGAACGTGTTTGCCGAGAGCACGAGGTCGAAGCTGCCGTCCGGCCACGGCAGGCGCGACGCGTCGCCTTGCTTGAGATCGAGGCGTCCTTCGCGGAGAGCGCCGGCGTTGCGCTCGCCGCTGAGCCTGAGCATTTCCTCGCTGTGATCCAGCGCGGCTGCTCTGCTCGCTTCGTCATCGAGGATGCGCTGCAGCAGCCGGCCGCCACCGCATCCAATCTCAAGGCAGCGCTTGCCCTCCAACGATCCCGCCGCGTCGAGGATCCGGTCGAACACAGCCTCGTGTCCTGCCGGTGCTCCCGCCGTCCCGCCGTAGGTCTTGCGCGCCATCCAGCCCGACGGTCGCCGTGCGGTGACGTCCACCAGCCGGTCCACGAGTCGCGTTCGGTGGGCGCCGAGCAAAGACACGACACCAGCATCTTGCACGATCCTCCGGTCGGACGAGCCCGGAGATGACGACCGCGCGGTGGCGTAGCTGAGCGCAGGGCCACCACCGACAGCCAGTGTTGGTGAGCGCTATCGCGCCAGGTTTAGCCCGAAACCTTGACCTGCGCGAGCGGTGCGGCTATACGTCCATGCAGACAAAGAACAACGCCGATATTGCCCCCGGCGACAGCGGGAACTGCCCCGGGGGCGCGGCACGGAAAGGAGTGGCCTTCCCATGCGCGACCAACCTACATCCTGCACGCCCACGGGTGACCAGCCAGGAAGCATAGGCAGCGCCGAGCAGGAGGTGATCGACGCTCTGCTCGACGATGAGCGATCACGATCGAAGCTCGGTCAGCCCGAAGTCGAAGCGGCGATCATGGCGCTGTTGCTCAGCGACGAGCACCAGGGGCCGTGGACACGCGCGGAGGTCGAGCGGGAGATCAGCGGCGACGCGATCACCGCGTGCGATGCACTCGTCGCGCTGTGCGCCTCGGGGCTCATCCACATGGAGGAGCAGCTCGTGATCGCGAGCCGCGCGGCCAGGCGGATGGACGAGCTGGGGGTGTAGGGGGCGTTGACGGGACGCGGCGGCGGTGGGTCGTCGCGTCCGTTTACTTCAGCCCGCCACGCCTACGAGGGCGCCAGTCAGTGTCAGCTGGAGCAACGGCAAGGGCACGATCCAGTCTCGGATCGTGCCCTTGGTCGTCAGGTGCTCAGTGTGAGGGGGAGTCTCCACATCCGGCGCGACTACGCCGCGAGCGCCCGCTATAGGGTGCGATACATGCCGAATAACGCGAACTCGGAGCATCGCGCGATGGCGTGGGCAGCAATCGGGGGAGCGGCCGTGGCAATAGGGGCGCCTCTCGGCGTGGGCCTTGGGGTGTGGGGCGCGACATCGCACCTGTGGTCGCACGATGCGTTCCTCGCGGGCTTCGCGGCGGCCTGTGCGCTCACGGCGCTCGGGGTCTATGTGCTCACTGCTGAGTTCATCGGCGGGATCGGCCCGATCAAGTTCCCGCTGCCGCTGACACGCCGGGAGCGTGAAGCGGGGCTACCAATGGTGGCCCCACGCATCCGACGGGTGGCCCCGTCACCGGCTCTGCCAGCAGCTCAGCTACGACGCCCAGCACAGCAGCCCACTCCGCCCAAGCGCAGGCCAGCGCAACCCACGCCCAAGGTTCTGAGAAGGCCGCCTGCTTCTCGCGCCGCGGGCACGTCTCAGAAGGAGCCTGTATCCAACGAACACCGCGACATGCTCAAGGGCGTCGCGGCATGTCTGCTGCGCTACGTCCGGGCTTCTCAGGCTGCGTACTATGGCAAGAAGGGCGACGAGCGCAAGGCTCAGGCGTTTCAAGAACATTTCCCCGAGATTCGCGGGCAGGTGGACACTTGGAACGCGCGCATCGACGCCCGCGAACGCGCCCGCGACGAGCTACGTCGCTGGGTAGCAGGTCGCCTCCACGCGCTGCACTACGATCAAGCCCCGTTCTCCGGCGGCCTTGACAACCCCATCACCGCGGAGGCTTTGGCCGACGCTCCGCGCCTCAATTTCAAGGAGGTACACGGGTGTCTGCATATCGGCCCCTACCCCGTCGTAGTGTTGCCATCAATGAAGACCCTCGATCCGAGTTGGGCGGAGATACCAAAGGTCAACCGTGGCCGCGTTGAACACGAGCTTCAGGAAATCGCCGTCGAAGCCGCGGGACGCGAGGAGCGGCATAGAGCAAGAGATGCTGATAAGTCGCTGACCGAAGTCAGCGATCCGCTCGTCAACGAGCTTGAGTTGATCGGTGAGAAGGATGTGATCCGCGGACTCGGGGACTGCCAACTATGCCGAGGATGAGCTTCGAGTTTCGCCAATCGTTTCGCCAAACCACTAGTCGCGGAGCTTTGGGATCGCCACTCGCCAGAAGGTCATATCCTTCTTGACGAGCATCGAGGTAGGCGTCCTCCGACGTGCGCAAGTCGGCGTAGTCGATGCCGGTGATGTTCATGCCGGCATCGTTGTCGAGCGGCGGTGCGTCCCACGCCTCGTGCATATAGGTGCCGGCGACCCGCCGTGTCTTGCTGACGAGCGCGTCGTACTTTTCGGATACGGCTTTCGATTCCGTGCTGATCTGTGCGCTGTAGTTGTTCAGAGCCTCTTGGATCGTGTGTAGCGCTCCCGCGATCCGCAGCCTTTCTTCGCCAGCTATCTCCTGATGGTCTGGCGTGGGCGCTCGCCTTCGCCGAATGGCGTAGGGAAACTCCTGATAGGACACAATCGCTGAATAGGCATCCGCATAGAGCTTCTGGAGTCGCGTGCGCTCGGTGCGAACGCCGTTGACAAACCATGTGACGATGCCAGCCACCGCGGTGCCGATGCTGACGACCGCCGCGACGATGATCGAGACGGTTGTCCAGACATCGGTCGCCACGATCATGCTGCCTGCTTCACTTGGTCGAATGCGTGCGGCGCCTCGGGTCCTGGCCATTCGCCGTACCGTCGCCAGTACGCCTCCTTGAACAGGTGAATCTGGGCGCAGCGTATGAGGCGCAGCAGCCCGTCGTCTGCAACCCACCGCTGGTCCGGTCCGTCCTTCGGATACCACATGCACAGCGCTCCGTCGCCGTATCGGTGAGGGGACTCGGCAGGTCCGTCAGCCGTGACCGACTGAACCGTGGCTCGCCTGTCGTTCCAGAGCACGATCCTGATGAGGCGGCGTTCGTTGAACTCGGGCACCGGCACGTGCAGGGTGTAGACGACGCTCCCGGTCTTCCTGCCTTTCCCGGTCCTCGACACCGACATCGCCGGGAAGGCTGTACAAGCCGCGCTCTCGAAGCGGAGTCGATAGCGGAAGTCGTCGTACCAGCCGCCCGGCTTAGCGCGCCTCATCGCCGTATGCCCTCGCTGGCTTCAGGTCAGCCGCGCCGATGCCGAAGGCAGCGCCCACCTGCGCGCGCTTCTGCCGACGCAGCGCATCGCCGAGACTGCGCACCGCCGAACCGGACTCCACGTAGTCGGGGAAGACCTCAGACAAGGCGGCTTCGGCGTCCTCGAGCGTCTCGGCATCGACGGCACGCGAGACGGCCTCGCCGAGTTCGCGGAGTCGTGCGACAGCGGTAGCGCGCGACACGCCATCGGGGAGCTTGATCGGGTCTGAGACGCCAGCCGGGTCCGGCGTGGGACCGTCGGCCAGCGAGTCCGCGCCATCGAGCAGGAGGTCGCGCAGGCTCTCAGCGATCGTGCTCTCCTCCTCAACGTGGTCGAGCGCCAGCGCCTCCAGATTGAAGGAGCTGACCACCGGCGTCGCGTCCTGCTTTGCGGCAGCCTTCGCCAGCCGGATCACCCTCGCACGGTGTACGCGAACCGAGACGTCCACGTCGTTCAGGAGGCGGGTGTGCTCCTCGGGGTCCGAGGCGTCCCAGCATTCGGCCTCTGTGTTGGGTATCCAGCGACCGTCGCCCTCGACTCTGGTCAGAGCAACGATGAGATCCACGCTCGGGTCCTGCTCCTCGTCGAGAGGTTCGTGAAACTCGACCAGGATCGCGCGCTTGCAGACCTTGTAGGCGGCGTCGGGGTACTCCTCGCGCACGCCTTCGATCACGTGCTCGGCCATCTCGGCCACGATGTTGTTCGGCGGCACGTCGTCGCCATCGGGGCCAAGCTCCTGATACTTGCGCCTGTCGAGCACCACGCCGCAGTCGGCGTCGCTCACGGGCTTGTTGACGTTGCCGTGCGCAACGCTACCCGAGTCGAATGTCTTGAGGGCACCCGGAAAGCTCCTTGCCTGCCTCTTGACGAGGTTGCGCCTCGCCTTCGTCTCCGAGAGAACGGCATCGTCTACCGCAATCTGCCTGCGGACATCGGTCAGGACCTGCCCTGCGTAGTCAACCGTCGTCGTCGCCATACCAAACCTCCTTTAGAGCCATGAACACTGAGAGGAAGCCTCATCGCATCGGGCATCACTCCGATAGAGGAACCTCAGCAGAGATGGTTCCACGCGCCCCGGTCAGAATCTGGCGACCCCCGGGTCGAAACGGCACCCGCCGGACCGAGGTGATGAGTCCCGGTCCGGCGGGCAAGGCATGTTCATGGTGCAGGTACGGCACGGGGTTTCTATCGGAAGCCGACGACGGACGGGGGTTCCTATCCTCCGTCGCGGCCCGGGAAGCACCCGCGACGCCGGCGTCGCAATGCTCGACCTGGGCGGATACGGGCCAACGGAGCGAGCAGGTGGCCCCAGACTAGCTCGATGCCCCGAAGTAGGGGGTAGCGCTACGGTTCGTCGGTGTCTTCGCAGGCAGCGGACAATGATGGCCCGAACGGGCAGGCGCTGTTCGAGGCTTGCAACAAGCTGCGCGGGTCGGTGGAGTCGGCGGAGTACAAGCACCTCGTTCTGGGCCTGATCTTCCTGAAGTACATCTCCGACTCCTTCGAGCACCGGCGCAAGGAGCTTGAAGGCGAGCTGTCGGACCCGGCGAGCTCGGCGTACGTCGAAGACGAGGCCCAGCGGGAGGCCGAGCTCGACGACCGCGACGCCTACCTGGAAAAGGACGTCTTCTGGGTGCCCGAGGGCGCGCGCTGGCAGGCGCTGCTTCAGGCAGCCTCACAGCCGGACATTGCCAAGCGGATCGACGACGCGCTGGAGGCGATCGAGCGGGAGAATCCGCCGTTGCGCGACGTGCTGCCGCGCATCTACGTGCGAGCGCCCTTGTCGGCACAGCTGATGGGCTCGCTGGTGGAGACGATCGCCAAGGTCGGCTTCGGCTCAGACCCGCGCGAAGCGCGCGACGTCCTCGGGCGCACGTATGAGTACTTCATCAAGGAGTTCGCGCGCGCCGAGGGCCATCGCGGCGGCGAGTTCTTCACGCCAGCACCGGTGGCGCGCCTGCTGGTCGAGATGCTTGAGCCCTATGAGGGCCGCGTGCTCGACCCGGCCTGCGGCTCCTGCGGGCTGTTCGTTCAGTCGGCGAAGTTCGTCGAGGCGCATGGCGGACGCCCGAAGGAGATCTCGGTCTACGGGCAGGAGCGAAACCGGGCGACCTGGCGGATCGGACTCATGAACCTCGCCATCCACGGCCTCTCCGGCGAGGTCAAGTGCCCGGAGGGCGGCTCGCTGCTGGACGACGCCTTCCCACGCTTGAAGGCCGACTTCGTGATGGCCAATCCTCCCTTCAACCAGTCGGAGTGGTCCACACCGGCGATCCTCGACGATGTGCGCTTCAAGCACGGCACGCCGCCGACCGGCAACGCCAACTACGCCTGGATACAGCACTTCCTGCACCACCTCGCGCCCGACGGCCGCGCCGGCTTCGTGATGGCCAACGGCTCGCTCACGACGATGAGCGGCGGCGAGGGCAAGATCCGCGAGAGCTTGATCCGCGCCGACGTCGTGGACTGCATCGTGGCGCTGCCGGCGCAGCTCTTCTATACGACCGGCATCCCGGTCTGCCTGTGGTTCCTGGACCGCAACAAGGCGTCCTCCACTGAGCGCGACCGTCGCGAAGAGGTTCTATTCATCGACGCCCGCCAGATGGGCCAGAAGATCAGCCGCACTCAGATCGAGCTGACCGAGGGGGAGATCGAGCGGATCGCGTCGACCTACCACGCCTGGCGCGGGACAACCGGCGAGGACTACGACGACGTGCCCGGCTTCTGCAAGGGCAGCGACCTGAAGGAGATCGAGGCCGCCGGCTTCACGCTCTCGCCCGGTCGCTACGTCGGCGCGCCCGAGTCCGAGGAGGACGAGGTCGCCTTCGAGGAGAAGATGGCGACACTCGTGGACAAGCTCGCGGAGGAGATGGCCGAGAACGAGCGGCTGGCGGGCGAGGTCAAGGAGGCGCTGGCGAGGGTTGGGTATGAGGTCTGATTGGCAGACCGCTTCGGTCACCGAATTGGAGAAAGCCGAGATCTTGCTTGTTCAGGACGGCAACCACGGTGAGTATCGGCCGCGTCGTGAGGAGCTGAACTCTGACGGCACCCCGCATATTCGCGCCGCCGATATCAGCGACGCGGGCGTGATCGACTTCGCTGGTGCTCAGCGGATCAACGATGTTGCGCTAGCAAGAATCCGCAAGGGTGTTGGAGCGCCTGACGACGTGCTCCTGACGCACAAGGGAACCGTTGGCCGCGTGGCGCGTGCGCCCGTGGACGCGCCACCTTTCGTCTGCTCCCCTCAGACGACTTTCTGGCGATCTGTCGCACCCGACAGGCTCGACCAAGGCTTCCTATTCGCGTTCCTTCGATCGCCGGCATTCGCGGGACAGCTCCGTACGCGTATGCACGAGAGCGACATGGCGCCATACGTCAGCCTCACGGCTCAAAGATCGTTCCTTGTGCCGCTCCCACCGATCGGGGTACAGCGTCGCATCGCCTCCATTCTCGCCGCCCTCGACGCCAAGATCGACAGCAACCGGCGACTCGCGAAGCTTTTGGAGGAAACCGCCGCGACGCTCTTCAAGGCGCGGTTCGTGGACTTCGTTGGGGTGGAGGAGTTTGAGGAGAGCGAGATTGGAAGGATGCCGCGGGGTTGGCGGGTTGGCGCGTTGGCGGATCTGGTCGAGGTCACGATGGGGCAGTCGCCGCCGGGAGCGAGCTACAGCGAGGATTCAGGCGGTGGCCTGGTTCTGGTGCAAGGAATGGGCAGCTTCGGTGAGCGCTATCCGACGACGCGGATCTTCACGTCGGCACCGACCAAGCGAGCACGAGCCGGGGCTACGTTGATGACGGTCCGCGCGCCGGTAGGTGCGGTCAACGTTGCACGTACAGAGGTCTGCCTCGGTCGTGGCGTGGCCGGGATCGAATCCGAATGGCGGGCGTTCACCGAGTTCTTGGTCAGGTCACTGAAGCCTCGCTGGGCCAGCGAGGAGTCGGGAACGATCTTCCCGGCAGTGAACCGGAATCACATCGTGGAGCTTCAGATGGTCGTACCTCCTCCCGAGGTGATCGCCGCGTTCGAGCAGATCGCGGCTCCCGTTGTCGAGAATCTCGCCGTGCTTCACGACGAGACAGACTCACTGGCCGCAGCGCGCGACGCCCTTCTCCCCAAGCTCATCTCGGGCGAGATTCGCGTGCCGGGCACCGCCGATCCGCAGGAGGTCATCGGCCCGCCGGCCGAGCAGCTCGTGGGGGCTGCGCAGTGAACGCGGTCGCCGGCGAGGATGCGCTCGCCGAGCAGCCAGCATTGGAATGGCTCTCGCAAGCGGGCTGGACCCACGTCCACGGCTCCGAGCTGGAGGCCGAACGGCCAGGCGCCGAGCGCAAGGTGTGGTCCGATGTCGTGCTGGTCGAGCGCTTTCGCGACGCGATCGCGCGCATCAATCCCCACCTGCCGCGCGAGGCCGTGGAGGCGGTATCCGACCGTGCTCTCAGCGCCAGCTCGCCCGTGCCGATCGAGAGCCACCGCGACTTCCATGAGATGTTGCTCGCCGGCATCCCGATCTCCTACACCGACGAGCAGGGCACCGAACGCAACGAGCACGCGAAGCTGGTGGACTTCGCCGATCCCGAGCGCAACGAGCTGCTGGCCGTCAACCAGCTCACGATCATCGACGGCGCCAAGAACCGCCGCCCTGACATCCTGCTGTTCGTCAACGGCCTGCCGCTGGCGCAGATCGAGTTGAAGGCGCCCCGCACCGAGAACGCGGCGCAGGCGGCCGTCAACCAGGTGCGCCACTACACGGAGACGATCCCGGGCCTCTACCGCTACGTGGAGATCGTCGGCGTCTCCGACCTCCTCGACGCGCGGGTTGGCACGGCCAGCACGCCACCGGAGCACTTCGCGCAGTGGAAGGCGATGCCTGGTTCTCCCCGAGACGAGGAGAAGAGGCCGCGGCTTCAAGTGATGATCGAAGAGGTCTTCTCACCGGCCGCGCTGCTTGAGCTGATCCGCGACTTCGTGCTGTTCGAGTCCGACGGCGCGAAGACCTGGAAGGTGATGGCCAAGTACCACCAGGTCCATGCCGTGCGGGCGGCCGTCGAGTCCGCGGCAGTCGCGATGACAGGCGATAGGCGCGCCGGCATCGTCTGGCACACCCAGGGCGCCGGCAAGAGCTACACGATGATCTTCTTCGCCAACAAGCTGCGTCGCGATGAACGTTTTCAGAACCCGACGATCGTGGCCGTCACCGACCGCACCGACCTCGACGATCAGCTGCTCGAAAAGTTTGACGCGACGCATCTATCAACAGCTTGTCGCCAAGCCGAAGAGATCGTTGGCGGTCCCAAGAGTCTCTATGAGTTGCTCGATGTCCCTGCCGGCGGAATCGTTTTCACGACGATCCAGAAGTTCCGCCCGCCGCGCGATCAGGACGAGATGCCGGTGCTCTCGGAGCGCCACAACATGATCGTGATGGCGGACGAGGCGCACCGCTCGCAGTACGCGAAGTTCGCGCAGAACATCACCAAGGCGCTGCCCGCCGCCACGCGGATCGGCTTCACCGGCACGCCGATCGAACGCGCCGATCGCTCGACGCGACTGGTCTTCGGCGACTACGTCTCGACCTATCGCGATGCGCCAGGCCCAGGAAGACGAGAGCGACCGTCCCGATCTACTACGAGTCGCGCCCGATCTCGATCGAGGTCGCAGACCCCGCCCAGCTCGCCGAAGTGCGAGGAGGTTCTGGAAGAGGAGGAGCCCGAGGCGGCGAGCAAGCTCACGACCGCTTGGGCGCAAGCTCGAGAAGGTGGTCGGAGCGCCGGATCGCCTGGAGAAGGTCGCGGACGACATCGCAGCAGCACTTCAGCGCGCGCGCGCGCGGGGCAAGGCGATGGTCGTCGCGATGAGCTCGCGCCGGATCGCTGCCGAGCTGGCCGGCCGGCTGCGCGAGCGCTTCGGCGATGAGGCGGTCACGTGCGTGATCATCGCGCCTCGGCGACCGACCCGCCGGAGATGGCCCGCAGCGGCGGCGCTCGCAAGGCAGAGCTTCGGCAGATCTCGCGAACGACTTCAAGGACCCCGAGCACGACCCGCTGCGGCTCGTCGTCGTCCAGGACATGTGGCTGACGGGCTTCGACGTGCCGTCGCTGCACACGCTCTACGTCGACAAGCCGATGCGCGATCACGGCCTGCTGCAGGCGATCGCGCGGGTCAACCGCGTCTTCCGTGACAAGCCGGGCGGGCTGGTCGTCGACTACATCGGCATCGGCGACGACCTGCGCGCATCGCTGGTCGCCTACGACGAGGTAGAGCTCGAAGACCCGGTGATCCCCGCCGCCAAGGCGTTCGCCGAGCTGTGGGGACGCACGAGGTCGATCTGCGCGCTGCTCTACCCGGCCGGCTTCCGCCAGGGAGAGCTGCCGCTCACGCCCGCCGAGCGCTCGCGCGCTCTTCACCGCGGCCTGCGACTACGTGATGGCCAGACGAACAGCGCATCCGCGAACTCCTCGACGAGCACGGCGCTGCTCGCCCGTTTCTACACGCTGGTCGCGACCCAGAAGGCCGCGATCGAGCTGCGCGATGAGATCACCTTCTTCTCAGAGCTGGCCGGCGCGGTGCGCAAGGTCGCAAGCCGTCGACGCGCAGGCCTCGCCCGACGCCGAGCAGGCGGTCAGGCAGTTCTTCTCGCAGGGCTTGGCCGCCGGGGAGATCGCCGATGCGCCGGCGCTCGCCGGCGATGAGCGCCCGGACATCTCGATCCTCTCCGACGAGTTCCTGGACTCGATCGAGTCAAAGGTCGAGCACCCGAACATCCAGGTGCGGCTGTTGGAGAAGCTGCTCAAGGGCGAGATCCATGCACGCGAACGCACCAACCAGGCGCAGGCCAAGCTCTTCGGCGAGCGTGTCCAGGAGGTGCTGCGCCGCTACGAGCTACGCCAGATCACGAGCGCCGAAGTGATCGAGCGTCTGGTCGAGATCGGCAAGGCGATGCGCGACGCCCGCCTTCGCCACGAGCAGCTCGGGCTCACCCCCGAGGAGGCCGCCTTCTACGACGCCTTGGCAGGCGCCGATGAAGTAGCCGCCGACCCGCAGCTCGCCAAGATCGCCAAGGCGCTCGCCAAGAGCATCAAGGACGACCTCACCGTGGACTGGGCCGATCGCGCATCGACCGAGGCCGCCATCCGCCGCAAGATCAAGCGGCTGCTGCGCGAGCACGACTACCAGCCGCCCGCTGCGAAGCCGTCGGCCGGCGGCGGTGAGGGGCGCGACGTCAATCACTACGC
The DNA here is from genome assembly GCA_963714635.1 of uncultured Solirubrobacterales bacterium. GTDB lineage: Bacteria > Actinomycetota > Thermoleophilia > Solirubrobacterales > Solirubrobacteraceae > Palsa-744. The sequence goes on along the minus strand of CAVQPM010000010.1, from coordinate 15,896 downwards.
CCAGCTGGTGCTCGATCAGGCGAAGGCGCTTTATCGCTACTGGCCGGATGTGGAAGGCCGGCTGTTTATGTAGCAGCGTATGGCGCAAGTCAGTAAACAGCACATCACCGTAGGTGGCAATCGAATCGTCGGCCAAGTCTCCGTCGATGGCGGTGCCCTACGAGGCGAGGGCGGCCCATCGAAACCACAGCTCGTTGTACCGCTGACTGTTCAGATGAACAACGCCCCCGCGGGCGCGATGCTGGCCCTCTGCTGGTTGCGAGCCCATCTTTCAATGGATCAACACAGTTCACCCCAGGGCACCGTAACGCAACCGACGACGGAGTTGCTGCTCGACAACCTGCCAGTGCGTTCGTTCCCGGAGGGGCAAGGAGAACATGTCGTCCCGCTCCGCTTTCACCTTACCCAACGTGATATCGACATTCTTGAGAACATCCGGCACCAGGCACCTTCTGACCTATTTTCACTCTACCTGCACCTGGAGGCGGTAGTTGCTGGTGTAAGGACATATAATTCAGTTGGCGGTTCGCAAGTCAACACCCACGATATGCCCTGGGGTCTTGAATATGGGATGTTCTCGCAAGTGTTCCCATTTTGGCGAACAGGCATCTCTCCGGTTCCGGTCTCCATTGAGCGCTCTACTTGGGTCCGCGATGTCTTAACGGGCCTCGGCTATGATCGTGCCCGCCTCGTTGAAATGACATTCCCGCCATCCTTGCCCAATCATCCAAGTGCGGCAAGAGAGTGGGACAAGGCCAAACGAGCGCTTGACGAGCAGCGGTACGCCGACTGCATTTCAGAGTGCCGCGACATCCTCGCAATGTGGCAGAGCCAGCTCGGTGCGGACAAGTCTCAGCCGGTGGCGTCCATTATCGCTACCCGGCGCGCATGGCATGAGGACGACAGGCGCGTCACATTCCTCGATCGGGTGTGGAAGGCGGCGATAGATATTGTCAATGCGCCACATCACCCGGAGGGGCACCCGGCCGAGCAACATTTTGATGCCGCCGATGCTCGACTCATGCTCATGCTCACAGCTGCCTTGTCGCGGTACGTAAGCGAATCCTGATGCACTGGAACTCGTGCGGGCACTCACTGGCGCTCAACTACCTCGGCAACCGTGTCGGCCGCGAGCGCCTGCTCACGCAGGCTGACGCTTGGACGACGGGCGGCAGTAAACTGTGGTCTACACGTTCTACTTCTTGGTGTTGGCCTGGCTCGTGGAGCACCCAGCCAGCCTCACCCTGGGCAGTCGATCCATCGCCAGACGAGACCGTCGCGTACCTCGTGGTAGGAAGGTGGCGCGGGTGGTGGATCGCCGGACAGGCGCCGAATCACAGCATCGGGACCATGTAGCTCGTCTTCGGCTGCGGTTGTCCAATGCACTTCTGGGTGCAGTATTCGCGCGAGGCGATCCCAGTTTCGCGCTTCGATGGTGGCAAGCACATCGCATACGACGGGGACCTGCTCGGCCATACGCTCAGTCCCTTCCCTCCGCGGTCCGCTTCCCTGGTGGTCCCTGAAAGCGGAAGCCTGAAACCCGAGTGAAGCCGAGCTGTTCGTAGAACGGGTCCGCGCAGGAGATCGCATCAAGCCGCAGACAACGTGTGCGGGCAAGCGCCTCCTCGACCAACCGGCGCGCGACACCCTCACGGCGATGCTCGCCGGCGACCACAAGCACCGTGAGGAACGCCTGAACCTCGCCATCGCTGAGGATCTGCGGCCCCGATGACCGTCCGCTCGGACAGAGAGCGCCACAAGGCTCAATGTCCCTGGCGCGGTGAGCGCTCGCCATGTCCGCAGCTCATCATCGGCGTAGCTCCAACGCTCGCCCGCAAAAAGCTCGATGACGCCGAGTAGATGTTCGCGCTCCAACGAGACAATCTCTGGGCCTGATGCCATCCTCGGAATCTACGCGACGGGGTCAACGCCGCGACCAGACGCCCGCGCCGACGGTTCACGCTGGGAGCTTGATCGTGCCAGCCGGGAACGCCAGCTGTGCGGGTGTGGCAAGCGACGAACCTCTCGCGGGAAAAGCACACGCCGCAGAAACTCACCATCACCGATGCACTGAACCGTCTCGACGCAGCGGGCCTCATCGAATGCCGCGGCGACCGAGCCCCCTCCGAAGTCGCCGCCTGCTTCGACCGAATAATGACGCTCTGACCGCCCGCCCCGGTGGGCTGGGTAGGTAGGCTACGGATCGGTGTTGGCTGCCGAGACTCAGCCCAGCGGGCGCTCATGCATCTGGTGTGGCGGGACGCCGGTCACAGCCGAGCATGTGTGGCCCCAGTGGATCGCCAAGTATCTGCCCAAGGTCAAGGCACCCCATCTCGTCATTGCCGAAGTCGAGGGTCAGGCACGTGCTGTCGAGTTTCGGGGCGAACGCTTGCCGTTCACGACCGTTGTCCGCTGCGTTTGCGAGCAGTGCAACTCTGGCTGGATGCATGAGCTCGAGACTACCGCCGAGCCGATCCTGACCCCGGTAATCGAAGGACGCGCTCAGACCTGGCACGAGTGGCGTCAAGCCGTTGCCGCCACTTGGGCGTTCAAGACGGCGATCATGATCGAACAGGCCGGGCGCTCCGACCTTAGAGCCATTCCGCGAGAGGTCTATCCGGGCTTTCCACGCTGGCTGAGGCCGCCAGCGTTTGCGCAGGTGTGGGCCGCCGCCTACGCCGGTAACTCAGGACAGTTCTACGGGCGCGGACGGCTGCGGTTGCTGATAACAACGGCCGTAGGTGTCTCTGTCCCAAATGATCTCAGTGCGTATGGTGCGTGCCTTCAGGTCGGGGCGCTCGCCTTCCGCATCGTCGGACATCTCATCCAGGGCATACCACCGATCGTTCCCACTGGCGACATCGCCCAATGCCTCGTACCGATCTGGCCGACAGTTCCCAACGCCGAGTGGCCCCCGAAGGTCGCCGTGGACGACGACGGCCTTGAGCTTCTTGTCAAGTCGCTGGGCGATGTGCCGCCCCCCACCGGGGTTCGCCCCGCCCAGTAGCGCACTAAGCGCCCCGATTCTACGAGTCCGTGCAGATCATCCCAGCGGACGGCGGCACGATCTCAGTGGTCCAGTAGCTTGGCCTTTTGCCCAGCGAACTCCTCTTCGGTGAGCAGGCCCGCGTCCTTTAGCTCGGCCAACTTCTTCAGCTCGTCTGCCACGGACACGGCTGCTGCGAGAGGCGGTCCGTTCGAGGACAGAGCGGCGGAGGGCGGGGGACTAGCTTCAAGAGCTGCCGGCGAGGACGAGGCATTTGCCCTGCGGAGGTGACTGGTGATCGGCGCCAGCTTGCCGCGAAGTTCTCCGGCGGTGAACTTCCGCGTATCGAAGATCGCCTCCTCGCCTGACCGAAGCTCGACGATGAGAATGGCCGACTTCTCCGTCTTCTTTGCCGCTAGAGCAAAGACTCCGAGTGCCAACGCGCGGCCAACTGTCACACGTTTTGCGGCGCTCTCAGGACCTTCAATATGAAGGTCAACAACTTTGTCCCACGGGATGGTAAAGAGCGTTTAAACGCTTTGTATGAGATGCCCCCCTTGTCTAGGATGACGTAGTTGTTCGTCTTCGCCGTGTGGGTCTTCGCGTAACCGGACCAGCCACCGAGGTATCGGGTTTCTCCCGTGCTGAACCTGCCTGTCAAGCCAAGCCCACGAAAGGCATCGGACGCAAGCCACCACGAGCCGGATTGGATCTTCGCCCGCAGCTCGCTGGTGGCGGCGACCGAGCGCGCCTGCCCGGCCAACGCCTCCTCCAACGCAGCCACCGAAGTCTCGGGAAGGTCGAAGCTCGCCGCAACCTCAGGGTTCTGGGTATCGCGCATCGTCACATGGCACGACGATGGGGAAGCCTCGGTGATCGTGAACGGGTACCGCTGAATGCCGCCGTAAATCCACCGATCCCGACGCCCGAACCCGCCGGCGTAGTGCAGCTCCCACCTGCCGTTCGCCGTCAGGACCAGCGTGCCGCCTGGCTCGGGCTTCGGATGACTCGGCAGGCCGCCGTCGTAGTTGGCGAACTTGAACTTCGCATCTCGCGGCAAAGTCTCTTACCTCCCGTCGGAGATCGGACGCCACGAAGAGATCATTGCGGACCCAACGCTACAGGAAGCTCGCTACCTGCGCCGGCTACCCCTGCCCGAGTAGCTGCCAGTACATGGCCCTGGTCTCGCGTGTGGGTTGGAGCCCGAGCTGTTCATCGAGGGCTTTGGCGAGGTCGTGGTAGCGGCGGGTGATCGACTCGCGCAGTCCGAGCGCATGGTCGGCTTGGAGGGCCAGGCGCCAGCTTGCCTCATGGAACTGGTCGAGCGTGATTGCTTGCTCGGCGAGTTCGAGCGCGCCGCGCGTGTCGCCGCGTTCAAGGCGCGCGTAGCCGGCGCGCTCCAATAGGCCGATCAGGGTTGCTTGCAGGCGGTGGATGTGACCGTCGGCCCAGGCGTAGTCGCAGCCTTGGAGCGGTTCGCCGCGCCAGAGCTTGAGCGCTGCTTCGAGCGTCTGCGGTTCGGTGTCGCCGTCGGGATCGCTGCTGGCGAGGAGCTGGTCGAGTTGGTCGAGGTCGATTTGGACCTGGCTGCGGTCGAGATGGTAGCGCTCGCCTTCGGTGATTCAGGCGTCGCCGAGCGCGGCTCGTGCGTCGGTGGCTGATTCCCATAGGCGCGGTCGGGTCTTCTTGGGTCTTGTGCCGGCCATAGCGCCTCGGTCAGCTCGTCGCGGCTCGCTTCGCTTCTCCGCTTTGAGCCACTCGAAGTAGCCGTCGGCTATCTGCAATGCGCGACGGGCACCGCTGGGAATCAGCCTGCGGTATGCCAGGCTCGAGGCGACGCTCTCCATGCGCGCGTTGATCATCTTGTAGCCGCTCTTCGTGTCCTTCGCGCCCACGGTGGCACGAGGCCCAGCGCAGCAGCCTCGCCTCGGGCTGCCCCTGCGGCGCGATGATCGCGAGTACCTCCTGGCTCGGTGTGATGTTGTAGCGGCGCGTTCCCTCCTTGAAGCGAATCGGCACGCCGAAACGCTCGTCGATCTCCGCCGGGCCATTCGTGTTCGTGTAGCGGCCGCACACGTGCTCTTAACGTAGTGACGCTTGGCGTCGGAGCCAAACAGCGAGCAAGCCCTCAGCGGCCGGAATGTTCCCCAGCATGTGTTCCCCAGCAGCCGCGATCGCTCGCCAAGCCGGGCCGCCTACGGGACGCTCAACAGGACCTGGGGAACACGGCTGGGGAACACGGGCCACTTTGCCGCCTGCTCGCCACTGTCAAAACCAGCAATTATGCAGGGCTTTTATCGATGGAGCCAGCCGGGATCGAACCGGCGACCTCCTGCTTGCAAAGCAGGCGCTCTCCCAGCTGAGCTATGGCCCCGCTCCACCGAGTTTAGGGCAACCCACGGCCGCTTGGATCGCCTGAGAGCTCGCTCTCGAACGCCCACCTCGGCGCCTCCCCAGACCGTCTATTCGTTGAAGTCGAAGTCGCGCGGCGGGCGTTGCTCGAACCAGAGTCGCTCCTGCTCGGGCGTATCGCGTAGGAAATCGGGGGTCTCCTCGAGCACGTCCTCGACGTGCTCGCCGCCTGCATCCTCATCCGCTACGCACGCCCCCTCCCCCTCCCCCTCAACGGCGTCTGCAGGCTCCTCAGAGCGATCTCCCGGCACCTCCCATTCGAGCGACTCCTCCACAGCATCCTGATTGTGCGCGGGGTGCGCCACCGGTGCCGCGCGCTCGGCACGCCCTGTGTCCGACTCGTGTCCTCCAGAACGTTTCCCACCGAGCTCAACCTCCATGTTGATCTCCACCGTCTCCTGGCCATACTCCGAGGAGTCCACGGCTGGACTCGATCCGGCGCCGGCTGAGAAGGACTCGTCAGCCTCCGACCCCGCTTCGGTCTCGCCCCCGCGCTGCCCATCCTGCTCCACATCGCCTTCCCTGCGTACCGGTCCAAGGGCGTCCTGCTCCTCCCGGGCCACATCGCCCGGATCGGCTCCCCTGAGACGCTTGAGCTCCAAGTGCTCGCGTATGGCGTCGTCGAGCAATCCCATTGCGCCCCCAAACCATACTGCGCCTGCGCGCCGCTTTGGTGGGATGCCCGCTCGCTCGCGATCCCCGGGCATCCACGCGCGCCCCATCGCCATCGTGGCCTCGCCTCGCCGTCAACGCGCCCCCTGGTGGCATACCCGCTCTCCCACTACACTTCCCCAAACCGTTGCTCCCGCGTGCGCGCGGGCCCGCGGGGCTATAGCTCAGTTGGGAGAGCGCCTGGATCGCACCCAGGAGGTCGCGAGTTCGAGTCTCGCTAGCTCCATCGCCGAATCGCCTGCAATAGAGCGGGGTTCTCCGCCGGCGGCGCTACGGCGGGCGGGCGGTCTAGCCCATGGGAACGAGGATTTGTGCCCGTTTGTGCCCAATCGGCGTGGTCACGGGCGAGCAGCGTCGGCGAGGTCCCGACGCACGACTCGTCGGCGTGCTCGACGGGGCGCGGTGGTGTTGACGGACATCGAAAATGGTGACGGTGACGACGCGCTGGGTGGCGATGGGAGGGAGAGGTACGACCGAACGACCAAAGGTGGGGTGGCGCGGGTGGGCGACGAGGGGCGTGTCGGTCGCTGGGTAGCTCCGCTGCGCGGTCCCGTAAAGGGCGCCGCTGCGCGGCTCGCTTGCGCTCGGCCCTGTCGGGCCGCCCTTGACTGGCCCGCTCCGCTTCGCTGATTCTCGCTCTCAGGGTTGCGCTGCGCGCAAGTTGCCCGTCTTGCGGGCGGCAAGCTCTGCGGAGGCGCTCGTGGCGCTCCAGCGCTCGGCCGGCCGTCCGGCGGTGGAGGTGCGTGTGCTTGTGGCTCTGCCTGTGGCGGCGAGGCCGGCGAGCGCCTGCTCGATCCGCTCGGCTGAGCGGTTGCGAGCGAAGAGGTCGCGCAGCTGAGTGCGGGTGAGCCCGTCGGGGGAGCGGCGCAGCGCGGCGTGGATCTGCTCGGCGAGCGGATCGCCGCTGGCCTGCCCGAGCGCCCAGCGCGCGCAGCGCGCGGCGTAGTCCCAGAGCGCGAGTGCGGCGTGCAGGTGGCAGGGCTTGATCTGGCGCTCGGAGTCGAGCAGCGCGTGGATCAGCGCGAGACGGATCGTGTGTGGCTCTGAGCGGGCGCAGAGCGCACCGGTGAGGCCGTCCTCAGGCTCGGAGAGGCGTGCGTAGAGATCGTGCCATAGCATCCGCGCGTCCTCGTCGAAGCGCACCTGTCCGGCGCCTCGGGCGTGCCCCAGCGCCGCCTTCAGCGCGCCGGTCAGGCCGGTGTGAGCGAGCGGGTCGGCTTGCCCGCCCTCCGGCAAGAGCCGCACCCGCCGGCAGGCGAGCAGGATAAACCTGTTCAAGAAGCCATTGGCGATCTCAATCCTGTTCGTGTTGTGGGCGAGCTCGGCCTGGGTGATGTGGCCGATGATCGCGATGTGCGCGGCGCTCGCGCGCGCCGGGGCGGTGCGTGTCAGAAGCGCCAGCGGCCGTGCGTCCCAGGCGCTCCTGAGCACCGGGGAGAGCGTTGAGATCTCGCGTGAGGTCGACTTCAGCACGCTCGCGAACTCGGGCTCTGTGATCAACAGCCGCGGGTCGGAGCAGCCGGCGTCGGCGCCGTGGGGGTCGCGGACCGACCAGATCAGCCCCTCGCCCGAGGAGAGGCCCGTGCTCAGGCGATCCTGAAAGGCGGGGTCTGCGGCGCTGAGCGTCCGGGCGACGTGATCGAAGGAGGAGCCCTTGCGCGCCTTCGCGCTGTCGCCGATCAGCAGGCAGAACTCGTTTGCGTGATGTCGGCTGGCCTCGACCTGGAAGTGAGCGCCGCGCCCGATCACCGCGCCTGCGGCGATGAGCAGCTGGGAGAGGATCGCCACCGGGTCGGCCTCGGTGTGGGGAGAGATCGCGGAGGCGATCGCGCCGGGCAGGCCGTAGTAGGCGCGCGGATCCGGCGGCGCGGGCCAGCCGGCGGGGGCGGGCAGCTCGGCCGGCGCCGGCTGGCTGATCAGCTCGCTCATTCGCTTGCGATCTCGGCGACGGCGGCCTGCGCTGAGCGCTCGTCGCAGATCGACTTCTTCTGCGCGTAGGCGGCGATCAGCGTCTGGGTCGCAAGGTTGTTGACCTGGCGCGGCAGCCCACGCGAGACCTCCCCGATCAGCGCCACCGCGTCATCGGAGAACAGCTTGTCCTCGCGTCCGGCGAGCTTTATGTGATGCGCGATGTAATCGCCGGTCTCGGCGCTGTCCATGCCGTCGATCTGGCAGCGCAACGCGATCCGCTGATCCAGCGCCGCGAAGCTCGCCTGGCGCAGACGCCGGCGGAGCGTCGGCTGGCCGAGCAGAAGACAGGCGAAGCTCGCGCGCGAGTCCATCTGGCTGTTGGTCAGCATCCGCAGCTGCTCGAGCTGGTAGGGAGACAGAAGATGGCTCTCGTCGATTATCAGCACCACCCGCCGGCCGCGCTCTGACTCCTCTGTATCGAGCGCCTCCTGGGCCTGGGCGATCAGCTGCGCGGTGTGAAAGCACGGGCTCTCCCCGAGCGCGCGGACGATCTCGGCATGGATCCCGCGCGCGCCGATCGCGGGGTTCGGCAGGTAGACCACTGTGTGACGGCTCACCTCAAGCGCACTCGTGGCAGCGCGAGCGGCGACCGTCTTGCCCGCACCGACCTCTCCCGTGATCACCCCGAGCGCGCGCTCTTTGATGATCCAAGCGATCCGCGCGACCGCCTCCTGATGGCAGCGCGATCCGAACAGCATGGAGGGAGCGAGCTCCTTGGTGAAGGGGGTGCGCGAGAACCCCCAGTGCGCGCGCAGATGCTCGATGCTCATCGTTTCCGCTCCTTGATCTCGTCGTGGTCCTCGTCGTCTGGCTTTGACAGCTGCCGATAGTCGATCCGTTTGCGCAGGCTTTGTTGGCGGCGCTCCGAGAGAAGGCCCAGGTAGTCGATCCCGCTCGCCGGTGCCTTCTCGGGGTCTTGGCCACGGGCCCGCGGATGCACATGACGGCGGATCTGAAGCGCCACGGCGCGGCCCGCAGGCCGGCCGCCCTGACGGACCTCGATCTCGGTGAGATCGTGCGGGTCGAAGATCAACTGCACGCGAAAGCCCGCGAGCTCGGGGTCGACCTCGTAGGTGTTGCCGTGCAGTGAGAACGTCGCGGTCTTTGAGACCGTGCGGGACTCCGACCAACGGAACGCCTCGGTCAGCTCCTGTTGTGCGACGGGAGTCGGAGCGCCACCGGCCAGGAAGCGCTCGAGCGGGCTCTGGCCGGTCTCCGAGTGCACGCGACGGTGATAGACCGACTCCACCCACACCTGCAAGAGGCGGTTCAGCTCGCTGAGACTCTCAGGTTTGCGCCCCTGAAGCTCGACCAGGAACTGGCTGCGGATCGTGCGAAAGACGCGCTCTATCTTGCCCCGCCCCTCCGGCCGGCCCGGCCGGCTGTGAATCAAGCGGATCCCCAAAACCGCGCAGGAGCGCAGAAGCTGAGAGGAGACAAACGGCGAGCCGTTATCCAGGTAAAGCGCGTCGGGCAGCCCGCGGGCTGCCAATCCCTGCCGCAGCGCGCCCCCGGCGGCAAGCACGTCCTCGCGCGCCGCGAAACGGTAACCGGTCAGAAGCCGGCTGTGATCATCGATGAAACAGAACAGGATCGCTTTTCGGCCCGCCACCACCGGCCCGTGCAGCGCGTCGCCAGTCCACAGCTCGTTCGCTGCCTGCGCCTCGAAGCGGCCCAGCGCCCGCGAAGTCAGCTCCCCCTTCCAGAAGAGCCCGGCGCGCAGCAGATGACGCTGGATCGTGCGCTCCGACGGCGCGGCGCCCTCAGCCTCGACGATGATCCGGGCGATCTGCGCCGCGGTGCGCGCCGGCTGCTCGCGCCGCAACGCCAACGCCAAATCGAGGATCCGCTCAGGCGTCTTGTTCTGCACGCGCCGGGGCGTGGGAAACAGCGCCTCAAACCCGCCCGTGCGGTAACGACGAATCCAACGATCCAGCGTGTTCCGCGAAACCCTCACCCAGCGCCCATCGGCCCCCAGGTGCTCACGGCCGGCCAGCTGCCTGACCAGTGCGCCGCGCTGGCGGGCAGAAAGCGCAGCGTCCGCCGGCTCGCGCACCAGCGAGTAACGAAACAGCGCGATCCTGCGCGCCCTCTCTTCATCTCTGTCGCTCATCGACACCTCCAAAGCTCGCCTGCTGCCGATCACCGCCAGCATCACGCTCACTCCGGCACCGGCCAAGGCGAGCTCGTGTTGCAAAGCAGTCCGCCCGCGGTCAACGCCGAAGCCCACGACCACGCCGGCCTGCGCCCCAGCGCAAGCGAGGCCGCCCGCGCGCAGACACCGATCGCCTCCAGCGCATCCTCGCCGCTCGACCCGCGCCCCTCAGGCAGAACAAGCGCGCCGTCGAGCGCCCGCGCCCAGCCCAGAAAGTGAGCGGTGAGCGGCGGCGCGCGCTCCCGAAACCGCGCCCGCCAGCCGCGCACGGTCTCCGGCGCCAACCCGAGACGCTCGGCGGCCTTGCGATAGCCCACCCCAGCCAGAAGCGCCTGCCCGATCACCTCCACCGCGTCAAGCCGGCGCAGCAAGCAGACATCCGGCAGAAGCACATGCGTCGCGCGACACGCGCGCCGTCGGCAGCGACCGCGTCTGGGCCGCAGCCACCGCAACCCACCGCGGGTGCGCAGCGGACGTCGCCCGCGCACATCCCCTGTTCAGGCCGATGGTGCCGCGATACCGCCTGCTCGAGAGCCAGGTGCGCCGCAGTCGAGATCGACCGCCGCAGGATCTACCGAGAGACGACCAAGCAGTCCCCGCTTCCGAGCATGGCCGCACTCCCAGGCCGCTCCTGGGGACGATTGCGCTGGGGTTCCGTGCCGCGCATGCGGTCGATCGGCCTCGACTTGATTTCGGCACGCGGATGCCGTTGCGGGTCGGGATCGGTATCGCTGACGCTGGAACGTTGAAACGTTGAAAGGGTTGGCCCGGGGCGGGTAGCTCCGCTGCGCGGTCCCGTAAAGGGCGCCGCTTCGCGGCTCGCTGCGCTCGGCCCTGTCGGGCCGCCCTTGACTGGGCCGCTGCGCTTCGCTTGTTCGCTCTTAAGGTTGCGCGGTGCGCAACCTGTCCGGCAGCGGACGGCTTCAGTCCGGGGGCTGCTTGGCCGTGGTGGCGCACCAGAGCTCGGCGGGCCGTCCGGCGGTGAGGATGCGCCGGCTGGTGATCTTGCCGTCGTGGGCGAGTGAGGAGAGCGCGTGGTCGAGCTGGACGGTGGTGGTGTTGCGGTGGTGCAGGTCGCGCAGCTGGGTGCGGGTCAGCCCGTCGGGCAGCGCATGTGTGAGCGCGTCGTGGATCTGTTGGGCGAGCGGGTCAGAAGCGCTGCGCTCCAGCGCCCAGGTGGCGCAGCGTCCGGCGTAGTCCCAGAGCGCGAGCGCGGCGTCGAGGTGGATGGGCTGGATCTGCCGGGCGCCTTCGGTCAGCGCATAGATGAGCGCGAGGCGGATCGTGTGCGCTTCGGCGCGGGCGCTGATCGCGCCGGCGATCCCGGCCTGCGGCTCGGCGAGCTGCTGGTAGATGTCTGTCCAGGCCTGTCGGGCGGGGGTGGAGAGGCGGAGCTGTCCGGCGCGACGGGCGCCCTGGAGCGCCTTGGCGAGTCGGCGCTGAAGGCCGGTGCGTGCGAGCGGGTCGGGGTCCCCGCCTTCGGGCAGCAGCCGGACGCGGCGGCAGCCGACGATCAGGAAGCGGTTGAGCAGCCCGTTTGCGAGCTCGACGGGACCCGCGTGGTGGCGCAGCTCGGTGGCGGTGATGTGGCCGATCACGCTGATGTGCGCGTCGCTCGCGCGCGCGGGCGCACTCCGGGTCAGGATCGCAAGCGGCCGGCCGTCCCACGCTGAGCGCAGCGTCGGCGAGAGCGTGGAGATCTCGCGGCCGACGGCCTTGAGCACGCTGACGAACTCCGGTTCGATCACCAGCAGCCGCCGATCGGCGACGCCGGCGTCCTGGCCGTTGGGGTCACGGACCGCCCAGATCAACCCCTCCCCACTGGAGAGGCCGGTCAGGATCCGGGCGGTGATCGTCGGGTCGGCGCCGGTGATCAGCCGCCGGACGTGATCCCAGGAGGAGCCCTTTCTCGCGCGCGAGCTCTCACCGACCAGGACCAGGAACTCGTTTGGATGGTGTCGGGTCGCCTCGACCTGGAACCATGCGCCACGGCCGACCGCGGCGCCGAAGCCGACCAGCAGCTGGGAGAGGATCGCGACCGGGTCGGCCTCCGTGTGCGGCGCGATCCTGCCCACGATCTCACCCGCGAGCCCGTGATAGACGGCCGGCTCCGGCGGCGTGGGCCAGCCCTCGGGGGCTTGCAGCGTCAGCTCTCCGCAGCCCGAGGGATCATCCTCTGGCGGCTGATCGGGCAGAGACAGCGCTTGCTCGCTCATTGCGCTGAGACCTCGGCGACCGCGGCACGGGCGGCGGACTCGTCCACGATCGCCTTCTTTGAGGCGAACGCGGCGATCAGCGAGGCGAGCGCGAGGTTGTTGACCTGCCTGGGAAGGCCACGGGAGACCTCATGGATGAGCGTGATCGCGTCATCACTGAAGAGCGTGTCGGAGCGGCCGGCGAGCGCGAGGTGATGGGCCACGTAGCTCTCGGTCTCCTTCGCGTCCAGGCCGCCGATCGTGTAGCGCATGCCGACCCGCTGATCGAGCGCGGTGAACGCGCCCCGCCGCAACCGGTGAGCCAAGGTCGGCTGGCCGAGCAAAAGCAGGCAGAACGGCGCGCTCTGATCCATCCCCATGTTGCCCAGACAGCGGATCCCTTCCAGACACTCGCCGTCCAGCAGGTGCGCCTCATCGCAGATCAACAGAACCTGCTTGCCGCGCTCAGAGCTCTCTGCGGCCAACAGGTCCTGGGCCTGGGGAATCAACGCCGCGTGGTGAAAGCGCGCACTCTCGCCGAGCCCGGTGATGATCGTCGTATAGATCCCGCGCAGCCCCACCCCGGGCGTGCCGAGATAGAGGATCGTGTGCCGGGAGCTGTCAAGCGCGGCGACCGCCGCTCGCGCGGCGACCGTCTTGCCCGCGCCGCACTCGCCGCTGATCACCCCGATCGCCTGCTCTGTGATGCACCACGAGATCCTCGCGACCGCCTCTGAGTGCGCGCGATGGGCGTGCAGCATCCCCGGCGCGAGATCCTTGCCGAACGGCATCCGTGTGAACCCGTAATGCGACTGCAGCCTCTCGATGCTCATCTCTCATGTCCTTGCTTGTCGATGTCACGATCCTCGCCCTCGCCCTCGCCGTCTTCGGGTTCGGCGAGGCTGGCGTAGTCGATCGGATGCCCGGCCTGCTCGGCGTCGCGCTTCTCGGTGAGCAGCTTGAGGTAGTCGATCCCCGTCGGCGCGGAGGACGGCTCGGGCTCTGCTTTGGCCTGGGGATGGGTGTGACGGCCGATCTTGACCGGGATCGCGAGCCCGAAGGCACGGCGCTGGTAGCGGACCTCGATCCGGGTCAGGTCGAACGGGTCGAAGATCAGCTCGACGCGGCGCCCCGCGAGCGCCGGATCGACCTCGTACTGGTTGCCGTGCAGCGAGACCGTCGCGGTCTTGGTGACCGTCCGCTCCTGGCACCACAGAAACGCCTCCCGCAGAAGCGCCGGCGTCGGCAGCGCGGGCGCGCCCGCCGCCCCGAAACGCTCAAGCGGGCTCTGTTTGGTCTCCGAGTGCACGCGGCGGTGATAGACGACCTCCAGCCACGCGGAAAACAACCGGTTCAGCTCCGCCAGGGTGATCTCGCCGCGGTCGTCGATCTCGACCAAAAACTGATCGCGGACCGTCCGAAAAAATCGCTCGATCTTGCCCTTCGTCGTGGCCGCCCGCGGGCTTGCGTGGATCAGCTTCACCCCCAGCACAGCGCACGCGCGCAACAGCTGGGAGGAGACGAACGCCGACCCGCGGTCGACGAGTATCGCCTCCGGGACGCCACGGGCCATCAGGGCGGGACGCAGCGCGGCCTCCAAACCGAACACGTCCTCCCCGGTCCCCCACCGCCAGCCGACCAAGAGCCGCGAGTGATCGTCGATGAACGCCAAAAGCACCGCGCGCCGGCCGCCATCGAGCTTGGGACCGTGCAGCCCATCGCCGGTCCACAGCTCGTTGCGCACGGTCGCTTCGAAGCGGCCATAAACCTTGTCCGGGGTGCGCCCGTCCGCGCGGACGTTCAGCCCCGCCCTGGCCAGATGCGTCTGCAGCGTGCGCAGGCCCGGGACGGGCCCGCCCGCAGCGAGCATGATCTGACGGACCTGCGCCGCGGTGCGCTCCGGCCGCTCACGCTTCAAAGCGAACGCCAGCTCGAGCACCCCCGCGCTCGTGCGCGGCGCCACCACCCGCGGCCGCGGCAGTAGCGCATCAAAGCCGCCCTGACGATACGCCCGGATCCATTCATCCAGCGTCGAGCGAGAGACCCGGACCGCCCGCCCATCCACTCCAAGATGCTCCTGGCAGGCCAGCGCGCGCACCATCGCCCCGCGCTGCGCCTTGCAGAGGGCCGTATCCGCTGAAGGACGGATCAACGCGTACCGGAAAAGCCCAATCTCCCTGCGACGCTCCTCATCCATCTTGCCTCCAAGGCGCTCGAGATCACTCCGAGCGCGCCACGATCCCAGCTCACCGCACCGGCGGGAAGGGGCAACTGGTGTTGCACAACAACACGCCACCGGAGAGCACCGAGACCAACGACCACACCGGCCGCGAGCCGAACCGCAAGACCCACGCCCTCACCGCCACCGCGATCGCCTCCAACGCGTCCGCAAGCACGCCGCCGGCCGGCAGCACCGGCCCGAGCTCCACGTCCAGCGCGAACACACACCGAGTGAAATGCGAGCGGATCGCCTCGCTGTCGGCGGCGAACCGCCGCAGCCAGCCGCGCACCGTGTCCTTCGGCATTCCCAGGCGCTCGGCGATCGGCCGATGCCCCTCGCCCCGGACCTTCGCCTCGATCGCCGCGCCGATCACCGCCACCTCGTCCCGGCGCCGCAACAGCACGAGATCCGCCAGCAGCACATGCGTGCCCGCGCACTCCCGGCAGCGCGCCCGCCGCGGGCGCAGCCCCCGATCACCAGCCGCGCACCGCAACACCCGCGCCCGCGCGTGCCCCCACGCGCCCAGTGTCCCGCGACACGACGGACACTCCAGAAGCCCGCCAAGAAGCTCAGACTCGACCCGCGCCTCATCAGCGCATACGATCAACATAGGTGCCACCTCCGGCATCCAGAGAGCCCTCCCGGCGCAACCATCAAGCTGGCGGGAGGGCTCTCGCGCGTTTATGAACGCGCGAAGCCTGGCAGGCCCGCCAAACCCATGCCGACCCTCAACAGCGCGAACACGCCCGCGCGTGCCGAAATCAAGCGGCGCTCAACACCGCACCATCTCGAGGCGCCCTCAGGGACTGGCGGCAGCGGACACGCGCGATGAGGAGATCAGTTCGAGCTTGATCGGCAGCGAGCCCGATCGCAGCTCGTCGGCGAGCTTCCGCGCGGCGCTCAGCGTGAAGCTGCCGGTGATCTGCGACCCGTGGGTGGCATCGATCCCTTCGGGGTACTGCGTGTAGTCGATCGCAGGCGCTGCGATCACCTGTTCGTCGAGCACGGCCGCGAAGTGCTGCAGCGCTCGCGCCTTCGGCACTCCGGGTAGCTGCGCGTTCTGGCCTCGTTGGGCGATTTCACGGGTGAACCGTTCGAAGACAGTCTGGCCGTGCGACGAGGAGAAGCCGAACACCACATCCGGCGGCCCCGTGCCTTCCCGCTGCCCCGTGCCTTCCCCTTTGTTCAACAAGCCCAACACGCCCGGGGACCCAACAAACCTTGCCGAGGATTGTTGATGTCTTTGCCGCTCAGAACGGGGTCGTCGCCCAGCACGTAGAAGTA
>CAVQPM010000009.1:0-117067 GCA_963714635.1 uncultured Solirubrobacterales bacterium | reverse complement strand
TTATGGCGACGTCGCCATAACCGTCACAAGGAGCGCAACGTGCTCGATCACCTCCCCGAGCGTGACCGGCCAGAGGTCAAGCGGCGGCTGCGCCGCGCGTGGGCGCGTGAGGATTATCGCCAAGCCCTCGCAGAACTCCAGGCGCTCGCCGCGGAGCTCGAGCGCTCCCACCCGGGCGCTGCCTCATCCCTGAGCGAGGGGATGCAGGAGACGCTCACCGTGACCCGTCTCGGCGTGAAGGGCACGCTGAAGCGCACGCTACAAAGCACCAACCCATGCGAGTCGATGATCGAGTGCATCCGCCGCAGCTCGCGCAACGTCAAGCGCTGGCAGTCCGGTGAGATGTGCCTCAGATGGACGGCCGCCGGGATGCTCGAGGCCGAGCGGCAATTCCGGCGAATCGCCGGTCATGCCGATCTCGCCAAGCTCGCCCTCACCGTCGAACGCGAGATCGCCCAGCCCACCACGACACACACCACCGAGGAGGCCGCTACGCTCGTCACCGTCTGACAGTCACACCTGGGCCGCCACCAAAGTTCCACGCCGGCCGGGACATCCTCGGTAAGCCGACCGTCGTCGAGTACGAGCCCGACACCGATCTGCGGGACACCGAGCAAGTGCCACTACTGGAAGAGGGCGGTATCGCGACGTTCTTGGAGCGCGAGGTACTGCCATACGCACCCGACGCTTGGTACGTGCCAGAAAGCGTCAAGATCGGCTACGAGATCAGCTTTGCCCGGCACTTCTATAAGCCCCGGCCGCTGCGCACGCTGGACGAGATCAGCGCCGACATCCTCGCGATCGAGAAGGAGACGGAGGGGCTGCTTGTCGAGATCGTCGGTGGCGGCACGCAGTGATCGCCGACCTCAAGCCGTATCCCAGCATGAAGGACTCGGGTGTGCCGTGGATGGGCGAGGTCCCTGAGCATTGGGGTATTGAACGTGCAAAGTGGCTGTTCCGAAAGATGGACCGGCCGGTACGGGACATCGACGAGGTCGTCACCTGTTTCCGCGACGGGACGGTGACACTCAGGCGCAACCGACGTGTGACCGGTTTCACCGAAGCACTGCAGGAAACGGGATATCAGGGCATCCACCGTGGCGACCTCGTTATTCACGCAATGGATGCGTTTGCCGGTGCGATCGGCGACGCCGATTCGGACGGTAAGGGAACACCCGTCTATTCAGTGTGCAAGCCTATGGCACTTGCCAATCCACACTACTACGCCTACGCATTGCGAGAGATGGCACGAAGTCGGTGGATCGAAGTCTTGGCACGGGGCGTACGCGAGCGGTCAACAGATTTTCGCTTTGACGAATTCGCTCGCCAAGCCTTGCCCGTGCCGCCCATCGCTGACCAAGCTGGGATCGTGCGGTTCCTCGCCTACGCCGACAAGCGGATTCAGCGCTACATCCGTGCGAAGCGGCAGATGATCAGGCTACTGGAGGAGCAGCGGCAGGCGATCATCCGCCGCGTAGTGACATTCGGTCTCGATCCCAATGTTCGCACGAAACGATCGGAGATCGAGTGGGTAGGCGATATGCCTGAACACTGGACGACATGTCGCCTCCGCGATACGGTCAGGGGCTGCTTCAACGGTGTATGGGGTGAGGAACCGGACGGGCAAGACGATTTGGTATGTGTACGCGTAGCTGACTTTGAACGCGGACGCAGGCGAGTGGGTCTTGACCAGCCAACAATACGGGCGATCACCTCGAACCTGCGGAGAGTCCGACTGTTGCAGCGAGATGACCTGCTGATCGAGAAGTCAGGCGGGGGCGATCAGCAGCCTGTCGGCATGGTTGTGTTGTACGACCATGACACCCCGGCAGTCTGCTCGAACTTCGTAGCCCGCATGCCAATAGCGGAGGGATTTGACCCAGGCTATCTCGTCTATGTTCACGAGTATTTGTACGCCATTCGGCTGAACACGCGATCGATCAAGCAAACGACTGGCATCCAAAATTTGGACTCCGGTGCATATCTCCGTGAGCCCATGGCATTTCCCACCCTGGGCGAGCAAGGCCTCATTGTGGAGTACCTCGACCGCGAAACCACACGTATCGTCGCCGGCATCGATTCAGCACGACGCGAGATCGAGCTGCTAAAGGAGCTCTCTGTTCGCCTTGTCGCTGACGTCGTGACCGGCAAGCTCGACGTGCGCGACGCGGCGGCGCAGCTACCGGCCGAGCTGGATGAGTTCGGCGACGACGCTGACCAAGAGCTCGAGGAGACAGAAAACGAGCTCGACACGGAACTCGAAGAGATTGAGGCATGACCACCGACACGTCCGAGCAAGGCCTCGAAACCCTGATCGTCCGGGCCATGACGGGCCGCACGGACATGCTGGTCCCGGCACACGTTGCCACCGAGACGTCGACCCCGGTGGCCGGCGGGACCGGGTGGCTGCTTGGAGACGCCCATCACTACGACCGCGAGTACTGCGTCGACCTCGTGCAGTTACGGGGGTTTCTCATGGCTACGCATCCGGATCTCGTAGATGCTCTCCAGCTCGAGACCGACGGCCCGACGCGCCGGCAGTTCCTGGCGCGGCTGCAGGGCGAGATCGCGAAGCGCGGGACGATCGACGTGCTTCGCAGTGGCGTCAAGCACGGCCCGCACCACCTCGACCTGTTCTACGGCACGCCTTCGCCCGGCAACGAGAGGGCGGTCGAGCGCTTCGCCAGCAACCGCTTCAGCGTGACCCGTCAGCTGCGTTACAGCCGCGACGAGACGCAACTGGCGCTCGACCTGGCGCTGTTCGTCAACGGTCTGCCCGTCGCCACATTCGAGCTCAAGAACAACCTGACCAAGCAGACGGTGGCTGACGCGATCGAGCAGTACAAGCGCGATCGTAACCCGCGCGAGAAGCTGTTTGAGCTCGGCCGCTGCGTCGCTCACTTCGCCCTCGACGATCAGGAGGTGTGGTTCTGCACGCAATTGGCCGGCAAGCACTCATGGTTTTTGCCGTTCAACCGTGGCTGGAACGACGGCGCCGGCAACCCTCCGAACCCGAACGGCCTCAAGACGGACTACCTCTGGCAGCGCGTCCTCACCCGCGAGGGGCTGACCGACATCCTCGAGAACTACGCGCAGATCGTCGAGATCAAGAACGAGAAAACTGGCCGCAAGCGGCGCGTTCAGATCTGGCCGCGCTACCACCAGCTCGATGTCGTACGCCGGCTCCTGGCCGACGCACACGAGCACGGCGTAGGCCGGCGCTACCTGATCCAGCACTCGGCCGGCAGCGGCAAGTCGAACTCGATCGCCTGGCTGGCGCACCAGCTGGTCGGCTTGGAAGTCGATGACGCTCCGGTCTTCGATTCGATGATCGTCGTGACCGACCGCCGGATCCTCGACAAGCAGATTCGCGACACGATCAAGAAGTTCGCTCAGGTGGGGTCCGTCGTCGGCCACGCTGAGCACTCCGGTGACCTGAGGAAGTTCATCGCCGAAGGCAAGAAGATCATCATCACCACGCTGCAGAAGTTTTCGTTCGTCCTCGATGAGATCGGTGCCGAGCATCGCGGGAGGCGCTTTGCGATCGTGATCGACGAGGCCCACTCAAGCCAAGGCGGCCGCGCGACGGCGGCCATGGCGACCGCCCTCTCGGGTGCCAGTATCGATGAGGACGGCGAGACACTGGAGGACATGATCAATGCGCTGATGGAGGCAAAGAAGCTGCTGCCAAACGCCAGCTACTTCGCGTTCACGGCAACTCCAAAGAACAAGACGCTCGAGATCTTCGGTGAGCCGATGGCCGCAGAAGGGGGGCACGTTCCGCATCGGCCCTTCCACAGCTACACGATGAAGCAGGCGATCCAGGAGGGTTTCATCGTCGACGTGCTGGCCTACTACACGCCGGTCGAGAGCTACTACAAGCTGGTCAAGACGGTAGAGGCCGACCCCGAGTTCGACACTAAGCGCGCACGGAAGAAGCTTAGGCGCTACGTAGAGAGCCACGACCACGCGATAAGGCTCAAGGCCGAGATCATGGTCGACCACTTCCATGAGCAGGTTCTGGCGCTCAACAAGATCGGGGGTTACGCCCGTGCGATGGTCGTCACGAGCGGGATCGAACGAGCAATCCAGTACTACCACGCCTTACGTGACTACCTCGCAGAGCGCAAGAGCCCGTACAAGGCCATTGTCGCGTTCTCGGGCGAGCACGAGTACGGCGGAATGAAGGTGACCGAGGCATCGCTCAACGGCTTTTCGTCGGCCGCGATCGCCGAGAAGATCCAAGCGGATCCATACCGCTTCCTGATTTGCGCTGACAAGTTCCAGACCGGCTACGACGAACCGTTGCTGCACACGATGTACGTCGACAAGGTCTTGACCGGGATAAAGGCGGTTCAGACGCTGTCGCGCCTGAACCGCGCGCACCCCAAGAAGCACGACGCCTTCGTGCTCGACTTCATGAACGACGCCGACACGATCCAGGCCGCTTTCGCCGACTACTACCGGACGACGATCTTGGCTGAGGAGACCGATCCGGACAAGCTCCACGATCTGAAGGCGGCGCTCGACGCTCACCAGGTCTACTCGGCCTCGCAGGTGGATGAGCTTGTCGCGCTCTACCTCGGCGGCTCCGACCGTGACAAGCTTGACCCGATCCTCGACGCCTGCGTGGCGACCTACAAGGAAGACCTGGACGAGGACGGCCAGGTCGACTTTAAGGGCAAGGGCAAGGGGTTCGTCCGCACCTACGGCTTCCTCTCCGCGATCCTGCCCTACACGGACGCGGAGTGGGAGAAGCTCTCGATCTTCCTGAACTTCCTCATCTCGAAGCTCCCGGCGCCGGTTGAGGAGGACCTGTCCAAGGGCATCCTCGAAACGATCGATATGGACAGCTACCGGGTCGAGAAGCGAGCCGTCGTCAAGATCCAACTCCCCGATGAGGACGCCGAGATCGGCCCCGTCCCGACAAGTGGTGGCGGCTACGTTCCTGAACCCGAGCTCGACCGGCTCTCGAACATCGTCAAGTCGTTCAACGACCAGTTCGGCAACATCGAATGGCAGGACACGGACCGCATCGAGCGGCTGATCACAGAGGAGATTCCTGCACGCGTCTCGGCCGACACGGCCTACCGGAATGCTCAGCAGAACAGCGACAAGCAGAACGCGAGAATCGAGCACGACAAGGCGCTCGAACGCGTGATGAACGGACTCATCAAGGACGACACCGAGCTGTTCAAGCAGTTCAGCGACAACGAGTCGTTCAAGCGGTGGCTGACTGATACGGTCTTTTCACAGACGTACCGGCCGCCAGACGCAGCGTAAGCGCGGGTTCCTCGCGACGTAGACGCAGATGGCCAGTGGTAGCCCTCCTGCGTTACCAATATGCAACCGCGATCGGAAAGTGCGTGACAGGGGTTGAAGTGGGGCGTGGCAGCAGGAGCCGCCACGCCCCTATTTGTCCTACACCTCGAGCTCGTCCATTCGTTGAGCCGCGCGACTGGCGATCACGAGCTGCCCCTCCAGGTGGAGGAGCCCCGACCCGTGGAGAGCGACGAGCGCGTCGTACACACCGAACTCGTATCCGAGTTCGCGTTCGACCTCGCCTCGCGTCCACGGCCCTGCATGTTTGTCGCTGAGCAACAGGCCCATAACCGCCTGTTCGATCTGATCCTGCTCGCTGCGGTACCGGACGGTGGCATGGGTCTGATCGTCCCCGGCTGTTGACTCGGTACGGTTCGCTTGCATGGGAAGGCTAGCTCCTTTCCGTGCCGCGCCCCCGGGGCAGTTGCCGCTGTCGCCGGGGGCAATATCGGCGTTGCTTTTTGTCTACACCGACGTATAGCCGCTGGCGACCCGCAGGTCAAGGTTTCGCGGCAAACCTGGCACGCTCGCGCTCACGGACTGGTTGGATTCCCCAGCGACCGGCCCAGCTGGACCGGCTTACCCGGCGCGCAGCCAGGTCGCGAACGGGCTGAAGCCGTGACGCTCGCAGAAGCGCGCCGCGTCGTCGTTGCCAGCGAGAACGTGCAGCGACAGTTCGCCCAGGCCGAGCGGCCGCAAACGCTCGCGCAGAGCGTTCCACAACGGCTCGACCACCCCGATTTCAGCGATGTCAAGCGAACGGATCGAGATCTGGTCGTCGGGAGCGAGCATGATCGGGGCGAGTAGCTACAGCGCCCGCTCGTACACGCGGTAGCGGCGCTTGATCGCCCCACCCATGCCTTCCATGGCCCTGTTCATCGGCTTGTTGACCTCGAGGATCCAGCCCATCTCCCCGCCCTTCTGTGGGGTGCGTTCGGCAGCATCGAAATGCATTTGATAGAAGCGAGCGGCAACACCGGTGTGTTGATACTCCGGCTTGACGCCTAGAGCGAACACGCGTACAGCATCGATCTTCTTGCGCTCCCGGAGCGCCGTGATCCACCCGAACGGCAGCAGTCGCCCGTTCAACTTCGCCAGTACCTGATTGAAGTCGGGCAAAGTCAGGGCGGCGCCGATGACCTCGCCGGTGTCCTTCCTTTCGGCGACCATCGCCCAGTTCTCGTCGAGTACGGGCTTGAGGTCCTTGGCGTAATGACGGACCTCCTCCTCGCTGAGCGGCACTGAAGCCCAGTTGTTCTCCCATGCAGCGTTGTAGACCTCCAGAAACCTGGTCACCTCGGCCTGTAGATCCTTCTTACGAAAGTTGCGGCAGACGATCCCGTGCTCAGACTCGAGTTTGTCGGCAGCGTCCCAAATCGCCGGATGGACCTTTTCGCGTTTGTCTACGTACAAGCTCCACATGTACAGATCCATAGCCTTGGTCATGCCGACCTGCTCGAAGAGGCGTTGGTAGTAAGGGTGGTGCCAGGGGCACATGATGATCGGCGGATACTCGTGGCCCTCGACCAGCAACCCGATCTCGTCGTTGGTCGTGAAGTCCATCGGTCCGAGCATGCGATCGCGACCCCGCTCAGCCAACCATCCCGCGGCGGCGTCGAGCAGCGCACGTGCGGTCTGCGGATCGTTCTCGCACTCGAACCACCCGAACAAGCCCCACGCATTGCCCTGGAACTCGTTGAAGTTCCGATCGATATGAGCACTGATCCGGCCAACCGGTCGTCCGTCACGCCACGCGAGGAAGTACTGGGCCTGCGCGTGCTCGAAGAACGGGTTCTTGCCCTGGTCGAGACGCTTCTTGACGTCCATCAGCAGCGGCGCCACCCAGTTCGGCTCGCCCCGGTAGAGCCGCCACGGCAACTTGATAAACACACTGAGCTCGCGCCGTCCCTGCACGGGCCTGATCTCCACCGCCATCGCGATGGAAACCCTACATGCGTCGGGGGCCTCTATGCCCGCGCATATACTCGGCACACGCTGAGCCGATGGCCACCCCCTGGGACGCACAGACATATGACCGCTCGAGCGAGCCGCAGCAAGCATGGGGTGCTGCCGTACTCGCTCGACTGTCGGGCATCGCACCCGATGCATGCGTGCTGGATGTGGGTTGCGGGACCGGACGCGTGACGCAGGAGCTCGTGTCGCTGCTACCCGAAGGCCGCATCCTTGCGATTGATGCCTCCCAGGACATGGTGAACCTCGCGCGCGAACGGCTCGGCGACCGCGCAGAGGTGTCGTGTCAAGACGTGCTCGAGCTCGATCTGGCCGAGCCGGTCGACGTGATCGTCTCGACCGCGACCTTGCACTGGGTGCGCGACCATGATCGTCTCTGGGAGCAACTCGGTCGTGCATTGCGGCCGGCCGGCATACTCGAGGTCCAGTGCGGAGGCGAGGGCAACATCGCACGCGTCACGGAGGCCATCGAGGCGGCCGCGCGGGAGACGGCTCCGGAGCTGGTCGGCTTCTCGCCGTGGCTGTTTGCGGGTCCCGCCGAGACCGAGCAACGACTGCAGACGGCCGGTTTCAGCGAGACCCGATGCTGGCTCGAAGATCGCCCGACCTACCCCGAGGACGCGAACGCGTTCGTGCGCACCTCGATCCTGCCAGCACACCTCGCGCTGCTGCCAGAGGAGCGCCGCGAGCCGTTCGCGAGGGCCGTCGTTGACCGGGTGAACCTGCCGCTCGACTATGTGCGCCTGAACGTCTCTGCGGTCCGCGGGACAGACTGAGGACCGCGACGATTACGCCGTGCACCACGGAGACCGGCTCCTCACCGACGACGCGGCTCCACCCTTACTGTGCTGTTGACCGAGTTGGCGATGAAGCACGCCTCACGCGGAGGTCGTTCTTGTTGCCTCGCACCGCATCAAGCCGGCGCTGCAGGTTGGCGCGCACGTCCGGCCACTCCAGGTCGGTGATGCTGTAGTAGGCGGAATCACGCACGCCGACATCCTCGATCGTCATGTGCCGGCGGAAGATCCCCTCGAACTGAGCGGGGAGAGCCTCAAGCGCGGCACGGGAGCGCTCGTTGCGGCTGTCGGTCTTGAACTCCACGCGCATGCACCCGAGTCGCTCGAATGCGTGCTCGAGCATCAGCAGCTTCGCCTCGATGTTCGCCCCACTACGCCACGCCGACGGTTGCAACCATGTACCGCCGATCTCAAGACCCCGATGCTCCTCCCTCAGCTCGTGATAGCCGGTGCTGCCGATCGGCTCTCCGCTCGAGCGATCGAGCGTTGCAAACACGCACTGCTCCCCCGCCGCGCCAGCGCGCAGGCATGCTTGAAACCAGGCTTGGAAATACTCCCGGCTCTTTCCCCTCGGATACGTCCACGTCCAGATCGCAGGATCCTGCGCAGCCGCCCACAAACCGTCCTCATGGCGAGGGTCGAGCGGCTCGAGCACGACGATCTCGCCCTCCAACCGGGCTGCGAGTCCATCCCACATAGCGCATGGCACCCTACTCGACAGGCTCGAAGCGGCCCGGTCCAATCAGGCGCGAGATTTAGGGGCCAAGACGACCGGGCGCGACGTTGCGCACGAACCGTGCTCGGCTCTCCTGCTGTTCGTATCCAGTCGCCGCCCAGAAGCCCATCGCATCGGGATCGTCGTCTGTGACTATCGCTGTGAACCTCGCGGCGCCGCGAGCCCGCAGACGGCGCTCCCCCTCGCGCAGCAACGCGGTCGCGAGCCCCTGTCGTCGCCGGTCGGGATGTACGGCGAGCCGGTAGAAGCTGCCCCGCCACCCATCCCAAGCAGCGATCAACGACCCGACGATCTCACCGCCATCTGACTCCGCGACAAGCAGCGCCTTCCGATCGGCGTCGAGCAGGCCGAGTACGCCGTCGCGCGTGTCCGTGACGGTCTCAGCGCTGCCCGCCGCGTCCCACAGCGAGAGCACTCGCTCGACGTCATGCTCGCTTGCGTGACGGATCGTCCAGTCGGGCACAGCAGGATGAATATCAACTGCACGCGGGCGCCCGTCGCGAAACGCATCACAGTCCGCATTCGTTGCCAGCTCATCTCCATGCAGCAGTGCTCGCAGACGGGTGCGGCATGTAGGGTTTCCTGATGGGCCTTCATCCCCTCGCCGCGAACTTCGTTGAGGTTGCCGATGCCTACGAGCGGGGACGCCCGGAGTACACGCCAGCAGTCGCCGAAACCATTGCGGCGGAGCTGCATATCGCCCCCGGGGCCCGCGTGCTTGATCTGGCAGCGGGAACCGGCAAGCTCACTCGTGCGCTGCTCGGCGCTGACCTCGATGTCATAGCGGTCGAGCCGCAGGGACAGCTACGCGACATCCTTGCCGCCAGCGTCGGTGTTGAGCGCGTGCTCGATGGGTTCGCCGAGGCGATCCCACTCCCGGACGCTTCGGTCGACGCGGTCACCGTCGCCGATGCTTTTCACTGGTTCGATCAGGCTGCGGCGCTACGGGAGATTCAGCGCGTGCTGATCGCGGGCGGAGGACTGGCGGTGCTCAGGATCCTGCCCGACTGGAGCGATGCCTCCTGGGCACACCAGGTAGGGAGCATGATCGCCGGGTTTGGCCGGGAGCACCCACAATTCCAAGGCCCACGCTGGCAGGACACAGCTCGAGCAGAGAGCTGCTGGACTGAGCCGCGCCAAGTCCAGCTCACGATGCAGCAGCCGGCCGGGCCGGAGATAGTTCTCGACTACATCGCGTCGATGAGTTGGATAGCGGCCCTGCCGGACGACCAACGTACCGAGACAATCGCGAGGATCGGCGAGATCATCGCTGCCGGCGAGACGCCCGATGAGCTTCCGATCCACGTCACCGTCGGCTTGACGAGCCTAGCCTGAGACTTCCTGCCAGCGCACCTGGTGACCGGGATTACTCCGGGACACGGGGGCTGGTTTTCGGTCACGGCGGGTTGGCAAGGGTTGCCGGCGCGGCGCCGATTCCAGTGTCCTCCGGACGATCAGACCGTCACCGTCTCGACCGCGGCGGCAATCGCCAGCTCAACCGCGCGCTGCATGTCATCGCGATCACGCGCGGCCGCCTCGACCCGGCCAGTCGGGCATACCTGCAACGCAGGGAAGCTGAGGGCAAGACACGCATGGAGGCGATGCGCTGCCTCAAGCGTCACCCTTGCACGCCACTACCGCCGGCTGCTATTGCGACCGCCGAGATCAGCTCGGGTGAGCGCTGCGATGAACGGCTCGCGTACGGTCGGGTCGCAATGCTCTTTCTCAAGCGCTCGCTTCTCCACATCGGGATCGTCGCCGGCGGGATAGCTCTCGCCCGGACCGCATGCGAGCGGTAGCGAGGAGCGACCGTCCCACGCTGCACCGGGGAATGTCGCGTCGATCTCAACGCGCTGCCCATCGAGCACGACGGTGATGTAGCGGTGGATGTCAACGAGACCGGCGTCCGGGACCGTTTGGGCGACTTCAGCGCCGAACAGCTCTTGCGCGCGAGCGCGATCGAGCATGTAGACACGATGCACGATCTGCGGTTCGGTCTCAGGAAAGCGCTCCGCGAGCCCCTGTGCGAGGAACAGGTGCTTGGTGGAGCATGTGCCGCGCCGCTCACGCAACATGCCCTCAACCGTCCGGTCACTTGGTCGCCCGTAGGGAAGCGCCCGCACCGCTTCGACCAAGTCGAGCAACGAAGCGTCATCGGCACGCAGCGCATCATCTGCGACCGCGTCCCGGAGCCGGCTCATCGTGAACAACGAACACAACTGAAGACCCTCGGCCGCCAGGTTCTCTGCTCCGCCGGCCTCACGGTCGATCACGCAGAGGACCGCGGCGATCTCGGCTCCCTCGGCGCGCAGCTGACGGCACGACTCGATCACCTGCCCGCCCGACGTGATCACGTCCTCGATCACAACAAGTCGCTTACCCGCAACTGGGCCGCCCTCGGCGAGACGGCACGTGCCGTAGATCTTGGCCTGCTTGCGCACGAACACCGTTGGCAGTCCCGACACCTGCGAGCAGACCGTCGCGAGCGGCACGCCACCGAGCTCGAGGCCCGCGAGCGCGTCCACTTGCTCGGGAAGAAGCCCCACCAGCGCCTGCGCGATCTCGTGAAGCAGTCGCGGGTCTGACTCGAACAGGTACTTGTCGAGGTACTCGGTGCTTGTCGCGCCCGAGCGAAGGACGAAGCTACCAATCAGAAAGGCGCGCTCGTAGATGCGCGATGCCAGGAGATGCCGGTCGGAAGGCGGGGCGCTCAACGTCCGACCAGCTCGCCCAGGGAATGAATCTGCCGGCCATCGCTGTCGAAGTTCTCGGGCGAAAGCCAGGACTGAAAGCTGCCCTTGAGCGCGGGCCACTCATCGTCGGTGATCGCGTACCAAGCGGTGTCGCGGTTGCGCTCCTTGACGATCTGGTGCTTACGGAACACGCCCTCGAACGTGAACCCGAACCGCTCGGCCGCGCGGCGGGAAGCGGCGTTGAGCGCGTTGCACTTCCACTCGACTCGTCGATATCCGAGATCGTCGAAGGCGTGACTGATGAGCAGGTAGATCGCCTCGGTCGCAGCTGTCGTCCCCTGCAGATCGCGCGCGAACCAGACATGGCCGATCTCGATCACACCGAACTCGGGGGTGATGCGCAAGTACGACGCCCAGCCGAGCGGGCGCTCGTTGGCAAGGCGCGTAAACGTGAAATAGAGAGGATCGGTCGAGGTCCACGCCCAGGTGAGCGTCTGGCGCAAGTGCTCGATGCTCTTGTAAGGACCATCCGGCAGATAGGTCCAGATCGCCGGATCGCCGTGCGGCGGATGCGAGACCGCATACAACTGTTCAGCGTCCTTCTCAGCGTCAATCGGGCGCAACAGGATGTGCGAGCCTCGCAGCCTCACACGCTCGGGTCGCTTGGCCGCAGTCCATTTGAGCGGCTCGCCGACGGGCAGATCGACCGGCACGATCACGGATCGTATCTTCTGCTCGCTAAGACGCGTCCTCGTACGGCTTGCCCTCCGCGAAGCGCTCCAAGCCGTCGTCGGGTATCGGCTCCCAGGGCGCCGCGTAGGCGACAAACGCGCGCCAGCTCGGTCGCACTCCGGGATCGTCGTCGAAGGCCCCCATACGCACGCTCATCTGCGTCTGATCGTCGGGATTGCGGCTGAACAGGTGCGCGCCGCACTCGCCGCAGAACAGCTTCTCATGACCGCCCTCGGGGTGGCGCCATGCCTTCAGCAGCTCCTCCCCTCCCAGCATTCGCAGGGTGCGCCCGTCGATCCTCGCCTGCGCCGAGCTGGAGGTGCCAGTTCGCCGCTGACAGCGCGTGCAGTGGCAGTAGCTGGCGGTCAACGGCGGCGCTGTCAGCTGGAACCGCACCCCACCGCACAGGCAGCGGCCGGTCAACACGCTGTCGTCCATCGCCGGACAGTCTGGCACGCCGGCGCCGCTCCTCTACGACGTCCGGGGCGACGAGCTTGATAGTTGCAGGATCGGGATCGTACGACCGGCGCAGGCCGCGCTCTCTCGATAGGACACAAACGCGGGGAACACCCGATCGGCAAGCTCCCACAGCCGTGCGCGTGAGGTCTCGTCCTCGACGATCTCGGCCCGGAATGGCTGGCCGGCGAGCAGCACGTCGGGGTTCGCGCGCGCGTTGTAGAACCACGAGGGATTGCCGGGCCGACCGGCCTGGGAGGCGATGATCGTAACTCGCTTACCATCGTGAAAGTAGATGACGGCGTTGCGACGCACCAGGCCGGTACGTGCACCGCGCGTCTGAAGCAGAGCGGTCGGGAGCAACAGCCCGGTGCCGAGGCGGCCTCTGGTAATGCGCAGCAGAACGGGATCGATCTTCCACACGATCGCGCTCCAGATGGCCTTCTTCGACAGCCAGGTCGCAAAGCGCGAACTGGCGAGGCCGACGTACGCACGATAGATCGGGCCGCGCCGCACGCAGGGATCGACGTATCGGAGGGTTTGGCGAGCGGACATCAACAAGCTCCTCGACAGATCATATGTGGCGATCGCGACTCGTCATATCGTCGTACGCGTCGAGCAGACCCAGAGCTCACAGCCCATCGGCGACGTCGCGGTGCGGTATCTCGCGGGAGAAATACTCGGCGACACGCCCAGAATCGCTCCACTCGCCCAGCATCCGCGTGTCAGCTACTGCGGTATACGCTCGTAGCGCGTGACGCCCTCAAAGCGCGGCGCCCACGGCTGCGCCGAGCTCGTCCAGATCTCGACCGTCGGCTGAAACCAAGAGATGTCGTCGATCGTCCCCGCCTTCAGGAACGCCACTTCCGGCATCGACTCGATCGTGCTGTATATCGGCGATCCGCAAGTCGAGCAGAATCGCCGCTCCGTTGTGCTCTGGAACCCCTCGCTGACGGTCTTGAACGAGACCAGGGTGCTGCCCTGCACCGTGAGCGCCTTGCTCGGAACGCCCACGACTGTCGAGAACGCAGAAGCGGTTTGACGCTGGCAGTTCGAGCAATGGCAAATCCCTTGCCAGACAGGCTCCGCGTCGACGCTGTATGTCACGCCGCCGCACAGGCAGCGACCTGTGATGGTGTGGGAACGTCCGCCACGCACGAAGCGATGCGAGCGCTCGCGCGCTATGAGACCCACGATCGCCTACACATCCACGACACCCGCACCCAGGCCGCGGAAGCGATGGTCGCCAAGTGGGACCGCGAACGGGTCGAGGCTGGTCCCGGCAAGGCGGTGATGATCACCGACGCGAGCAACAAGGAGCGCGACCAGATCAACGCGATGGCACAGGAACTCCGCGCGCAGGCAGGTGAGCTTGGATCACACCAAGTCGAGCTGCCCGGCAAGCCCTACGGTCTGCGGGCGGGCGATGAGATCATCTTCACAGCACAGCACCATCCGCCAGGACAGGAGCGAGTCGAGAACGGGATCACCGGCACGATCACCGACACAGACCGGGAACAGGACCGCGTGACGATCAAGACGCGCGAGAACCCGCAGCGCGAGGTGAGCGTCAACACGAAGGAGTTCTCCGACCTGTCCCTCGGTTACGCCGTCCACGTGTACAAGGCCCAAGGCCTCACGGCCGAGCGCGCATCGATCCTGATCGGCGGCTGGCAAACAGACCGCGAGAGCGCCTACGTCTCCGTAAGCAGAGCTCGCGAGCAAACGGACATTTACCTCAGCCGCGAGGACCTAGATGAGTAGTGCCACGGCTGACGCCGTGGTTCTGTGGTTGGGGAAGGGGTTGTAGGCAGACAGATCGAAGTCGGCGGTGCTCAATACCGACCGTCGACTCTTGGGAGGGCCACGATGGACGCCGACCTCGATCTGCTGCTTATCGCTGTTTACTGCACGGTGGACGATTTCCTGCCCGAACGGGCAGAAAACGCCAGAAGAAGGATCTCCGATGGGGAGGTCGTCACGCTGTGTATCGCCCAGGCAATGATGGGGATGCCATCCGACGCTCGGTTCCTGCGGGCCGCTCGTCGTCAGCTTGGCCACCTGTTCCCCCGCTTGCCCGAGCGGACCGCCTTCCACAAGCGCAGGCTGCGCTTGTCCGCGACGATCGAGGCGTTGATCCGGGAGTTCGCGCAGCACAGCCCCGGTTTCTATGACGACCTCCTGCTGGTCGACTCCACACCGGTGGAGTGCGCTCGCAGCCGTGAGACCGTCAAGCGTGGCGGGCATTCCAGTCTCGGGGACGCGCTCGCAAACGCCGCCGACTACGGTTATTGCGCCAGTCACAGCCGCCACTTCTGGGGTTTCCGCCTGCACGCCCTGTTCGCGTTGGACGGTACCCCCAGAGCGCTGGCGCTGACCTCGCCAAAGATCGACGAGAAGCTCGTGTGCCTGCAACTGGTCACGCGCTGTGAGCGAGCGCCCGGTCAGACGCTGATCCTGATCGGCGATAAGAACTTCCGTGGCAAGGACTTCGAAGCCGAACTCGCCACCCTCGACGCGACCATCATGCGTCCTCGGCGCAAGGACGAGCCCGGGCACGGACCGCACCTCGCGCCGATACGCCAACGCATCGAGTCGATCTTCTGGACCTGCAAGGACATCCTCACGCTCGAGCGCCACGGCGCCCGCACCCTGGAGAACCTCCGCGTTCGCCTCGCCAGCCGCTTCGCAGCACTCGCCGCCGGCATCGCACTCAACCACCAACTCGGCCGCCCCAGCCGCTCTCTCGCCTGCTACACCGCGTGACGCCGTGGCACTACTCATCTAGGCGAGCAAGGCATCGACACCGAAGCCATCGAACGCCTCGCCGAGCGCATCGAGCACAGCGATGCTCAAGAAGCGAGCATCACCCGCGAGACGGCGCCCCTCACGAACGACCGGTCAGCCGAAACATCAGCCGAGGTCGTCGACCAAACGATCACCGAGCGCCCCGCGGAGATCGGCCAATCCGGCGAGAGAGACGATACGCGCGAGCGGCAGGCCGAGCAAACACGCGACGAGAACCGCGAACACGAGCAAGAGATCGAGCGCGACCGCGACAGGGATCCTGACCGAGGGCTCGGGATCGAGTAGGGCGGCGATGCGCGCCACGCGTCAACGAGACGCCCTTATGGTACGGAGCACGGGAGGATGCATTCAGTAGTGCTTTCTCACGGAGACGAAACCGCAGCGGTCCGATCCTGTCGCTGCTTCCCCTCGTCCGTTGCGCTCGTGCTCGACTTGAGCGCAGTGGCCCCCGCTCGCCGATAAATGCGGGAGCGGCGAACAGAGGCAGCCCACACGCGTTGCGGATTATGATCTGCGTGAAAGGATTTCCCAATGGACATGGACCAGAGCCTGCGTGCCCGTCGTCTGGCGGCGCAGCGGCTGACGCCGGCAACGGCGTGCAAGAGTGCCGAGGAAGCGGCACTGGCCGTGATCGGTGTCCAGGCTCAGGATCTGCGCGCCGCGGCTCTCGCACTGCGCTCGCGCGTGCCCGGCCTCACCCGAAGCGCCGTCCGCGCCGCGCCGCTCCTGCGCACGTGGACGGTCCGCGGCACGGTGCATCTGATCGCGGCGTCCGATCGCCCCTGGCTGCACGCGCTATTCGCCAGGCGAAATGCCCGCGTGTTCGGCGCGCGCTTCGAGCGCTTCGGCATCGTGGAGGAGGTAAACGCGATGCGCGGGGACGTCGTTGAGCTCTGCGGCGAGCGTCCCCGCGACCGGCCGTCACTGCTGCGCGCGCTCATCGAGCGCGGCCACCCGTCGCTCGAGCAGGGTCCGATCAACACATTCGTTCCGTGGCTCTCGACGCAGGGGCTCATCGTCACCGACACTGCCGGCCTGCTGCACGCGGCCGATCCGCCCCCGGCGGTCGACCTCGACGAGGCACTCGCGATCCTTGGCGCCCGCTACCGCGCAGGCTACGGCCCCTGCGACGCAACCGACCTCGCGAAGTGGTCCTCGCTGCCCATCACACAGGCGCGCCGGGCGCTCGAAGCCGCCGGACCGCCGAGCGACGTTGACCTGTTGCCCACCGATGACACGCCGCCCTGTCTGCTGCTCGCCGCCTTCGACACGCTCATGCTGGGTTACCGCACTCGCGAACCATTCGTAGTCGCCGAGGACGACCATCACATCCTGAGGGGCGGCGGGATGCTCAAACCCGTCGTACTCAATCGCGGAGCAGCAACGGGTACTTGGTCCATCAAGAAGGGCCGCCCCGAACCGGCGTGGTTCGCGCGACCCACGCCCGCCCCGGCACTCGCCCGCGAGACTGCGGACATCGAACGCTTCCTTGCATCGTAGCCGCGGGTAGCTCCATGGAGCAGGTCGCGCGGCTCCCACTTTCGGCTGCGAAGCGCATTGACGATCAAGCGCGAGACCGTCGCTCTGGACGAATCGTGAGCGCGGTCCAGCATACTGTCGCGATGGTCAAGCCGACCGCATTCATCCTGTCATTGGCGGTGGCGCTGTCCGCCGGGACGGGAACGGCACCCGCCGAGTCGAAGGGCGTAAAGCCGGCTGACGTCGCTGCGACTCGCGCGTATCTGTTCGCCGTGTATCAGTTCCGCCAGGCCACCAAGGGCGATGGGGTAGCCGACCAAGCAGGCGTCCACGCTCTCGTGCGACGCGTCAGCAGCCAGTGCCCGAATGTGTTGGCGGGCATGCCCGCGAACAAGGCGCTCCTCGAAATCAGCCAAGAGATCCTCCTCGACGTGACCCACACTTACGCCCAGCCGCAGCGCAACGCGAGGATCGCCTTTGCGAAGAAGGTGCAGCGGCTTCGTTGGAGCAATCGCAAGCTCACGTATTACATCCGTGGCTCTGCCGCCGAAAAGAGGGCGAACGCCGAACTGGTCGCGCCCGAAATCTGCTCCGACGCGAAAGCCCTCGCTGCCAGCGGCTTTCAGACGGTCTCGGTGAGCACGACGCGATTTCTTCAGCAGGCCAACGCAGCCAACAGCAAGGTGGACATCGTGGTCAAGCCGGGGGAATCGGGGGAACTCGACGAAATCATCAGGAAGATGCTCAAGCCCTATGAGCGCCCAGATGAGAAGGCGCTTATCCCACACCCGCTCAGCAAGCGCGAGCGCGAAGCAGGGGAAGCCCTCGCAGTGAAGCTGATCCTCGCGCCCGTGTCCGAAATATCCCACGCCCTCGGGTTGCCGGAAGCCGAACCGCCCCAAACCCCTCTCGTAGATAGGGTCTGAGTAGCGTGAGAAGTGCGCTTTCGCGTCGTCCGGGACAAGCGGACAATGCGCCGGTCTTCGATCGGCGCGCTCGAAGGTCGTCCCAAGCGACGGTGTCGGACTCGGCCATCAGCGCGCTCGCTTATGGCAGTGGGTGTCGCGCAAACCGGGGCAGGTCCGACTTGGCGGCCACGCGGCGCGAGGTGCCCAGGTCGGCCGTGGACCTGGGCAACTGCTAGCTTTCGCGAGGGCGTTCCCCACCGATTATTTCTCGTCGATTCGGTGGTCTTGGTTCACATGACACCAACCACATGCCACATGTCCATCTCTCTCGACGGCTTCGTCGCCGGCCCCGATCAGAGCCGCGACAACCCGCTCGGCGTCGGCGGCCTGGAGCTCCACCACTGGCACCTGGACGAGCCCATCCATGAAGCCGACGCCCGCGCGCGCGACGAGCTCATGAAGCCCTGCGGAGCGTACGTGATGGGCCGCAACATGTTTGGCCCGGTTCGGGGCCCGTGGGACGTGAACTGGCGCGGGTGGTGGGGCGACGAGCCGCCCTATCACGCTCCTGTGTTCGTTCTCACCCACTACCCGCACGACCCGATCGCGATGGAGGGCGGGACGACGTTCCACTTCATCACCGAAGGCTTCGATGTCGCCTTTGAGCGCGCGGAGGCGGCGGCCGGCGACCTCGGCGTCGACATCGCCGGTGGCGCCTCCACCGTGCGGCAGGCGTTCGCTGCGGGCGTGATCGACGAGCTTATGCTCGACGTCGCTCCCGTTCTGCTCGGCGCCGGCGAGCGCCTGTTCGACGGAGTGCAAGACCCCGGCCTACAGCCGGTCGAGGTGATCCACTCCCCGCGTGCGACGCACGTTCGCTACCGCATCGGCCGCTGACTCGTTTGCCTCACGGCAGAAGCAGATCTGACAGGTCACAGATCCAAGCGACCTGCTCCTCGCCAACAGCAGGGGTGCCGCAGATCGCTAGCCGCGTTTCGATTGGCTGCAAGCACGGCGCTGAAAGCGGCAGTCCGGTGCAGCTTCAGCAGCGTCGCACTCAGACTCGCGCTTCCGCGTGAATGCGGCGCTTCTCGCCGGCCGCCCCGACGTGCTCGCTCAGGACGATGAGGACTCGTCCGAACTTCGGCGCACGAGACGCTCGCTTCGTCATGGCGAAGGAGTCGCTGCCCTTCATGACGCGGCGCTGCCTCGCTCGTCACGAGTCAGTCGGCGTGCCTTCTAGCAGGACCTCCGGAGGATCGCCGCCGAAGACCTGCAACCAGCCGCCGCGCGTGTCCATGTACTCGCGAATCGCCGTAACTCGGCCGTCGGCGACCTCGTAGGCGAAGCAATAGTCGTTGACGTAAGGGCGACCGTTGGGAAGCGTCGCCGACATCCTGTGCTCGGCCAGCACCACGTCCCCCTCGCCAACCATCGACCGGGGCTCGAACGCTACGTTTGCGAAGAACCGCGGGTAGTCATAGGCCATGAATGCAACAATCGCATCACGGTCAAGGTCGTTGAGGCCCCGCGGTGGCCCTGCGTCATCGGCACTTCCCAGCCCGAGCGCGATCTGTGTGGCATTGCCTGCAGGAGCCACCCAGATGACATCGGGATGCAGCAACGCCGCGATGCGATCCGGGTCTCCCGTGGCGTAGGCCGCGTAAAGCGCCTGCACTGTCTCCTTCGCGGTCATCGCCTCAGCGTAGCCCAACGAGACGAAAGAGACTCGCCGTATTCGGACAGGGACGTTCACCGGATCAGCGGTCGGGTTCTTCTAGACCGCACTAGGCAGCCGGCGGGGTGGCCCCTACCCACGGGCAGGGGCCACCTCCCGGCGGTTTGCGCTTTCCCGGACTGAGCGAGCGCCAACGCCCGAGCCGCGCAGACCGCCGCTCTGGACGAGGTGCGGTCGTACCGCGGTCGCCCTCCGCTCGCGCAGGGCGAGTGCAAACCTAATAGCGATAGCGAGTTCGGCGGGCTCCTGAGAGCGAATGGCGAATCATCGCGTGAACGGCATGCCGGGCAGCCGCGAGCGACAACGCCCTTGTTTGCTCAAAGCGTGTTATTTTCTAGGCGAGCGAATATGGCCAGATCAACGAACAACGAGATTCGGCTGGCGCTTGATCGCGCGCTGGACGGACTGGCGGTCGTCGAGTCTGTTGAGACCGAGGACGACGTGGCGCGAGTGCTGATCCGCGGCCGCACGCGTAACCGTCGCCTGCGCGCGCTCTGGGCTGGCGCCGGGTGGCCGGCGGACGTCGATCGGGCGATCCGCCATCTCGGCGAAGAGTGGCCTCCGGATCTTGTCGTGGTGGCACGGAGTCTTTCTGCCGGCTCGCGGGAAATGCTCGAGCGCAGGGGCGCAAGCTGGGTCGACGGCAGCGGTGACGCACGCATCGTCGCACGCGATCTGCTGGTCATGCGCGAGGCTAAGCAGCAACCTGGCGCTGACCGACGAGCCTTCTCTTGGTCGCCGTCCGCCGTTTCGATCGCTGAGGCGCTCCTGAACCGCAAGTCGCCGTACGGCGTCCGGGCGACCGAGCTGGCGATGCTCACGGGCTGGTCGACACCGCAGATCTCACAGGTGCTGGGCGCGTTCGATGCTGAGGGCTGGACGACGAAGTGGGGGCCGCAACGAGGCCCGGGCGCGAGTCGCGAGGTCGCCGACGGCGCAAGGATGCTGGACGCCTGGGCCGAGGAGGTGTCAGCTGTCAAGCCCGAGCGTCGCTTCGCCGAGCGCATCTTCAACGACCCGATGCAGTTCCTCGTGGACGAGCTTGGTCCGGTTCTGGACAACCATGGCATCGGCTGGGCGGTTACCGGCTGGGCCGCCGCCGAGCGGCTCGCGCCGTTCGCGACCGCCGTCCCAGCCTTGCAGGTCTATATCGAGGAGCGCGCCCTGCGGGGGCCGTTGAGCCTGGCGATGCAGGACATCCCGGTTCGCGAGGTGGAGTCCGGCGGGCGCATCGAGTTTCGTAGCGCCGATTCGCACCTGCTGAAGCTCGCCGCACGGCGCAATGGCATTCCTCTAGCGACTGCGCCCCGCGTCTTCGCGGACCTCCAGGCGCTCGGCGGACGTGGCGAGGATGCAGCCATGCATCTGCGCGAGGAAGTCATCCTCAAGAACCTGCGGCCGCGCCGAAGGAGCGACAGCTCTGCCGAGATGGACGCCTGGGATAGGCGCTGCCGCAACCGCTTGAAGAAGCGCATCGCCGACGAGCTTGGCGAGGTCGGAACTGTGTACGACAGGGGGACTTGGTCGGTCTCCTACCGGATTCCCGACGTGGCTCTCCCACTCAGTGAGCTTCGCAACACCCTGGTGGCGGTCGAGGGTCGCGAGACAGGGTGGCCCCCGTGGTGGGTTCCGACGCGAAAGGCCGTCCAACCTGAGGTTCGAGACGGTGCGATCGAGTGCTGGTTCCGCGACCATGCGATGCGCAACGGAAGGCACCCGGACTTCTGGCGTGTGGAGCCCGAGCTCAAGCTGTTCCTGCTGCGTTGCTACCAGGAGGACGACATCACCGGAACTCCCGGCTCGGCGCTTGACCCGACGTTCCCGATATGGCGCATAGCCGAGTCGTTGCTGCACTCCGACCGGATGGCCCGCTACGTGGACGCTGGCGACATCGAGTTCTTCGTCCGATGGGACAGCCTCAAGGGTCGGGAGCTGAGAATCGTCACGGATGAGCCGCGAGATTATTTCAGGCGCGGGCACGTCGCCCACGACGACAGCGTCGCGACATTTGTGCGCACAAACCCCGAGGAGATCGCCCGCGATCTCCCGAGCGTGGTTCGTGCGCTGGTCTCGCCGCTCTACGAGGCCTTCGGGCTACTTGACCCGCCGGGATCGTTGTACGCGACGGAGATCGAAAACATGCTCGAGCGAAGCCGGGGTCAGGCCAGTGATTGATTCGACGATCGACGAGGAGCGTTCGCCGGCGGCGAGAGCACGCGCGGAGCGGGCACTGTGCACCCTCGCGGCACACATCGCGGACGACGACGTCCCTTTGATCGTTCTCGGCGGATTGATGCCGGAGATCCTCACCGAGGGCCGGGAGACCGGCTCGTCGCACCTCGGCACAAGCGACGTGGACATGCTGCTCGTGGCCCATCTCGAACAAACCGACGGTTTGACACGTATCGAGGCCGCGCTCGAAGTCGCTGGCTTCAGCACACAGCCGGGCGAGAACGGTTGGCGGTGGCGTGGCATCATCGACGGCTTCGCGGTCAAGCTCGAGTTCCTCTGTGACCTTGACACCGAGCCTGAAGGCATCGTCGCGATCCCCGGTTGTCGGGTCCTGGGCGCC
Source organism: uncultured Solirubrobacterales bacterium (assembly GCA_963714635.1). Taxonomy (GTDB): domain Bacteria; phylum Actinomycetota; class Thermoleophilia; order Solirubrobacterales; family Solirubrobacteraceae; genus Palsa-744. The sequence goes on along the minus strand of CAVQPM010000009.1, from coordinate 94,855 downwards.
AACAACCTTCGCGGCACCGGCTACGTCGCGGCGGACTGGACAGTGCGGGAGCTGACCGCCGATCTCGCCGGCCTGGGTCCGACGACCGTGCGTGTGCGGTTCGCCGGTCTCCAGGGCTATCTGCTGACGAAGTGCGTCGCTGTCCGCCACCGCGGCAAGGACAAGGACCACTACGACCTTGTGTTCGTGCTCATTCACAACCGTGCCGGCGGCCCTAGCGCTGCGGCACGGCAACTGCTCGACGGCAAGTTAGCGGACAGGCTGCCGGCCTTGCGCTCAACGTTCCTGGAGGTGCGCGAACGCTTCTATTCGGTCACCAGTCCGGGCCCCAAGGGTTTCGCGGCCGAATCGGTGCGCGCCGATCCATCGGCCTTGCAGGACGAGAACCGCGCGCTGGCTGTAGCCGCCGTGAATGAGTTCATCGAAGATCTGCTGGCAGGTGGATAGCCATGCGCCCTGGAGACGCGGTCTTCCAAGGACAGGAGGGTCTGCCTACGTGGGCGGTCACCCTGATTCGGGCTTCAGTTGTGTTCGCTGGCCCGCTGACCGAGGACTGAGAGGCCGGGCGGAGCTCGGACACCACCCCTCCGTCGATGCGGACGACCGAAATGCCACGCGAGCGATCGTCCGCGCACCGACCCGCTTTGATGTCCGGACGCGCCTGGCCCCGCAGACGCCGGCGGTCCCGCTTTGCGCGACACCCACGACGAGATCCGAGCGCAGCGAGTGCGGAGCGGCACACGCCTGCTTGCGGAGCCTAGCGTGCGGGAGAAATCTGGTAACGAAGGTAGACGACACGAGAGCTAAAGGTCTGTGTCTCGACCAGCTCCAGATCGATGCGGTTGTCCAGGGTCGGGAAGTAGGGCGTGCCGCCGCCGAGTAGGACCGGGCTGACGAACAGCCGCCACTCGTCGATCAGCCCCAGCTTCATGCACGCACTGGCGAGGCCGGCGCCGCCGACGGCGATGTCCTTTCCGGGCTGTTCCTTGAGCCTCGCGACCTCCTCGCCGACGCCGTCCCTGGCCAGCCTGGTGTTCTCCACGACGCTCTGAAGCGTCGTGGAGAACACGACCTTCGGCAGGGCCTTCCAGATTTGGGCGAACTTGACGTGCTCCGCGGGGAGCGGACTCTCCTCAGCGGTCTCCCAGTAGACCATCGCTTCGTAGAGCCGCCGTCCGCAGAGATGCACACCGGTCTCCTGTACCTGCTGGGTGTGGAACAGAAACAGCTCCTCGTCGGGCGCCGTCCAGTCGATCGCGCCATCGGGCCCGGCGATGTAGCCGTCCAGCGACACAGTCATCGAGTAGATCAGCTTCCTCATCACGGTCCTCCTCGGTCGACGGGCGGATCGTCACCCCGCAACTCTTCGCTTAACAGGTTCATTAGCAGGTTGTCGTGCCAGCGGCCATTGGCGCCACGTTCGTAGCAGCGCATTACCCCCACTGGGCGAAAGCCGACCAGCGAATTCACTGGCTCGTCAGCTCTGCGAGCAGCGCTTGCGGGGTGATGATGCGGATGCCTTGGTGCTCACTGACCGGGAGCAGGTGACGACGGTCGCCGGACACGACGATTTGAGCGGCGGCGGCGACGGCGCACGCGAGGATTACGTCGTCGTCGGGATCGCCTGTGATTGCCTGCGGTGTCTGTTCGGGCGCTTGGACTCGCTCGCACGCGAGGTCGATCAGGAACGTTCTCAGCTCGCGAACGCGCTCCGGCTCATAGCCCAGCTTCACCGTCAATACTCGTTCCAACTCGCCGATCACGGGATCTGCGAGCGCCAGCTCGATGCGCTTGTCGATCGCCTGCTCGATCACCCTGCTCGGTGGCCCGCCGGCGATGAACGCGGACACCAGAACATTTGTGTCGCACAGAACGCGCAGCGTCACTTGCCGGCGGCGCGCAACTCGTCGAGGATGCCTTCGACGTCTTCGGGCCCGACTCCCCGTGCCTCCGCCTGGCCGCGGCCGTAACGCTGCAGCTCAGCGAAGTGCTCGTGCTTGACGTGACGGCGCAACGCCTCGCGCACCACTTCGCTCTTGGTCTTACCGGTCGCGCGGGCGAGCGCCTCCGCCTCGACGGCGAGCTCGTCAGGGATCGAGACCGAGAGCAGGCGTGCCATATGAAATCATCATATCGACTCTGACGGCGGGAGGACGGGGCAGGTTGCGGGTACGGGTTCCAGACCTATGTCGCTTCGGCGACCAGTACCGTGAGCCTCGTGACCACGACGAAGCTGTCTGAGATCGCTCCCGACCTCTGGATCACGGAGGAGCCGCTTCGCTATCTCGGTTTCGAGGTGGGGCGGCGGATGGCCGTCATTCGGCTGGCAGACGGGGGATTGCTCATCCACTCTCCGACAAGGTTGAGCTCCGAGCTGCGCGCGGCGCTTGATCAGCTCGGCGAGGTGCGCTTCGTCGTCCCCGCCAGTGAGCTCCACGGCCACCTCTACATGGAGCAGTACCGCGACGCCTACCCGCACGTCAACCTGTTCGCCGCTCCCGGCCTCCTTCGCAAGCGCAGGGACCTGCGCTTCGACGCTCTGCTTTCGGGCGTGCCGGAGCCCGAATGGCGCGGTGAGCTCGATCAGATGGCATTCGAGGGGTGGCGCCGGCTGAACGAGATCGAGTTCTTCCACCCCAAGACGCGCACGCTCATCACGGGCGATTTGTGCTGCAACTTCGGCCTCATGACCCGCATTGTCGCGCAGGGTCACGTGCGCCAACACCTTGGCCCTCCGACCGAGTGCCGGATGCTCGGGATTTTTCGCGACCGCAGGGCTGTGCGGCGCTCGCTCGAGCGGATCCTCGAGTGGGACTTCGAGCGAATCCTCACCGGTCACGGCGAGATCGTCCACACGGGCGGTAGGGACGCCTTCGAGAAGGACTTCGCGCGGCTGCTTCGATGAGCGAAGGCCCATAATGGTCAACGGTCGAGTTCTGTGGCCGCCAGTCGATCGCTAGACGCGACGGGACGAGAGCAGGCCAAAGCGCCGCGGTTTTCGTTCGCCTCCGCCAACGCCTAGCAGTCAAATTGAAGGTTGGCACGATCCTCAGAATTTGGCTGAATCCTGAGCTTCGCGCCAACGTGTCAAAAAGGCCTCATATTGAGGCCATCGTGAAGCATTTCATTGGGACCAAAGCCCGATCTCTGGTCCCAAACCCCCCAAAAAAGTCCGCAAATAGGCATATTTTCCTGCCGTCCAGCGACGCGCCGTTCACCAGTAACGGCCCTCCAAATCAGCCAATTGCCACACTTCTTCTTCCGCGCATCGCACCCAGGAGGTCGCCGGTTCGAGTCCGGCTAGCTCCACTGCCGAATCACCAGCATGCTGGGTCGTGGTCGATACAGCTGGACGGCTACCCGGCGCGCAGCCAGGTCGCGAACGGGCTGAAGCCGTGACGCTCGTAGAAGCGCGCCGCGTCGTCGTTGCCGGCGAGAACATGCAGCGACAGTTCGCCCAGGCCGAGCGGCTCCAAGCGCTCCCGAACGTCCTGGAGGAGCGCAGTCCCGATCCCCTGCCCGCGCACGTTGGGTAGCACCGACAGCGTCTCGATCTCGCCAGCCTGCTCGCTCGAGGACCATGTCGGGGAGGCTGAGCGTAGATGCGCCATCGCGTAACCGACGAGAGCATTGGCTTGTTCGGCGACGAGGATGAAAGAGCCGGGCTCGGCGAGCCAGTTTTCGTACTGCGCGCGGCGTCGAGCCCAGGACTCCTCGCGTGGACGAGGCGAGTCGAGCGTCGGCGCCAGCGCGGTGTGATGCTCGCGCAGAGCATTCCACAATGGCTCGACCAACCCGATCTCGGCGATGTCAAGCGAACGGATCGAGATCGTCGTATCGCTCACGGTGCCAGTTCTCCGGCCCCACTGCGTTCGCGTTGGGACATCGCCAGAAGGTTACGTGCTCAACGGGGCAATTCGAGCTTGATCTGCCAAGCCGCGGCAAGGCCACGCAGCTGGATCTTCAGCTTGGCGTGTAGGCGAAGACGAGCGCGCGGGCGGGCGCTCGTACCGCCTCATAGCTGTGGGGAACATCGGCGGGGAACGAGGCATAGTCGCCGCAGGCCAACTCGCTGATGCGCTCGACGGGACCGGCGATGAGCTTGCCCTGCAGCACCAGCAGGAGCGTACGCGCTCCGTTGACGCGGGCGGGAGCCTCGTGAACCTTGCCCGCTGGCAAGCACAGTTCAAAGACCTCGGCGTCTCCCTCGAGCGCGACGGCCTCGAGCATGCGCATCCTGACTCGATCAAGTGCACGATGCCGCTCGACACGCACGATGCGCACCTCGCCGCCCGGGGGCGCTTCCAAGAGCTCGGCTATGCGCACGTGCAGCGCCTGCGCGAGCGCGGCGAGCGTCTCGGCTGTGGGATTTGCCCGGCCGGCCTCGATCCCTGAGAGCGTGGCCTTGCTCATACTCGTCAGGCGTGCGAGCTCAGAGAGGGAGAGATGGCGAGCGACGCGCATCCTGCGCAGGTTCGACGCCAGCAGCACACGGATGTCGGTTGATGTGTGAGAGGTCACTATAACGAATGAAACGTTCAGTATAGTATACCATCGTCATGTCGAAACCGACGTTCTATTTCGATCTCGGATCACCGTTCGCGTATCTGGCGGCCGAGCGCCTGCACGATGTGCTTGGCGAGCAAGTCGTGTGGCAGCCGGTCTCCCTGGGCGCGCTGTTCAAGCTCACGGGTCGCTCCTCCTGGTCGCTCGGCGATCCAGAGCGTCGTCAGGTCGGGATGGCCGAGGTCGAGCGGCGGGTGGGCCTGTACGGGCTGCCGCCGGTGCGCTGGCCCGATCCCTGGCCCGGCAACTACCTGATGGCGATGCGAGCCGTCACGTTCGCCTATCGAGAGGGATGGGGGCGTGAGTTCACCATGCAGGCCTTCCGCAATGCGTTTCAAGAAGGCCGCGATCTCAGCATCCCCGCGGAGGTTCTTAGGGCGGCCGGGGACGCCGGTCTTGATCCGCGTGCCGTGGAGGCAGCCACCCAGGATCCCGACGTCAAGCTCGCCCTACGCGCCGCCACTGAAAACGCGCACCAGCTCGGAGTCTTCGGCGTGCCCACCATCGCGATCGAGGGTGAGCTGTTCTGGGGTGATGACCGCCTCGAAGATGCCGCGGCTCACCTACGACTCGTCGACGAGCGCCGGCCGCACGAACGGAAGCTGTGAGCGCGCCCGCCTACGATCGCATGGGCGTCAGCTACAGCGACATCCGTCGCGCCGACCCTCGTTTGGAGGCGGCGACCTGGCGAGCGCTCGGTGACGCGCAGCGCGTCCTGAACATCGGGGCGGGCACGGGTTCGTATGAGCCAAGGAACCGCGAAGTCGTCGCGGTCGAGCCCTCTGCCGTGATGATCGCCCAGCGGTCAGCACAAGCGGCTCCCGCGATCCAGGGTGTAGCCGAGGCGCTTCCCATGGAGGACAAGAGCGTGGACGCGACCATGGGTGTCTTCACGATTCACCACTGGGACGACCTCGACCGCGGTCTGGCCGAAGTGCAGCGCGTCACTCGCAAGCGGATCGTCTTCCTCACACTCGACCTCGACGTGACCGAACAGATGTGGCTCTGCCGCGACTACCTGCCGCAGATCATCGAGCACGACCGAAAAACGTTTCCCACGATCGCAAACCTCCGAGTCAGTTTTCCGAACGTTCAGGTCGAAGCGGTCCCGGTCCCGGCCGATTGCACAGACGGGTTCCTCGTCGCCCTGTGGAGCCGACCCGAGGCGCACCTGGACCCAGATGTGCGCCGCTCTTCCTCAACCTGGCACCGCCTACCACCTGCCGTCATCGAGACCGGCCTGAACCGGCTACGCCAAGACCTCGACAGCGGGGAGTGGGACCGCAAACACGGCCACCTGCGCAGGCAGGCGACGCTCGACGTGGGACTGCGCCTGATCAAGGCGGAGCTACATTGAGCGACGCATCGACAGGTCAGGGGCTAAGGCGGCGCGGGGCAGCCCTACGTTGCGCTCGTTCCCCAGGTGGTGGATTACGAACGACGAAACGATAGCGTGCTCATTTTCAACCTCCCTCGTCAGGCTCGCACATGCCGACCGAGAGACAAAGCCGACACGACGAAAGGATCGCGCCCATGCCTGAAAGCCCATTGAGCGCTGCTGGTCAGACTGCCGCTTCGTCGGCACCGGCGGATCCCGGGCTGCGCACTGCGAACCCTGACGACGTTCGCACGCTCGCCGGTGCGCTGGCTGACGCGTTCTATGACGACCCGATCTTCGGCTGGTTGATGCCGGATGAGCACACCAGGCTCGCGCGCCTACAGCGCTTCTACACGATCGAGCTGCGCCACGTCGGCCTCACGCGAGGCCATGCGTGGACATCGAATGAGCTGCTCGGCGCCGCGATCAGTGCCCCTCCGGGGGCGTGGCGCGTACCGCCGCGCGCCATGCTCGCCCAGGGTGCGCTCTTCGGTAGATACCTCGCCCGGGCCGCGATACTGCTGCCCGCCGTCGAGCGGCGGCACCTGCGCGAACCGCACTACTACTTCGCTCACATCGGCGTCACCCCCCAAGCCCAGGGCAAGGGGCTCGGCAGCACGCTGATGCGCCCCACCATCGACCGTTGCGACCAAGAGGAACTACCCGCATACCTGGAGGCATCCAGCGAGCGCAGTGCCGCTCTTTATGAACGGCTCGGCTTCCGCATCACACGCGAGCTGCGAGTCGCCGGCAGCCCGCCACTGCGGCTCATGGTGCGGCCACCAGCTCCATCGGCTGGTAGCGCGTGAGCACACCGACATCACCCCGATTGCGCAGCAAGGAGATCAGAATGGCCAGCCCAACAACAATGCCCCTTCGTCTCGCGGGCTCTAGCTGCAGTTCCTGGAGGTTGTTGACAGTCTCCGTCGAACGGGCCACTGAGCGACCGTCGATCGCCGCGAGTGCTTATCCTGGGCAGTCGATCCATCGCCAGACCAGCCCGTCGCGTACCTCGTGGTAGGACGGTGGCGCCGGCGGTGGATCGCCGGATAGGCATCTGATCACCGCGTCGGGGCCGTGGAGCTCGTCTTCAGCCGCGGTCGTCCAATGCACCTCGGGATGAAGTAGTCGTGCGAGGCGATCCCAGCTTCGCGCCTCGATCGTGGCGAGCACGTCGCATACGACAGGTACCTGCTCGGCCATGCGCTCAGACTCCCCTATCCCGCAGCCTGTCTCGACCGCTCATGCCGAACGCAGCAGCGGCGCGTCTGCGCGCACCCACACGATCAACGCCGTAGCACCAGATACGAGCAGCACCGCTGGCCATGCTCCGATCGCGAACGCCAAGACATGCGACAGCGCGAACGCCGCGAAACCGACTGCGGCGAGCTGTGCCGCAGTGCGCCGGCCCCGACGCAGGGTCCACAGCCGAACGCAGGTCAGTCCACCGACTGCCAGTGCGACGCCCCCGAGTGGACGCGACCCCGTGGAAACCGCCACCGCGTAACCACCGATGAGCGACACGGCGACCAGCGGAGCCGTCGGATAGGAGTGTGCCCTCGGCATAGGCAGACCGTAGCGCGCTAGTCCGGCGGCCGTGGAGTACCCAACGCAGCCGATCCGACGACCTTGATCTCGTGCGAGGCGAACACGCGTCGAGCGAGTTGAGGTTGAGATCCATCGACGTGATCTGCGGCACCGGCACCGGCTATTTCAGCGGCTTGCGAGCTGTCTGGCTGCGGGCTGCTTTTGAGTGATTGGCGATCGCAATGGCGGCGATCGCGATGACGGTGAGCTCGGTGAGGACGTTGAGGATGCCGAGGGTTTCGTTCCAGTTGCCGATGTCGTCAGTCGCGCCTGGTAGACCGATGGTGCGGCTTGCGACGTAGACAGCGAGGGCGAGTGTGGTGAGGCTTGCGATGGCGATCCATAGGTCGCGTATCGGGTTGATTACGAGGAGAATCGCGAGCGGTATGCACGCGATGGCAAGTGCGAGCTCGAGCGCGCCGACATAGAACTGGTCTTCGAGTGAGCCTGGGCCATCGATGAGGTGCACGACCGTGATGGCGGTGAGCATGATCGCGGCGAGCAGGGCGCCTCGGCGCGATGTCGGTGGTTCGACGAGGTGTTGGGCAAGAGCGTTCATGCCGGGGCTCCGTTTCGGCTGGAGATTGTTGTTGGCTGTAGGGTTGCGCGACACCAGATCGCGGCTTGGTGGTGAAGCTCTTCCATCATCGAGCTGGCGCTCTCGCTGGGCTCGCCATAGGCGGGCAGCAGCAGCACGTACTGGCGGGGAAACGCGAGGCCGTCGACTCCAATCTCGTGGAAGTCGTGTCCTCGTAGGACTTGGCGTGAGAGCAGGACGGGCGCATTGCGCGCCCGTGCCTCGCGGATCGCGGCTTGGGGGGTCCCGGCTTCCGCGAGCGGCGGCGGGAGCGTCATCTCGTGCTCACGCAGCACTGCTTCGATGGTCCACCGCGAGTTCGAGCCGGAGTCGCGCATGACCATCGGCGTATCTTGGAATTCCTTCGCAGTGATTCGCTGTCGTCTTGCCCAGCGATGCTCTGATGGCACAGCGCAGATGACGGCGTCGTCGGCGAGGGGAAGCTCGCGGACGCCTGGGTATGGGGTTCTGTTGGGACGGCTGGCGGCGACACCTAGATCGGCCCATCCGTCAGCGACGAGGTCGCGCACGACCGTTGAGTTGCCGATCACAAGCTCCACGCGGCGGCTGTGTCCCTCGCGCGCGAGGAGCTCCGCGACGAGGGCCTCGGTCGCGGAGTGGCTGGAGGCGAGACGTAGCGGGCCACCGGCGTGCTTCACCCCCGCGAGCACCTCTTCGAAGCGATCGGCTTGCTGCAGCAGGCGGCGCGCCTCTTCATAGAGACGCCTGCCGGCGGGCGTGAGCTTGACGCCGTGGGAGGACCGCTGCAACAGCTGTGTGCCCGCGGCTGCCTCGAGGTTCCCGAGGCGCTTCGAGAGACCGGGCTGGGAGACGTGCAGCGCCACCGAAGCGCGACCCAAGCTGCCGAGCTCAGCCGCCGCACAGAAGGTCCTCAGCTCGTTGACGTCGGGGGATCTGATCGAGATGCTCATAACCGGTGGTTGTCGCTGGCAGGCGGAGAACGTCGTTGTTCTCATCATGAGCAAACCAGCCCGCGTAGGCTGCGGCGACCGGGCATGGCACGGTTCGTTCTCCGTAGTAACTACGGGGGAAGCGATAACCAGCGGCTATCGCGCTCACCTCTAGCCCGCATGACATTTCGACGCCATATGCTCGCCAGCGGGCGCGATCTCCCGTTTACTGGTGCCGAGGAGTCAGACCCGACCAGGAGGCCGTCGAAATGTCCACCATCACCGATCACGAGACACAGGGAGCTTCAGGCGACTCGCTTGGCTACTCGGCGCCGGAGGCGGTTGCGCCGGTCGAGAACAGAGAGCTCCAAGAGCAGAGCTGGCGTGCCTGGATGGTCTTCGGTGTCGGCGCCACCGCCCTGCTGGCGATCATCGCGATCGCCTTTGGGGTCGTCGCGATCGCAGATGACGACAAGTCGCCCGCCCCTACCACGGCCGCCTCCACCGGGACCGGGTCCGCGGGCGCGCTCGCACCGGCGCCGACGCTCGCCGAAGCGCACGGCATGTCTTACGAGCGATTCAAACCAGTCGACGCGACTCTCCCGGCCGTACCAGCAGGGCGGGTGAAGAAGTTCACTGTAGGCGTCATGGAGCACATCACCCAGGTCGATCCGAAGCTCGCGCCCGTTGAGGCATGGACCTATACCGTCAACGGCGTGGCCTATCGCGGGACCGCGGCATCGCCGCCGATGGTCGTGAACCAGGGCGACCGCGTGCAGATCAGGTTCGTCAACGGCGCGTCAAAGGCGATGGGCGTCGACATGGCCCACTCGATCGACATCCACGCGGCGCAAGTCGCCCCGAACAAGTTCTACACCGACATCGCACCGGGGAAGTCTGAGACATTCAGTTTCACTGCCAGTCACCCCGGTGTCTTCATGTATCACTGCGCGACCCAACCGATCCTCACCCACACCGGCACCGGGATGACCGGAATGATGGTCGTCAAGCCGCACAACCTGCCGCCCGTCGCCAAGGAACTCTGGATCACCCAGCAGGAGTTCTATATCGGACAGGCAGGCGGCATCGCAAGCCAGGCAAAGCTCGCCGCCGAGAACCCGGACGTCGTCGCGTTCAACGGCTACGCAAACCAGTACAAGATCGCCCCGATCACAGTCCCCGTCAACAAGCCGATCCGGATCTTCGTGTTGAACGCCGGCCCCAGCAAGTGGTCCGCGTTCCACGTCATCGGCACCCTCTTTGACACCACCGACGTGGAGGGAGTCGTCGCGCACAGCAGCCAGACGATCAGCCTTGCCCCATCGCAAGGCGGCTGGGTGCAGTTCTCGCTCGTCGAACAGGGCAACTACCCATTCCTCACACACGCCTTCGGCGACATGACCAGGGGCGCCGCCGGGATGCTGCACACCCCCGGAGCACCGGTCCCCAAGGGCGCACCACCCGTACCAATAGGAGGCAGCACCCAACCTGTCTTGCCAAGCATGGTCAAACAGGGGTCGTCGCAAATGGCGATGACCAACAACTCGACCGCCGCCGCCGGCACTCAAGCCGCGGCCGCGGGGCAGGTGGTCGCGCAGATGGGTGACATGTGGATCAAGCCGAGCGTGACCAGCCACACGGCCGGCAAGATTACGTTCGCGGTCTCAAACCAGGGGCAGATGGCTCACTGGTTCGCGATCGTCAAAGCCCCTGCCAAGCTCGACTCAACCGGCACCCCCCAAGCCAGCACCGTTATAGCCAAGTCCAACGAGCTGAACCCCGGAGCCTCCGGAACAGTCACAGCCACACTCCCCGCCGGGAACTACGAACTTGTTTGTCTCATGCCAGGCCACTACGCCGCCGGACAGCACGCCACATTTACCGTCACCGGCTAAACAACACAATCAACAAGAGATCGCCCGCGGCGCCCATCAACCCGGGCGGCGCGTCCAATCTCGCTCAGATTCATAGCGTCCAGGCACTCGGGAGAGTGCCTGGACCAGGTTCGAGGGGCCGCGCAAGCCGGCCGCGAGCAGTGCTGTCACGTCAGTCAGTCCTCGCAGATGTCGGCCATTCTGGCCGCAGTGATCCGTACGACCTCCTGCGGATCGATGAGCACCGAGTGGCGATGGTCTCCCGCGGGCCACAGAATCCGCTGCTGGGTGACCAGCGCGCTGTCGATCACCTCAGCTGTCGGCATGATCGGACCGAATGGCGGCACCGCCCCGATTTCAAAGGCGGGGAAGTCGCGCGCGATCTCATCCTCGGTCGCAAGCCGCAGATGCCTCGTCGCGCCCAGCAGATCGCGCAGCTTGTGAAGGTCCAGCCGGTCAGAAGCGGGGATTGCCACCACGACATACGCAGCGCCGTCGTGCAACACGACCGTCTTGGCCACCTGGTCCGGCGGGAGGTGCGCGACTTTCGCTTCGGCTGTCGCGCTCAGCGTCGGCTCATGCTCGATCAGCTCGCATGCGACCCCCTCGCCCTCCAGATAGGCGGCGACCGCCTCCGCTCGCGTACTGGTCACAGCTCCTTGCTTCTCCTCGTTGGTCATGACCGCGGCTCCTTGGACTCGTAGTTCGCCAGGTGTGTGCCAACGCTATCCCGCATCCACCCTCATCTCCATCGGCTCAAACCCCGACACGTGCATCAGTAGAGGCCCCTACCGATGCAAGCCGCCAGGTCTTGGGATGCGGCTTGTCCGCAACACGGTCCGCTTTGCCTACCGATGATGGCTCCTGACGCATCGATAAAGCTGGTTTGGTCTAGATCGACAGAACGGGAGCCGCCTCATGTCAGTTGCAAAGGTCATCGAGATAACCGCGCAGTCTCCGGAGAGCTTCGAGGACGCCATTCAGCAGGGCATCGTGAAGGCCGGGGAGACAGTACGCAACATCAGGGGTGCCTGGGTCAAGGAGCAGAACGTCGCGATCGACAATGGCAACATCGTCGGCTACCGCGTGGATTTGAAGGTGACATTCATCCTGGACTAGATGCCCTCCGCAGCGCACCCCGCCTTACGCGCGGTCGCTGAGAGGTTGTCCCGTAGCCCGTAGAAGTTCGTAGGTGGCGGTCCTCTCGCCTCGTCCGGTCCCGTTGGGACCGTGGCGAGTGCGAAATCAGTCCATCGAGACGAGAGGAACCGCCATGAAGACCGTAATGCAGGAGCAGGACAACCGCCGCGAGGGTTTGCCGCTGCGGGTGCAGGAGGCGCTGGGGGAACTCGCGGGCGCCGCGAAGGAGGGGCTGCTGGCGTTGAGCGTCGGTGTTGGGCTGGGCGTGCTCAGCGAGATGATGGAGGCCGAGCTCGACGAGGTCGTCGGCGCTAAGCACGCCACGATCGTCGGGCGCACTGCGGTTCGGCACGGCCATGAGGACGGCGAGGTCACGTTGGGTGGCCGGCGGGTGGCGGTGAAGCGTCCGCGGGCCCGCACCGCTGACGGAGAGCACGAGGTGCCCTTGGCGACGTATTCGTATTTCGCGGACCGTGACCCGCTGACCAGGGTCGTGCTGGAGCAGATGCTCGCCGGGGTTTCCACGCGCCGGTTCTCAAGGACCCGTGAGCCAGTCGGCGAGGCCGTGGCCGTGACGGAGCGCTCAACGTCGAAGTCGACGGTCAGCCGCGAGTTCGTCTCGCGCACCGGCGAGCATCTGCAGCAGCTGATGGCCCGTTCGCTCTCTGATGTGCGCCTGGCGGCGTTGATGCTCGACGGGATCGAGCTGAAGGGCCGCTGCTGTGTCGTCGCGCTGGGCGTCAGCACCGAGGGCGTCAAGATCCCGCTCGGACTCTGGGATGGCTCCACAGAGAACAAGACCGTCACGGTGCACCTGCTCGCCGACCTCGTCGCCCGCGGCCTTGACGTCGAGCAGGGCGTCCTAGTCGTCCTCGACGGCTCGAAGGCGCTGCGGGCAGCGGTCGATGAGGTCTTCGGGCCGATACCGGTGCAGCGCTGTGTTTGCCATAAGGAGCGCAACGTGCTCGACCATCTCCCCGAACGCGACCGGCCCGCCGTGAAGGCCCGGCTGCGCAAGGCATGGGCATCGGAGAACCACCAGCTCGCGCTCGACGGGCTGGAACTGCTCGCCGGCGAGCTTGACCGCTCACATCCCGGCGCCGCAGCATCGCTGCGGGAGGGGATGGTCGAGACGCTCACCCTCACGCGCCTCGGGGTCCGCGGGAAGCTCAAGAGCACGCTGCAGAGCACGAACCCAACCGAGTCCATGATCGGCACCGTCAGACGCACCAGCCGCAACGTCAAGCGCTGGCAGTCAGGCGACATGTGCCTCAGATGGACCGCCGCGGGGATGCTCGAGGCCGAGCAGCAGTTCCGCAGGATCATCGGCTACGGCGATCTCGCCAAGCTCGCCATCGCCGTCGAACGCGACCTCATCGCGCAGCGCGCCCCTATTCACACCTCGACCGAGGAGGACACCCGGATCGCCGTCACCGTGTAACCATCACACTCCGACCGCCACCACAAACTTCCACGGCGAACGGGACAACCTCGTCGCTGATGCTCGTGACTCCTGCCTCGTGCGCACAGTGGGCGCTGCAGTAGAACGCACCATCCGCCTCGACGCCATGGCCGACGATGCGAACCCCGCACCGTCCACAGGTGGGCGCGAGCGCGTGGATCGCGCATTCGAAGCTGTCGAAGATGTGTGCTTGTTCGCTCCCGCAGGGAATTATCTCAAGCGCCTTGTCATAGTCGTTGCCGCAGACCTCACAGATAGCCATGTTCGCCACGCCTTTCGCTTTGACTTGCCCTTCGGTTGGATTACAGGCTGCGGGAGATCATCACCACGAGCGAGAGCGCCCGCATCGGCAGGCCACGCCGATTTCCGATGTGGGTGACTACTGACCGACCGAGTCAGGCGGCCGCCACCAGGTCGATTAGCTTGGCGCTGAACGCCGACAAGTCGGCCGGACGGCGGCTTGTGAGGATCCCGCCGTCGAGGCAGACCTCCTCATCGACCCAGTTGGCGCCGGCGTTGCGCAGGTCGGTGCGCAGCGAGGCCCAGGAAGTGACGGTGCGCCCACGCACCACATTCGCCTCGATGAGCAGCCACGGGGCGTGGCAGATCGCGGCGACGAGCTTGCCCGCGTCGACGAAGTCGCGCACGAAGCCGACCGCGTCGCGGTCGAGGCGCAGGTGGTCGGGGTTGACAACGCCGCCGGGAAGCACGAGCGCGTCGTAGCGGGCTACGTCGGCATCCAGCAGTGCGCGGTCCACTGCGACCGTCCCTGTCTCTCGCAGATGCTCGACGGTGTGGACCTCTCCCCGTCGGGGAGCGATCAGCTCCACGTGGGCGCCCTCGGCCTCCAGCGCCTCGCGCGGCCCGATGAGCTCCCGGCGATCGACTCCGTCGGAGATTAGGATCGCCACCCGCTTGCCCGTGAGCCGGCCGGCCTGCCATCGAGCCTGCGCGCCTCCAGTCACTGGCGCCTCCAGGCGAAGATGACAGCGGGCCTACGACCCGGCCGCCCAGTCGCGTCCGCGGGGTGGCCGATCACCAATGGCAGCACGACGAGCCCGCCTATCGGCCTGCCGGCTCGATCAAGCCATAGTTCCCGTCGTAGCGCATGTAGATCACGTTGCCACGGCCGGATTCCGCGTTGATGAAGAACATGAAGCGGTGGCTGAGCACGTTCATCTCGGAGACGGCCGTCCCCAGCGAGATCGGCTCCTTCATCCGGCTCGCCTCGCGCACCAGCCCATCTTGGGACGGGGCGCTCGAGCTCACGCCGACAGGATGGATCACGCCGATGCGGTCGTCGTCGCGGCGGTAGACGACCGCATCGGACTTAGTCTCGGAGTCGTAGAACAGGTAGAAATCGTGATCGAGGTCCAGCATCGCGGCGGCAGCCCGCGGTGGGGCAAGCTCTCCGAGAGCGAACGTCTTGCGGCGCAAGATAGAGCGCTCCTCCACGGGTCGCGAGCAATAGCCCGGCCGCCGCGGCGACCATGCGCCGTGATGCCACTCCCCCGGTAGCGGCTCGGGCGCTCTCCGGGCGAGCCGCGAGCGACGGTCAGCGAAGCTGTGAAGCTGGTGCTTCATCTGCGTGGACAGTTCGTCGACCGCCTCCAACATCGTCGCCGCTGCAACATGCCCGCGAACGATGTGACCATTGACATTCAGCTCGGCCTCGGCCCGTGCCGGGCGCTCGAGCCTGGGGTTACTCTCTCCCTTCAGCACAACTTTGGCGCCAAGCACCGGCTCATCGATATAGCGATCCAGCCGAGCCATACGCTCGCGCGCACGGTCCTTGTGTCGATCATCAACGATACCCATGGCTGTCACGGAGACATCGATCAAGCCACCATTCCTTGCTGCGCCGTCGGGAGGGGCGATGCGTGGGGACCTCCCGATATCCATACGCAGTCGACGCTAACCCGCCCTTTTAGGGCGAGCATCAGGAGTCTGCCGCCCGGCGCCCACGGATAACTACGTTGAAAGCGCACGAAGGTCGGCCGTAGCATCTGGTTGGCCGCTGTGTGGCGCATTCTGCCGAAATGAGTCATCGCAACACATTCAACGAGCTCACCGAGAACTCCGCCGGCCGGGACACGTGGGAGGAGGCTGTGACAGATCTGCACCAGGCACTGCAGATCGTCGGCGTCGTCCTCGACGAGCTCGACAAGCGCGTCAGGGCGCTTGAGCTCGCTCTGGGCATCGAGAAGCGATCCTGATCGTGCCTTGATCGTCTTCTGCCTCCCTCAGCACCGTGCTCTGCTCTCCGATGAGCTCCGGGACACCGCCGGCCTGATGATCGGCCGTTGCCGCTTCGAGCGCTTCCCGGACGGCGAGCTTTACCTGAAGCTCGAAGACGCTGTCGCGGGCAGGGACTGCGGCCTGCTGGGATCGCTCGCTCCTCCGGACGCGCAGACGCTCTCCACGCTGTTGCTGGCGGACACGCTCAAGCGTGCGGGCGCCCGGCGGATCCTCGCGGTGCTCCCGTATCTGGGGTATGCGCGTCAGGATCGGCCGTCCTCAACATGCAGCCTGGGCGCGGCATGGGTCGCAAGTCAGCTGGCCAGCGCAGGCGTCGATGAGGTGGTGACGATCGACATCCACAGCGAGGCGGCGCGGATGTGCTTTCCGATGCCGGTCACCTCTCTCTCCCCGGCCGGTCTGCTCGCCTCCGAGCTGGCTCGAGAGCCGCTTGAGGGCCTCACCGTCGCGGCGCCCGACGAAGGCGCCCGCGAACGCGCCGCCGCGGTCGCGGAGCGGCTTGGCATCGCCACGCCGGTCGCCTACCTGCGTAAGCACCGCACCAGCGAGGGCGTTGTGCACCGGGAGCTGGTTGGCAGCGTGGGGCCGCATGCGGTGCTCGTCGACGACATCCTTGACACGGGCTCCACTTTGCTGTCCGCGTGCGCGGAGCTTCGCCGCGCTGGCGTGCGCGATCTCACGGTCATGGCCACCCATGGAACGCTCATTGGGGAGCGCTGGCGTGATCTGGTGCAGAATGGTGTGAGGCGCATCGTGCTCACCGACACGATCCCCGGGGTCAGAGACCGAAGCGGGGGAATGGTCGAGGTATTGCCGATCGCGCCGCTGTTGTCGGAGCTGCTCCAGCCGGCATCTCGAGGCGGCGGGTGCCGGGACGACGTGCTTTCGGCGCGCTCGCCTGCGCTCGTGGAGCGCGCCGAGGCGCGCATCGGAAAAGGTGAGGGTCTGTGACCGACAGGCGGCGCACCGGCGCAGTCAACTCGCTGACCAGCGGTGCGCTCGATCTGCCCGCGAGCGGTGTGCGCTTCGCCGACCGTCACGACGCCGGGCGGCGCCTCGCCTCCCTGGTTGCGGACCTGCATCTCGACGAGCCGCTTGTGGTGGGAATCCCGCGTGGCGGTGTGCCTGTCGCCGCTGAGGTGGCGCTCGCTCTCAAGGCCCCGCTTGACATCGTGGTTGTGCGCAAGGTGGGTGCGCCTCTGAATCCGGAGTATGCGCTCGGCGCTTTGGCCGAGGGAGACGTGAGCGTGGTCGACCAGGAGACAGCGCGGCTGCTTGGGCTCAGCCCAACCGAGCTCCAAAACGTCGTAGGACACGCGCGGCAGGAGCTCTCAGAGCGGATGCGCCGCTATCGCGCCGACAATCCACCCGCACCACTCGCCGGTCGCACGGTCGTGCTGGTCGACGATGGGCTTGCGACCGGCCGCACCGCACAGGCAGCCGCCAGGTCGTTGCGCCGCCGCGGCGCCGCACGCGTGATCCTCGCGGTTCCGGTTGCCGCGCCCGAATCGCTCAGGAGCATGCGCCACCTGGTCGACGACGTGGTCTGTGTCGAGATGCCCGAGGAGTTGTGGGCGATCGGCCTGTGGTACGAAGACTTCAGACCCACCTCAGATCAAGAGGTCGCCGACCTGCTCGCAGAACGGACCGCGGCGCGGGCGCCAGCCCCGCGCGGCCCGCAGCACCCCACCGCAATCCAGCCGCCCAGCGCGGAGCTCATCGAGGGGCCCGCGCCTGCAGAGGACTCAAGCGTTCCGCCGGACTGATCGCCGCCGAATCATCGTGGTGGCCACGTCAGCCGCTCGTGCGGGAAACCCCGCAGCCGCCTCAGTGATGCTTGCGGATGACCCCACGCCCTCAGGGCGACAGCATGTTCCAGGGCATACAACGACGGCCCGATCGCCGGACGACAAAGGACGAGCGTATGAGCGTGGACGATCCCAGCATCATCGAGCGCAGCGTGGAGAAGGCCCATGTTTGGCTTGACCAGGTGGCGGATGCGCTCGGCACGCAGGACCGTCACTACGCATACCGCGCCCTTCGAGCGGTGTTGCACGCATTGCGCGACAGGCTCACCGTTGAGGAGGCCGCGCAACTGGCCGCGCAGCTGCCCACGCTGATCCGCGGCATCTACTACGAAGACTGGGTCCCGAGCCGTGTGCCGCTCGCCCTTCACGACACCAAGGCGTTTTTCGATCACATCGCCGCCGAAGGTCTGCTGGCCGGGGACACCGAGGCCTCATATGCCGTCGAGGCTGTTGCGCGCGTCCTGCGCGAGCATGTCTCACCTGGGGAGATCGATGATGTCGTGGCGGTCCTGCCGGCACATCTCAAGCCGCTCATCCAAGCCTGATCGTCCCGATGTCAAATGACGGCTGATGAAACCCAACCAGACGATCGGAGCGGAGCGTTCGTCAACTGCTTGCGGTAGGCCGCTCGGTCGGGCGTGACGGGGAGAGGTAGCGCCCCAGCCAGTCGATCGCAAGGCCCTTGACCTGCTCCAGGGCGCCCGGCTCTTCGAACAGATGGGTAGCGCCTGGCACTACGGCCAGCTCGCTGGGACAGCGAAGCTGGCGCTGGGCTTCGCGGTTGAGCTCGAGCACCTCGTAGTCCGCGCCGCCGACGATCAACAGGGTCGGCGCGCGCACGGCGCCGAGGCTGAGCGCAAGGTCGGGCCGACCCCCGCGTGAGATCACAGCGCTCACACGCTCGCCCTGCTCGGCAGCTGCGGTCAGGGCGGCTGCCGAACCAGTGCTCGCACCGAAGTACGCAAGCGGCAGCCCTGCAATCTCATTGTTCCCCTCGATCCACGTGCTTGCCGCGATGAGTCGCGAGGCAAGCAGGGGAATGTCGAAGACGTTGGACCTGTGGACTTCCTCGTTGAAGGTGAGCAGGTCGAACAGCAGTGTCGCAAAGCCCGCATCGGCCAGCGCCTGTGCGACAGCGCGATTGCGTGGACTGAGGTGGCTCGAGCCGCTGCCATGAGCAAACGCGACGATGCCCCGTGCCGCTTGCGGCACGTTCAGATCGCCTTTCAGGGTCAGGTCAGGTTCGAGCGTGATGGTGACTTCCGGCATCACAAGCTCCTTGGTCGGATGAGGGAGGGCAGGCCATACCGCTCGATGAAAGGTGGGTGGCCTCGAACGTAGTGCGGCGATCCTTCGGGGTGCATCGGTGCGCGACCTCATGGCGGCTCCGTAGTACGTCCCCGGGACCGCCGCGGCCGCGTCGATGAGCGTCGAGCCTTCCCGATGTGTCGTGGTGGAGGGCACGCCCTTTGGCGTCACGATGCGCGGTCTACGCCTGGCTTGCTCCCAGCGCACCTTTGGGCAGCTTGACCCTGCGGGTCAGGATTTCTAGGCCGAGAATGAGTGTTCGGATCACGCCGAGCTGGCGCACGAGGCTGATCGAGTCGGAGTGTCCTCTGTCTTCGAGGATTCTGCCGTCCTCGGCGAAGCGACTGATGGTGATCCCCCGCAGCGTGATCGGCCGCCCGTGATAGGTCCCGTCGAGGATCCACCTGGACGCGACACGGCTGCCCTCAGTGATCTGCTCCTCGGCAGCCATCCGCAGGTTCTTGAAGATGGTCTTGTAGAAGGCGACCGATTCGCGGCCTCCGTCGTAGCCGTGGAAGGTCATGTCGTTGACGTGATCCACGAAGTCGGGATGGTAGAACTCCTCAATGCGAGAGAGGTTGCCTGCACAGACGACCTCGATTGCCTGTCGTGCCTGTAATGCGTAGTCGTGTTCTGTGGTGTTCATAGGCCCGAGCATACACGACAGAAATGTAGTAGCGTCTTTGGTTGTGGCAGAAAGGCCAAAGAAGACAAAAAGCGGGCTCGCGCCGCTTGAGTCAGAGGTAATGGACGTGGTGTGGACGGCGGGCGATCCTGTTGCCGTACGTCAGGTTGTCGATGCGCTCAACGGGCGCCGACCCAAGCCGTTGGCTTATACGACCGTGATGACCGTGATGAACCGGCTGGTGGCGAAGAGTGTGTTGAGCCGCCACGGAGAGCGACGCAGCTACGTGTACGAGGCGACCGCCACAGACGCCGCGGGGATCGCGGTGCGGGATGTGATTCGCACCTATGGTGACGCTGCGGTCGCACATTTCGTGGATGAGGCGCGCGCGGACCCTGGCGTGCTGCGCCGTCTGCGGGCTCTGCTCACCGATAACGAATGAGGTGGGATCGCGCCAATCGCAGCTTCCTGGCGATCATGGCGGTCGCGCTGCTGAAAGCCGCCGAAGCCACCCCCGCGATCACGATACGCGCAGCCATGAGCGCAAGCTAGATGAGTAGTGCCACGGCTGACGCCGTGGTTCTGTGGTTGGGGAAGGGGTTGTAGGCAGACAGATCGAAGTCGGCGGTGCTCAATACCGACCGTCGACTCTTGGGAGGGCCACGATGGACGCCGACCTCGATCTGCTGCTTATCGCTGTTTACTGCACGGTGGACGATTTCCTGCCCGAACGGGCAGAAAACGCCAGAAGAAGGATCTCCGATGGGGAGGTCGTCACGCTGTGTATCGCCCAGGCAATGATGGGGATGCCATCCGACGCTCGGTTCCTGCGGGCCGCTCGTCGTCAGCTTGGCCACCTGTTCCCCCGCTTGCCCGAGCGGACCGCCTTCCACAAGCGCAGGCTGCGCTTGTCCGCGACGATCGAGGCGTTGATCCGGGAGTTCGCGCAGCACAGCCCCGGTTTCTATGACGACCTCCTGCTGGTCGACTCCACACCGGTGGAGTGCGCTCGCAGCCGTGAGACCGTCAAGCGTGGCGGGCATTCCAGTCTCGGGGACGCGCTCGCAAACGCCGCCGACTACGGTTATTGCGCCAGTCACAGCCGCCACTTCTGGGGTTTCCGCCTGCACGCCCTGTTCGCGTTGGACGGTACCCCCAGAGCGCTGGCGCTGACCTCGCCAAAGATCGACGAGAAGCTCGTGTGCCTGCAACTGGTCACGCGCTGTGAGCGAGCGCCCGGTCAGACGCTGATCCTGATCGGCGATAAGAACTTCCGTGGCAAGGACTTCGAAGCCGAACTCGCCACCCTCGACGCGACCATCATGCGTCCTCGGCGCAAGGACGAGCCCGGGCACGGACCGCACCTCGCGCCGATACGCCAACGCATCGAGTCGATCTTCTGGACCTGCAAGGACATCCTCACGCTCGAGCGCCACGGCGCCCGCACCCTGGAGAACCTCCGCGTTCGCCTCGCCAGCCGCTTCGCAGCACTCGCCGCCGGCATCGCACTCAACCACCAACTCGGCCGCCCCAGCCGCTCTCTCGCCTGCTACACCGCGTGACGCCGTGGCACTACTCATCTAGACGCCCAGAGCGGTTGAGGCCAATCGCACAAGCGTGTTACAAGCTCGCGTGCAGGCCGTTTTCCACGCGCCGATGTGCCAGGATCGGGATGAACCCCATTCGCGAAAGGGAGAGCCATGCCCCAGTACGCACCCGGAACTCCGTCCTGGATCGAACTTGCCTCACCGGACACCGATGCCGCCGCTGAGTTTTACGGCGAGCTCATGGGCTGGAGCGCGACCGAGCCGGTAGGAGCCGAGACCGGCGGATACCGCATGTTCCAGCAGGACGGCAAGAACGTCGGTGGCCTGATGGGCCATATGCAGGAAGGTCAGCCCACCGCATGGGCCACCTATGTGAGCGTCGCCGATGCTGAGGAGACCGCGACCAAGGTAAAGGCGGCTGGCGGCAGCGTGGTGGTCGAGCCGATGGATGTGATGGACATCGGACGGATGGCAGTCTTCGCCGACCCCACCGGGGCCGTGTTCGGTGTCTGGCAGCCGAAGACCTTCACCGGCGCTGACCTTGTCAACGAGCCGGGCTCGCTCTGCTGGAACGAGGTGCTCACCCGTGACGCCGATGCGGATAAGGCGTTCTACCCGGCCGTCTTCGGCTGGGAGGCGGGGCGCCCATCATTTGAGGGGGCGCCCGAGGCCTACACGGTCTGGGAGCTTGAGGGGAAGCCCGTCGGCGGCATGATGCAGATGACCGACGAGTACTTCCCGGCCGAGGTCCCGCCGCATTGGGGCGTGGTCTTCGCGGTCGCCGACTGCGACGCCACCGTCGCGAAGGCGCGCGAGCTCGGGGCGACCATCACCAACGGGCCCATGGACATGCCGATCGGACGCTTCGCCGGCCTGATCGACCCCCAGGGAGCCTCCTTCACGGTGATGCAACCGAAGCCGCCCGCCTGATCAGCACGAGCCGCGCTTCGACACCGGCCCAGTGGCGTCGCGCGCTCAGTCACGCTGCCGCAGCGTGCAGCTCGGCTCGCCGCCGGCTCCGGGGAGCCGGCCCAGCAACTCGATGAGCGTCTCGATCTCAGGCTCGCTGTAGCGCTCCTCGAACAGCGCGCGGATCGCAGCCACGTGAGAGCAGGAAGCTTCCCGGAGCTTGTCGGCGCCGGCGTCGACGAGCACGGCGTAGGTGACGCGCGCGTCGCTGGAGCACTCGGCCTTATCGACGAAGCCCCGCTCGCGCAGGCCGTCGAGCAGGCGCGTCACGCCCGAGGGGGTGAGCTGGAGCCTGTCGGCGAGATCGACCCTGCGCATGTGGTTGTTCTCCGCTCGTGAGAGCAGCAGCAGGGCCTCGTACTCGTTGACCGTCAATCCATGGTCGGTCTGCAGTTGCGCACTCACCGACCGGCGCATGCCGGCGTGGCCGCGCAGCAAGCGGATCCAGGCGTCCACCGGCCCAGACTCTTGCCCACTCAATAATTGACTAGTCACGGATCTCCTGCTAGATTGTTGATCACTCAAGTATATCTCGCTCCAGGAGGCCAAGATGACTATCACCGTTGACGCAACACCGGAGATCTCGTTTGTCTCCACCGTGATCATCACCGCCGAGCCGTTCCTCACAAGGGAGGCTGTGCGATGAAGATCCTCGCAATCGCCGGGAGCCTACGACGGGAGTCCTACAACCGCGCGCTGCTGCTCGCGGCGGGGGAACTGCTGCCCGCAGAGGTGGACTTCGAGCTGTACGAGGATCTGAGATCCGTGCCGCCCTACGACCAGGACGACGACCTCGAGCCGGCGCCCCTGGCTGTGATGCGGCTGCGCGCCAAGATCGCGGACGCCGACGCCCTGCTGATCGCGACACCCGAGTACAACTCCTCGATCCCCGGCCAGCTCAAGAACGCCCTCGACTGGGCCTCACGCCCGCTCGCGACCAGCGTGCTGCGTAACAAGCCGGTCGCCGTCATCGGCGCCAGCACGGGCGCGTTCGGAGCGGTCTGGTCGCAGGCCGAGCTGCGCAAGGTGCTCGCCGCAACAGGCGCTCGGGTCCTCGATGTCGAGCTCGCCGTGGGACACGCCGCCGAGCGCTTCGACGAGCTCGGACGGCTCGGCGACACGGACCTGCGCGAGCGGCTGCACGAGGTTCTCGACGTGCTGCGCATCGCGGCTCAGCCAACTGAGATGGCCGCGGCCGCGTGACGCCAAATATGCGTTCGAGGGTCTGGCAGCTCAGTTGCTGTGCCGGTCGATGCATGCATCGACCGAGACACGCCGCATGCGGCGTGTCTGCTGGTGGGCGCATGCGCCCACCAGGGGGGCGCGCATGCGCGCCCCCACCGAGCCGCACATGTGCGGCTCGGGGCAGCGCCACATGTGGCGCTGCCGTCCCGCATATCATGCTCTTGCGAGCGCGACGAAAGGACGGTATGAGCGACACAGCAAAAGAGGTGGAGCCGGCGTACCACCTGCTGCTCTATCCGGATGAGGCGACCGTGACCGCGGCCGCCCTGCGGTTGCTCATCGCCGATGAGGCCCGCCAGCAGGACATCCGCCGGCTGGCGCGCGAGGTGCTCGACGGGTTGGAGGGGGAGCGCGACGAGCAGGGACGGCTGATGCTCGAGCTGAGCCCGGAGCAGATGAAGATCACTCACTCCGCGCTGCGGCTGCTGTTCGACGACCTCCAGCGCGAGCAGGCCTCCGAGCGCGACACGCTGCGGCGCGTGCTCGACAAGCTCCCCGACGAGCACACCATGCGCGCGATCGTGCTGGAGTAGACGCCGGCCGCGCGAGGAGCGCGAACCCGTCCGACGCTGCGGATACCAATAGGACGATGCCTCGCGGATTTTTGATCCGCAGCAACCGTGACGACCCTCTGCGCATGGCCGCCGGTCGTCGCCGTCCCCCGATCCGATCTTCTACGTGGAGAGGTGACCGTCGTGAATGAGCGTCCAGTGCGTTTGGTCGTCGCAGACGACCTGCAGCGCAACCGTTTGACCGTCTTCTTCCGCTTGCTGCTCGCCCTGCCGCACCTGATCTGGCTCAGCCTGTGGGGGATCGCCGCGTTCTTCGCGGTGATCGTCAACTGGTTTGCGACGCTCTTCACCGGTCAGTCTCCGCGTGCGCTGCACGACTTCCTCGCGACATACATCCGCTACGCGATCCACGTCTACGCCTATCTCTTTCTCGCCGCCGACCGGTTCCCGGGCTTTCTCGGTGAACCCGGCTATGCCATCGACGTGGAGATCGACCCGCCCCGACCCCAGAACCGTTGGAAGGTCTTCTTCCGCATAGTCCTCGCCGTCCCGGCCGCCATCATCGCGAGCGCGCTGGTGTCGGGGGGCGCGCGCAACTACGGCGGGGTCAACTACGGGTTCGGTTTGGCCGGAACCGCCGCCTTCCTCGGTTGGTTCGTGGCGCTCGCGCAGGCGCGCATGCCCCGCGGCCTGCGCGACGCGATGGCCTATGCGCTCTCCTACACGGCCCAGCTCGACGCCTATCTGTTCCTGCTCACCGACCGCTACCCCAACAGCGACCCACTGCTGGCGATCGACGAGCTTCCATCGCGCGCCGACCCGATAGAACTGAGCGTGACCGACGACCTGCGGCGCAGCCGCCTGACCGTCTTTTTCAGGCCGCTGCTCGCCCTCCCGCATCTCGTGTGGCTCACGCTGTGGGCGATCGCCGCGTATCTGGTCGTGATCGTCAACTGGGTGGCCACGCTCATTCGCGGCACATCGCCCCAGGCGCTCCATCGCTTCCTGGCGGCATATGTGCGCTACCAGAGCCATGTCTATGCCTATCTCTTTCTGATCGCCAACCCCTTCCCCGGATTCGCCGGCAGGGAGGGGTCGTATCCGGTCGAACCGACGATCGAAGGGCCGCGAACGCAGAACCGCTGGACGGTCTTCTTCCGCCTACTGCTTGCCCTCCCGGCGCTCCTCGTCGGCGCCGCCTATGGCGGCCTGCTCTTCGTGCTGGCGGTGCTCGGCTGGTTCGCATCGCTCGCAAATGCCCGTCTGCCGCTCGGCATGCGCAATGCTGGCGCCCTGGCGCTGCGCTACACCGCACAGCTGAACGGCTATGAGTTCCTGCTCACCGACAAATACCCCTACAGCGGCCCGCTCGCCACGTAGATTCCTGCTGGGCGCGCTCCTCGTCCTCGCTGGGGGAGCCGCGCTCTGGCTGGTGGCGGCGCGCTGGCTGTGGCCGACTGTGGTGCCCCCGGGCCTGCGCCTTGCCCACCTGGATCCGACACGCTTCTTCAGCCGCTCCTATCTGCAGCGCAGCGCCTCCTACGAACGGTTCCTCGGAATCGATGTTGTCCTGGCGGACGTGGCGCTGCTGGTCGTTCTGAGCGTCTACGCGCTGCGAGGCCGGCGGCTGATGCGCGAGTCGGCGGCCGGGCCGATCGGCACGGGGATGATGCTCGGGATGCTCGGCTTCGCCGTCGTCTGGATCGCCGAGCTGCCGTTCGGCGTGGCTGCCGTGTGGTGGGAACGCCGGCACGGCGTCTCCCACCAGGGCTATGTGAGCTTCGTCGCCGAAAGCTTCCTCGCGCTCGGCGGCAGGTTCCTGTTCGTGTCGCTAGCTCTGCTCATAGCGATGAGCCTTGCGCGAGCACTGCGCGGCTGGTGGTGGCTCGCCGCGGCTCCCGCGTTCGGCGCCGTCGCGCTGCTCGCGGCCTTTCTCAGCATCTACCTGATCCCATCCACCCATCCGCTGCACGACCTCGCCCTGCTCGCCGAAGTCAGATCGCTCGAGCGCGTGGAGAAAGTGCCGGGGACCAAGGTCGAAGTGCAGGACGTCTCCCGCCTCACGACCGCTCCCAACGCGGAGGCGGTCGGCTTCGGCTCGACGCGCAGGGTGATCCTGTGGAGCACGCTCCTCCACGGCCGTTTCAGCAAAGCCGAGCTGCGCTCCGTCATCGCCCACGAGCTGGGCCACATCTCCCACGAGGACATCCTCAAGGGCGTCGGCTGGCTCGCGCTGCTGCTTGTGCCAACCACAGCGCTGATCGCGCTCGCGACGCGACGATACGGCGGCATGGCTCGCCCGGAGGCCGTGCCTGTGGCGCTGCTCGTGTTCGTGGCGATCAGCGTGCTCATCACGCCCGCGCGCAACGTCGTCTCGCGGCGCGTGGAGGCCGCGGCCGACTGGGCGGCGCTGCAGGCCACCCATGATCCGGTGGCGCAGAGGGCGCTGATGCACAGGCTGGCAACCGAGAGCCTCACCAACCCCAACCCGCCGAGCTGGTCCTATGTCATCGGCGCCGACCACCCCACGATCATGCAGCGGATCGCGATGACGCAGGCCTTTGAAGGGCGCTAGCATCCAAGCCTCCAAGCGCCCGTAGCTCAGTGGTCAACGGTTCTCTTCGGGGAGCCAAAGAGCAGCGGTCTTTCAAACCGCAGGCCGCGGGTTCGATTCCCGCCGGGCGCACTGGCCGAATCCCGCTCAACCATGCGGGATTCACCGTGTTTGGGGTTGTGCGCAGATCGGCCGCGCAGCCGCCCTACGTTGGCCGGCAGCGATCACGCCGCCGCCCGGAGCCGAGCGCTTCATCCGGCCGGAGGGCCGCTTCGCGGGGCCGTCCGGACTGAGTCGCTCAGCTCCGTCGGCGGCTGCGATGTTCGTCGACGCGGTCGCCGATTTCGCGCGCCATGCCGAGTAAAGGGCTCACGCCGGGGGAGATAGCGCGACTACCACCGGGACACGCGCTTCACCTGCTCGGAACACGCTGGCAGTGGCTCAGGACGACGCCGTGGCGCCGGGCGCCGCCCTGGAACATGATCGGGTCGTCGCCGAGCCGCTTCACCCGGGAGTCTCGTCCTCGCTTGCAGCCGACGGGCGGGTGACTTGCCTCTTCGGTTCACAGCGGCGCGAACGCGTCGGCGATCAGTTCGGGGTCGATGTGGTCGAGGTCGATTTCGGTGAGGTGGTCGAGGAAGTGGCTGAACGTAATTGCGGATACGTGGCGGTCGCTGCTCGGGAGGCGGTATTCTGGTGCCGTCTGGGTCGGTGGAGATGTGTTTGCGGTCGTCGGCGATGAGCCAGGTGGCGTTCGCGATCAGGGCGGTGTGAACGACCGGGTCGTCGTTGCGGTCTGCTGTGTAGCGTGGAATGGCGGTGGCGTCGAAGTCGTCGGTCGTGTCGGCGCACACGCTCTCGATTTGGCGGCGTGCGATCTCGACGTCCTGTGGACGCTGCGCGGGGTTGAGCTTTGGTCCGGTCTCGCGCAGCTTGCGCTCGTACTCGTTCAGGAGGGGACGCGAGCAGACGAGTCGCCAATGGTCCGGACAGCCTGCCGGCAATCTTCCACGCAGACGCTCGTAGCGGGCGTCGGCGGCGCGAACGAGCTGGTCGGCTGACGGCCCGTCGCTTTCGCTTCCGGGAATCTCGCTTTGCTTGCGTAGAGCGTCGGCCTCCGCGCGCGCCAGCTCGCGACGCGCTGCGAGGGCGCCGAACGCGAGCAGCACCCAGAAGCGGCGGCGGTAACCGCCGGGTGATAGGACCGCGGGCAGAACAACGCTGGTGTCGAGAACTACAGGTCGCACCCGCGGCACTCTAGGCGCCGCTGTGGACTACTCGCCGATCGCGGCCTGCACGTCCTCGTCGGTCAGCGCGGCGTTGCGCTCGTCGAGCGCGCGGATCTCCTCGTCGAGGCGGTACGTGCCCGACAGGGAGGAGAGGAGTCCTGAGAGCGGGAGTCGATAGTCGCCGCCGGGGAGCCGCACATAGGGGACCTTGCCAGCCTCGATCCAGTTGAGGATCGTGCGGCGGCTCACGTTCAACAGGTCCGCGGCCTGCGTGGTGGAGAGCAGCTTGGGTTGTGAGGCGATTGTCGGCATCGGTACTCCTTCGCTGCGCACTATAGCACGATTTGCGTGATCTTCTCACAATGCGCAATATGGGTGCAGCGATCTGAAGACCGGCCTGCTGGAGGTTGTGGGCGAGCTGACTGCGATACCACGCGCCGTTGACGCGCGCGCTTCTGAACAGCTCACGGGAGTCCACAGCGGCCTGCTCGTGGAGGGCGTGGCCGACGCCCCTTCCCCAGCATGCAGGGTCAACCATCAGCAGCGACAGCGTCGTGGGCTGCTTTCGGAGCAGGCGTTTTCAACAGGCTATTGTCGGCTATTATATATTCCGTTGATGGCGGAACTAGTTGATTACGCGAACTGATGACTACATCCAAAAGCAGGCAGCCGGCGGATGTTGGCATTGATCCACTCGACCGGGAGGTCGATGTGCTGCGCTGTGCTCTCGCGCTTGTGGGGCAGCGGCTACCGGCGGGCTGGACGGCGCGGGTGGACGAGCGTCCGTCGCTCGGGGGCGGTCGCCGTATCAACGCGGTGATGGAGCTGTGCGCGCCGGACGGTTCCTCAGCCCGAGTTCTGGTCGAGGCCAAGCGTCAGCTCGCCGCGCGCGATGTGCCCTATCTGCTAGAGCAGCTTGACGAGTACCGGCAGACTCTCGGGGGCGATCAGCCGACTGTGACGATGCTCGTAGGGCGCTACCTGCCACTCTCCGTACGCGAACAGATCGAACAGCGCGGAGTCTGCTACGCCGACGCGACTGGCAACCTACGCCTTGCTCTTGACCGGCCGGCGCTCTTCTTGCGCGACGTGGGGGCGGCGCGCGACCCGTGGCGTGGACCGGGACGGCCGCTCGCGGGACTGAAGGGTCCCGCCGCTGCCCGCGTCGTTCGCGCGCTCACTGACTTCACGCCACCGGTCACGGTCCCGCAGCTCATCGAGCGAAGCGGCGCCTCATCGGGGGCCACTTACCGCGTCGTCGAGTTCCTGCAACAGGAGGGGCTGATAGAACGCGAGCCGCGAGCAGCGATCACGAACGTGGACTGGCGAGTACTGCTCGAACGCTGGAGCCAGGACTACGGGTTCCAGCGGAACAACCCGACGATCGCGTGTCTCGCGCCGCGCGGGCTGCCCTCGCTGCTGGAAGCATTGCGAGCAAATCCCGACTTGCGCTACGCCCTCACCGGCTCGCTCGCGATCGAGGAGACGATCTCCTACGCTCCCGCGCGCCTTGCGATGATCTACATCGATCAAGCAAGCGAAGCGATCGACGCGCTCGACCTGCGACCCGTCGAGACCGGCGCGAACGTCCTGCTCGCACCAACCGATTACGACGTCGTATTCCAACGCACACAAGACAGAGACGGGTTGCGCCTGGTGGCCAAGAGCCAGATAGCGGTAGATCTGCTCACCGCTCCCGGACGAGGACCGGCCGAGGCGCAAGCACTGCTCGACTGGATGAGCGCGAATGAATCCTCCTGGCGCACAGCCTGACCAGACTCGTCGCTGCGCGCGGCCCTCTGCTCGACGCGTTAGGAGCACTACAACCCCATCTCGACGCACTCGTCCTGATCGGTGCGCAAGCGATCTACCTGCACACCGGCGCCGCGAACGTCGCTCTCGCAGAGACCACCAAGGACAGCGATCTCGCGCTCGACACACGAGCACTCCCAGACACACCGCTGCTCGAGCACACCATGCAACAGGCCGGGTTTCGCCTCGACCCCGACTCCCCACAACCCGGATCGTGGCTCAGTCGCGATGACATCCCCGTCGATCTGCTCGTGCCGGCTGCGCGGCGTGGCGCGCGCATACCGCCACACTCAAAGCGCGCAGCCAGACGCGCCAACGGAATCGAGGCGGCGATCGTCGACCACAACCCGATGCGAGTCGGCTCGCTGGACCCGGATGACCGACGCGCATTCACCGTCCGCGTCGCCTCGCCCGGAGTCTACGACCAGTCGCACGCGAGGGGATCCCAGGTAAGGCTTGTGGCGGGGCCGAGGATCGCCGGGTCTGCGAATGCGATGACGGCTGAGAGGACATCGTCGAACCGTTCCGGCAGGCGGTCCTCGAGTCGTTGCCTGCGTCGCCATGCCGCCCATCTCTGCTGAGCGATCTCCGCGTAGCCGACGAGAACCTCTGCGAGTGGGACGAGCTGCGCTCGGCGGTGCTCGGCGACGCGGCGGATGGACCCGACGAGCTCCGTTCCGTCGATGGGGTGGCGCCTGGTGAGCATGTAGACGTCGGCGAAGTCCCGCCACCTCGTGTTGACGGTGCCTCTCACGATTGCTGTGAGGATCTTCTCCGCATACACCATCGCCAGGGGATAGCCGCGCAGGGAGACCTCTCCGCCCAGCAGTCGAGGTAGACGGACTTCGATCGGGGCGGGAGTGATCGGGTCGCCCACGTTCGTATCAACGTGGAAGTGCTGGCGCGCGGTCGCGAGCTGCGTTTGCATCGTCACCCTCACCCCGGAATAGATCTCCTCGTCCCGGATCCGTTCTGCGGTCGCTGTCTCGACGTCGAAGACGACTCCGTCGTCAAGCGCTATGGCAGCGACCTCGCAGGTAGTCGCGCGGATCGTCTCGAGGTCGTTCTCGATCGCTTGCCCTTGCAGATCGATGTCGCGTGTCGGTCGGCGCTCATCGAATGCGGCCAGCAGAACCCCGCCCTTCAGGACGAGTCGCTCGGCGAACCGCGACCCGGTCAGTCTGGCGAGGAACGCCTCCAGGACATAGAGCTGCAGCAACTCGTCGACCGGGCGTCGATTCGCGCGCGCCAGCTTGCGCAGGTCGAGATAGGCGCGCCCTGCTGTTGTGGCACGGGTCGGTGCGCTCAAAGCAGGACCTCGAGCGCCGTGCGCAGCGCAGGCTCGGCCCTCGGGAAGCGCTTTGCAAGCTGGGTCAGTTGCGCGGGACTGCTCCCCGGCCGGCGAAGCCAGCGTCGCAGTGCCTCCCACGCTATGTCGGGGCCTTGGAGATGGCGTGTGCGGATGACATCGATCAGCGAGCGCTCGGGAGAATAGATGCCGATCGGAGTGCGGGCGCCGACGTCGAACGTTTCCCGTCCAAGGTCAAACGTTGGAGGGTCGAACTGGTGCAGGCGACATGGAGCCTTGAGGGCCGGTCGGGTAGCGCCACGCGGGATCGCGATGTCGATCATGGCGGGGATCGAGTCGATCAGTCCATGGCGCGCGAGCGCCGTCTCCAGACAGAGAGTCGCCCGCGGCGCGCGCTCGGCGATCTCGATCAAGTCGAGATCGGCGGGAGGAGCGTCCGCCCACCTATAGAGCCCACCGCCGAGCGCGAGGATCGTCCCGGTGTCACGCAGGCGATAGAGCTGAGCGTCGCTGAGGCCCGCCTCGCGGGCCTCGCGGTAGTGGAACGTATCGTCGAGAAGCTGTCGCGGGTCGGTCGTGCTCATGGTGGAAATCATACCCACAAGCCACATATCTGGGTAGGGTTGTCCTCGCGCGGGCAGCTTCATCATCTACCCCAAGAACGACGGCGCTGTCGATGAGATACTCATCCCATGCGTAAGCAAGCCGCAAGCCACGCCGCCGGTGCTTACGGGGTCCACATAGCCCGCGATCCGCACAAAGCTTCTCAGAGCGTTCAAAAGGCCGCCGCCAAGGCCGCCAAGAGGGCGGACCGCGAAACCGAGGCGATCAAGGCCAAGCGGTCGCCCGAACGCTCGTCCCGCGTGCGGGCTTTGGCGCCTCCGTGGGTGTGCTGAAAGCGGCTGGCTCCATCGCTCCATCTCTCTTGCCGGGAGAAGTCACGAGAGAAGGCGCTCGGCTCGTCCGACCACGTACTCAGTCAGCGCAGAGCTCACTTCGAGATCGGCTGCGGCGTCTCGCACCCGCTCGGCCGTGTCGATCACGATGTCTCTGGCTCTTGAGGCCGCAAGACGCCAGCTGACGGCCTCATTCACGAGGTCGTCGAGCGCAATCGAGTCGAGCTGCCAGCGCCCGCCGATGCTCATGGCTCCGCGCTTGCGCAGTTGTGGCCAAAGGACCGTCGGGACGGTGTCGTAGAGAGGGGCGAGCGCGACTGTCTCGGGCGTCGGATGCAGCAGCGCGATGTTCTTGCCGTGCGCGTCCGCGTTTCCGATCAGCACGGTGAAGGTGGCAGCCGCCAACAGCTTCTTGAGCTGCTCTTGCGGCGTCGCTGCGTAGCGGTCGAGGAGCTCCGCGGCCTCACGCAACGACGGTCCGCCCGCGTCCTGGTACTTACCACGGCCCCTGGCTGCGTCAGGGCTGCGGGCAAGCGCCTGGCAGAGGTCCTCCTGATGGATACGTGTCACGGTGCCATCGTCCTGTAGCCGGCGATCAAAGCGCGAGACCAGCATGCACGCTCTGCCGGCGATCGTCTCGAGCTGTACGTCGACGCTCGTCAAGCCGACACGACCGGCGAGCTTCAGGCATTCCGCCTCGGCGACCACCAGGCCGGGACGGCGCGCGTCGTCGACCTTGAGGATGTGGCTAGAGGGGTAACCGTGCGCCGGCCGGCCCCATTCGCCGTCCTCCAGGGCTACCAGCAGCAGCTTGTCTTGAAGGCCGGCGATCGACAGTTCGCTGTCGTCGTGGATCGCGAGCGGCCGCTCGGGAAGGTCGAGCACCTCCTGCTCCAACGATGCGGGTGTATAAGGGATTGCTTCCGGTGTACGCGCAGCCGGCTCCTCGGCAGCGATCACGAGCGCGCCCGCCACATCGCGCCCGAACCGGCGCAGCAGCGAGTACGTGTCGTTCACGGCCACCTTCAGCTCGGCGCTGAGCGTCTGCCGGTGCTGTCCCTCCGGCAGGAGTCCGTCGGCGAACACGCTCGCGTCCATGCGACGCCTCTGGAGCGGCAACGAGCACGAAAGCAGTGGCGAGAGCTCCGGCCAGCGCGAGGGCGCTTGCTCGCTGTACACGCACTCGAGCTTCCAGGGCCGGCGCGGGATCAGCTCGGCGACCAGTAGCCCGTCGAGCCATACGCCCAGAGGCTCAGGCCGCGCCATCGTTGTCGTCCAGCGGCCATTCGACGGTCACGCGGGCGCCCGAGCGTCGCAGTATTCGCAGGACGTGCTCGAGCGACCTCGACGACCGTCCGGCCTCCAGGTGAGCCAGGTGCGCGCGGGTCAAGCCGGACTGTTCCGCCAGTTTGGCCTGGGTCAGTCCTCGCCGGAGGCGGATGGCCGAGATGGCCCTTCCGAAGTCTGCGCCGCTGTGGATAGTCCAACGAGTCATCTGTCTTGTGACGAATTTGTCACAGTCACAGATTACCAGGTCATGCAACGATATTGTCACACTCTCTCCAAACGGCCTACTGCGACAGATCTGTTGCAGCCCGTGGAGCGGGTTCGTCCAGCGCAAACCAAACCTGGCCGAAGTCCGCGTCGCAGGCGCACAGCAGCGCGCCGTGCTCGATCGCGAGCGCCGCCTGGGTACCGTGCATCCCATGGCCTCCCTCCGAGCCCGCTTGGCGGGGGATGCCGCCCTCGTCAAGCGGCTGACCCTCGTCGCGTGCATCCTCGGCTCGAGCATCGCGCTGCTCGACAGCACGGTCGTGAACGTCGCGCTGCCCACGATTCAGCGCGACCTCGGGGGCGGCCTGGCGGCGCAGCAGTGGGTGGTGAACGCCTACCTGCTCACGCTGGGATCGCTGATCCTCGTGGGCGGCTCGCTCGGCGACCTCTACGGCGAGCGGCGGATCTTTGCGCTCGGTGTCGGCGGTTTCGGGGCGGCGTCGCTGCTGTGCGCGCTCGCGCCCACGATCGGAGCGCTCATAGCCGCCCGAGCGCTGCAGGGGGTGGCGAGCGCGCTGCTCACGCCGAGCGCCCTCGCGGTGATCGTCGCCACCTTCCGCGAGTCAGAGCGCGGTCCCGCGATCGGCAGCTGGACGGCCTGGGGCGGGATCGCGACGGTGCTCGGGCCGCTCGTGGGAGGTGAGCTCTTGGCGATCTCCTCCTGGCGGGTCATCTTCCTGATCAACCTACCGCTCGTGGCGGTCTGTGTGACGCTGATCCTCACGGTCATCCCGCGCGCGAAGCCCCGCCGCGAGAACGGGCGCTCGATCGACTTCCTCGGTGGCTCTCTCTGCGCGCTGGGGCTCGGTGGGCCGGTGTTCGCGCTCATCGAGCAGCCCCGGCTCGGGTGGGGCAGTCCGGCCGTGATCGTCCCGCTCCTCGCCGGCGTCGCGCTGCTCGCCTGCTTCGTAGTGCGCGAGTCCCGCGCGAGCGACCCGATGCTGCCGCTCGTGCTCTTCGCGCGCCGGAACTTCTCGGCCGGCAACGTCGAGACGTTTTCGATGTACGCGGGCCTGGCGATCCTGTTCTTCTTCCTCACGATCTTCCTGCAGCAGATCGGCGGCTACACGCCGCTGCAGAGCGGCCTGGCGACGCTGCCCGTCACGATTGTCATGTTCGCGCTCTCCAAGCGCTTTGGGGCGCTCGCCGACCGCCACGGCCCGCGCCTGTTCATGGGCGCCGGCCCGCTCCTCGCCGCCTGCGGGCTGCTCTCCTTCCAGCGCATCGGTGTGCACGTCGACTACCTCACCGACGTGCTGCCCGGCATCCTCGTGTTCTCGCTCGGTCTCGCCATCACCGTGGCGCCGCTCACCGCCGCCGTCCTGGCGGGCGTGGACAGCGGGCAGGCGGGCATCGCCTCGGCTGTCAACAACGCCGTGGCGCGCGTCGCCGGCCTGCTCGGGACCGCCGCGGTGGGCGCGGCCGTGGCGGCGGCCTTCGTCTCGGGTCTCGACTCCAACCTCGCCGGCCGGCCACTGGGTCCGCCCGCGCAGACGGCTGTGGCGCAGGCCAAGAAGCTGCCGCTCGGACGTCCCGACACGAGCGGGCTCCCGCGCGTGCAGGCGCGAGCCATCACCGTGGCCGCCGACGAAGCGTCGCTCGACAGCTTCCATCTCGGCATGGGGATCGCCGCGCTGCTCGTCGCGGGCGGAGGCCTCGTCGGGGCGATCGGGATACGCAACCCCCGTCGCGCGGTGCTCG
This sequence comes from uncultured Solirubrobacterales bacterium, assembly GCA_963714635.1. Taxonomy (GTDB): domain Bacteria; phylum Actinomycetota; class Thermoleophilia; order Solirubrobacterales; family Solirubrobacteraceae; genus Palsa-744. Next base: position 60,032 of record CAVQPM010000009.1, on the reverse strand, counting down.
CGCAGGAGTGCGAGGGCGGGCAGCTGGTCGGCGCCGCCCTCGATGCGGCAGGCTGTCACGAGGGAGATATCGCCCTCGGTGGGGTTGAGCTGACAACCTGATGGGGCGAGGTGGCGCTCGCGTCCCGGATTCAGCCTCGCTTGGTGCAGATTTGTTCGGTACAATTTAGTTGTGCCTCAACCGCACAACTCTCGCCGGGGGCGTCCGCCGCGGACCGCTGTGTACGAGCGGCTGCGTGTCCAGATCGTCGAGCTGCGAGACCGCATGGGCGGACTGCCATCGCCGGTCGAGGCAAGGGGAATCTGGCGAGGTATCTGGGTGCAGGAGGCCCACCACTCAACCGCTATCGAGGGGAACACGCTCGTTCTGCGCCAGGTGGAGCAACTGCTCGCCGAAGGTCGCGCCGTCGGGAACAGGGAGCTGAGCGAGTACCTGGAGGTGAAGGGCTATGCCGATGCCGCCGACTGGGTGTACAGCCAGGGCATCGACGCGAGGGAGTGGTCCACTGGAGATCTCCTCTCGCTGACCGAGTTGCGGCATATTCACCGCTTGGCGATGACGCCCGTGTGGGATGTCGCGCCACATCCGGGGGCGACGGAGAGAGAGCGACCGGGGAACTTCCGCGAGCACGACATCGAAGCTTTCCCGGCAGGGATGCGTCCACCGCCGTGGCCGGAAGTTCCTGCTCTTGTGAGCATTTGGCTGGCTGAGGCCCAGTCGCTGCGCGCCGGAGCGCCCGGTAGCGAGGTGGAGGAGCTTGCACGCCTTCACGCCCGTTTCGAGCAGATCCATCCGTTCCTCGATGGCAACGGGCGCGCCGGGCGTCTTGTGCTCAACCTGCTGCTCGTGCGCCTCGGATATCCACCGGCGATCATCTACAAGGGCGAGCGAGCCCGCTATCTCACTGCACTTCGCCGAGCGGATGTCGGCGATCCCGGTCCACTTGGCGAGTTCCTTGCGCGAGCGATCCTCGACAACCTCCACAAGTTCGTGGTCCCCGCAGTCGCCGGCCCGGGACGCCTCGTTGCGCTTCCCGCCCTGGCGTTAGACGGGATATCGGCCAACGCGTTGCGTGTTGCTGCTACACGCGGAAGGCTGAAGGCGTCAAAGGCGCCTGACGGAACTTGGCGCAGTACCCGCATGTGGGTGCAGGAGTACCTTGACGGCCGCTACCGTCGAAACCTGCGCGCGCGACGCTAGGCCTCCGTCACCGCCTGCGTCGCGATCAGATTGACGGAACTCCTAGGTTTCCGCCACGGCCTGCGCCGCGATCTCGCCGCCGGCGAAGGGGGCGATGAGGAAGTACATCACGTGGTCGGACAGCTCCGGCAGGTGCTCGGTGCGCCCGTGCAGGATGTAGTCGTGCATGAGCTCGAAGATGCCGCCCACGATCGCCTCCCTCACGATTGGAGGCGGCATGTTGGGATAGTTGCCGGCTTCGCCGATGTCGAGCAGCTCGATGTAGGAGAAATTGGCCTCGTTCACGCGGCCCGTCATGTGCGGATAGGCGATCATGATGTCCACGCAGGCGAGCTTTGCGGCGGCGGGCTCGGAGGCGATGATCTCGAGCAGGGCGTTCACCCCGAATCTGACATTCTGCGCCCAGCTGAGCCGCAGGTTCAGCGAGCGGTTGATCGCCGCCATCGCCTTTGAGTGAGCCATCTCGAAGGAGGCGAGGAAGGCCTCGTCCTTGTTCTCGAAGTGCTCATAGAAGGTCTGCAGCGAGATCGCGGCTTCGGCGACGATGTCCTCCAGGCTGAGCGCCGCATAGCCCTTGGTGGCGGTCAGGTTGGCGACCGCATCGAAGATCCGTTCGCGCTGGTTGTGCGCGACGAACCCCTTCGGCAGGTTGTGCTCGCCTCGCGGCAGGCCTCTGGCCGCCCAGCGCGGCGAGGGGGAGAACGTGCCGGGCGCCCGTCCTCCCTGAAGCCGTGCGTGACGACGCGGCTTGGGATGCATGGGGATGCCCGGCGGCGAGGGATAGTAGGTGGCGATCCACCCCACCAAGTCCGGGATCAGCTTCTGCAGTTCCGATCGCAGGGCCTTGCTCGAGCGGTCGCGGCGCACGCGCTTGTAGAGGATCGCTCTGAGCGCCCCCACGATCGCTCTTGCCACGGGCTCGGAGATCGAGCCCTCGCCGGGCGCCTGCTCGAATACGGCGCCGACGAAGTGGGCGAGCTGCTCGGCGTTTCGCGCCCACCGTTCGATCCCGACCGGCCCGGCCGCTCCCATCTCGACGGACACCAGGCGCGCCGCGTCGGGCCGTTCGCCGGAGGCGTCGAACAGGGAGCGCACGACCGCCTCGATCTGCGCCTGCCATGGCGCCTCTGCGGGGAAGTCCTTTGCGATGCGGGCGATCAGCGCTTCGATCAGCGAGTCATAGGTCGCGAGCAGGCACTCCTCCTTGTTCTCGAAGTGCTCATAGAAGCTGCGCCTCGACACTCCGGCCCGCGTGACGAGATCCGAGATCGTCGTTGCGACGAAGCCGCGATCGTTGACTGCCTCGATCATCGCGGTGAACAGGCGCTCACGCTGGTGCGCCGCGACCTCGTCGCGTGGCAGCGCCTGCGGGCCTCGCGGCAGCCCCCGCTCGCGGAGCCTGCGTGTCCTCGCTTCAGCCATCTTCAGCCCTCGTTGGGACAGTCGTTCCCAGGCTCGATGTCCTCCAATATCGGTCTCCGTCCGCAGTCCTCATCGGAGACATCATAGACCCTTGACACGCTACGTAGGACGTGATTTATTTGTTGCGCAACACTATTACGTAAAGGGTGTTCTATTTGTATAGAGCGTTCGTTGCTCTCTTGTACAGGGCGTCTTTGGGAGGAGGTTGAGCAACCATGAGAGTGCTTGTATGCGAGGAGAGGTTGATGGTGAGAGCGCTGCATCCCCGCTGGCCGTACCGTCGTTCGCACTGCCGTCACGACCTGCACTGGCTTGTCCGCGTACGTCCGCGCAGACGCTGGTGCTCGCGTGGCCGCAGACACCCCGTGGCGGGCCTGCCACCCGGAAAACGGCGGCCGCATGTAGCCTGACCGAGGATCGCACGCCGGCCGGCCGCAGTCGAGCGCCGCTTGCAGCGCCGGCCGCGCGGCTACTCTCCCGCCAGGCGGGTAGGATCGCAGTCGATGGACGGCGCCCGCGGAGAGGACATTCACAAGCTCTCGATCGACACGATCAGAGGACTGGCGATGGACGCCGTCCAGAAGGCGAACGCTGGTCATCCGGGCACCGCCATGGCGCTCGCGCCGCTCGCCTACACCCTCTATAGGAGGGTGCTCCGTCTCAACCCGGCCGACACCGCATGGCCCGATCGCGACCGCTTCGTCCTGAGCGCCGGCCACGCCTGCATTCTGCAGTACTCGCTACTCCACCTCACCGGCTTCGACCTCTCGCTGAATGACCTCGAAAGCTTCCGTCAGTGGGGCTCGCGCACCCCGGGCCATCCCGAGCGCGGCCATACGCCCGGCATCGAGGTCACCACCGGGCCGCTCGGGCAGGGCATCTCGAATGCAGTCGGCATGGCGATGGCCGAGCGCTTCCTCGCAGAGCGCTTCAACCGGCCGGGCGACGAGATCGTGGACCACCACACCTATGCGATCTGCTCGGACGGCGACCTGATGGAGGGCGTGAGCCAGGAGGCAGCCTCGATCGCCGGCCACCTCGGCTTGGGCAAGCTGATCGTTTGCTACGACGACAACCGCATCACGATCGACGGGACCACCTCGATCTCCTTCGACGGGGAGAACCACTCAGCGCGCCTGGCGGCAGACGGCTGGCACGTGCAGAACGTCGAGGACTCCGAGGACACCGGCGCGCTCTACGGGGCGCTCTGCGCCGCACGCGCGGAAGAAGAGCGTCCCTCGTTCATCCAGATCCGCTCCCACATCGCCTATCCGGCGCCCAACGCGGTCGACACAGCCAAAGCCCATGGGGCGCCGCTCGGCGACGAGGAGGTGCGGGCGACCAAGGAAGTGATGGGCTTCGACACGGACCGCTTCTTCGGTGTCGATGAGAGCGTGTACGAGCACATGAGCCTGCGCGACTCCGGCGCCGCCGCACAGGCCGCCTGGGAGGAGCGCGAGCGAGCCTGGCGCGAGCGCTATCCCCAGCTCGCCCCAGAGTGGGACGGCGCTCTGGCCGGGCGCTTGCGAGCCGGTTGGCAGCGGGCGCTTCCGAGCTTCGAGGCCGGCGAGAAGATCGCCACCCGCGCGGCCGGCCAGAAGGTGATGGCCGCCTTCAGCGACTTCGCGCCGACGATGGTCGGCGGGGCCGCCGATCTGGTGGAGTCCACCAAGACGACCTTCAAGGGGGGCGGGCAGTTCTCGCGGGTGCACGCCGGGCGCAACGTGGCATTCGGCATCCGCGAGCACGCGATGGGAGCGATCGTCAACGGGTTCGCCGCCCACGGCGGGATCGTGAAGCCCTACGGCTCGACGTTCCTGATCTTCTCCGACTACATGCGCCCCAGCGTCAGGCTGTCGGCGCTGATGGGATTGCCGGTCGTGTGGGTCTGGACGCACGACTCCGTCGGTCTCGGCGAGGACGGGCCCACGCACCAGCCGGTCGAGCACTTTGCCGCGCTGCGCGCGATTCCGCGCCTGTGGGTGATCAGGCCCGCGGATGCCAACGAGACGACCGCCGCCTGGAGGGTGGCGCTCGAGCGCGAGGACGGTCCTGTCGCTCTCCTGCTTTCCCGCCAGAACCTACCCGTGCTCGACCGCGCCGAGCTGACCGGCGCCGACGAGCTCGAGCGGGGCGGCTATGTCCTGTGGGAGTCGGGCGCGGACCCCGAGATCGTCCTGATCGCCACGGGCAGCGAGGTCGCTCCAACCCTGCAGGCCGGACGGGCGCTTGCCGAGCAGGGAACTCCGACGCGGGTCGTGTCGATGCCGTGCATGGAGCTGTTCGAAGCCCAATCGGCCGAGTACCGCGAGAGCGTCATCCCGACCGACGTGGGCGCCCGGCTGGCCGTTGAGGCCGGCGTGAGCATGGGATGGTGGAAGTGGGTCGGCGATCGGGGTAGTGTGTTGAGCATCGAGCGTTTCGGGGCCTCCGCGCCGGGTACGACAGTGCTCGAAAAGTTCGGGTTCACCCCCGAGTCGATCGTCGAGCGCGCCAAGGCCCTCTTCGCCCAGACGGTCTGATCACGATGCCATCCAGCCGCTCACCGCTTCAGTGCCTCTCCGCTCTCGGCCAGAGCGTCTGGATCGACTCGCTCTCGCGCGAGTGGATCAGGGGCGGCAAGCTCTCGCAGCTGATCGCCGACGACGCCGTCGTGGGCGCCACCTCCAATCCCACGATCCTGCAGAAGGCGATGAGCTCGGGCGATGCCTACGATGCGCAGTTGCGTGAGCTGGCCGGCCGCGAGGCGAGCGAGGTCTTCTGGACGCTCGCCGAGCAGGACATAGGGGAGGCTTGCGACGTGTTCCGCCCCGTGTACGACTCGGGACTCGGGCGCGACGGGTACGTGTCGATCGAGGTCGACCCGCGACTCGCGTATGACTCGCTCGCGAGCTTCCGCGAGGCGGTCAGGCTTCACGGGGCGATCGACAGGCCCAATCTGCTCGTGAAGATCCCGGCCACCAAGCCGGGCCTGGCCGCGATCGAGGACGCGATCGCCGCGGAGCACTCGATCAACGTGACTCTCATATTCTCGCTTCGGCGCTACGCCGAGGTCGTCGAGTCCTACATCCGCGGCCTAGAGCGTCTCGTGGCGGAGGGGGGAGACCCGCGGAAGGTGGTGTCGGTCGCAAGCTTCTTCGTGTCGAGAATCGACACCGAGGCCGACCGGCGCCTCGATGAGATCGGCGGCCACGAGGAGCTGAAGGGACGCCTGGCGATCGCCAACGCCAAGCTCGCCTACGAGCACTATCTGCAGGCCTTCGGCACCGAGCGCTGGGAATACCTCGAGAGCAAGGGCGCCACTCCCCAGCGCGTGCTGTGGGCGTCGACCTCGACGAAGAACCCCGCCTATCCGGACACGCTCTACGTGGATGAGCTGATCGGGCCGGACACGATCAACACGATGCCGCTGGAGACGATCGAGGCGTTCCAGGATCACGGCGCTCCGCGTCCCACGCTCCAGAGGGGGCTGGGGCAGGCGAGGGCGACTTTCGAGCAGCTCGAGCGCGCCGGCATCGACTACGACGACGTAACCGACACGCTCGAGCGCGAGGGGGTCGAGAAGTTCGAAGCCTCCTTCCACGAGCTGCTGAGCGAGCTCGCGGCCAAGCTCGGGTCCCTCGCCGCCGCTTAATCGCGAGCTTCACTGCGCCCGGTCGTGCGCTTGAACCGGGGCATGTCGTGCCTTGCGCACCTAACATTGGCGGGGAATGGAGTCCCCCGGAGCGAGTCTCTCTGAGACGCACGTCCTGACAGCCCCATCCGAACGCCGAGCGTGGGTCATGGCGATCGCCCTCGCGTCGATGGGCGTCGCCGTGCTCGCGCTCGTGCTCACCGGCGCGATCGGCCGAGTCTCGGGCTCCTCGGCCTCGGTGACGCCGCCGCCCGTGATCGCCGTCACGCCGACGCCGGCAGCCGCCGCGACCGCGTCGGCGTCAGCGAGAAGCGCGTCTGCGTCAGGGGTGACACGCGTGCGCAGGCCCGCGATCGTGAACGATCCGTCACCGGCACAGGCTCGCCGTGTTTTGGCGGTCTATGAAGCCCCGACGAGCATCCACATCCCGGCCGTCTGGATGGGCGGCTTCTACCCGATCTACGCGACCGCCCAGAAGACCTTCGGCGTCAACTGGCTGCTGATCGCGTCGATCCACAGGCAGGAGTCGGCTTTCTCGACGGATCCGACCACGTACTCGGGGCTGAACTTCGCCCACTGCTGCGGAGGACCGATGCAGTTCAACGTCACCAACCGCCCGATCACGACGTGGTCGCTCGTGAGCGACTCCTACATCTACGGCAGGCGCCCGCTCTCATACGACCACATGACGGCCAAGCACCCATCCATATACGACGACTTCGACTCGATCATGGCCGCATCCCATCTGCTGTCCGCCGATGGGGCCGGCAATGCGCTCGACGCCGGCGCCTGGAATGCGGCCTATGACTACTACGGCCACGACGCGAACGGCGTCACCTACGCCGATGAGGTGCTCGCGCGCGCGATCGACTGGTCACAGCATGGCTTCTGCATCAACTGCGGCCTCGACCCGGCGATGGTCCAGGCGGTTCACGCCGCCTACGGCGCGCCGGTGGCGGCCGCGCTGGAAGCGCAAGCCGCCACCACCACGCACAAGGCTAAGCCGCGTCGGCCTGGGCGATGAGCTCGCCGGCAACGCGATCGGTCGCGCCGGCGGTTCCACCCAGCAGGCGGCGGGAGAGCTGGGCGCGGCGGAAGAACAGGGGTGCGTCGTGCTCCCATGTCGCGCCGATGCCGCCGTGCACCGAGATCATCGTGCGCGCGGCATAGTCGAGGGCACGGCCCGCCACCGAGCGCGCGGCGCTGGCCGCGAGCGGGAACTCCCCCGGCGCGCCATGCCGGGCCCAGCCGGCGTAGTAGAGCAGCGAGCGTCCGTTCTCCTGTTGGCGGAGGACCTCTGTGAGCGAGTGCTTGACCGCCTGGTAGGAGCCGATCGGACGTCCGAACGTGTGACGCTCCTTGGCGTAGGCGACGGACATCTCGAGCGCCGTCTCAACGCTGCCGATCGACTCGGCGGCGATCAGCGCCTGGGCGAGGTGCCATGCGCCGGCAAGCGACTCCACCGGCGCATCGAGCACAGTCGCGGGGGCGTTTGTCAGCGTCACATGCGCGAGCGAGCGCGTGGCGTCATAGCGCCGCACCGGCTCGATCTGCACACCGTCCGCGTCGGCCATGACCACCACGCCGGCCGGCGTGCCGCCTGTGCCCCGATCAGGGGTATCGAGGAGCGCCACGCCGACGAGGGCGCCGGCGCCGGGAGCGTCGGGCACGAACGCGTAACGTCCGCTCAGCTTCACCTCGGCGTTCGCGTTCGGTTCGCTGCCGGTCGGCAACGGCGCCCGCTCCATCCCGCTTAGCGGGTCGACGGTCCAGCGCGGCTCGACGTCGCTGGGCGGCTGCGAGGGCAGGTACGCCACTCGGCGCTCGCCGCTGGCCAGCGCGGGCAGGTAGTCGGCCACCCGGGGCGCGTCGGCGAGGATGGCCGTGGCGGGCAGGTGTCCGAGCAGCGGCACGCCTGCGAGCACGCGCCCGCACTCGCCGAGCACGAGCATCGCGTCGAAGGCGTCGAGCCCGGCGCCGCCGTGAGCTTCGTCGATCAGCAGCCCCGGCCAGCCGGCCTCGCAGGCCGCCGGCCACAGGTCCGGCAGGGCTCCGGCCTCACCGTCAAGCGCCTCGCGGACCGCCTCGAGCGTCTTGACGCGCGAAAGGGTGCCGCGAGCCGCCTCGCGCAGGAACTCCTGCTCGTCTGAGAGTGCCAGGTTCATGCCGCCGCCTCCGTCAATAGTTGATCGCCCCCGCATGGACGCGTAGGGCAAGCCGGACAAGGACGTACCCTGAAGGGCACAGGCAGTTCGCGAAGTGTGCTCTGCACATGAGCGACCGAGGACGCAGATCCGGCGCCGCCATACGCGTTCATGCGGTTGCTCCTTCCTTGGAGCGCAGCTCCGAGAACGGGATTCCCTTGTCCAGGCGCGGCTCCGGCGGTAGGCCGAGCACGCGCTCGCCGATCGTGTTGCGCAAAATCTCTTCGGTGCCGCCGGCCGACTTCAGGCCGGGGAGGAAGGAGATCATGTAGGCCCACTCGCTCTGCTCGGAGAGCGCGTCGGGGCCCTGCACGTCGGCGATCAGGTCGCCGGCTTTGATGGCGCCGTTGACGATCGTGACCTTCGCGAGGCCCGCCTCGGGTCCCGGTATCTGTCCCTTCTGCAAGGCGGTGAGCGTGCGATAGCCGGTGAAGCGCACGGCGAGCAGCTCGCTTGAGATCTCGCCGAGCTGCCTGCGCACCTCAGGGTCGCGCCGCGCGTGCTCGTCCGCGGCGATGCCCTTGGCGAAGCGCACCGAGTTGTAGCCGAGCCCCTCGCCGCCGAGGCCGATCGTGACGCGCTCGAACATGAGCGTCGTCAGGGCGGTGCCCCAGCCGTTGCCCACGCCCCCCACGACCGCGTCGGCGGCGAGCTCGACGTCGTCGAAGAACACCTCGTTGAACTCCGCCTCGCCCGAGATCTGGCGCAGGCCCCTGATGGTCACGCCGGGGGCGTCCATCGGCACGATGAACATGGTCAATCCCTTGTGCTTGGGCACGTCGGCGTCGGTGCGGGCGAGCAGCAAACCGTAGGAGGAGAACTGGGCGTTGGTCGTCCACACCTTCTGGCCGGAGAGGCGCCAGCTGCCGTCCTCGATCTGGCGCGCGCGCGCCTGCACCGCCGCCAGGTCCGAGCCCGCTGCCGGCTCTGAGAACAGCTGGCACCAGACCTCGTCGCCGTGCAGCATCGGGCCGAGGTAACGAGCCTTTTGATCATCGGAGCCGTGGGCGATGATCGTCGGGCCGAGCATCCCAACGCCGATCGCGTCGAGGATCCCGGGCACGCCGGCGCGCGCGATCTCCTGATTGCAGATGACCTGCTCGATGGGGCCGAGACCCTGGCCGCCGTACTCCTTCGGCCAGGTGACGCCGGCGAGCCCCGCCTCCGCGAGCTTGCCCTGCCATGCGCGTCTGGCGGAGACGATCTCCGCCTCCTCCGTGAGGGCGTCGGGTCCTGTCAGGACCGGCGCCTGCGCCTTGTTCTCCTCGAGCCAGGCGCGCACCTTGGCGCGATGGGCTACCTGCTCGGGCGTGTCGTCAAGATCCACATCTCTCCCTTGGTTGACTGGCCAGTCAATACTACCGGCCGGCCGGGATCGGCTGCTCGGGGATGGGCCTCTGGTGGTAGACGCTCGTGAACGCGCGGTTCAGCAGATAGGCCGCCTGACGCCCCAGTTCGGGCGAATGCAGCAGCACGACGCCCAGCCGGACATGGTGGCGCTCGGCGGTGCCGACCAGGCACAGCCCGGCGGCTTCGGTCTCGCCCGTCTTCAGTCCGGTCGCGCCCGGGAAGCCGTAGCGCAGGAGCGGATTGTTGTTGTAGAGGTAGAGCTTGCCGCCCTTGATCGGAAACGGCCTGATCGCGCTTGCGCTGCGCGCCACCGCCGCGATTCGGGGCTGATCCAGATCGACGGACGCGAGCTCTGCGAGATCCGCGGCGCAGGAGCTGTTGCGATTGTCGAGCCCGTCGGGAGAGGCGTAGCGGGTGCAGCTCAGACCGAGCGCGGCCGCCTTCGCGTTCATCCGCTTGACGAACTCGCCGACGCTGCCCGCGACCGCTTCGGCGAGCGCGACGGCTGCGTCGTTGCCGGAGGGGAGCAACAGGCCGTAGAGCAGGGCCTCCGACGGCACCCGCTTGCCGAGCGGAAGCAGCCCGATCTTCGACCCGGCGGCGTCGACGGCGCGGCGGCTCACGCGCACCTGCGCGCTCTCGGGAAGCGATTGGACCACGAGCAGGGCGGTCATCATCTTCACGAGGCTTGCGATCGGCAGCACCCTCGTCGGCTCGCGCTCCCACAGCACGCGCCCGGTGTCGAGGTCGAACAGCAGCCCCGCGCGCGGCGGATGGTGGAACGGCGCGTTCACCGGCTTCGCGCCCGTGAGCTCGAGCGCAAGTGGCGGCCGCCCGAGCGCCATGCCCAGTCGCGACTCCGATGGGGGCGCCTGCGAAACGTGGCGAGCGATGCGCGCGTGGCGTTCGCCGCCATGAGCCCGAAACGCTCCGCTGGCGAGCGCGATCCCGGCCGCGGCCGCAAGCGCCAGCGCCGCTGCGATGGCTGCCTTCATCGCCGTGGAGGATTGCGCAAAGACCCGACGATTCCAACCGTGAGAAGAACAAGCACGAAGATTCCCAGGGCGCCCTCAATCGAGGGACCCTGGCTTGCGATGCTCTCGATCGTGAGGACGGCGAACACGAGGATAAACGCAAGCGCGACCCCAAACACCGCTACGCGCGTCATCCGGTGGCCCCGAGAGAGACCTGCGCCGCGAGCCACAGGCCGAGCAGCAGCGCGGCGGGGATCTCGACGACGGTGAAGAGAAACGGCACGACCACGAGCGTGAACACCCGCCCGCGCGGGAAGAGGATGAGGTAGGCCGTGAGCACGGCCACCGTCGCGCCCGCCGCGCCAAGCGGCAGCGCCGCGGGGAGGGAGCCCTCGCCGGCCAGCGACCGCACCGCAAGCGCGAGCAGCCCGCCAACCAGAGAGACCGCGAACAGCCGAGCGTGTCCCACGCGGCCCTCGACGCTGGGCGCCAGCAGCGCGAGGAAGAGGATGTCCAGCAACATCGCGACCAGGCTTCCGTGGCGGGTGGGCAATGCGAACCCGGCCACGCTCGCCGCGATCAGCGCCAGCGTGACGAGTGGGATACGCGCGTGGGGAAGGTTGTCTTTGAGGGGGAGCATGTCGTCGTCCGAGGTGCGCCGCGCACATACGCAGGCGCGGCCCGGCCCTTGCGTCAATCCTGATCCCCCGGCTCGGACCTATGTCGCTGTCGCGACCGGTCCCACGCCCGGGTGTCGCTGAGGGACGTGCTGGTCGGCGTGATAGCTGGAGCGCACCAGCGGTCCGGCGGCCACGTGGTCGAAGCCGAGCTCGTAGGCGGCCTGCTCCAGAGCGGAGAACTCGTCGGGATGCCAGTAGCGGACGACCGGCAGATGACGCTCGGAGGGACGCAGGTACTGGCCGACCGTCAGCACCTGGACGCCGTGCTCGCGAAGGACCTCGAAGGTCGCGACCATCTCCTCGTGGGTCTCCCCGAGACCCACCATGAGCCCCGACTTCGTAACTACTTGTCCTTCGCCCATCTCGCCGGCGGTGCGCAGGACGCGGCAGGAGCGCTCGAAGCGTGAGCCGCGGCGCGCGATCGGATAGAGCCGCGGGACGACCTCGACGTTGTGGTTGAACACGTCGGGGCGCTCGGCGATCACCTTGGCGAGCGGCATCTCCTGCCCCTGGAAGTCGGGCGTCAGCACCTCCACCTGGCAGCTCGGCGCCTGGGTGCGTATCTGGCGGATGACCCCCACGAACGCTGAGGCGCCCTTGTCGGGGAGGTCGTCGCGATCGACGGACGTGATGACCGCGTGGCGCAGGCCCATGCGCGCCACCTGGCGCGCGACGCGGGCAGGCTCGAGCGGATCGTTCCAGGTGGGCTTCCCCGTCTTCACGTTGCAGAAGCCGCAGCGCCGCGTGCACGTGTCGCCGAGGATCATGAACGTCGCGGTGCCCCTCTCCCAGCACTCGCCGATGTTCGGGCAGGCCGCCTCCTCGCATACGGTGTGAAGACCCTCGGCGCGGATCAACGAGGAGAGCTCGCGATAGCGGGGGCTGCCGGCGGCGGGGACTTTGAACCACGGCGGCTTGCGCTCGCGAAACGGGCGCACATCCGGGCCGAGCACCGTCAGGACGTCCATCCCGCCGGGATTGGAGCGGGAGCGGGTTGCGCTCATGCGCTCACCAACGCTCGCTCGTGCGTCTCGCGGAAGCATCGGGCCATGAGGTGTGCGAATGCGTCAAACCCGCCAGTCGGCTCGTGCCCGAGCTCGTTGGCGACAGATGTCATCGTCACACCCGTCAGGCCGCACGGCACGATCCACTGAAACGGCGCCAAATCGTTCGCGACGTTGACGGCGAAGCCGTGTGTCGAGACGCCGCGCGATACATGGACGCCAATCGAGGCGATCTTGCGGTCTTCGACCCAAACGCCCGTGTAGTCGATGCCCTCCTCGTGGCGGGATCGAGCCTCGATGCCGCGCTCGGCGAGTGCCGCGACGATCGCCCGTTCCATCCGGCGCAGATGTGCACCGATGTCGCTGATACGCATGATCGGATAGCCGACGAGCTGCCCTGGCCCGTGGTAGGTGACCTTGCCGCCACGGTCGGTCGGAACGATCTCGATGCCCTGCGCGCGATAGAAGTCCTCGCCGAGCGCCAGCTCGCCGTCGGAGGAGCGCCGCCCGCGCGTATAGACCGGCGGATGCTCCAGCAAGAGGAGCGTGTCGGGTATCTCATCGGCCTGGCGCCGCGCCTGCAGCTCGGCCTGGATCGCGAGCGCGTCGCGGTAGGGGACCGTGCCCAGGCGGCGTACGGAGATGTCGGCGGAGAGCATGTGATCACTCATAGCGTCAGCGCCGCCGGCTCTTCGAGCAGCTCGCGGACGCGGGCCAGGAACAGGGCCGCGTCGGCGCCGTAGAGGATGCGGTGGTCGCAGGAGAGCGTGACGGTCATCGCGTGGCGAGCGACCGTCTTGTTCTTGCGGAGCGCCGGACGCGGCTCGACGGCGCCGACGGCGAGGATCGCCGCCTGGGGCGGGTTGACGATCGCGGTGAACTCGCGGATGCCGTACATCCCGAGGTTCGACACGGTGAACGTCGCGCCGCTCAGCTCGGGCGGCGTGATCGTGGCGTCGCGCACCCGCTGCGCCAGCTTGCGCGTCTCGCGGGCGATCTCACCGAGCGCCTTCGTGTCGGCATCGAGGACGGTCGGCACGACCAGCGCGCTGCGCATCGGATCGTCGGCATCGACCGCCACGGCCACACCGATATTCACGCGCGAGTGCAGCTCGAAGTGGCCGTCGCGATAGCTCCCGTTGGCGCGTGGGTGCTCGCGTAAGGCAAGCGCGCACGCCTTCACGACCATGTCGTTGTACGTCGGGGCGTCCTCGGGCGAGAGCCGCTTCAGCTCGGCCCGCAGCTGCACGCACGCCTCCATGTCGATGTCGAGCGACAGCGTGAAGTCGGGGATCGTCGCCTTGGACTCGGCCATGCGCCGCGCGATCGTGCGCTGCGTGCGCGACAGCTCGACAACCGATGTCTCGCCCTTGGCTGCGGCTATGTCCTTGACCTGAGGCGGGGAGAAGGGCGGCGGTTCGCCATGCGGCTCGGGCGCACGCTCTGCCGGAGGCTCAAGATGCACAGGCGTAGCCGGCGCCGGTGCGGCCTGCACGTCGGCCTTTACGATCCGTCCGCCTGGACCGCTTCCTGTGAGGGTGTGCAGATCGACGCCCGTCTCGCGCGCGATGCGTCGAGCCAGGGGGGACGCCTTGACGCGTTCGCCCTCCTGCACACGCTCGCTGTCAGATGCAGGAGGCGATGGGCCGGCGGCGGGCACGGAGGGTGGCTGCTCGGCGACGAGCACGGGCTGCTCGGCGGGCGCGCCGTCGGCCTGGGCCCCCCCGATCCGCGCGATCAGCTCGCCCACGGCAAGCGTGTCTCCCTCGTGCGCGATGGTCTGAAGGACTCCATCTCGGTCTGACTCATAGGCCATCGTGGCCTTGTCGGTCTCGATCTCCGCCAGCTCCTCGCCGCGGCGCACGTGCTCGCCGTCGCGCTTGAGCCAGCGCAGGATCGTGCCCTCCTCCATCGTGTCAGACAGGCGCGGCATGACGATGTCGGTCACCGATGCGCCTCCCGTATCTCAGCCTCGACCCCCCTCTGCTGCATCGCTTCCTGAACGGCTCCAGGCGCGACCTGCTCGGCGTCTCTCTCGCCGTCGCGCTCCGGGGTGGGGGGCGTTGCGGAGGCGCGTGCGGGGTCGCGTCCGAGCGTGCGCAGCGCGGCCCGAACGATGTGGGGCTCGTGGGGATAGGCGATGTCCTCCAGAGGCTTGGAGTAGGGCATCGGCACGTCTGCGCCGCTGACGCGCATGATCGGGGCGTCCAGCTCGTCGAAGGCCTGTTCTGAGATGAGCGCCGCCAGATTCGCTCCGACACCGCCGTGCGGCCAGCCCTCCTCGACGACCACGCAGTGGTTCGTCTTCGAGACCGAATCGAGAATCGTGTCGAGGTCAAGCGGGCGCAGCGTGCGTGGATCGATCACCTCGGCCTGCACGCCGTGCTCGGCCGCCAGCTGCTCCGCCGCCCGCTCGGCCGTGATCGCCATGCGCGAGACTCCCACGATCGTGACATCTGAGCCCTCCCGCGCCACGCGGGCCGACCCGAAGTCGATGACGGCTTCATCGTTCTCGTCGACCTCGCCTCGCATGCCGTAGAGCGACTCGTGCTCGATGAAGATCACCGGATTTTCGTCGCGGATCGCCGCCTTGAGCAGCCCGCGGGCGTCGGCGGGAGTC
This sequence comes from uncultured Solirubrobacterales bacterium, assembly GCA_963714635.1. Classification (GTDB taxonomy): domain Bacteria; phylum Actinomycetota; class Thermoleophilia; order Solirubrobacterales; family Solirubrobacteraceae; genus Palsa-744. Next base: position 44,944 of record CAVQPM010000009.1, on the reverse strand, counting down.
GCGGGGACGGCTACGAGCAGCCCCGGGACGTGCAGGAACATCGCCTCGAGAGAGTGCGAGTGGGTCGGTCCGAGCTGGTGCCCCGCGCCCTGGGGCATCCGCACGACGAGCGGCACGCGCGCCTGTCCGCCGAACATGTAGTGGATGTGCGCGGCGTGGTTGACGATCTGATCGAACGCGAGCAGCGCGAAGTTGACCGTCATCAGCTCGACCACCGGACGAAGGCCGACCATCGCGGCACCCACGCCCATCCCGACGATCGTGTTCTCGGAGATCGGCGTGTCGCGCACACGCCGCTCGCCGAACTGGGCGAGCAGGCCGTCGGTGACCTTGAAGGCCCCTCCGAACACGCCGATGTCCTCGCCGAGCAGGATGACGCTCTCGTCGCGCTCCATCTCCTCGCGCAGAGCGAGTTTGAGCGCGTCGCGATAGCGCATCTCGGTCATCGCGACCACCCTTCGGCGCCGGCCGGCATGCCGAGCGCCCCATCCGAGCCACCCGGCGGCCTGGGCGTGCCGTGATAGCGGCCGTGAACCTGGCTGTCGAGCACATACACGTCCTCATACAGCGACCTCGGGTCGGGAAACGGGGACTCCTCGGCGAACGCCACGGCCTCGTCGACGGTGCGGATCGCCTCGCTGTCGATGCGCTCGCGCTCCCCGGCGTCGAGGATCCCCTCGCGCTGCAGGAGCTCGCCGAATGCCGGGATCGGGTCGCGCTCGCGCCAGTGGGCGACCTCCTCCTTGGAGCGGTAGTCCTCCGGGTCTGCCATCGAATGGCCCCGGAATCGATAGGTGACCGCCTCGACGAGCACGGGCCGGCGCTCCTCGCGCACGCTTCGCAGGGCCTCGGAGACGACCCGATGGGTGTCGAGCACGTCCATCCCGTCGCAGCGCATCCCGGGTACCCCGAGTGACTCGCCCTTGCGTCCCAGGTCGGTGACGGCCGAGTGGCGCGCAAGCGAGGTTCCCATGCCGAACTGGTTGTTGACGACCATGAACACAACGGGCAGGCGCCACAGAGCGGCCAGGTTCAGCGTCTCGCCGAACGTGCCCTGATTGGTTGCGCCGTCGCCGAACGTGCAGAGCGTGACCTCGTCTGTGGAGCGCTGATCGCAGGCGAGCGCGATGCCGGCGGCGATCGGGAGGTTGCCGCCGACGATCCCGTAGCCGCCCATGAAGCGCCGCGAGAAGTCGAACATGTGCATCGAGCCCCCATGTCCTTTCGAGCAGCCGTCGCGCTTCCCGAACAGCTCGGCCATCACCCTGCCCGGCGGGGTGCCCCGCGCGAGCGCATCGCCGTGGGAGCGATATGTCGAGACCAGGTAGTCGCTCTCGCGCATCGCCCTCGTGCTGCCGACGATCGTCGCCTCCTCGCCGATCGACAGGTGCAAAAAGCCGCCGATCTTCGCGCGCGCGTACATCTCGCCGGCGCGCTCCTCGAAGCGTCGGATCAGTGTCATCGCCGCGAGCCACTCGCGCGCCGTCTCGGGCTCGGGGAGGGCGACTGTCATCACACCTCCACGGTACTCCAGCGCGCGAGGAAGTCCTCGCGATCCATCCGTGCCAGGTCCTCGCGCAGTTCGCGGATGCGCCGCGAAGCGGCCTGGGGCGGGCAGTCCCAGTAGAAGACGACCTCACCGCCGTCGATCTCGACGACCTCGATGTGATCCACCCGATCGGGGCTCGCGAGGAACGCGGGAGTCAGTCCGCCGCGGCGCACGATCAGGCGGAATGAGCGCCTCGCCATCATGCGGGCGCTCCAGCGAGCGCTTTCATGCCGGCGCTCCAGCGAACTCTGCGGCCTGCTCGAGCGCTCGCTCGCCGTGAAAGATCCGCTCTTCGACACGCACGGCGGGCACGTCGCACACGCCGGCCTCGACGGCTCTGGCGGTGGCGGCCGACAGCTGCCGCTCCACCGAGGCCATCTCGATCGCCTTCAGCACGGCCGAGGGGTGCATCTCGCATGCCGATGCCGCGATCAGCACGTTGTCGAGGAGATCGAGCGCACGTCCGCCCGCGAACGCCTGGCGAAAAGCCGCCTGCCCGAACGCCACGCCGCGGCCGATCGACTTCGCGTATGTCGCCACGCGCATTGCGATCGTGCTGTCGAACGGGAACGGGCTCGGCCAGCGCAGCGGCTGCAGCCCCAGCGACGCTGCCCGCAACTCGACTTCCGAGCGAAAGATCTCGCTCTCTTTTTGGCAACGGAACGTCTCAAAGCTCTCGGCACGGGGCAGATCGCACGCGAGCACGGGCTGCCACTCGGTCGCGATCGGCATCGTCTGCAGGACTCGCTCGGCGGCGAGGTAGGCGAGCGGGCTTTGCAGGTCGAAGTAGAAGGCCGCGGTCACTGTGTAGAGCGTAGTCCCGGCCGCCGCGACGGTCATTCAGGGGGTCGATCCGTGGATGGGATGCGTCGCACCCGAGCGCAGGCGTACTGGTTGTACGGCGAGCACCGGGTACCGATCGAAGATCGGAGGGATCTTCGATCGGCCAGCAGACCGCCGCGGAGCGGCCCCCTCAGCCGTGGATGAGCCAGCCGTCGGCGGCGCGGGCAGCCTCCATCACGGCCTCGGACAGCGTCGGGTGGCCGTGCACTATGCGGGCCACCTCGGCATAGCCGCCCTCCAGGGCGCGCACATTCACGAGCTCCTGGATCAGCTCGGTCGCGCGCGAGCCGACGATGTGCCCGCCGAGCAGCTCTCCGTACTTGCGCTCGCCCACGAGCTTGACGAGGCCGGTGCGGTCCCCGTACACGGTTCCTCCACCGACGGCGCCATACGGCACCTTGCCGACGACGACGTCATAGCCTTGCTCGCTCGCCTGCTGCTCGGTCAGCCCGAACGATCCGACGTTCGGCGTGCAGAACGTCGCGCGCGGGATGTCCTCGTAGGCGAGGGGATGGGTCTGTAGGCCCGCGCTGTCCTCCGCGGCGATGATGCCCTCGTCCGATGCCTTGTGGGCGAGGGCCGGGCCGTGCACGAGATCGCCGATCGCGTAGATGCCGGCCGCGCTCGTGCGCTGGGCGCCGTCCACGCGAATGAGTCCGCTGTTCACCTGTGCCCCGGATGGGGTATCCAGCTCGACGCCCGCATGATCGAGGCCGAGCGCCTGCACATCCGGGCCGCGGCCCGCCGCGATCACGAGGTAGTCGACCTCGACCGACTTGCCGTCATCCGATCCGCCGTGGGAGAAGCTCACGCTGGTCTCGCCGGCTTGCACGTTCTCCACAGGGGTGCTCGTGTGGATGTCGATCCCCTGGCGCTTCAGCCCACGTTCGGCCAAGCGCGATATGTCCGCGTCCTCGGTCGGGAGCACGCGGTCGAGCATCTCGAACAGCAGCACCTCGCTGCCCAGGCGGGCAAAGCCCGAGGCGATCTCCGCGCCGGATGCGCCCGCGCCGACCACCGCAAGGCGAGCGGGAAGCTCCGGGAGCGCCCAGGCCTCCTCAGTGCCGATCACGCGCCCGCCGAACTGCACGCCGGGAATCGAGCGCTTGACCGAGCCGGTCGCGAGGATCACATTGGCGGCCGCGATCTCCTGGCCGGCGACGAGCACTCGCGGCCCTGCGCCCGCGCTGCCGTTGCCGGCGCTTCCCGCGGCGAGCAGCGACGCCTCGCCTTCGATCAAGTCGATGCCGTTCTTCTTGAGCAGCCCCGCGACTCCGCCGGTGAGCGTCGAGACGACCTTCTCCCGCCGTCCTTGAACGGCCGCATAATCGACCTCGACGCCGCTCACGTTCAGCCCGAAGTCACCCGCCTCGCGGATCTCGCTGAGCATGTCCGCGCTGCGCAGCACGGCCTTTGCCGGGATGCAGGCGTAGTTCAAACAGCGCCCCCCGACCTTGTCCTTCTCGATGACCACCGTCTTCTTGCCCAGCTGAGCCGCTCTGATCGCGGCGACGTAGCCCCCCGGTCCGGCGCCGATCACGATCAGGTCATATGAGCTCTCAGCCATTGCGGCCTTGAGCCTATCGCAGCGCTTCGTCTGTGCCCTTCCCGATCGCCCATCACCTTCAGGCGCCCGCCCGCATGCGCCCCATGACTCGAACGAGCTTCCAGAACAGCCAGCCCGAGAGCCCTACGCTCACCAGGCACAGACCCGCCGCAAAGAGCGTCTCGGCGACCACCAGCGCGAGCGAGGTGACGATGATCTGAAAGGCGAGCAGCGCCTCGAAGGCGAGAACTGCCCAGTAGCGCCTGCGATACATGCCGAGGGCGACCGCCAACAGGAATCCCGCGATGAAGACACCGCCAACTTGCGATCCGCCATGGCCTGAGAGGTTGTGGATCGTCAGGGCGCCGACGACCACTCCTATGGCCAGCGCTACAGCGACGACGATCGCCACGCGCAACGGCGCCGGCCGCTCATCCGGGCCCAGCGGCCTCAGCGCGGCTCGCGCTTCGATCTCGCGCTGCCCCCGCGCAGAGCGCTCCCGGGCCCGACCCGCCGGAACGTCGTGATCGGCCGCGGCCGTGGGGGCGGCGGCCCGTGTCTCGCTACTTTCGGCCATCGCCGTCCCTCGGTGGACGCGGCTCCAGCGCGGCGCGCAGCGTCATCGCGGCTCGCTCGGGGTCGGCGGCATCCGCTATCGCCCGCAGCACGCATATCCGCGTCGCGCCGGCCTCCAGCGCGCTCGCGACGTTCTCGGTGTCGATCCCGCCGATCGCGAAGAACGGCACGTGCGCGTGGGCGGAGGCATAGCTGACCAGCTCGGCGCCCACCGCGGGCCGACCCGGCTTGGTGGGTGTCGCATGGACCGGTCCCACGCCTATGTAGTCGACAAACGGGCGCCCGTCGCCGTCGATGCGGGTGGCGGCGTCGATCTGCAGGGGAGAGTGGGTCGAGAGACCGACCAGCATGTCCTCCCCGACGATCTCGCGCACGCTCGCGACGTCCATGTCGTCCTGGCCGACATGGATCCCATCGGCGCCGACCTCCACCGCGACGTCCGGGCGGTCGTTGACTATGAACAGCGCTCCATGCTCCCGGCAGGCGTCGCAGGCGATCCGTGCCGCTTCGAGCAGGAACGGACCGTCGAGCCGCTTCTCGCGCAGCTGCACGACCTCCACGCCACCGGCGATCGCCCCCGCGAGCACGTCCTGCAGCTCGCGCCCGCCCGGCGAGCCGTCGCACACGAGATACAGGCGCGCCTGCGCCAGGCGGCTTCGCCGCGTCGCACCGAGATCGGATCCGGACATCGCTCGCAAGTGTGACACTCGCCCATGGGGTCTAGCATCAAATCCATGGGCGCATCGAACGGCTCAACCGTGGACGTGGCGGTCATCGGCGGTGGAATCATCGGCCTCGCCGTCGCCTGGCGTGTCCGGGCAAGCGGATTGACGGTCACCCTGCTCGAGCGCGAGCAGGTCGGGTGCGGCGCATCGCGCGTGGCGGGCGGCATGCTCGCGCCCGTCGCCGAGGTCGAGTACGGCGAGCACGGTCGCCGCCTGCTCGATCTCGCACTGCGCGCCGCTGAGATGTGGCCGGGCTTCGCCGCCGAGCTGGAGCGCGCGAGCGGCTCGCAGGTCGGCCTGATGCGCACCGGCACGCTGATGGTGGCCCACGACGACGACGACGCACGCGAGCTCGAGCGCCAGCTCGAGTTCCGCTCCTCGCTCGGCCTGCGCGCGACGCGCCTGCGCGCGAGCCAGGCGCGCGAGCGCGAGCCGGCGCTCGCCCCCACGGTGCGCCTCGCGCTCGAAGTCCCCGACGACCACAGCGTCGATCCGCGCCGCGTCGTGAGCGCCCTGCGCGCCGCGTGTCAGCAGGCAGGCGTCGAGCTGCGCGAGCGTGCTGCGGTCACGGGGCTTTCACTGGATTCGGAAGCCCGCCGCGTGACGGGCGTGACGGTCTCAGGCGGCGAGGCGGTCGGGGCGCATCGCGTCGTGGTCGCCGCGGGCGCGTGGAGCGGGGAGCTCGACGGGCTGCCCGACGGCGCCTCCGTGCCCGTGCGCCCCGTCAAGGGGCAGATCATGCGCTTGCGCGATCCTGCCGGACCCGGCTTGTTGAGCCGGGCGGTGCGCTACCCGGGCGGCTATCTGGTGCCGCGCCCGGACGGTCACTACGTGCTCGGCGGCACCATGGAGGAGCGCGGCTTCGACTCCGACTCGACCGCGCTCGCGACATACGAGCTGCTGCGCAATGCCCTGCAGGTCGTCCCCGGCGTGGGCGAGCTCGCCGTGGAGGAGCTGAACGTCGGCTTCCGTCCGGGCACGCCCGACAACGTGCCGTTCATCGGCCGCTCTGAGATCGACGGCCTCATCTGGGCGACGGGCCATTACCGCAACGGCATCCTGCTCGCGCCGCTCACCGCGGAGATGGTCGCCGGGGAGCTGACCGGCGAGCACGCGCGCGAGGAGCTGCTCGGCACGTGCGACCCGGCGCGCACAGCCCCCTCCTCCGAGGAGGCGCTCAGATGATCGTCGTCAACGGCAAACAGCGCAAGCACGGCGCCGGCGAGCCGCTCGTCGCCGTGCTGGACGCTCTCGGACTGCCCGCTGATGCGCGTGGCGTCGCCGTGGCCGTCGAGGGCGAGGTCGTTCCCCGCGCGCAGTGGACCACCTTCTCGATCCCCGAGGGCGCCCGCGTCGAGGTGCTCACCGCCATGCAGGGAGGATGATCGGAAGATGGCTACGGCACAGGCGACCGAAACCGATCCGCTCGTCATCGCGGGCCGCACGCTGCACTCGCGCCTCCTGCTCGGCACGGGCGGCTTTCCGGCGCTCTCCCTGCTCGCCGAGGCGATCCGCGCGAGCGGATCCGAGCTCGTCACGGTCGCGCTGCGGCGCGTCGACCCCTCCGCGCGCGGCTCCCTCATCGACGTGCTCGCGCAGGAGGGCGTCGAGCTCTTGCCGAACACCGCCGGCTGCTACACCGCCCGCGACGCTGTTCTCACCGCCAAGCTCGCGCGCGAGGCGTTCGAAACGAATTGGGTCAAGCTCGAGGTGATCGGCGACGAGGACACACTCCTCCCCGACGCGCCCGAGCTGCTCAAGGCCGCCGAGCAGCTCGTCGACGAGGGCTTCGTCGTGCTCCCCTACACGACTGACGATCCGGTTCTCGCAAGGCGCCTCGTGGATGTCGGCTGCGCGGCGGTGATGCCCCTCGGAGCGCCGATCGGCAGCGGCATGGGGATCCGCAACCCCTACAACATCGCATTGATCCGCGAGGCGGTGCAGGTTCCCGTCGTGCTCGACGCGGGCGTCGGCACGGCCTCCGACGCGACCCTCGCGATGGAGCTCGGCTGCGACGCCGTCATGGTCGCGAGCGCCGTCTCGCGCGCGCAGGACCCCGTCGCGATGGCGGCTGCCATGCGCGGCGCCGTGCGCGCGGGACGCCTCGCGCACGGCGCCGGGCGCATCCCACGGCGCACGTACGCCACGCCCTCCACGCCCACCGCCGGCTTGGCTGATCTCTCAGACTGAGCGCGGCGTGTTCCCCGTCCGGCGGCCACCTAACCCGCACCGCCCGCGCCACAGTCTGTCCTTCTCCTCCCCCTCTCGAAGGCCTATTCCACGACTTCGATCGTGCCGTTCATCGTGGTCGGATGAAGCGTGCAGCGGTAGTTGATCACGCCCGGCTTGTCCACTTTGATCTCGAACGTTCCGCCTTCGCCGAAGTTTTTCGAGGCGAATTTGGTCGGCCCGCTCGCGGACGTCACGTTGTGTTCCACGGGGTCCTGGTTGGTCCACTTGATCGTGCTGCCCACCTTCACCTTCAGCGTGTCCGGTTCGATCGAGATCTCTTTGTAGACGATCTGCACGAGCCCGCTCCGCACCGGGGCGCCGGGAGCCGGCTTGGCGTAGTTGATCTTGCCGTCCGCCTGCAGCCCGCTCTTGGATCCCTTGCTTGTCTTGCTCGTTTCCACGACCGATTCGTTCGCGGCCGCGCCGCCGGATTTCGTGGAGCTCGATTCGCTCGACCCGCACCCGGCCACGAGCACGAGCGCTGAGCACGCGATCAGGGCCCCCACTGCTCTGTTCATCGATGATCCTTTCATTGCGGTCTCCCGCCCAGCGTAACTCAGGTTGAGCCCTCCGCGCGCGCGTTCGCATCCGGACCGGTCGCTGCGATCAGGGCGCTCCACCTAGACTTGACTGCCCCCATGGACCCCCATCCCCGCCATTTCCTCACCGGCGCCGAGCTCGACGCTGCGCAGCTCGACGCTCTGCTCGACCGCGCGATCGAGCTGAAGGGCGCGCCGCTCTCCTCGCGCGCTCTGGCCGGGCGCGGCGTCGCCCTGATCTTCGAGAAGCCCTCCACGCGCACTCGCCTCTCCTTCGAGATGGGCATCCACGAGCTCGCCGGCCACGCGGTCGTCCTGCGCTCCGGCGAGATGCAGCTCTCCCGCGGTGAGAGCGCGCGCGACACCGCGCTCGTTCTCTCGCGCCAGGTGGCGGCTTTCGGAGTCCGCACCGGCCCGGACGAGCTGCTCGCAGAGCTGGCCGAGCACGCGAGCGTCCCCGTGTTCAACATGCTCACCGCGCTTCATCACCCCTGCCAGGCGCTTGCGGACCTGATGACCGCCCGTGAGACGTTCGGCGGTCTCTCGGGCCTGCGCCTCGCCTACGTTGGGGACGGCACGAACGTCGCCCGCTCGCTCGCCATCCTCGGCACGCTCGCCGGCATGGACGTCGTGATCGCCTCTCCTTCCGGCTACTCGCTGGGGGACGATGTCTCCCTGCCCCCGGGCGCCACCGGATCGCTCACGCTCTCCCACGACCCGCTCGCCGCGGCTGCGGGGGCACACGTCCTCTACACGGACGTCTGGGTCAGCATGGGCGATGAGGACACCGCGGATGCGCGCCGCGCCGCGCTCGCCCCCTTCCGCATTGACGGCGAGCTGCTCGATGCGGCGGCCCCCGGCGCGATCGCGCTGCACTGCCTCCCCGCCCATCCGGGCGAGGAGATCACCGCCGAGGTGCTCTACGGATCGCGCCAGCGCATCTGGGACCAGGCCGAGAACCGTCGCCACGCGCAGAAGGCCCTGCTCGAGCACCTGATCGAGCCCGTCTCCTCGTGAACGCCGGAACGGATACCGGGGACGGCGCCGAGATTCGCTTGGCGCGACCGGAGCGGGGCGATGAGCTCGAGCTGACCATCGACCGGCTCGCCCACGGCGGCGAAGGCGTCGCACGCTACGGCGACGGTGGGTACGTCGTATTCGTCTCAGGCGCCATCCCGGGCGACCGGGTTCGCGCGATCGTCGTCAAGCGCAAGCGGTCCTACGCGCACGCACGCGCCATCGAGATCATCGAGCCGAGCCCCGAGCGCATCCCGCCCACGGCTCCTCATCCGGGCGTCGCCTGGCAGGTGCTCCCCTACGAGCGCCAGCTGCAGATCAAGGCCGAGCAGGTCGATGATGCGCTGCGCCGCATCGGCAAGCTCGACGGCTTCGAGCTCGAGGAGATCGTGCCCGCGCTGGAACAGTGGCGCTACCGCAACAAGCTCGAGTATTCGTTCGGCGAGTCCACGGCCGAGTCCTCGGCCGTGGACGTTTCCGGGGGACAAGGGAGCGAGGGCGACGGCGGGACTCTGGTTTGCGGCTTTCACGCCCCGGGCGGTTGGAAGCGGGTCGAGCCGATCGAGGATTGCCTGCTCGCCTCAGAGGTTGGCAACCGCGCGCGCTCGGTCGCACTCCGGTGGGCGCGTGAGCAAGGGTTGTCCGCGTGGGCCCGCGCCGGTCGGCCCGTGGGTGGGCGGCGCGTGGAGGGGGAAAGAGGTGGGCGTAATGTAAAGAATTTGGGCTCTAACGATATGTCGGGTACCGATGGATCTTTGGGGGTCTCAGGGGGTGTGGATATCTACGGCGAGCACCCCATAGATGTATCGGGCGGCGATAGATCCTTAGGGGCTTCTGGGGAACATCACACCCCCCCGCGCCGGGTCTCGCACGCTGAGCGCATCGCCCCGGCGCCCGACGGTCGTCCCTTTCTGCGCAACCTCGTCGTGCGCGAGGGCCGGCGCACCGGCAGGCTCCAGGTTCGTCTGGTCACGACCCCCGGCGAGCTCGACGTCTACTCGCTGGCGGCCGCTCTGGTGGCAGAGCTGGGCGAGCAGGTGCTGAGCGGCGTATTGTGGACGCGCTCCTCCGCGCTCGCGGAGACCACGCTCGGCGGTGAGACGGAGCTCGTCTGGGGCGAGGCCGAGCTGCCCGAGCGCCTTCATATCGGGACCCCCGGCCAGGACACCGACAGCGGTCTCGATCTGCGCATCTCCCCCGAAGCGTTCTTCCAGACGAACACGGAGATGGCCGAGGTGCTCTACGGAGTGGCGCGCGACTACGCGGCGCTCGAGGGCTGGGAGCGCGTCTATGACCTCTACTGCGGAACCGGCACCATCGCGCTCGCGCTCGCCCCCCGCGCCGGCGAGCTGTGGGGCATCGAGATCGTCGAATCGGCCGTCGCCGACGCGATCGCCGCCGCCAAGCGCAACGAGATCTCAAACGCCCGCTTCTTCGCGGGCGACGCGCGCCTCGCGCTGCCCGAGCTGATCGAGCGCGCCGGCCGGCCCGACATCGTCGTCGTCGACCCTCCGCGCGCCGGCCTCTCCCAGAAGGTGGTGCGCCGCATCATCGACTCCTCGCCCAAGCGGATCGTCTACGTCTCTTGCAACCCCACCACGCTCGCCCCGAATGCTGCCCAGCTCGTCGAGGCGGGCTATAGGCTCGTCAAGGTCCGGCCGGTTGACATGTTCCCGCAGACGCCTCATGTGGAGTGTGTGGCGCTGCTTGAGCGGGCGTAGCGCCCGCGAGCGCTTGCGCCGGCTCAGCGGCGCTTCACGATTGTGAGACGTCCACTTCCAGGTGCTTGATGTCCTCAAGGTCCTGAACGCGACCCGCGACGCGCTTCATGGCGAGCAGGTGCTCCAGGCTGCAGACGCGAACTGTTAGGCCATCGACGTTGCTTTCAAGGGCGTCTGGGTCGAGCGTCGCGTAGAGGTTCTCCGTATCGAGGCCGTCGAGCCATTGCATGACATCGAGCCTGCCCAGCGTGGTGGTGACGCAGAAGTTGCCGCCTTGGAGGAGATCCTCGGCGCGGGTCGGATCCATGGGAAGCTCCTCGCGCGTGAAGTCCTCGGTGTCGAGGATGGCGGCCTCGATGTCGCGCAACGCCTCGGCGAGCTTCTCGAGATTCTCCTCACGTGGGTTGGGAACGATGTCGAGGTCCTTCGTAACCCGGATGAACCCGTGGGCATTTACTGCAAAACCGCCGACAACAACGTGGTCGACGCCGCGTTCCTGCAAAAACCGCAACAACGGGAAAGGATCAAGCGCCTCTTGCATGGCGGAACGCCTCAGCAAACCGGTTGGCGAAACGCGCGAGAGCCGCTGCCTCTTCGAGGTTGACCGCGATACCTCGCGCTCGATCGTGCTTCACCTGTGCCAGCCGTGCCCGCTCGTTTCGCGCCTTCTCCTCGGGCGTCCAGGGGCCTTTCGGTCTGGGCTTGGGGCTCGCTGCCATGAGGGAATTGTAGGTCCGCTTCGGCTCCACCGCATAAGCATTATAGACAAACGTCTGCATAGGTCTGCATCCATTACTGGATGTCGCATCGGTTTCGGCAGAAGATAGGCTTCGAATCGCATGCGCGCCGTCACGATCCGCGAGAAGGAGATCCTCGTCGAGGAGCACCCGGACCCCGTGCCGGGCGCGGGCGAGGTGCTTGTACGCGTGCGCGCGGCGGGATTGAACGGCGCGGACATGATGCAGCGCCGCGGCCTGTATCCGGCGCCGCCCGGCTCGCCCCAGGACATTCCGGGACTGGAGCTGGCCGGTGAGGCGCAGGCGCTCGGGCCGGGAGCGGAACGCTTCGAGGTGGGCGATCGCGTGATGGCGATAGTCGGCGGCGGCGGGCAGGCCGAGCTGGCGGTGGTGCACGAGCGCCAGCTGATGCCGGTCCCAAAGACGCTCGACCGGCCACAGGCCGGTGGCCTGCCCGAGGTCTTCACGACCGCCCACGACGCGATCTTCACCCAGGCAGGCCTGCGCCCGGGTGAGCGCCTGCTTGTGCACGGCGGCGCCGGGGGAGTCGGCACGGCGGCGATCCAGCTGGCGCGAGCCGCCGGTGCGGGCGTCACCGCGACCGTGCGCCGCGAGGAGCTGCGTGAGCAGGTGGCGGCGCTCGGTGCCGAGGTCATAGCTCCGGACGGCTTTGCGGAGCACGGTCCGTTCGACGTGGTCCTCGAGCTCGTCGGCGCCCCCAACCTAGCGGACAACCTGAACGCACTCGCGACGGGCGGGCGCATCTGCATCATCGGCGTCTCGGCAGGCGCCAAGGCCGAGCTGAACCTGCTCGCGCTGATGGGCAAGCGCGCGCGCATCCACGGCTCGACGCTGCGCGCCCGGCCCCTAGAGGAGAAGGCGCTCGCCGCCCGTTTACTGGAGCGCGAGGTGCTGCCGCTGTTCGAACCGGGCTCGGGCGTCGGATCGGGACAGGCCCCGCTGACGGTCCCGGTCGCCGAGACGTTCCCTCTCGCGGAAGCGGCCGCCGCTTACGACCGCTTCGCTGAGGGCGGCAAGCTCGGCAAGATCGTATTGGTGGCCTGAGGCGCGCGTCCCCTCGCGGCTTGGAGCCTTACGGCTATTTGCGCGAACGCCCGGCGCCGAAAATCAATGTCACCGTTTGCACAACGCTATGCGGGCTGCCTCCGTTCGGTGTGAAGGTGATCAACACCTTCACAGACATTCTGCGTCTGCGTCGCAGTCGGGTGAGCGTCGCGAGCGTGGGCTTGACGTGAAGCGTCGCCGAGCCTGATCGAGAGACGGTGAGAGCAACACGCCTGACGGTGGCCTTGGATCCTTTGCGGCGCACAACCTCACGGAGGGTGACCATGCCGGGGGCGTCGACGGTGATATGCAGAGACGCGCTGCCGTTGCGTCTGTTCTGCTTGATCGAGATCACCTTCAGCGCGTTGCTAGGTTCTTCGATTACCGTTTTCACATTTCCGCTGAACGGGCCCAAAGTCAGCGATGCGATAGGCATTTCGAATATCGACGAGTGCGTCGTTTCCGATGTCGTCGACTTTTCCGTGCCGGTCATCGCGACGGTCACCGACGCTTCGGCAACCGTGACGATGTGGGACACGCTTGCTTGCTGTCCGGCGTCGTCAGTGACCGTCAAGGTCACCGTGTATTGGCCGGGTTGGAAGTACGTGTGTTCTGGTGTGGCGCCGCTCACGGTGGGTGTGCCGTCGCCGAAATCCCAGCTGTAGCTGACGATAGTTCCGTCGGGATCGCTGGATGACGATCCATCGAACGTCGCGGCCGTCCCTGCTGTCAGTGACGACGGCGCGGTGAATTCCGCGACCGGCTTGCGGTCTTCGACTTCGACTGTCTGTTCGGTCGTGTTGGTGTTGCCGTTTTCGTCGGTCACCTTCAAAGTGACCGGGAAACTCTTCACAGGGAGCCCGCCGGTGCTCGCGTAGGTGTGAGCGGCGGTAGCGGATGTGCCTGTCGTCGGCTGAGATCCGTCGCCCCAGTTCCATTCATACGTTTTGATCGCGACCGGGGCGCGGGAAGCGCTGGCGTCGAACGAGATGGATTGCCCCGTCTGAGCGGGTGCGCTCGCACTGTCCGTAAAGGCCGCCTTGGTGCTCGCCGTCTCCGCGGAAATGGAGCAGGTGCTGTGCGCGTTGTCCCACTCGGTCTGGAGCAGGTATTCATGTCCGTCGATCGTCTGGTCGAAACCCGGCGTGGTGGCGTCGGCTTCGAGGGCGCCGTCGCCTTGTTTGAACTCCCAGGCGCACATGTCGCCGACCTCGCCGTATTCGAATTCTTCTTCTTCGATTTCGAGCTTGTTCTGGTCGTACCAGCTCAGATGTTCTTCGACCTCGGGATCGGTGACGGACTCGCTGACCTCGTGGCTGGTCGTGTTGATCGTCTGGTAGGCATCTCTCTTGCCGGTGACGCCGGTGCAGCTGCCTTTGAATTCAAGGTCGCCGTTGTCCGGCTCGTTGGCGTACTCGACCTCTTCGGGGCTGCCGGCGTTGAGCGTGCCGTGGTACCCGCAGTAGTTGGTGCCTGAGCATGCTGGACTGGTGAGACCCTCGATGCAGCTGTCGATCCCGGGTGGGAAGAAGACGATGTACTCGTGGCCTACGCCGGTCGGGAGGCTGTTGGCGTTGATGAAGGATTTCAGCTCGGTCCGTACGCCCTTGTCGGTTACGCAGGGCCGGGAGCTGCCTTCGAAGGGCGTTGTGCACAGTTCTTCGAAGCCTTTTTGAAGCGCTCCCGTGTCATGCAATGCCACGCTTGCCGTGACCGAGTATTCGACGTGTCTGATGCTGGCTCCGGCCCCTTCGTAATACTGGGGCAGCACCGAATAGAAGTCCGTTTCCTTGCCCGAGTCAGCCGCGACGTCGGCGAGGAACTGCTCGATTTCCGATTCATACCCGGCTGGATATGTGAGGCTCAGCCCCGCTGGATTCCAGAAGACCGGGGTAAGCGTGGCGGTGCGCATGGTTGGGCCGCCGTAGTAGGTCAAGCAGGCCGTGTCGGAGCCCGAGCATGCTTTGTAGGTGCTCGCTGTCGCCGTGCTCGTTCTCAGCAAGCCCGCGCGTGCCAGTCGGCGCGCTCTCGGGGCCTGGGAGCGGGTGGGTTGGTAACTGACGATGTGCCCGGGTCGGGTCCGAGCGAGGATGGCGTGCGCCGGCTGGGAGACGCACAGCGCAGCGATCAGCGTTGCGACGAACGTCGCCGCTATGGTTGGGACAAGATGGAGCTGGCGGCGAACGGTTGTTGTCTGGCGGTGACTTGGCAGAAGCCGAAGCTAGCACGCCCAATTTGGCCTATGCGCAGCTTTCGACAGAGTGGCTAGACCCATGACGAGATCTGGGCAGTTTTGGCGTGCTGATGGTGGTGCGCTCATCTAGTACGGCGGCTGAGCCGCCCACCACTCCCCGAGCATCCGGAACGCCCCCCAGAACTCCCGCTTGGCGTCCTGCTCATCGAGGGAGTCATCGATGTTGGGCACGTACAGCGCATCGATCATGGGGGTAAGGGACTGGATCTCGCCGAGGTTCGGCGAAAGCGGCCGGGAGAGGGGGACGTCGAGATCGTTGAGGCAGGCGAGCGCCTCTGAGCCCATGACGACCACGATCCTGGGCTGGACGATCGCGAGCTCTTCGATGACGCGCGCTATGCACTCGGGGTCGGCGAGCGAGGAGTCGCCGAGCGGGCACTTGACGCAGAGGGTGCCGTAGACGGCGAGCGGGTCGATGGAGAGGCGCTTGAGCGACTTCATGATCGCGCCGCCGGCACGGCCGTAGAAGGCGACGCCCTCCTCGACCTCCGACGGGAGCGGGGAGTGCTTGAGCAGCATGATGTCGGCCTGGGGGTGGCCGGAGCCGAGCACGGGCATGAGGTGCCCGCGCGGGCAGTGCGGGCATGACTGGAGGTCGCGTGTGAGCGAGTTCAGCTCGCGTATGGCCCGCTCGAGATACTTCTCGCGGATCTCGTCGTCTGTTACGGGCATGGACTCGGAGGGATTTGACGGCCGCTGTCCATGTCCTTGCCGATGCATCGCTACTTGCGTGATTCCCCCGTTGCCCGCCGCACACGCCGAGCGCGCGAGGCCCGGCGCGCGGCGGAGGGTGTGGCCTTGGTCTGCAGGAACTTGAGCGCCTGGACGTAGATGAGGCTAGTGGGCTTGGTGAGGATGGAGGCGTCCCTGAGCGACTGCAGGAACTCGGCGGGCCCGTCGAAGTCGCGCATGCGGATGCGCACCGAGCCGAGACCCTGGGCGACGTGCGAGTCCGAGCCCGCGCCCGCGGGGATGCGGTACTTGGCGGCGAAGCGTGCGGCCTCCTCGTTGAAGGCGCCGATCGCGACACGCGGGTTGAAGACCTCGATCGCATCGACGCTGTCGAGGATCGGGAGGAGATGCTCGTAGTCGGGGACGGCGTGCATGCGGTCGAAGGGGTGGGGCACGTAGACGAGCCCACCCTGGCGCTTTATCTCGGCGACCGTCTCGGCCATGCTGAGGCCACGCGGGATCAGCTCCTCGATGAACAGGCCGATCACCTCGCCCTCAGACGCGGTCTTGACCTCCTCGCCGACGATCACCCTGACGCCCGCGGCGTCGGCCTTCGCACGCGCCTCCAGGGCGCCTGATATCTCGTTGTGGTCGGTGACGGCGATCACGCCGAGCCCCTGCTCGCGCGCGGTGGCGAGCAGCACCTCGACGGGCGTGGCGCAGTCGTGGGAGTGGTCGGTGTGCATGTGCAGGTCGACGTCGATCAGCTTGCGCCGGGAGAGTCGCCGGCGTAGAGCGGGGTCATCGCGCGAGTCGTGGCGACGCTCCGCCAGCTCCCGGTAGAGGAGCTCGACCGCCTCGGCCGTCGCGGACCCGTCTGTGATCTGCGCGTCCAGCCGCGCGAGGAAGCTCTCGGTGAAGCGGCGTGTGAGCGCCGCTGAGGCCAGCCGCTCCCTGGTCGCGTGGAACGAGCCGACGTTGAGCGCGCGCGAGTAGCGAAGCGCGGCGCTGGATGCGCTCGGGGCGAGGGGATCGTGGACGTGGAGGATGTCGAGCGGCGTGTGGGTGAGGAGATCCTCGAGCATGCGTGCCACGTCGACGGGCAGCGCGCGCGGATGCGCCGAGCCCGGCACGTCGAGCACCTCGCCGATCGCGATCACGCGTGGGGCGCCGCTGTCCGTGCCGGCCAGCAGCGATGCGGTCCCGCCGCTGTGCGTCTTGGCGGCGCGCAGGTCGTGCCGGGAGGCGCGAACCATCTCCGGGGAGCGGGAGGGCGCGAGGATCAGGACGCGGTGCCCGCGCTCGGACAGCTCGCGCGAGAGCCGCTCGACGTAAGCGTTGACCTCGTTCTCCTCAGCCTCCCACGGAAAGGGGGTGACGTGGGCGACGGAGAACGTGGGGGCGCTCACCCCTCCATTATGCGCGCTACTTCGCGGCTGGGGTCCGCTTCCGTGCTGTCGCCGCCCGCTTGGCCACCGGCTTGGTTGCGGGACGGCGCGAGTGCTTGGCGATGAACTTCTCGGTGTCCTCGCGCGCGAGGTTGTCGGGCCGCTGGTTGTGCGGCGACTTCATCAAATACGAGGACGGCCCGTCGAGCTGGCCGCCGACGCCGTTGTTGAGCGCGAGCTTGCAGCAGCGCACGGCGTCGATGACGATGCCGGCCGAGTTGGGGGAGTCCCACACCTCGAGCTTGAGCTCGACGTTGAGAGGGACGTCGCCGAACGCCTGGCCCTCGACGCGGATGTGGGCCCACTTGCGGTCGGTGAGCCACGGGACGTAGTCGCTCGGGCCGATGTAGACGTCCTCAGCGGGGAGCTTCTCGTCCATGATCGAGGTGACGGCGTTGGTCTTTGAGATCTTCTTGGACTCGAGGCGCTCGCGCTCGAGCATGTTGTAGAAGTCCATGTTGCCGCCGACGTTGAGCTGGGAGGTGCGCAGCATCTTCACGCCGCGGTCGGCGAACAGGCGCGCGAGCGTGCGGTGCACGATCGTGGCCCCGACCTGCGACTTGATGTCGTCGCCGACGATCGGCAGCTTGGCCTTCTTGAAGCGGTTGTTCCAGTAGTCCTCGCGCGCGATGAACACGGGGATGCAGTTGACGAAGCCGCAGCCGGCCTCGAGGATCTGCTCGACGTACCACTTGGTGGCGTCCTCCGAGCCGACCGGCAGGTAGGAGACGACCACGTCGGTGTGGGTGTCGCGCAGGATGCGCACGATGTCGGCGGTCTCGCCGGGGGCCTTGGTGATCTTCTGCTTGAGGTACTTGCCCAGGCCGTCGTGGGTCATGCCGCGGTGGACGGGCACGCCGAGATTCTTGGGGACCTTGGCGAACTTGATCGTGTTGTTCTGCCCGGCCCAGATGGCCTGGCCGAGGTCCTTGCCGACCTTGGTCGAGTCGATGTCGAAGGCGGCGGTGAACTCGATGTCGCGCACGTGGTAGCCGCCGAGGTCGACGTGCATGAGGCCGGGCACGTGCTGTGTGGGATCGGCGTCCCTGTAGTAGTGCACGCCTTGGACGAACGCCGACGCGCAATTGCCGACGCCGATGATCGCGACGCGAACCTTGTCCTGCTGATAGCGCGCCGTGCCGTTGGGGGAGGCCGCGCCGTTGCTCTTCTGAGTGCTCATCAGGTGCAGTTTCCTTTGTGGAGGTCCGGGGAGACTACCCCGCAGCGCGCGTACGGTGACATGTGGGGGATGGCTCCGCCCTTCGGGCTGCGCCCGGCGGCGTTCCAGTGTCCACCACGAGCCCGCGGCGTGAGGGCCGGTCGGCGGCCCTCACGAGAGGGCTTGGCGGACGTGCCAGATGCGCTGGGCGACGGTTATGAGGCTCAGAGCCGCGAGCACGTAGACCGCGGGCGCGAGCAGGCTGAAGTCCCCGATTGAGGCGCCGCGCGCAAAGATCAGGCCGATCGACAGGATGGTGACGCGCACGGCGCGCGTGGCGATGCCGACCTTGCACTCCACCCCGAGCGCCTCTGCCCGCGCGCGGGTGTAGGACACCATCAGGGAGGCGAGCACCGCGACGACGACCGCGGCGGCCGCGCCGGAGCGCCCTTCGCGCGCGAAGTCGGCGGCGACGGCCGTGAGCACGATGCCCTCCTCGATGCGGTCGAGCGTCGAGTCGAGGAACGCGCCGAAGGGGGTGCCCTTGCCCGACATGCGCGAGTAGCGCCCGTCGAGCGTGTCCATGACGGAGCCGACGATGAAGGCGATGCCCCCGAGGAAGTAGAGCTCCTCCCACACGAGCGCCGCCGCGACGATGTTCAGGGCGAGCCCGGTCAGCGAGATCGTGTTTGGAGTTAGACGAGAGTCGATCAGGCGGTTGCGAACGAGCTCGCGCCGCTCGGCGGCTGAGAGCGCGACGCGACCGTTGCGCCGGACGCGCGGCTCCCCGCTGCGGGAGCGCCGGCGCGCGATCGGCTTCTGAGAGGACGGCATGAGGTTGGGCTGCACCCTACCCGGCGCCCGCCGGAGCAGGGCTGAAGCGCCACGCCGCCGGCCGCATCTGGCCGAGCCGGCGCGCGCCGTAGGCGGACACGGCGGCGGTCAGCGCGCCGAGCAGCGCATCGAGGATGAAGTGGTTGGCGGTCGCCACGATCACGAACGCGATCAACAGCGGGTAGAGCCGCCAGAGGACGCGCGCGGGTCGCGTGCGCGACAGTGCGGCCAGCGGCCAGCCGATCATGAGCGCGAACGCCACGTGCATCGAGGGCACGGCGGCATAGGGGTTGAACAGCGCGGTCATCGAGGCGGAGGCGTGCGAGACGTGTACGCCGGTGAAGTCGGAGACCGAGTCGATGAAGCCCCACTCGGGAAGGAAGCGCGGCGGGGCGGTCGGGAACACGGCGTAGCCGACGAGCGCGATGAGCATCGCGATCGCGAACATGTTGCGCACGAAGTAGAAGGAGCGGTTGTGGCGCAGATACAGGTAGACGAGCGCCGCGATCGTGATCGAGGTCTGCGCGTTGACGTACAGCCAGCTGGAGACGTCCATGACCGCTTGGCTTCCCATCGCCCAGGCCTGGACGCTCGGCTCGACGAACACGTGCAGGGTGCGCTCGATCTGGATGAAGTCGCGCGCGTGATTGAACGCCGCGGTGGCGTCGCCGTGGACGAGCCCGCGCACGAGCGTGTAGGCGAGATAGGCGCCGGTGAAGAACAGAAGCTGGCGCACAACGTCCATCCATCCGCGCGGCAGGACGCGCGCCTGGAGGGAGCGAAGCCGGGCAACCACGTAAGAAGCCTAGCCCATGACCCTGTAGAGGCGCCAGTGCTTTGCACGCCAGATTTCGCGGAGATAGGGAAGTCCGCGCACGATGAGCGCTCGCTCGGCCAATCCGGCGGCGTCGAGTGGAGCGTCGGGAAGCGCGACGTAGGCGACGCGGTTTTCGATGAGCCAGGCGCGGTAGGCCGAGACGCTCAGCGACGGTTCGTAGAAGAGGTGGGCATAGCGCTCGTCGAGCTGGCGCTCCCAGCCCCGCGCGAGCGCGACGCCGCCGTGCCCGGCGAGGTAGGCGGCCTCCCAGTGGGCGTGGGTGAGCGGCACCTCGACGATCGTCGGGCGGCCACCGTCCTGCCGGCGCAGCTCGGCGAGTAGCGGCGCGTAGTAGGAGGCGTGGACCGACTGGTCGCCCGCGAGCGCGCTGTAGTCGCGGATGGGGGTGACCAGCTGCCAGTAGAGCAGGACGGGCGCCAGCAGGAGCGCCGCCGTGCGGCGGCGCTCCCACAGCACCCCGACCACGAGCGGCGCCGCCAGCAGCGGCCCGAGTCGCGCCGCGTTGCCGCCCATTGGCGTGCGCAGCACGAACGCCCCGATCAGCGCGAGCGCATAGAGCGCGGCCCCGACCCGCACGACGAGTTGCCCGCGCTCGGAGAGCGGCCCACGGGGCACGAGCAGCGCGATCAGCAGCACTCCGCCCAGCGCCGGCCAGAAGGCGGAGGCGGCGAACGGCTCGAAGCCCCCCTCGGGGAAGGCGATGGTCAGAACGAGGATGGGGAGGAGCGCTGCGGCGGCAAGAGCGAGGCCGTGACGGCCATCGCGCCACACGGCCGATGCGTGCTCGCGAGACGAGAGCGCGGCAAGAGCCAGGGCGAGTCCGACCAGCGCAAGGAACGCGCCTGCCACTGGGCTCGCGAGGCTCGTGAGCGCTGCCAGCACGAGCGCAAGCGCGAAGCGATCTCGCATCAGCGCCAGCACCGCACCGAGCCCGATGGCGAACCCAAGGTCGTAGGGCACGCGCCCGGAGAGAAGCGAGACGCAGAACCCGAGCGCGAACACGCCCGCGGCGACCCGCCCGGCCGTACGACCGAAGACGCGCTCGGCGATCAGCTCGAACAGCACGACGGCCGCGAGCGCCGAGAGCGCGAGCAACAAGCGCACACCCAGCAGCGCCCCAAGCGCGGGCGAGAGCAGCGAGTACCCCGGCAGCCAGTGCCCGTGAGCGGCGTACCAGCCCGTGTCCCAGGTGGCGAGGGGATGGCGGGCGAACAGTTCGCTGCGGTACGTGGCCGCGGCAAGGTCCCCGGCGGGTGGCGCGAGGATCAGGTAGGCCGCCACGAGCGGCAGGGCGACAAGCCGCCCGAAACGCCACGCCCGCTCGGTGACTCGTGTACGGCCACCGGCCTGAAAAGCCTCCGCCCTATCCCGGACCGCTGTCGCTGGTCTCGCTACCGCGTCCTGTGCCACGGGCCGAGCATAAGCGAGGGCCGTTGCCGTCTCCGTCAAGATCTTTATGAACACCCCCTTGACAACATGCCCAGGGTCGTATATGTTGGGCATTGTCCATGCGCCTCAAGGGGGTGCAAGGGCATGAACATAAGGTCGGGTTTGGGTCGGCCCCGTGGCCGGCGATAAACGTTTTGACGGGGACCTTGGGAGAGGGACCGGGTCGCAACGAGAGGGAGTTGTGCTTCGCGTGGTTTGTTTGTCGAAATACGTGACTGAGGGTCCGTGTGCCGAGGCTCGTCCCTTAATGGGACGCGTCAGCGGCGCTGACGCGTCTCTCTCTCTCTCTCTCTCTCTGGCCGGCTCCGCGCCGCTGCGCTAGCCGCCAAAGCCGCGGGCTCGATTCGCGGAAAGCCGGACAAGAGGTCCGGCTTGATCACTCGCGTGCGAAGCGCGCTTTCAGATTCTTGTTCTTTAGCCGCCGCGGGCCGCGTGCTCGCGACGGCTTGTCATGCCCGCGGTCCCGCGGGTCTTTCTCGTGTGGATCGCACTTCTAGGAGGGGATGGGTTCGATGACCTTTCGTGTCCGTATCGCATGGGTAGTCGTGCTGATGGGGCTGCTAGCCGTAGGGCCGGGGTCGCTGCCTGCGACCGCAAGCGCCGAACCGTGCCCAAACGAACAGCTGCGCGCCGAACAAGGCGATCAGCACCTGCCGGATTGCCGCGCGTATGAGCTGGTGACGCCGAGCGACAAAGGCGCCACGACACCTATGCTCGCGCATGCCCCGCGCACAAGTGTCGCGCCTAATGGGGATCGCGTCTATCTGGCCTCATTTGCGTCATTTGGGGAAAACCCCGCTCCTGGTGGAGTCGACGCTGTGATGTCGCGCGCCCCATCTGGTTGGACACTGACGTCTTTGCAGCCGCACGGGGCCGGTGAGACCAGCTATGAACCAAACACAGCAAGCCCAAACCTCACGATTTTCGGCGTCGAGACCGTCCTTCAGCGGCAGCTGTTTGGAAGCTTTCTGTACGAAAACACCTTTGCGGTCGGCCCGGCCGGCGGTCCCTACACCCCGATCGCGAGTACCGTCTCGGAACCCGCGTTCGATCCAGAAAAGCGTGACTTCCTCTCAGGAATGGCGGAAGATGGCAGCAGCGCCGTACTGTCGTCCACAAACCACACGTTGACGCCTGGTGCTACGAATACCATTACGAGCGCCCACGACCTCTATGACTGGTCGCGGGCAAGCGGGACGCTCAGCTTGATCAACGTGACGAACGCCGGCTCGCTGCTGAACCCCTGCGGTGCCGAGCTGGGCAGTGCAGCCAACAAGGCCCGGAGCGGCACCGCGCCTTTCATGAATCCGATGTCGAGCGACGGATCGAAGATCTTCTTCACCACACCCGACAATGAGCTATATGAAAACAGCGAAGCCAGCTGCCAGGAACCACACCGTTTGTACATGCGCGTCAACGGAATGGAAACTGTAGAGATCTCGGCGCCACAGCCTGGCGTAGTAGATCCGACTGGAACGCACAACGCCGAATTCATCGGAGCAACGCTCGACGGCACGCACGTATGGTTCCTCTCAGAACAGGAGCTGACTGCGGATGATACCGGACACGCACTGCAGCTGTATGAATACAACACTGTCACCCGCAAACTGATGCGCGTGAGCCGCGGTGAACCTGGCACGACGGAAGGTAGTTTTTTCGACATACGTACTACCGAGGCTCCTGAATTGATTGCCTTCTCCGAAAATGGGTCGATCCTTTATTTCCTTTCAGCAAGCAAGCTCACGACCGAACCATCGGCAGCGAGCGGCATCTATCGATACGAAACAGCAACTGGAGCCCTGCGTTATGTGGGGGACTTGGGACAGCCGATGGACGCAAGCCGCACCGGTGATGCGCTCGTATTTCAGGCAGGTAGCAACATCTATCATTGGTCAGTTGCCGATCCGCGCCTGATCTGCGTGTCATGTGTCGGGAGTGTGAGCGGGAGCGCGCACCTGCTCCCGGCTGAAACCTTCTTTACAGAACGTTTCAGCAACAATGTTCTGGACTATCTGGTTTCCGATGAAGGGCGGTACGTTTTCTTCAGCGATTACAGGGCGCTCGTACCGCAGGACACGACAAGCACCGAAGAAAATAATAATCAAAGCTATCTAGTATCTGAGGATGTGTACGAGTGGGAGTCGCAGGGCACAGGGTCGTGCACGAATCCGGAAGGATGCGTAAGCCTGATCTCTGTCCCTGATTCAGGTCACGGTTCGCGTTACATCGGCATGAGCGCCGACGGGCATGACGCCTTCTTTGAGACATAGTCGGCGCTCGTGCCTCAGGATCAAGACACGGTGACTGATATCTATGACGTCCGCATCGACGGCGGCTTCCCGGCGACGATCGCCGTTCCCTGCTCGGGCGAAGCATGTCGGTTGGTGGGCAGCGCTGCGCCTGTGTTCGGCGCGCCGCAAAGCGTCGCGTTCAATGGTGCGGGAAACCCGCTGGTGATCTCAACCGCGAAGAAATTGACGGTCAGCAAGCACAAGAAGACAAAGAAGACAAAGAAGAAGAATAGGAAGAGGAAGGCTCGTAGGGGCCGTAAGGCAAGTCGCGGGTCGGTGGGCGCGCACAAGGCGAACGGGAGGGGTCGATGATGTCCGCTGTAGGCGCGACGAACAGGACGATGGAGGGTCGTAAGCTGCTGTGGGTTCCGTTGCTGGCAGCGCTCTTGCTGCTTGCGTGGTGCAGAACGGCGAGTGCCGACCTTGCTATCGAACCGGGGGCGGGTGGCTTCAAAGTCGAAACGTCGAGCAACCAAGCCGGCGCGCACGCCGATCTGACGACTGCGTTCAAATTCACGACCAACAGCTACGCGGAACCCGGGGCGAATCTGCGCAACGTCTCGGTGGAATTGCCGCCAGGTTTCGTCGGAGCCCCGGCTGCCGTCCCGACGTGCGACCCAAATCTGCTCACATCGAAGAGCGGCGGATTTGAATCGGAATGTCCAGTGGACACGCAGGTAGGCAATACGACCGTACGGCTAACCGTAGCCGAAGGGCGTTCAGGCTCATTCCGTGTGCCCGTATACAACATGACCCCCAGCAAGAAGCAGACTGCTGTGTTTGCGTTCGATGTTAGCGGCATCCTCGAGGTGTACATAGTCTTTTCGACACGTCCTCATAGCTACGGGATCACTGCAACCACGACTAATATCAGTGGAGACGTAGAAGTAGACAGCGACTCGATCACGATCTGGGGGGTGCCCGCAGCCTCCAGCCACGACCCGGAACGTGGCCAGATCTGTTTCGTAAATGTCGAAGGCAAAGCGAACTGTCCTTTTGGCGGCAATGAGAAAGCCGGCATGAGCCCCGTGCCATTCTTGACGAATCCGACCGAATGCACGAATGAACCGCTCGAAGCGCGCCTGCACGTCGCTTCGTGGCAAGACTATCCCGCGAGGGTCTCGGCAATCACGGCCGTTGGACCGATGATTGGCTGTGAACATCTCTCATTCGATCCGACCCTTTCGTTGCGTCCGACGATCATGCAGGCCGATAGTCCAACGGGTTATGGCTTGGATCTAAGGGTTCCGCAGGATAACCAGCCGGAAGGGCTTGCAAGTCGAGGCGTCCGTGACGTGTCTGTGACGTTGCCGGCCGGGACAGCACTGTCGCCATCTGCGGCGACCGGTCTGGTTGGTTGTCAGCCGACGGGTTCCGAAGGGATCAATATCGATGGCCCTGAATCCGAAGAAGTGGATCTGATCGGCGATGTTCACCCTACAAGGGGGAGATGTTCGCTTGCATCTGAGCTCGGGACGGTGAAGATCACGAGCCCATTGCTCTCTGAACCATTTGAAGGACACCTGTTCCTTGCTGAGCCGCAATGTGGTGGTGGCGGTCAACCGGAATGCACGCCGCGAGACGCGACGAATGGAAAACTGTACGGCTTGTACTTGGAAGCCGAAGGTGACGGCGTGGTAATCAAGCTGCAGGGGTCGGCGTCTGTTGATCCCGCGACGGGCCAGATCACGGGCACGTTCCGCGAAAATCCGCAGGCGCCGTTCAGCGATCTGCGCTTAGAATTCTTCGGCGGACCCCGTTCACCGCTCGTGAATCCGCGAGTCTGCGGGAGCGCGGTCACAACGTCCGTGTTGACATCGTTCAGCGGCCTGGCGCCCGCAGAACCCTTTTCCGGGTTCACGATCACCGGCTGTCCGGGACCGGAGTTCGCGCCGAGCTTTGCGGCGGGTTCGACAAGCAACCAGGCTGGTGACTACACGCCGCTCAGCGTCACGTTCTCCCGCCAGGACCTTGAAGGCGAATTCGGCGAGGTCACTGTGACGACGCCCCCTGGCCTGTTGGGGAGGCTCTCCCACGTCACGCTGTGTCCCGAACCACAGGCGGCGCGGGGCACCTGTCCCGCATCAAGTCAGATCGGGGAAGTCACGGAAAGGGGGCCTGGATCCGACGCGGCTGACGGCCGAGGGCGTCGTTGGGGGCGTGCTCTCCGTTCTGCACGGGCGCCTCATCGAGGGAAGCCGGGAGTCCTACCTCGATCTTCTCAACCAGCTCATGAGCATGATCGTTCTGCCTTACATGGGCTCCGCGGCGGCGCGGCGTGAGCTCTCGCGGCCGGTGCCGCGTGTCGAGCGTCAGGCCCTTGAGAACGGCACGACAAATCCGCTCAAGGAGCTCGACATGCGCCTCACCTACAGGACGGTCCGTGTCCTCTTGGCGATCGCCGAGCACCCGGGCGCCTCCAACCGTACGGTCGGCGCCGACGCGGGCGTCACCGATCAGGGCCAGATCTCAAAGCTCCTCACGCGCCTCGAAAAACTCGGCCTCGTCACCAACACGGGCCTCGGCCCCGGCCGCGGCGCCCCCAACTCCTGGACCCTCACAGAGCAAGGCCAGGCGGTCCGATCGCTGCTCGGAACGGAGATGGCCGGCGAGAACGGATGAAAAGTTTCGTCCCACTCCGTGACTAAAGTCGCGGCGCCTTGGGACGCAAGCACGACATCAAGCAGTTCAGGCAAGCCTGCCGGGAGGTGGGGCTGACGCCGCAGGAGCGATACGAGGCGAGCGAGGCGCTTCATGCGGCGAAGCAATCCTTTGGAGACCGCGGCCATATGAGCTATGGAGAGCTGGTTGCGTGGCTGCAACAATGGAGGCAGAGCTGATGTCCATCACCGTTGCACTTGACGCCTCACCGGCAAGCGTGCTGCGCTCGATGCGCGGACCGATCGTCGCTGCCCAGATCGCTTATCCAGAGGTGCTGCACGTAGAGGTACGCGATTCGGCCGGCGCCATTTGGCGGCTGGCCACCCAAGACGCCGACTTCTCGCCGATTGACCCAGAGAAGCTCATAGGGCGCTCGATCGATGACGCTGAGATCGATGAGGCGACCGGCGCGCTGCGGTGCGCTCTCTCCGACGGATCCTCCCTCGATGTGTACCCGTCGACGGATGCTCACCCGACCGCATCTGAGCTGCGCGACGATCCCCCGAGCTGGGAGCTGATCGCCCCTAGCGGACTGGTGCTCGAGTTCGGTCCCGGGCTGCGCTGGCAGATCGCCGGTCCGGCTAACGGGCTGTGAGGAACTCGGCCACCCGCTCGATCGCGTCGGGACGATCCATCCACCACCAGTGGCCGGCGTCGGGCAGCACTAGCAGCTCGCTGTCGGGCAGCACCCGCGCGTACTCCTCGGCGAAGCTGGTCGGTATGTAGGGGTCCTTTGCGCCCCACACCACCAGCGCGGGCATGTCCAGCGTTGAGAGCTGCTCGCCGGCTTTCGCCAGCACCTCGCTCGGCGAGCTTCTATACAGGCGCAATATGGCGCGCTGCGTGCCCTGGTCCATATGGGCCATCACCGAGCCCAGCCATGCGTCGGGCAGCGGGCCGGGCTTGGCGTTCGACTCGCGCGTGCTCTGCTTCAGCGTCCAGCGTGTCGTCGCGCCCATCGCCAGCTCGCCCAGCACCGGCGTGCGCCAGATGCGCGCCGTCCTGTGCCAGCGGTAGCCCGGCAGGAACGGCACCGCGTTCGTCACCACGAGCCGCTCCACCCGGTCGGGGTGCGCCTGCGCGAACGCCAGCCCCACCGCGCCCCAGTCGTGCACGACGAGCCGCACGCGCTCCACATCGAGCGTGTCCAGGAAGCGCTCTATGAAGGCCGCGTACTCCTCGATCGTGAACTTCAAGTAGCCCGGCTTGCCGCTGCGGCCGAAGCCGGGCAAATCGGGTGCCAGGCCGCCGGTGCGCTCCAGGAAGCCGAGCCAGTCATCCGAGCTGGTCGGCACCCCGTGCAAATAGAGCACCGGCGCGGAATCCCCGACGCCCGCGGTCGCGGGAGCCTGCGCGCTGCGCCAGAAGACCGGCAGCCCGCCGATCTCCTCCGTGTGCTCGACGATATCTGGCACCGCGCGAGGATATAGCGAAGAGACGGACGCCCGGCGTGCCAAGCCTTCAACGTCGATCGTCGGCTTGGCGTAGGAGGTAATCACGGAACTTTGGTGCCGTGTAGGCGTACTCGCCCTTGCGGATGCGATAGAGAGCACCCGCGTCTACGAGCCGGCCGAGGAGAACGTTGACATTCCCGGGCGTCTTGTCAGATGTCCGGCCGAGGTCCGAGGAGCGCAGTGGCGGATAAGGACACGCGGCGGATGCGGCAAGGAGATCTTGCTCTGCGGGCGTCAACGTCGCGACCCTCGGATCGTAGAAGTCGCGATCGAGCCGAGCGTAGATGTCGGAACGCGAGGCATCGAGCAGCTTGGTGGTGAAGCGGTCGAGCCCTGCGAGGTCCGCCGCATCCCAAAGCTCGGAGCCCCACAGCTGCAGGAAATACGGATAGCCCTCGACTTCGTCTACCACTGCCTCCGCGAGCTTGCGGTCTGCTCCTCGCACCGTCTGCTCGAGCGGACGTGTGAACGCCTCGAGGGCCTGTGCGGGTTCGAGGGAGTCGACCTCCTCGCCGCGGAACAGCCGCTCGCTGTACGAGCGCGCCTTCTGCAGGTTCCCCGTCAAGGTCGGCAGGCCGCACACGACAAGGCCGAGCGGCAGCTCCTGGCGTTGCAGGGCAACGACCGGCGCGATCAGAAGCGACAGCGGATGCTCACCGTGACGGTCGCGCTCATCGCGCACCAGCTGTGCCTCATCCAAAAGCAGCACCACGCCGGCGCGTCCCTTGGCGAGCGCGAGCTCGACAGTCGCAAACAGGTCACGGGCGAGGTCCTCCTCCGCCTCGGAGCCAAACGAGACCGACAGCGATATCTCGTCCCAACTGACCGACAGACTGGCTGAGCGCAGAGCTTTCCCGGCGATCGAACGCATTCGGGCGAGACGCGACAAGCGCCGCCGCGTTCGATCGAGCAACGATCCGAGTACCGCACTGATGGCAGCGTCGGTGTTGTGAGAGGGCTGGAGCTCCAGGAACGCCGGCTCCCAGTCAAGCTGACGCGCACGGTCCGCGAACTCCTCCAACAGCACGGTCTTGCCTACTCCACGCAGGCCCGTCACGCGCATGCCGGCCGGCTGCTCGGGCGCCGCACGCAGCATCGCGCCGAACCTGCGCAGCGGCGCCTCGCGGCCTGCCAGATAGAGCGGACGCATGCCCACTCCCGGTCGGTAAGGGTTCTTTCCCGAACTTTGGGTCATTACAGTACATCTGTAATATAGCGCAAACATAACAGTCTTCCTGTAATGAGCCGTTTACCGGGCCTGACACGGCCCCCGTACGGCGTCAAGATGGCCGGATGAGCCTCGATCGGCGGGCTTCGAGCGCTCTGTGTATACGGTTGGACGATGTCACCTGCCGTATCACGCAGACTGGACCGCACGCGTGCGGCATCTACAGCCGAACGAGGTTGGAAGCCGCCCACCCGCGCGCGCGTGCTGCGCATCCGCGATCGCCTTCGCGAGGTCTACGGCATCCCCCTCATGGCGCCCCACGGCCGCCCGCTCGACGAGCTTGTCCTCACGGTTCTCTCCCAATCCACGAACGACCGCAACCGCGACGTCGCGTTCCTGCGCCTGCGCGAGCGCTTCGCGGACCCCGGGCCGCCCGCCCAGCCGATCGACTACGAGGCCGTGCTCGCCGCGCCCGTCTCAGACGTCGAGGAGGCGATCCGCCCCGGCGGCATCTCCAAGGTCAAGTCGGCCCGCATCCAAGCGATCCTTGCGTCCATAGCCGGCACCGCACGCGATCCCGATGAGCCCCTGTCGCTCGATTGGATGCGCGACGCCCCGATCGAGGAGAGCCGTGCTTATCTCTGTGCCCTGCCCGGCGTCGGGCGCAAGACGGCCGCCTGCGTCCTGCTCTTCTCCTACGCCCTCCCCGACATCCCGGTCGACACCCACGTCTCGCGCGTCGGCACGCGCCTCGGCCTCTTCCGGCCCGGGGCCCCCTTCGAGGAGCTGCACGACCAGATGCTCGCCCTCACCCCTCCCGGCCACGAGCTCGAGCTCCATGTCAACCTCCTGCGCCACGGCCGGCGCACGTGCTTCGCGCGCAAACCGGCGTGCGGCGATTGCGCGCTCGCTCGCATGTGCCCGAGTCGCGGAAAATTCATTGGACTGGGAGGGCCCGACTGACGTTCTCAGGGCAAGCGATGCCAGGACGCAGGGAGCGTGGCGTGCTACGCACGCGAGCGACCGAGGACGCCGCAGCGCGCCGCCATGAGGACGTCAGGCGAGCTTCTCGCGCTCCTTCTCAGCACTGACCCGCACGACGTCCCACGCCAGTTTCACCCTCGCCAACCCCAGGATCAGCCAGCCCGAGGGGTCGAGCTCCCACCAGCGAAGGCCGTGGAAGGCCGAGCGCGGGAAGGCGTGGTGGTTGTGGTGCCACGCCTCTCCGAGTGAGGGCAGCGCGAGCCAGAACACGTTCGTCGACTTGTCGTCCAAGTCGAAGCGACGGCTGCCGAAGAAGTGGCAGATCGAGTTGATGCTCCACGTGATGTGGTGCACCAGGAAGATCCTCACCAGGCCGGCCCACAACAGTGCGGCCAGGGCCGCCGTCAGCGAGCCGCCGCTCAGGCCCAGCCCGAGCAGGAACGGGATCCCGAGGCTCGCCAGGGCTATCAGTGGGAAGGCCTTGTTGATGCGCCGCATCCCCGCGTCCTCGAGCAGGTCGGGCGCGAAGCGTTTCGAGGAGGCCTGCCCGTGCGTTGAGAACAGCCAGCCGGTGTGGGCGTGCCACAGGCCCCTCACCATGCCCGCAACCCCCTTGCCCTGTCCGGCGTGGGGACTATGAGGGTCGCCCTCCTCGTCGGTGAACGTGTGGTGCTTGCGATGGTCGGCCACCCAGTCGATCACCGGGCCCTGGACCGCCATCGAGCCGAGCACCGCCAGCGTGTACCTGATGGGCGCGTGTGTCTGGAAGGCCCTGTGGGTAAGCAGCCTATGAAAGCCCACGGTGATCCCTACCGCCGTGGCCATGTACATGACGGCCATGATCACCAGATCGAGGGGGCCGAAGAAGTTGTCCCACAGCAGCACCGCGCCGGTCAGCACGCCGACGAAGGGGACCACCACCGCGGCGATGTTCACGTTGCGCTCCAGGCGGGTCACTCACATGAGACTACCCCGCCCCACTCGTGGGTTACGCGCGCTCGACGATTGTTCGCGGGTATTTCCCCGCCATGGCTGGGGATGAGGCGCTCGTGATGACCAATCGCTTGACTCTCGGGCCGTTTGACCATCGCAGATAATCTGCTACGCTTCAACTCAGATTTCTGGCACCCCTACCCAAGGAGCTCACCCCATGGGCAAGACCATAGGCATCGACCTCGGCACCACCAACTCCTGCATGGCCGTGCTCGAGGGTGGCGAGCCGACCGTCGTCGAGAACGCCGAGGGCGGCCGCACGACCCCCTCCGTCGTCGCCTTCACCGCCTCCGGCGAGCGCCTCGTCGGCACCGTCGCCAAGCGCCAGGCGGTCACCAACCCGCAGAACACGATCTTCTCGATCAAGCGCTTCATGGGCCGCAAGGAGGCCGAGGTGCGCGAGGAGGAGCAGATCGTCCCCTACAAGGTCGTCGCCGGCCCCAACGGCGACGCGCGCGTGGAAGCCGCGGGCAACCAGTACTCGCCGCCCGAGGTCTCAGCGATGATCCTCCAGAAGCTCAAGTCCGACGCGGAAGCGTACCTCGGCGAAGCGGTCGACTCGGCCGTCATCACCGTCCCTGCCTACTTCAACGACGACCAGCGTCAGGCGACCAAGGACGCCGGCAAGATCGCGGGCCTCGAGGTCAAGCGCATCATCAACGAGCCGACCGCCGCCTCGCTCGCCTACGGCCTCGACAAGGAGCACGACCAGACGATTCTCGTGTTCGACCTCGGCGGCGGCACGTTCGACGTGTCGGTCCTGGAGATCGGCGACGGCGTGTTCGAGGTCAAGTCCACCGCCGGCGACAACCACCTCGGCGGCGACAACTTCGACAAGGCGATCGTCGACTGGCTCGTGGCCGACTTCAAGCGCGACCAGGCGATCGACCTCTCAGCCGACCCGATGGCCTTGCAGCGCCTCTATGAGGCGGCCGAGAAGGCCAAGATCGAGCTGTCCACCACCCAGGAGACGCAGATCAACCTGCCGTTCATCACGGCCGACGCCTCTGGCCCCAAGCACCTGGACACGCGCCTCACGCGCGCCAAGCTCGCGGAGCTGACCTCCAAGCTGCTCGATCGCGTGGTGGCCCCGGTGCGCCAGGCGATCGACGACGCCAAGGACAAGGGCGTCAAGGAGATCGACCACATCGTGCTCGTCGGCGGCATGACGCGCATGCCCGCCGTGCAGGAGAAGGTCAAGGAGCTCACGGGCAAGGATCCTCACCGCGGCGTCAACCCGGATGAGGTCGTCGCCGTCGGCGCCGCCATCCAGGCGGGCGTGCTCGCCGGCGACGTCAAGGACGTGCTGCTGCTCGACGTGACCCCCCTCACGCTCGGCATCGAGACCAAGGGCGGCGTCATGACCAAGCTGATCGAACGCAACACCACCATCCCGACGCGCAAGGGCGAGGTCTTCTCGACGGCCGAGGACAACCAGCCCTCGGTCGAGATCCACGTGCTGCAGGGCGAGCGCGAGATGGCTCAGTACAACAAGTCGCTCGGCAAGTTCCAGCTCACCGGCATCCCGCCGGCGCCGCGTGGCATCCCTCAGATCGAAGTCGCGTTCGACATCGACGCCAACGGGATTTTGAACGTTTCAGCCAAGGATCTCGGCACCGGCAAGGAGCAGAAGATCGAGATCAAGGCGGGCTCCGGGCTCTCCGAGGACGAGATCAAGAACATGGTCTCCGACGCCGAGTCCCACGCCGAGGAGGATCGCCGTGCACGCGAGCTGGCCGAGGCGCGCAACAACGGCGAGAACGCCGCCTACCAGGCCGAGCGCCAGCTCTCCGAGCTGGGCGACCAGGTCGACGCGGACTCCAAGGCGCGCATCGAAGAGGCCATCAAGGAGGTGCGCGACTCGCTCGAGTCAGAGGATGCGGCCGCGATCGGCGCCAGGACCGAGGCGCTCCAGTCCGCCTTCCACGCGGTCTCCGAGGCGATGTACCAGCAGGCCCAGGCCCAGGCTGCGGCGTCCGGCGACGGTGCGGGCGGCGGCGCGCCCGCCGGCGAGGGTGAGGCCGAGGAAGACGTCGTAGACGCCGAGGTGGTCGACGAGGGCAAGAGCTGATGGAGGACGTCAAGCCGGAGGTCGAGGAGATCGAGGAGGTCGAGCCGGAGCAGCCGGAGGCGGTCGAGCACACCGAGGACGGTGAGGCCGCCGCGATCGAGGGCGAGCTCGGCGAGCTGGTGCGGACCGCCGCCCAGCGCGACGAGTACCTCGCGCTCGCGCAGCGCACCCAGGCCGACTTCGAGAACTACCGCAAGCGCGTCGTCCGCGACGCGGCGGCAGCTCAGGATCGCGGTGTGGCCAAGCTCGCGAAGGAGCTGCTGCCGGCGCTCGACAACCTCGACAGGGCGATCGAGGCCGCGGAGGCCGAGGATCCGCTGCTCGCCGGCGTGCGGCTCGTGCGCTCGGAGCTTGCGGGGGCGCTCGCGCGCGCCGGCATCGAGTCGTTCGCGCCGCTCGGGGAGCCGTTCGACCCCACCCGGCACGAGGCGATGGCCCAGCAGCCGGTCGATGGGGCCGCGAGCGGGACGGTCGCCGAGGTCTACCAGAACGGCTACCGCATGGGCGAGACGATCATCCGCCCGGCCAGAGTCCTCGTCGCCGCATAGACAGGAGCGGAAATGGCCGCACGACCCGACTACTACAAGACGCTCGGGGTCGACTCGAAAGCGAGCCCCGAGGAGATAAAGAAGGCCTATCGCAAGCTCGCGCGCCGCTACCACCCGGACCGCAACCCGGACGACAAGCAGGCCGAGGAGCGCTTCAAGGAGGTCTCGCAGGCCCACGACGTGCTCGGCGACCCCGAGAAGCGCAAGCAGTACGACAGCGGCACCGGGCCGTTCGCGACCGGCGGGCCCGGCGGCGGCTTCGGGGGCTTCGGCAACTTCGACTTCGACGCCTCCTCGATGGGCGACATCCTCTCGAACCTGTTCGGCGGCTCCGGGCGAGCCGGCGCGCGCCGCGCGCGCTCGCGCCCAGAACGTGGACGGGACCTGGAGACGGAGGTGCGGATCTCCTTCGACCAGGCGATCTCGGGAGCTCAGGTTCCGCTGTCCGTGCCCACGACGAGCGTGTGCGGGACCTGTCACGGCACGGGCGCCAAGCCGGGCACGACCCCCAAGGTCTGCCCCCGCTGCGAGGGCCGCGGGATCGAGACCCAGGGCCAGGGCATGTTCTCGATCTCACAGCCCTGCTCGCTCTGCGGCGGCACCGGCACGGTGATCGAGAGCCCCTGCCCGACCTGCCACGGCTCGGGCGCCGTGCGCA
Organism: uncultured Solirubrobacterales bacterium; assembly: GCA_963714635.1. Classification (GTDB taxonomy): domain Bacteria; phylum Actinomycetota; class Thermoleophilia; order Solirubrobacterales; family Solirubrobacteraceae; genus Palsa-744. The sequence continues at coordinate 10,912 of CAVQPM010000009.1, read as the reverse complement.
GCGTCAAGCGCCTGCGCGTCAACATCCCGGCCGGTGTGAAGCCGGGCTCGCGCATCCGCGTGCCGGGCAAGGGCGAGCCCGGAGCTCGCGGCGGGCCGCCCGGCGACCTGTACGTCATCACGCACGTCGCCCACTCGCCGGTCTTCAAGCGCAAGGGAGACAATCTCGAAGTCGAGGTCCCGCTCACGATCCCCGAGGCTCTGCGCGGCGCCGAGATTCGCGTGCCGACGCTCAGCGGCTCCAAGACGCTGCGTGTGCGACCGGGCACCAAGCACGGCTCGCTCCAGCGCCTGCGCGGCGAGGGGCCTCCCAAGCCGGGGAGCAAGGCAAGGGGGGACATCCACTACCGCTTCACGATCGACGTCCCCGACACGCTGACCCCGGAGCAGCAGGCGGCCGTGGATGAGCTGTCCAAGGTGATGAACGGCGATCCGCGCGCCGCGCTGTTCGCGCAGACCACGCGACGTGAGAGCCGCTGGCGTCTGCACCGAACACGCCCAAGCCGCCGACCGTGACGCGCATCGAGGTCGAGACCGATCGCGGTGTGTTCATGATCTCGGTCGCGGCGGAGCTCGCCAACATGCACCCGCAGACGCTGCGTATGTACGAGGCGCGCGGGCTGATCGAGCCGAAGCGCTCCCCGAAGGGCACGCGCCTGTACTCCCAGGCCGACGTCGACAGGCTGCGGCGCATCCACGAGATGACCGCCGAGCTCGGATCTGAGCCTCGCCGGCGTGCAGCGCGTGCTCGACCTGGAGTCCGAAGTGGCGGACATGCACGAGCGCATCGAGGAGCTCGAGCTGCAGGCGTTGCAGCGCCCAGGTGCGAGCTCGCCGAGGAGCTGGAGAAGGTGCGGCGCTCGTTCAGTGCCGAGCTGGTCCCCTATCGCGGCGCGGGCGGGAGCTGGTGCGCGCGGCGGATGCGCGCCGTCTGTTCCGGGTACCGGTCAAGCAGGTGAACGGATCGCGAGGAGGACCGGGTGACGCCGCCTGACGGACAGGCTCCCGGGAATGGGCGCGACGCAGACGCCGCCCGAGGAGGAGCAGAAGCCGCTCGAGCGCTTCGGCCGCGACCTGACCGAGCTCGCCGAGCAGGGCAAGCTCGACCCCGTGATCGGCCGCGACGAGGAGATCCGTCGCGTCATCCAGGTGCTCTCGCGCCGCACGAAGAACAACCCCGTCCTGATCGGCGAGCCGGGCGTCGGCAAGACCGCGATCGTCGAGGGCCTCGCCCAGCGCATCGTCTCCGGCGACGTCCCCGAGTCGCTGCGCGAGCGGCGCGTGATCGCGCTCGACATGGGATCGCTGATCGCGGGCGCCGTCTATCGCGGCGAGTTCGAGGAGCGCCTGAAGGGCGTGCTCAAGGAAGTCTCCGAGGCCAAGGGCGCGATCATCCTGTTCCTCGACGAGCTGCACACGATCGTCGGCGCGGGCGCCGCGCAGGGCGCCGTGGACGCCGCCAACCTGCTCAAGCCGATGCTCGCGCGCGGCGAGCTGCGCGCCGTCGGCGCCACCACGCTCGACGAGTACCGCAAGCACATCGAGAAGGACGCGGCGCTGGAGCGCCGCTTCCAGCCGGTGATGGTCGGCGAGCCGAGCGTGCAGGACACGATCGCGATCCTGCGCGGGCTCAAGGAGCGCTACGAGATCCACCACGGCGTGCGCATCCAGGACAGCGCGCTGATCGCCGCCGCCACGCTCTCGCACCGCTACATCGCCGACCGCTTCCTGCCCGACAAGGCGATCGACCTCGATCGACGAGGCCGCCTCGCGGCTGCGCATCGAGATCGACTCGGTGCCGACCGAGATCGACGAGGTCGACCGGCGCGTGATGCAGCTGGAGATCGAGCTGACGTCGCTGCGCAAGGAGAAGGACGAGGCCTCGAAGCGACCGCCGCGAGGCGATCGAGGCTGAGCTCGCCGAGCTGAAGCGAGCGCTCCAGCGAGATGACGCGCGCAGTGGGAGCGCGAGAAGCAGGCGATCCAGGGCGTGCGCGAGACCAAGGAACGCCTCGAGCAGGCGCGCGTCGAGGCCGAACGCGCCGAGCGCGAAGCCGAACCTGCAGCGCGCCGCCGAGCTGCGCTACGGCGAGATCCCCGAGCTCGAGAAGCGGCTCGCCGAGCACGAAGCCGCCGAGCGCGAGCGGGTGGCCGGCGATGGTGCGATCAGCGCCCGATGGCGCGGGCGGTGCCCGACGGCGCCGGCGCCGGTGTTCCTCAAGGAGGAGGTCGACGCCGAGGACATCGCCGAGGTCGTCGCGCGCTGGACCGGCATCCCCGTCAGCCGCCTGCTCGAGGGCGAGGTCGAGAAGCTGATCCACATGGAGGAGCGCCTGCACGAGCGCGTCGTCGGCCAGGACGAGGCGGTCGAGGCGGTCGCGACCGCCTTGCGCCGCTCGCGCGCCGGCCTGCAGGACCCCAACCGCCCGATCGGCACGTTCCTGTTCCTCGGCCCCACCGGCGTCGGCAAGACCGAGCTGGCGCGCGCGCTCGCGGAGTTCATGTTCGACTCGCAGGACGCGATGGTGCGCCTGGACATGAGCGAGTACATGGAGAAGCACACCGTCTCGCGCCTGGTCGGCGCGCCGCCCGGGATACGTCGGCTACGAAGAGGGCGGCCAGCTCACCGAGGCGGTGCGCCGCCGTCCCTACTCGGTCGTGCTGCTCGATGAGATCGAGAAGGCGCACCCCGACGTGTTCAACACGCTCCTGCAGGTCATGGACGACGGCCGGCTCACCGACGGCCAGGGCCGGACGGTCGACTTCAAGAACACGGTGCTGATCATGACCTCCAACATCCCGGTCTCAGCCGAGGGCGACGACCTGCGCGCCGAGCTGATCAGTCACTTCAAGCCCGAGTTCATCAACCGGCTCGACGACATCGTCCGCTTCCACTCGCTCTCGCGCGATCAGATCACCGAGATCGTCGACCTTCAGCTGCGGCGAGTGATCGAGCGGGCCGGCGAGCGCGGCGTCACGCTGCAGGTCACCGCCCGCCGCCGAGCAGCTGCTCGGCAACATGGGCTACGACCCCACCTACGGCGCGCGCCCCCTGCGCCGCGTGATCCAGAAGCAGCTCGTCGACAAGCTCGCGCTCGCGCTGCTGGAGGGCCGCTTCCATACCGGCGAGCAGGTCGTCGCCGATGCGGTGGATGGGCAGGTGACGCTGGAGAGCTCCCTACGCCACGGACTGTTTGCGGCCGAGCCGCGTGACGACCAAGCGCCACGATCTCATGCGCGTAGCGCGTGAAGTGGGCGTAGTCGAAGATCGCGTCGAGGTCGAGATCCGCGGTGCGCTCGTCGGCGGCGAGCAGATCGCGCAGCGGCGTCTGCGTGTCCCATGCGCGCTGGCCAGCTCCTGGGCGATGCGGTAGGCCTCGTCGCGTGACATGGGCGCCCGGCCCCCTCCCTGTGTCCCGGGATCGCCCTCCACCAGCGCGAGCAAGACCCGCTGGGAGAAGAGCGCGCCGTGGGTGAGCTCCAGGTTCGCGCGCATGCGCTGCCTCGTCGACGACCAGCCCCTGCACGAGCGCGGTCGCCGTGCGCTGCATGTGGTCGATCAGGATCGTCGAGTCGGGCAGGATGACGCGCTCGACCGAGGAGTGGGAGATGTCGCGCTCGTGCCACAGGGCGACGTTCTCGAGAGCCGCCTGCGCGTTGCCGCGCAGCACGCGCGCGAGCCCCGAGATCTGCTCGCTCTTGATCGGGTTGCGCTTGTGGGGCATCGCCGAAGAGCCCTTCTGGCCGGCCCTGAACGGCTCGTGAGCCTCACGCACCTCGGTGCGCTGCAGGTGTCTAATCTCCGTCGCGAGGCGCTCGATCCCGGCGCCCGCGAGCGCGATCGCCGCGAGCAGCTCGGCGTGACGATCGCGGGCGACGACCTGTGTGGAGACGTCCTCGCGGGCTAGGCCGAGTCGCTCCAGCACGCGCCGCTCGAACTCGGGGCTCGTGGCCGCGTATGTGCCGACCGCCCCCGACATCGCGCCGACCGCCGCCTGCTCGAAGGCGCGCTTCAGACGAAGCGCGTTGCGGTGCGCCTCGAACGCGAAGCCCGCGAGCTTGACGCCGAACGTCGTAGGCTCGGCGTGGACGCCATGGGTGCGGCCGACGCACAGCGTGTCGACGTGTTCGCGAGCGCGGTTCGCGAGCGCTTGCACGAGCGCTTGGGCCCCGGGCACGATCACCTCGCCGGCCGCTCGCAGCTGCAGTGCGAGCGCCGTGTCGAGCACGTCCGAGGAGGTCAGCCCGAAGTGGATCCAGCGGCCGGCGTCCCCAGCCGAAGCCGACAGCACATCGACGAAAGCCGCCATGTCGTGATCGGTGACGCGCTCGCGCTCGTTCACCGCCTCCACCGTGAACGTGGCGGCGCTGATCGCGCTGAGCTCCTCGGGCGTCGGTCCGTGCCCCTCGCCGAGCAGGCTCGGCAGCTCCTCGCACGCGGCGATCTCCACGCGACGCCAGCCCTCCATGCGCGCCTCGTCGGTCCAGACGGCGCCCAGCTCGGGACGGGTGTAGCGCGCGATCACGCGAGGATTATCCCGATCCGGGGACGATCATCCGATCGGGATCATCGTGGCGGTCGCGCGCGGATCATCGCGATCGGGTACAACGGGAGTGCGGCGCGCAGCTGGACGCGCATATTGCGAGTAACGGAGGAGCCATGCCGACATACATCATGCTCTCGACGTTGACACCTGAGGGCGTGCAGACGGTCAAGAACAACCCGGAGCGCATCCGCGAGGTCAACAACGAGGTCGAGCAGCTGGGCGCCACCGTGAAGGCGCAGTGGGCGACGCTCGGCAACGTGGACTTCATCTCGATCGTCGAGGCCCCCGACGAGAAGACGATGGCGCGCGTGTCGCTTGAGCTCGGCTCGCGCGGGACGGGCCGCTATGAGACGCTCGCTGCGATACCCGTAGACGACCTCATCGCCTCTGTGTACTCCGCACCGACAGGCAGAGAAAGGCGGTCGCGCTGAAGGTCCTCGTCGTCGGCTCTGGGGGCGGGAGCACGCGATCGTCAGGGCGCTCACGCGCTCGCCGCAGCGGCCGGAGCTGCTCTGCGCTCCTGGGAACGCGGGGATCGCGATCGACGCGAGGCTGCTCGCCCTTGACGCTGACGACGTCGAGGGCGTCGCGGCCGCGGCGGAGGAGGAGGGCGTGAACCTCGTCGTCGTCGGCCCGGAGGCTCCGCTCGTCGCCGGGCTCGTCGACGCATGCGCCGCCCGCCGCATCGCGGCGTTTGGCCCGTCCGCCGCCGCCGCGAGGCTCGAGGGGTCGAAGGCGTTCGCGAAGCAGGCGATGGAGCAGGCGGGCGTCGCGACCGCGGCGTGGCGGCACGTGAGCAGCCTGCAGGAGGGCCTTGACGCTGTCTCAGAGCTCGCGAGCCCAGGCGTCGTCGTGAAGGCGGACGGGCTCGCCGCCGGCAAGGGCGTCACCGTCGCATCCTCGAAGGCGGAGGCGAGAGCGGCGCTGGAGGAGATCTTCGTCGAGGGCGGTTCGCCTCAGAGGCGGTCGTCGAGGAGCTGCTGCCTGGGCAGGAGCTCTCGCTGCTCGCGATCTGCGACGGCGTCAGAGCGGTGCCGCTCGCACCCGCCCGCGACTACAAGCGAATCTTCGATCGCGACGAGGGCCCGAACACCGGCGGCATGGGCTCCTTCTCGCCCGTCGCCGGCTTCGACCAGGACCGGATCTCCCAGATCACCGCCACTGTGCATCAGCCGATCGTCAACCTGATGCGCGAGCGGGGCACGCCGTTCCATGGCGTCCTCTATGCGGGCCTCATGCTCACCGCCGAGGGGCCGAAGGTGCTCGAGTTCAACGTCCGCTTCGGCGACCCGGAGACGCAGGCGGTGCTGCCCCGGCTGAGAAGCGACCTGCTCGCGCTGCTGCTCGCGGCGACGGAGGAGGGCGGCCTGCACGGCGTCGAGCTGTCCTGGGCGGCGGAGTCAGCGGTCACCGTCGTGCTCGCAAGCGCGGGCTACCCCGCCTCCGCGTCGAAGGGAGACGTCATCTCAGGTCTTGACGAGGTGCCTCCAGGGATCGAGGTCACGCATGCGGGAACGGCCTTCGCACCCGGAGACGAAGGGACGGCCGCGAGCCCTGCGAACGGGGAGCAAGCCGTCGTCACCGCGGGAGGGCGGGTGCTCAACGTCACCGCGCTCGGGCGAGACGCCGGCTCCGCCCGCAGCGCCGCGTATGCTGCCGCGGAGCGAATCTCCTTTGAGGGCATGCAGATGAGGAGAGACATAGCAAGCGAGACGAGGACATGAGCGACCCCCAACCCCAGCTGAGATCACCGAGGCAGACGCCCAGGCCCAGATTGAGGAGTTCGACCTGGACTCGCCGCTCGTTGGCATCGTGATGGGCTCCGCCTCTGACATGGAGGCGATGGAGAAGGCGAGCAAGGAGCTGCGCGGGCGGGGCATCCCCCACGAGATGCAGGTGATGTCCGCGCACCGCGAACCAGATGTCGTCGCGCAGTACGCGAAGTCCGCGAAGTCGAGGGGCCTGCGCGTCGTCATCGCCGGCGCGGGCATCTCCGCGGCGCTGCCTGGCGCCGTCGCCGCCCACACGGATCTGCCCGTGATCGGCGTCCCCCTCTCCGGGCGTCTCACCGCCGCGGGCGGCCTTGACGCGATCCTCTCGATCGTCCAGATGCCCCCTGGGGTGCCCGTCGCCTGCGTCGGGCTGGACAACGCGAAGAACGCCGCGGTGCTCGCCTCGCAGATCCTCGCCGCCTGAGCAGCCGCTCCTTTCGCTAGCATCGCGCCGATGAGCGCCCTGGCCGACCTGCCCCTGATCGCGAGCGGGAAGGTCCGCGAGATGTATGAATTGGATCCCGCCCGCCCCGACCGGCTGCTGATGGTCGCGAGCGACAGGATCTCAACGTACGACGCGGTCCATCCGACGCCGATCCCCGACAAGGGCAACGTGCTGACAGGGCTGTCGGCGTTCTGGTTTACGCAGCCCGGCAGATAGTCGCAAACCACATGCTGTCGGCCACCGAGGGCGTGCCGGCCGAGGCGCGCGGACGGGCGCTCGTGGTGCGCAGGCTGAAGATGCTGCCGTGGAGTGCGTGGTGCGCGGCTACATCACCGGCTCCGGCTGGAGCGATTACCAGGCGACCGGCAGGGTGTCGGGCATCGAGCTGCCGGCGGGGTTGCGCGAGTCCGAGCAGCTGCCCGAGCCGATCTTCACACCGAGCACCAAGGCGGACGTGGCCATGACGAGGCGATCGACTTCGAGCGGGCCGCTGAACTCGTGGGGGACCGGGGATTGATGGAACGGGTGCGCGACATCTCGATCGCGCTGTACTCGTTCGCGGCGGAGCACGCGCGTTCGAAAGGGGTGATCCTCGCCGACACGAAGTTCGAGCTCGGCCTCGACGAGGACGGCGAGCTCGTGGTCGGCGACGAGGTGCTCACGCCCGATTCCTCGCGCTACTGGCCCGTGGAGGGGTATGAGGTCGGCAAAGGTCAGCCGAGCTTCGACAAGCAGTACGTGCGCGATTGGGCGTCGGGCAGCGGTTGGGACAAGCGCCCGCCGGCGCCGGCGATTCCCGACGATGTGGTGAGGGAGACGCGCGCGCGCTACATCGAGGCCTATGAGCTGATCACGGGTGAGCCGTTCAGCGCCTGGCTCGAGCGCACGCGGTCGGGGGGCGGCAGCGATGGCGCCGAGACCGACGGCCGGGCCGTGGCGGGGTGAGCGTGCGGGCGCGCGTGCTGATCCGCCCGAAGGCGGGCATCCTCGACCCTCAGGGCGAGGCCGTGCAGCGCGCGCTGCCGGCGCTCGGGTTTGAGGGCGTGGCGAACGTCCATGTCGGACGCATGGTCGAGCTCGACGTTCACGACGAGAGCCAGATCGAGCCGATGTGCGAGAAGCTGCTCGCCAATCCGCTCGTCGAGGACTACGAGATCGTTCTTGTCGAATGAAGTTCGGAGTGCTTCGGTTTCCCGGCTCGTGCGATGAGGTGGACGCACTGCACGCCGCGCGGCGGGTCGGAGACGCCGAGCTGCTGTGGCACGGCGAGCGCGACCTGAAGGGCGCCGACGCGATCGTCGTGCCCGGGGGCTTCTCCTATGGGGACTACCTGAGGGCCGGCGCGATCGCGAGGTTCTCGCCGGTGATGGAGTCCGTGATCGCGTTCGCGAACGACGGAGGGCTCGTGCTGGGCATCTGCAACGGCTTTCAGGTCCTGTGCGAGGCCAAGCTCCTGCCGGGCGCGCTCCTGCCGAACGCGAACCTGCGCTTCACCTTCCGGCAGGTCGATCTCGAGGTGGTGCAGGACACAACGGCGTTCACATGCGCGTGCGGGTTGGGCGCCGGCCCGGCGACGACGCTCAGCATTCCCGCCAAGCACTCGTGGGGTCGCTATTACGCCGACGAGCCCGCGCTCGCCGGCATGACGGAGAACGGCCAGGTCGTGCTCTCCTACGCGCAGGGGGAGAACTTCAACGGCTCGACGGATGACATCGCCGGCGTGTGCAACGAGAAGGGCAACGTGTTCGGATTGATGCCCCATCCGAGCATGCCGTCGACGATTGACGGGCTCGAAGGACGGGCTGTGCATCTTCGCGTCGATGCGCCTGGCCGTGGAGGGCGCGCGTGTCTGAGAGCGCGACCCTTCCCAACCCTTGCAGCGCAGGGACTTATGCGTCTAAGAGCACGGCTTCCCAGGGCAAGGGAACCAATGCCATTAAGGCGGAGCTTGAGCGGAACGCCAAATACGATTATTATATCGGGGAATATTATTATTCGCAGGGCCGCTATGAGGCCGCGGAGCCGTATTTCAGGCGATCCAGGGATTTGATTGAGCGCGGCAATCAGATTATTTCCCAAGCACCAGGGTTAAGCCGACGCTCAAAGATGGCACGGCGACAGCGGTGAGCACGCGCAGTATACGATCGGCGACGCGGACACGCTTTTGATCAGCGTCTGGCAGAACGATGACCTGACCCAGGAAGTGGTCATGGCCACCGACGGGATGATCTCTTTTCCTTTGATCGGCGATGTGCAGGCCAAAGGGCTCACGTTGTGCAGTTGAAAGACGAGATTACGAAACGTCTGGGAGAATTTGTCAAGCTTCCGGCCGTCTCTATCGCGTTTTAAAGAATTTAGGCCAAACGAAGGTGATTGTCCTCGGGCAGGTAGGTTATCCGGGTGTTTACGCGGTAAGCGGGCGACGGTCGTTGATTGAGGCGATTGCGCTAGCAGGCGGTTTTACCAACGACGCGGTGGTCAGCAGCGTGGTCCTGATCCGGGGCGGGCTCGCGCATCCCCAGGGCCAGCGGATTAGTTTGAACAAGGCGCTTAACGGAAAACAGAATTCCAGCAATATCGAGCTCCAGTCGGAAGACATTATCTTCGTGCCGAAGAAGTTTATATCGGATGTTAATTATTTCGTCAATACGGTCCTGGGCCCCCTGGTCCAGGGTGCTTATAATCTTGAGACGATGCGGGACAAGCCTTGGTAAGTCTTCCCTCCATGCGTAAAAGCGCGGCTTCTTTTTTTTCTGCATATTTTCCATTTCTTTTTTTTGTCCATCTTTCGTGAGCGCGCAAAGTGGGTCGCCGGGTGACCAGGTGGCGGCCCAGGCGAGCCGTTTCCGGCAAGAGGCCGAGGCGCAAAAAAAGTTGCGGAAAAAAAGAAACCCGCCGCTCCCCAGATGAGAAAACAAAGTAGAGGTAGCTGCCCCGCCGGCGCCGGCAGGCCCGTCCTTTTGTGCTAAAGAGCGTCGTGGTTACGGGTTCAACGATTTTTGGGCCTGAAGATTTTAAATCCGTTACTCAAAAATATATCGGCCAATTGGTCACGTTTAAAGAGTTAGAGGCACTAGCGGCGGATATCAAGGCCAAATACCATAAGCTCGGGTATTTGGCGACGACGTCTATATCCCGGAGCAGAATATTGCCGCGGGCGCGCTCGAGGTCCGCGTGGCTGAAGGGAAGCTGGGGGAGCTGACGGTGGAGGGGAATAAGTGGTTTTCCGTTGAGCTTATTAAAAAATTTATCCACGCGCGCAAGAACGACTTGCTGAACATTTTTACGTTACAGCGGGACATGGTCCGCCTTAACCAGAATCCGGACCTGGATGTAACGGCTGTGTTAAAACCCGGCGCGGTGCCAGAGACAGCGGATATCGCGTTGAAAGCGACGGACAAGATGCCGTTTCACGCGGGCCTGAGCTTGATAACCATGGGACGCGTTCCGTCGGCAAGACGAGAGGGACGCTTTCTGTGCGCAGTACCAACCTGACAGGACAGAACGATTCTTTGTCCGTCGCTTTACTCGAGGAGCAAAACCTCGGCTGGTTATTTTCTAAGTTACGCCGCCACCGTGGGGACGTACGGCACCCGGGCCGGGCTCGACTATACTTTTTTTAATTTAAAGGAGGGGAAAGATTTTTTAAGTTCTGATGTGACGGGCACGACCCAGATTTTCACGCCGCACATGACGTTTGAGATGGCGTTGACTGAAAATTTCCAGGCCTACGGGGATTACGGCCTGGATATCAAAATGGGTGACAAACGAGACCGCCAAAATAATGTGATTAATGACCAGCTGCGCATTCCCTACGCGTCTTTCGACATTTCAAAAATGGATTCGTTCGCTGGCGGCGGCCAGACGGTATTTAACCCGAAATTTTCGCTGAGCACAGCGCATTTTTTGGGCGCTCGACGCGCACCCATACGTTGGCCAGCCGTCCGGATACGGTAGGTTCTTTTTTTAAGTATGAGCAGTCGTTGGACCGTGTTCAAAAATCGTATTGGGGTACCTATTTTTTATTGAAGTCGCAATTTCAGGTGGCGTCGCATACGCTCCCCTCGTCGGAACAGCTCCAGATTGGCGGCTCAGTTCAGTGGCACGGTTGTCCTGGAGAAAGAAGTGTTGGGTGCAAGCAATGGGCAG
>CAVQPM010000008.1:0-353979 GCA_963714635.1 uncultured Solirubrobacterales bacterium | reverse complement strand
CGACGTCGCCATAACCGTCACAAGGAGCGCAACGTGCTCGATCACCTCCCCGAGCGTGACCGGCCAGAGGTCAAGCGGCGGCTGCGCCGCGCGTGGGCGCGTGAGGATTATCGCCAAGCCCTCGCAGAACTCCAGGCGCTCGCCGCGGAGCTCGAGCGCTCCCACCCGGGCGCTGCCTCATCCCTGAGCGAGGGGATGCAGGAGACGCTCACCGTGACCCGTCTCGGCGTGAAGGGCACGCTGAAGCGCACGCTACAAAGCACCAACCCATGCGAGTCGATGATCGAGTGCATCCGCCGCAGCTCGCGCAACGTCAAGCGCTGGCAGTCCGGTGAGATGTGCCTCAGATGGACGGCCGCCGGGATGCTCGAGGCCGAGCGGCAATTCCGGCGAATCGCCGGTCATGCCGATCTCGCCAAGCTCGCCCTCACCGTCGAACGCGAGATCGCCCAGCCCACCACGACACACACCACCGAGGAGGCCGCTACGCTCGTCACCGTCTGACAGTCACACCTGGGCCGCCACCAAAGTTCCACGCCGGCCGGGACATCCTCGGAGACGCTCACCGTGACCCGTCTCGGCGTGAAGGGCACGCTGAAGCGCACGCTACAAAGCACCAACCCATGCGAGTCGATGATCGAGTGCATCCGCCGCAGCTCGCGCAACGTCAAGCGCTGGCAGTCCGGTGAGATGTGCCTCAGATGGACGGCCGCCGGGATGCTCGAGGCCGAGCGGCAATTCCGGCGAATCGCCGGTCATGCCGATCTCGCCAAGCTCGCCCTCACCGTCGAACGCGAGATCGCCCAGCCCACCACGACACACACCACCGAGGAGGCCGCTACGCTCGTCACCGTCTGACAGTCACACCTGGGCCGCCACCAAAGTTCCACGCCGGCCGGGACATCCTCCGCTCCGTGGCATGAGTATTTCGGGTCGATTATCTTGGCATGACGGAACCTCCGGATCGAGTGCCGACTTCGTGATCCTCGCCTCACGACACTTGTGCGACTGGCGGACGCCCTCGAGGTCTCGCCGGCCGTCCTGCTCAAAGGTGTTGCGCCGTCCCGGCCTTGAATGCAAGGCTTCGACCGGTCCACCACACGCCCAACCGGGTGCTACCGGGCGCCCTTCAGACCAATGCTCACGGCCACATCTGGAGGGCTCATGTGGGAAGTATGTGGGAAAACGGCCCCTGGGCCCCCTCGACCAACAAGCCCGAGAACGCAAAAAGCCCCGTAAACACGGGACCAAATGCGATGGGCGATACTGGGCTCGAACCAGTGACCTCCGCCTTGTCGAGGCGGCGCTCTCCCAGCTGAGCTAATCGCCCTGGGAAGGGCTTTAGCCTATCAACGCTTGGGTTGTCGGCCGCACTCAGACGGCCCGCCAGATGGCGTCGTCACCGAGAGGCGTACGATCCACCTTGCCTGCGCCCGCCAGCTCTGCCAACGCACCCTCCGCGGCAGCCCGGTCGGGCGGGTTGTTGCCGGCGGCCATTATGGCGGCGACCTCCTGGGTGACGAGGCCTTCCGGGAAGCGTTCGAGCGCTGCGAGGGGGCTGTCCGGGGATGCATGGCGAGTGAGAGTAGGGTCGAGGTTGGCGATCAGGACGTCGTAGGCCTCGATCGTCTGAAAGCCGCCTGCCTCCAGGCGCCGGCCGCCGGCCTCGAAGATGACCGAGGGCGCCGAGTAGCGGACCGGGCCATCGGTCTGGCGGGCCTTGCCCTGGAAGTGCGTAGGCCCACCCTCGGCTTGGCGGGTCTCGCGCTTGTCGGCCTCATAAGCCTCAGTCACGCGGGGATCGTCGAGAGCGGCGACGATCGCATGCGGATCGACATTTTCGACGTGCTCGAGAGCCGCAGCGATGTGCGCCGACTCGTCGAGCAGCAGCGTCGTGTTGAACCAGGCGAACTGCAGCGCTCGCAGCACCGCGTGCTCGCGCCCGGGCGCAAGCAGACGCGTGGCGACGATCGCGCGGCAGGCGAGCCCGGTTGCGAGCACCCGCTCGCGCGGGAAGATCGTGAAAGGCATGCCGTAGCGGGAGCGGAAGAGAATGTGACCCTGCGTCATGCGCGTCGGGGTGTAGCCGGCCTGGATATAGCGCTCGCTGCTGTCGGCCAGGCCGATCGTCACGAGCCGCCACTCCAGCTGGTCGCCGTAGCGCCAGCGCAGCACGGTCAGGGCGGGCGTCACCGAGTAACCCCACGGGCATCCCGGGTCGTTGAAGAGGGTCACGTGGATCTTTTCCATCAGCGCAGATCCTTGCATGTGCAACCGCATGCTTGCCGCTAGGCTTAGACCCTTCCTGGCGACGTGGCGGAGTGGCTACGCAGCGGCCTGCAAAGCCGTCTACACCGGTTCGATTCCGGTCGTCGCCTCTAGAAAAGCCCCGCTACGACGGGGTTTTTCTATGCTCCGAGAGGGTAGTTGCGCGGGCAACGTGTCCCCACTGTGTCCCGAAACCCGCGCTCGCTTTCAGCCAGCGCATTCTTCTTGGTAGGTCTCGATCCGAGCTTCCGCTTCGTCGAGCGCCTTGACCGCCTCGTCTGGTTCTTCGCCAGCGGTTTCCATGTGCGCCACGATGCACTCGCAGCCCGAGCCTTCTGCGCCTTCCCCCGTTAGGCGCGCCGCCAACGTGTGGCAGGCATCTTCGGCGACTTCGCGTTGCGTAGGGGTCCAGTGGACAGCAGGCGATTCGGTAGTCGCGGCCGGCGTGGACGTGACCGTCCTAACGACCGTCTTAGTGTTCGTCCCGCACCCCGTCAGCCCAACGGCGAGCAGCAAGGGCAGCGCTAGGCGTCTCGTCACGCCCCACCTCCGATCTGGACCTTCTCCGTTTCCGTCGTTGCGCCAGCACCTTCAGCTGCCTGGTAGATGAGGATGAGGGTGTGTTCGCCCGCCTGCGAGTACGTCACCGCGCATTCCCCGCCGGTCGTTGATCCGCCCACGTTGATCGAGCAGGCCAACGAACCATCGTTGTAGAGGGTCAGGACCCCTTCGGGTAGTTCGTGGGCCGGGCCCGTCACGCCGTTGATCGTTTCCGTCGCGCTCGCGCTGTAGCTGAACGTCCCCGCGAGCGCATTGTTCGGGTCCTGCACGTACGGGCCGATGTGGACGTGCGCCTTGATGATCGGCACGGGTGGCGGAGCCGGCGCGGGCACCTGTTCGACGATCGTGCTCGTGCAGACCCGTTCCCGTTCGGTCCGCGTATAGCCCCGGCGCACGCGGACGTAGACGGTCCGGCCGTGATAGCGCACGACCGCCCTGTGGCCGTTCTCCCGGCGTCTGAGCTTGATCCAGACGTAATGCCGTGCTGGGGTCCTCTTGACGACCGTCTGGCAGCTCGTCGCCGCGTGGGCCGTGCCGGTCGCCATCATCGTCGTTACGGCTAGCAGGGGAATCAGGCGGCGCATAGTTCGCTCCCTTCGGTCGTCGGTATGGGGCCTGCGCCGCTCACCTGCGCGGCGATCATGTCCATGTCCATCCCCGCCGCGCGCGCCTGGTCGATCAGCGGGATCATCGCAGCCATGATCTGCGGCAATGTGGCGGCCACGGCAACGTCGCCTCCGTAGCACAGGCCCCGCACGCTCGCGGCCACTTCATCAAGATCGGGCCGGTCTACGTACACCGACGCTGTGGTCTGCACGCTCGCATGGCCCATCAGGGCTTGCGCGACCCTAAGACCAGCATGCTTAGCGACGTGATCCCCGAACGCATGCCTGAGTAGATGCGGGTGTACGCGCGTCGTGATCCCAGCCCGCCGCGCAACGGTCCTCACGATCTTGGAAAGTGATGCGTAGCCGATCCTATATGTCCGTGGACGAGGCGTCCGACTGCTGTTCTTGTAGGTCTCGATCACGTAGCGGTCACTGGGGACGATCGCGCGGATTTCCCGGACGATCGGCTCCAGCTCCGGTAGGACGGGCACCCAGCGCTCCTTAGCGCCCTTCGCTATATCGGAGCTGAACCATACGAATCCTGGCCGCGCGAAATGGCGACCCTGAAACGCCATGAGTTCGTTTGCTCGCGCCCCCGTGCAGACCCCAAGCATGATCACCCACCGCTCCCGCTGGGTCTCGCACGCCGCGATCATCGCCTCGACCTCAGAGCGCGTGAACCGGATCATCTCCGTCGGATGCCTCTTGGACCGAGCGACCTGCCGCGCCGGGTTGTCGTTGCGGTACGCCTCCGTGAGCATCCAGTCGTAGAAGCTCGACAACACGGCATGCTCACGCGCTCGCGTATTCGAGTTGCTCCATCGCGCGAGGGTCCGCTTGATGTCATCGCGGGAAGCCCCCAGCGGACCTGCTGGCGTGTCCCGAGCGTGTACTCGCAGCACGCGCCGATACGCTCGCACCGTCCTCTCGCTGTTGACCCGTCCCACCTGCTGCTGATCGCGTAGATACTCCTCGATCGCGTCCGGCCAACTCATGGTGCTGCTCATCGGCTCCCCCTTGATCGGAGGCTCCGAAGGCTCGGCCCTTGGCGAGGGAGGCACCCGTCCGGGTCGGTAGGATGCCTAGCGCGCCGAAGCTAACTCCTTCGGTGCCACGGGGCGGGCCGTTCAAGCGGTGCCGCCCCACTTTTATGGATGGACGCAGCCTACACGCTCCGAGCGCGCTCGTCAAATCCTGTTCAGGAAGGCCGGGGCGTAGATCACGGTCGCCTTGATCGCGTCGATACCAGGGTCCGGCTCCTGGGATGACCCCGTAGCGCCCGACAACAGGCCCCGAGAATTGACGATGAAGATCTCGCAGGGCTGTTCCTCAATGCCCGACGGTCGCAAGCGGGGTAAGTCGCCCGTGGTCTGCGACACGCTCCCGTATGAACCCGCGTTCGCAGCCTCGCGATAGGCGCCATCCCATCGTATCTCAGCCTGCCGTTCGGAGTAGAGAACAGCATCGGCACTCAAATAAATCGTAATCGTCACGCTTGATATCGAGAGTTGGCTTATCACTGGGCTGTTGGCCGCTAGAGCCACACCAAATGTCGCTGCGTTTATTTCCGCCGGAGTCCAAGCGCGGCCCCAGAGCGACTCCTGGTTACCGAACGTCAACGTGCTGCCGCCAATTTGGGGACTGGGAGCGACGCAAAGACACGTTCGCCGTGTCTTCATACGCAGGCACTGTTTCGCCCGCTTCGTTTTCGGTGACGATGAACGCGCCTCCGAAAGGCTGCGATCCGAGTAGTCGTTCGTCCTTGCCCTGCATGACTTCGAGCATCTCCATGCGCTTCGCGACGCTCCCCGAAGACCCGAGGATATGGTTGAGCAGGCCCAGTTTCTGATTGAACGACTCCGGCATCTGTGCGAGCGACGGGATCAACCGGAACGCATCGAAGTGCATCGCGTTGACATTGACGTTCCGCAAGTGACGCGCCTTGTGCGGGAGGCCCGGGCGTGGCTTCTTACCATGCTTGTGCGCGTTCGCCGTGCCCTTAGAGAAGCGGCTCACCATGCCTCCGCGCGCATACCAACCGGCGCTGCGCTCATGCGCCTCAGCCGCGCTGGGGCTCCCGTATCTTTCGCGAATGTCGTTGAGTCCCCACGCTATCTGTGCAGAGGCATCGCCGAGGTTGTAGGGATGCCCATGACCGAGCGACTGGGGGATTCCGTACGCGCCTGAGGATGAATTGACAGCGTTGGCGTCCCAACCAGACTCTTGTGTCCAGAGCGCTTGCAGGAAGGGCCATTCGCCAGCCGGGAATCCCGCCGCGATCATCATTCGCCTGCCGAGGGCTTCGTTCTGCGAGTGCGTGCCGCCCCCGCCGTGCGGCCCACCTCTTGACGCACCAGCGTGCTTGTGGAGATAGCTGTTCGCTGCGCCGGCCACGTCCCTCAAGCCTGCGCGAAGGATTTCCGAGAGGGTGCCGACGCCCGACACCTTAGGCGTCTGGACGTGCCCGACAACGCCTCCTGAAGCCATGTAGTTCGGCCGATTGATCGAGCCGAACAAGCCCTCCAGACCACCATACCCGTACCCCGCCAGTGCTTCGTTGACGACCGGCAACTGGTGGCGGTTGAACACGGCGACCTGCTCGCCGGGTGCCACCACGATCGGCATACCACCGACATTGAGCGGCACGCTGTCGTGACCAGCTTCACCGGCGCGCCGACCTGGTGCCGAGCGCGCTTGGCGTCCCGTTCGGCCGCCGAGGACGAGGAGGAGAACAGGCCGGTCAGCGCCTTGATGACATATGGCGCTGAGGCACCGATGCCAGCACCGAGAACGCCTCCAAGGACAGTCCCGAGCCCCGGCACGATTGAGCCGATCCCCGCGCCGATGCCCGCAGTCGTGAGTGCCGTGTTCAGCATCCCTTTTGCGCCGCTCAGCGTTGCGACCGTGTTGCCCACCAGACCGCCCAAGCCGCCGCGCAACGCGCCCTTCAAGAGCGATGGGCCAATCTTCGACAACCATGCGGCCAGGCCGGTCGCCTCGCCACCAGCAGCACCGCCAAGCGTCGGTCCGAGCCTGCCTGTCAGCTTCCCCGTGAGCCCCGCGAGGAGGCCGCCCGTTGCCACCGACTCCCCAGCGGTCACGGTGGCCGTGCTGCCCATCGCTGTTCCCAGCGCCGCCGTCTCGGTCGCGTCGGCCCCGAGAACGCCGCCGAGTCGCGTGCCCGCCTCCGCGCCTCGCGGAGTTCGTCCTCGACCTGTGCGAGTTCGGCGGCGACGGCACCATCCACAAGCGCCTCCGGGGCCATGCGCTGGCGCTGCGCCTCCAGCTCCTGCACTCGCTGGCGAGCATCCGCCTCGATCGCGGCGATGTCGTCGTCGAGCACCGGCTCGGGCTCGGGCTCGCCTCGGCGGTTGACGCGCTCGATCGTCTCGTCGAGTGACACCTTAATGCCGTGGCCGAAGGTGTTCTCCGGGTCCTCGCCGATCCCGAAAGTTTCCTCGTCGGCAACCAACGCCTCACGCCACGCGCGCCACTGCGCCTCAGACCCCGCATTTGTAAGGCGTTCCACCTCATCTAGCGCTTCGGCCTGCGACCGACCACGCCGACGCTCGAAGGTATACGCACCGAACATTTCGGGTCGCGATTGGCGCTGCTGCTTGGTCTGCTCCTGGACTACCATGTCAATCCTTTCGGTTGCTTTCAGTATGAAGCTCGGGTCGGACACTACGTTCGCATTTCCGGCACGCAACCGTGTGTCCTTTTCGTAGGTTCTGGCCACGCACCGCGCGCACGATGGCACCGCAATCGCACCGGCACGTCCACGTCGCGCGGCCCCCGTCCGTTCCATGCCGGCGCAGCACGAGAAGCGACCCGAAACGCATCCCAACTACGTCCACGGCACGCTTAGACGACGCAGCGACGATCACCTCTCCGTGACTACAGGACGCAATCACCACCGGCCCGCCTGACCTTCGCCCGCCGGTTTCACGCGCCGCCGCGACGACGGTTCGACGTACGGGGCCATTTTCGGCTCAAATAGACTCGGATCGGGTGGTGGCGGCTTGACGGGCGCAGGCTCGGTCTCGACGACCTGCGCCTCCTCGACGATTTCGCCGTCGATCGCCTCATCGTCATCATCAACATCATCTTCCGGTGTCGGTGCCGGTGCCAACGCGAGCGCCCCACCCTCCCGCACACCCTCCCGTGGAGGTGATCGACGCACCGATGGCAGGTGGCTAGGAGCCGGCGCGACCATCTCCGAGCGCGACAATTCCCCAACCCAGGCCGGATACTCCACATCAGCCGGCATCGGGCCGTTAAGCCAAACCTTTGTCGCCGCGACAACCGGCGGATCATGCTCGCTGAGCCCCAATTCTCGGAGGATGCCAATCACACGAAACGTCAGCGCAGCCACAATGCGCTCGTGCGAGCTCCTCTTTGCGCTCTTTCAGACGAGCAACAGCCTCTTCGATCTTCATACCCTTGTCCACTAGGATGCCGACAACTGTCGCCAACTCCCGTGCAGCACGAGCATCCCCTTCCCCCAGCGCGACAGAAGCGACCTCCAACGCCCTCGCGGCCACAGCCCACGCATCAGCCGCGCGCTTCTCAGCATCAACGACGGGATCACCCGTAGGCCCCTGCGCGGCGACAACCGGCTCAGAAGGCGACGACGAGACACTCGCATCCGCCAGTCGCGCACGCCAGGAACGAATGGTGGCGGGGGAAACGCCGAACTCCTTCGCCGCCGCAGCCGAACCCACCTCATCCGCACGCTTCACCGCACGACGGCGCGTTGCAACGTCACGCGGGTTGCCACGCCGTTTGCCACGGCCCTCCGCTTCCTCACGCGCCCGCCTCACAGGTTTACCGGCCACCGTTGCACCCCTTTGGGAAAAAATGGTTTATACGATTTACGCCATGCCCGTAGACCGGGGCCGCCTCTGACGTTCCAATAAAACTGAGCGACGACCCTCCTGGGGACACATCTCGGGACACAACGCCCATAAAGCCAGTAACGACGGGGGTTTTCAGCGGCTTAGTCATTCGCTGACGCACCTCCGTCGCACTCCCACGCCTCGATAACGGCCAGTCTGAAGCGCTTGTAACGGCCTATGGCGACGACTGGCAGTCGATGGTCACGAGCCAGCCTGTACACCTGCGCAGTGGGCACCTGCCAGCGCTCAGACAGCTCCACAGCGGTCAGTAGCCGGTCGCGTGCGCGTGCGCGTTGGTCGCCGTCCGCGCTCAGCGTGAGCGCAGGTGGGGTTTGCACCTGGGGTGTCATGCGACAAGCTCCGTGTCTTCGCAGTCGGCCGTGAGTGCATTGAGCGGTTGTTGATCTCCGCCAGTGCTCTCTATACCTGCGGTCTTGTCGTCCTTGTCGGTCTTCCCAACATCAACACCGTCAATACCGTCAAGACCGACAGAGAGAGTGTTAAGGACAGTGTTCAATCTCCAAGCCCATGCTGAGCCTTCCTTGTGGGCTCGTACGCCGATGGCGGACTTGGCGCGCTCGACTGTCCGCCAGTTGTGTCCAGCGTCCTCGGCGCGCGCACGAAGGGTCTTTGTCGCTATGGGACCGTTGGCTAGTTCGGCGAGCAGGAACGATCGCGCTTCATCGCGTGCGCCTGCTTCTGTGCTGCTGACGGCGTTGCCGAGAAGATCGCCGGCCGACACGTTCGCGTCACCGTGTGGGACTGCTATGGACGTTTCCACGATGCCGTTCGTGGTCTCGATGGTGCGCGCCTCGATCCGGTACGCGGCGGATCGTGCCTTTCGGCCGAGATTGCTCTTGGCGTGCGCTAGGACGCGCTCGTGTCCCTCCTCGCCGTCAGGATCGTCGGGGCTGGGCGCGAACAGCAGGACGGATCGGGCGGCAGCTCCGATGCCGACGCTTCCGGACAGTCGGCTGAGTGCGTCGCCCTCCTGGCTCTTGTTCAGGTGCAGAATCAGTAGCGCCACGATGTTGTGCGTGTGGCACATGTGAGCGATCGGGGCTATGGCGCGGCGTACGTGCTGATCGCGGTGCGCGTTGAGCGCTGGCGGGAGCATGGCAACGAACGGGTCGAGCACGAGTAGCCGGACCTGCTTATCCGTGACCCATTGTTCTAGTAGTGGCACGTCGGCTGGCAGCTCGATCGACGCTCGCTCCTCGTCGCCGTGCCGGTTGCTGTGCTGCTTACATTGAAAGAAGTGCATGCGGTTCGGGTCGCCGTTGGCGGCCAAGAACCTCGGGGCGAGTGTGTAGACGATCGAGTCCTCGGCCGAGATGTACGCCACGCTCACCGGGCCACCAAGGTCGCCGTCCAGCTGACCGCGCGTCGCTTCGGCGCAGATACGCAGGGCGAGTTGCGTCTTGCCTATCCCTGGTGCGCCGGCGAGGATCGTTGGCTCGCCGAGCGGAATGCGGGGAGACCATGCCCACCGCACTCGCTCGGGCTTCACCTCGGCCGCAGTGATCGAGTTGATCCTCACGCGGCCAACCTCAGGCCGGACCACTCGATGTCCTTGATCGCGTTGATCGGCCATTGACGCGCACGCGGCGGGTACATCCGGTCGGGGTTGCGCTCGTGGAGTTGGGCGGCAGGCATCAAGACCGATTGCCCGTCATACACCGCGTCGCCCTGGTACTCGCCGCCCGCGAGCAGGCGAACTGTTGCTTTGCCGCTCCAGACATCCGGGCGTGGGTTATGCTGTACCGACATCCTCGATCTCCAATCGATCGTGATTTGTTTCCGAGTCCGGGCGTCCACCCGGGCTCGGCTCGTTCAAGGGCCAGAGTTCTGCGACGGATGTGCGCAGCGCCCGAGCGATTCGGGCCTTGGTCGCAGGCGCGATGTTGAGCGTGCCTGCCTCGGCTCGCTGGATCGTCATGTGGGAGCACTCGGCGAAGTGCGCTAGCTCGCGGAGGGACATTTTCTGTCGCCGGCGCTCGCGTCGGAGGGCGCTCGTCTCGGTGTCGATCATCGTCATGCAGCCGAGTTTACGATCCTGTTCCGTTCCGTGCTACTATTGTTCTCGATTGGGACGGTCGAGTTCCTAGAACCGGGAGACAAGTGATGCCAGAGCCGCAGACCATCGACGTAAACCAGGTGTTCGCATATCGCCTCCGCGACGCCCGTCGATCGAAGGGGTGGAACCAGGAGCGCCTCGCCGAAGCAATGGGGGCAATCGGATGGTCGATCCCGCGATCTACCGTCGCCAAGATCGAGGCCGGGCGTCGTGGCGTCGGGGGCGACTACGGGCGCGAGGGACGCAAGGAGGGCCAGGTCCTACCTCGACCCGTGCGGCTGGACGAGGCCGTTGCCTTCGCGGTTGCGCTCGGCGTGCCGCTGCTGAGCCTCATCGTTCCTCTCACGCGCGAGGACGAACTACGTCTCGCCCCGAAGGTGAGCATCGACGTTGAGAAGGCGTTCGCGTGGGCGCGCGGCGAGATGTCGTTGAGCGACGCGCCAGCGGATCGCGCCTTCTACCGCTTCGAGTCCCACCAGCAACAACTGGGGCTCGGGCTCGCCGGGGTGGAGAACTTGCGCGTTGAGGATCTTCGCGATTTCGGCATCGACGTGACGATCGGCAAGAAGAAGAAGCGCAGCGCAGCGCAACCCAAGAAGGAGGACTGACATGGCTACCAGTCGCGTTACAGGGCACCTACAGCTTCGCCAGCGCCGCGAGGGCGCCGTGTGGTACGTCAAGACCCGCGTCCCTGGCCGCACGCCCGAGCAGACGACTCACCGACTCGCCCCCGCCCACCTTGGGGGTGGCAAGCCGCCTGCGGGCGCTCTGACGAAGCGCCAAGCGCAGGATGCCCTCGCGGACCTGCTCGCCGGGGAGCGCCGCAAGGTCGGTGAGCGAGCCTACGACCACCAGCCAAACGGCGCGACATTCGCGGACGCGGCGGCAGGATGGCTGCGCCACGTCGAGCACGTCAAGGGGCGCGAGGCGGCGACGGTACGCGACTACAGGCAGAGCTTGAACCGCTACCTAATCCCGCGCTGGGGCGGGCTGCCGGTGGAGTCGATCGCGCCCGCCGACGTGTCCGCGCTGCGCGACGATCTGCTGAGGGCGAAACGCGAAGGACGCGCCGAGGCCGCGCCGCTGTCGGCGCGTAGCGTCGTGAGGCATCTGACGGTCGCTCACGGGGTGTTCAAGCACGCCGTCCGCGAGCATGGGCTAGTGCGCAACCCTGCGAGTGCGGAGTTGGTGGACCGGCCGAGCGTCCGCTACTCGGGGGACTTCCTCGCGCTCGACGCTGAGGAGCTGGCGGCGCTCGTGCGAGCCGCCGACGACGACGCGACGGGCACGCTCTACCTGACGGCCGCGATGACCGGGCTACGCCAAGGTGAGCTGCTCGCGCTGCGCTGGCGCGATATCGACTTCGCCAGCCAGCGGGTACATGTGCGCCGCTCGTGGTCGCCGGTCGCCAGCGAAGAGAAGGCTCCGAAGTCCGGGAAGGTCCGTTCGGTCCCGCTCGTGGAGGAGTTGATCGGGCCGCTCGATCGCCTCAGTCGGCGCGAGGAGTTCACTGGCGAGGACGATCTCGTGTTCGCCTCGCCGCTCGGTGATCATCTGGACGGCTGGACGCTGCGGCGGCGCTTCGAGGCGGCGCTGAAGCGAGCGCAGGTTCGCCGCGTCCGCTTCCACGATCTGAGGCACTGCTTCGGATCGACCGCCGTGCGCGTGCTGCCGCTGAGCGACGTGCAGGCGATGATGGGCCACGCGCATATCACCACCACCATGCGCTACGTTCACCACCGGCCGGGCGCGGACGACGCGGCGAAGCTCTCCAGCGCGTTCGCTGGCGAGTCTGTGTCCCCGTTTGTGTCCCGAAACAGCGAAAACGGGGGCAACTCAGAGCAACTGAGCGACACGGAAACCCTTGTAAACGCTTAGGTTGCCTCTCGACCCAGGAGACTGCAAAGCCGTCTACACCGGTTCGATTCCGGTCGTCGCCTCTCGAAAGTTCGGCACGAGCGGATCGACCGCGTTGCGTCACGGCGTGTCGTTGTCGGCCACCCGAAAGTACTCTCTGTCCTTGGGCCTGTCGGCCAGCCGCTTGGACTTATGGATGTCCTCCAGCGCGGCGATCGACACGACAATCGTAGTGCCTGCCACGGCTCGCTCCACAGCTCTCGGAATCAAATCGCCGTAGCCGCCCGGAAAGCCGGACGGAGCAAAGGTCAGGTCGAGCTGACCGTGGGGCGTGGCAAGGTTCCAGATGCTGGCTCGGAGCAGGCTGCGAGGCGTAAAGTAATCGGACGGCAGCGTAATCCAACTGGATGTGTCAGCCGGGTCTGTAACGAGCCGACAGTCGAGTTCTTTGAGAGCGGCAGCCAGTCGCGTGAGATTCTCGAGCTCTGTATCCGGTGTCACGTCGACATCGAGCGTGTCGTAGCGCCGGCCGTGAGACTGGATCGCCGCGCCGCCGATCAGTACGAACGCAACGCGATGGCGCGTAAGCACGCTGAGCAGCGCCTGACGATCGGCGTCTACGCTACCGGCGTCTGGTGATCCAGCCATTGTTGGAGCCTCTCCTCATCGCTCGGATGATCCGTTGTTCTCGATGCTCTCTGGGCGCGCTGAACATCGAGCACTGAACGCAGCGCCAGTCCATGGCGTCGCGCATCCGGATCGGCCGAGGCATCGGCGATGCGCAGCAGGTCGAGTAGACCCGCCGTCTGCAGCGTGCCGCCATCGATGTCGATCAGATCGACGCCGCGCGCCAGGTCGCGGTGGCCGGAAGTCCCAGGCGGGGCGTCCCTGGCTATCAGCCGGACGCCACCTGAGCACTCGTACACGCCGTCGGCGTGCTCGCGCACATCAAGGACTTCGAGCGCGGCGTTCAAGGCATCGTCGCCAGCTCGAGCACAGACCTCGACCACGTCGCCGCCGAGCACGAGCGGCCATCCCTGCAAAGCGCCGGCCACCTCACCAATGACAATCGCACGCGCCTGCGCCTCGGCTAGGGCTCGCAGCACAGGCACGACGTCGGCGCTTCCCGCCGGCGTCAGCCGGCGCACTCGTTCAATCGGTCGAGCGTCGAGCTGTTCGGCGATCTGTGGCCACCATGAGCGATCCTCGCGCGCGAGACGAATGTCAAGCGCCAGTCCGCACGCTGCAGCCGCTTGTTGGACATCCTCGTAGGAGGCCAGTCGATCGCCCCGCTCCCAACGCGCGATTGTGGCCTGCCGGCACGCGATCCGCTCGGCCAGCTCGCGCTGGCTTAGTTGCGCTCGGCGTCGAGCCATGAGGATCAACTCTCCAGCAGTCATACCATCATGGTATCGTGGGTCCACGTTGGGAGCCATTTCTTACACGCTCTCCAGGGACCTCGACGTCGACGTGGAGCACATCTTCGATGTCGTGGTGGGAGAGGATGTGCTCCCCAAGGTCTTGCGCCGCTGGGGTCCGGTGCCCGCGGTCACCGGGACGCGTGATGTGACAGGGCCGTGGGACACGCCCGGCTCCGAGCGGACTGTCCTGCTCGAGGATGGCAGCACGGCCCAAGAGCAGGTCCTGGTGTGGGAGCGCCCGCGACGATTCGAATACAGGGTCGATCGGTTCACGAGCCCGCTTGGGCGACCTGTGCCATCCTGAGACTTGTGTCCGCGCTGATCGACGCCTGGTGGCGGGCGGCGAATTACTTATCCGTCGGGCAGATCTACCTGCTGGACAATCCGCTGCTGCGCGAGCCGCTTTCCCCCGAGCACGTCAAGCCGCGGCTGCTCGGGCACTGGGGGACCACGCCGGGGCTGAACCTCATCTACGCCCACCTCAACCGCGTCATCGGCGAGCGCGACCTGGATGTGATGTACGTGACCGGGCCGGGGCACGGCGGGCCGGGGCTCGTCTCCTGCGCGTACCTCGACGGCACGTACAGCGAGGTCTATCCGCACGTCAGCCGCGACGGGGCGGGGATGCGCGAGCTGTTCCGGCAGTTCTCCTTCCCGGGTGGGATCCCCAGCCACGTCTCGCCCGAGACGCCCGGGTCGATCAACGAGGGTGGGGAGCTCGGCTACTCGCTCGCGCACGCCCACGGGGCGGCGTTCGACAATCCCGACCTGATCGTGGCGTGCGTCATCGGCGACGGCGAGGCCGAGACGGGGGCGCTGGCCGCCAGCTGGCATTCGAACAAGTTCCTCTCCCCCCGCCGTGACGGGGCGGTGCTGCCGATCCTGCACCTCAACGGCTACAAGATCGCCAACCCCACGGTCCTAGCGCGCATTCCCGAGACGGAGCTCGTCTCGCTGTTGGAGGGCTATGGCTACCGGCCGATTCTCGTCAGCGGCGGGCTCGACGGGGAGACGCCCTCCGCGGTGCACGATCGCCTCGCCGCCGCGCTCGATGAAACGTTCGACGAGATCGCCGCCATTCAACGTGCCGCGCGCACGGGCGGCGTACCAACGGGCGGATCGAGTCAGTGGACGTCAGCGCACGCGCGCACGCGCGCCCGGCCGGTCTGGCCCCTGATCGTGCTGCGCACGCCCAAGGGCTGGACGGGACCGAAGATCGTCGACGGCCTGCCGGTCGAGGGGACCTGGCGCGCGCATCAGGTCCCGCTCGCGCGCGTCCGGGAGGATCCCGAGCAGTTGCGGGCGCTCGAGCAGTGGATGCGCTCCTACCGTCACGACGAGCTGTTCGACGAGCGCGGCACGCCGATCGCCGAGCTGGCGGAGCTGGCCCCTCGCGGCGAGCGGCGCATGAGCGCCAACCCCCACTCGAACGGGGGCCTCTTGCTGCGGGAGCTGCTTTTGCCCGACTTCCGCGACTACGCCGTCGAGGTTCCCGCGCCGGCCGTATCCAGCGCGCAGGCGACGGCCGTGCTCGGCGAGTTCCTGCGTGATGTGATCGAGCGCAATCGCGACAATTTCCGCCTGCTCGGCCCGGACGAGACGGCCTCCAACCGCCTGTCCGCCGTGTTCGAGGCGTCAGACCGCGCCTGGGAGGCAGAGCTCTTGGAGACAGACGAGCACCTCGCGCCCGAGGGCCGGGTCATGGAGGTCCTCTCAGAGCACCTCTGCCAGGGGTGGCTCGAGGGCTACCTGCTCACCGGGCGCCACGGCCTGTTCAACTGCTACGAGGCCTTCATCCACATCGTCGACTCGATGTTCAACCAGCACGCCAAGTGGCTGAAGGTCTCACGGGAGATCCCCTGGCGGCGGCCGATCGCCTCGCTCAACTACCTGCTCTCCTCGCACGTCTGGCGCCAGGACCACAACGGCTTCTCCCATCAGGACCCCGGCTTCATCGACCACGTCGCCAACAAGAAGGCCTCGGTGGTGCGCGTGTACCTCCCCCCCGACGCGAACTGCCTCCTATCGGTCGCGGACCACTGCCTGCGCAGCCGCCACTACGTCAACGTGATCGTCGCGGGCAAGCAGCCCGAGCTCACCTACCTGACGATGGAGGAGGCCATCGCCCACTGCACCCGCGGAGTCGGGATCTGGGAGTGGGCCTCCAACGACCACGGCTCAGAGCCCGACGTCGTGCTCGCCTGCTGCGGCGACGTCCCCACCCTGGAGACCGTCGCGGCGGCCGCGCTACTGCGCGAGCACCTGCCCGAGCTGAGGGTGCGCGTCGTCAACGTCGTCGACCTGATGCGCCTTCAGCCCGAGTCCGAGCACCCCCACGGGCTACCGGACAAGGAGTTCGACTCGATCTTCACGACCAGCCGGCCGATGGTGTTCGCCCACCACGGCTACCCCTGGCTGATCCATCGCCTCACCTACCGGCGCACAAACCACGACAACCTGCACGTGCGCGGCTACAAGGAGGAGGGCACGACCACCACGCCGTTCGACATCGTCATGCTCAACGACCTGGATCGCTTCCACCTCGTGATCGACGTGATCGACCGCGTCCCCGGCCTCGCCGCGCGCGCCGGCGAGCTGCGCCAGGAGATGGAGGACCGCCGCCTTGCCTGCCGCGCCTATACGCGCGCCCACGGCGAGGACCATCCCGAGATCCGCGAATGGACGTGGCCGTGGTGAGGGAGTGAGCGCGGAAGCCCCGGTCAGCCTTGCGCCAGGCGCCCCCTCAATATGACCGGCCCGCCGGGGAGCGGGCCGATCGGGGAGGGAATGAGGGAGGAACGATGCCCTCGCTGTTCAGTGTCCCCAATGCGCCGGATGTCAAACACGCATTGGACGATCAGGCCGGGGTGGACGTCGACCCGAAGGCCGATTCCGCGCCGTCCGCGTCCGTCTCGCGCAGCGCGCCCTTCACGCGGTAGAGGCGCCCATCGGCGCGATCGAGGCAGTCGCTGAGACTCTCGCCCGGCTTCCACTCGCTGAGGCCGACAGACCACGTGATCGGCAGGCCGATGTCATCCAGACGCCCTAGCACCTCCCGGGCGGCCTGAGCGGAGGTTGCCGGAAGCAGCAACACGAACTCGTCGCCGCCGTGACGCGCGATGATGTCCCCGGTGCGCAGCCGCTCGCGCCAGGAGCGACCCAGGTCGGCGAGCAGCCGGTCGCCCGTCGCGTGGCCGCGGATGTCGTTGACCTGCTTGAAGCCGTCGAGGTCGAGCACCGCGAGCGTGAGCGGCTCGCCGCTGCGTTCGGCTATCGCGTGCTCGCGGATGGCGGCCGCGAGGAAGCCGTTGCGGTTCAACAGGCCCGTCAGCGGATCGGTGTCGGCTTGGCGGCGCAGGCTCTCGCTGAGGTAGCTGAGCACCAGGCAGACGGACCAGATCGTGACGGTCACGATCAGCCAGTAGATCCAGAAGTTGGGCAGCCCATTCACCACGAGACCGACCGCGAAGCCGGCCGAGATCACCGCGCAGATCCCGACGGCCACGCGACGCGAGAAGAAGTACGCCGCGTAGATGGCGACCCACGGATACGAGAAGGCGCCGATCATCATTCCCCCCTGCGTCGTGGCGCGCGCGATCAGCAGGCTGACGCCGAGCGCGGTGCCCACCGCGATCAGCTCGAACGTGAGCAGCGAGAGACGCCGCGCAGACAACCAGATGACCACTCCCATCACGATCGCGGACGCGCCCGCGATGGCCGCGAACCTCACCGGCTGTGTGGCGGAGATCGGGAAGGCGACGGTCATGAGCGCGAGTGAGCCCTTGAGCAGGAACATCAGGGACAGCGACCACGCGCTCGCGGGACGACCGGCGAGCACATGTCGTACCAGCGACGCGAGCCTCTCGTACACCCACGAAGCGCGCCGCGACGCGCCGCTCAACGGCAACGCGTCCTGAGGTAATGGCTGAGACGAGCTCATCTGCACCTGCTCATCTCTTCGGTTTAGTTCGCCTCTCGCTTGAGCCTCTGATGCGGCGCGGCCCGCCGAGGCGGACCGTGGTCACACGCGATTGATAACCGAGTCGTAATGCTACACCGCCGGGGCGCCCGCCTTTGCGGACGCCCCGGCGGATTGCTCACACGGAGCTGCCGAGGGCAGGCTCCGGCGAGCTCCACGGCGCGGCGTGGGGGCCGCCGAGCGTGGGCACGTCGGAGGGGTAGACCTCGTTGCCGTGGATCGCGTGATCGCCGATCTCGAGCTCCTCGTCGGAGAGGCGCAGCGGCACGAAGATCCCAACGAGCTTCAGCAGCACGAACGTCGTGATGCCGCTGAAGGCGATCACCCACAGCCCCGCCTCGGCCTGCCAGCGCAGCAGTTTGAAGCTGCCGTGCACGGCGCCGGCGATGCCGGGCAGGTTTTCCGCGCCGCCTACCCCGATGTACTCGACGATGCTCGGGTCGGCGAGCACGCCCACGAGCAGCCCGCCGAGCAGGCCGGCGATACCGTGGGTATAGATCACGCCGAGCGTGTCGTCAACGTGCCTGAACACCGGAGCCCGCGAGAGGAACCGGATCGCCATCCACACGATCGTGGACGCCACGACGCCGATGACGATCGCTCCGTAGCCGTTCACGAACCCGGCTCCCGGCGTGATCGCCACGAGGCCCGTGATCATCCCGTTGACCGAGCCGAGCAGAGACGGCTTGTCGCGGAAGATGTAGTCCCAGCCGATCCACACGAGCATCGCCACGGCGGTGCACAGGTTCGTGTTGAGCACGGCCGCGGAGGCGTTGGCGCCCGCGTAGTAGGAGTCACCGCCGTTGAAGCCGTTCCAGCCGAGCCACAGAAGGCCCGCGCCGGCCGCCACCATCAGCAGGTTGTTCGGCGCGTCGATCTCCCTGTCTCGCTGCAGCCTCGGCCCGATGACCGCGGCGGCCACGAAGCCCGAGATGCCGGCGGCGAGGTGGATCACATAGCCACCGGAGTAGTCGAGCGCGCCGTGCGCGGCGAAGTAGCCGCCGCCCCAGATCAGGAACGCGTTGACCGTGTACACGCACGTGATCCACAGCAGCACGAACGGGATCCATGCCTTGAAGTTGATGCGGCCCAGCACCGAGCCGAGCATCAGGATCGGCGTGATCCCGGCGAACACGAACTGGAAGTACACGAGCGAGGACTGCGGGAAGTGGAACGGCGGTCCCGACGTGATCGACGGGATGCTCGCCTGGCCCTCCTCGGCCAGATGCCCCAGCACGCTTCCGGGTTCGCCGAGCGCCGTGCCCAGGAACCCTTTCGTGCCGAAGATCCCGCCGCCCGAGTGCGCGATCGGGTTGCCGAAGCCCATCTTGAACGCCCACAAGCACCATGCGATCAGCACGAGCGCGAACGCCACGAACGTGAGCATCATGCTGTTCACCGACCAGCGCTTCTGCATCACGCCGCCGTAGAGCACGGCAAGGCCCGGGATGCTCATCAGGCCGACGAACGTCGCGGCCGTCATCTGCCAGGCGTTGTCGCCTGCGTTCAGCCACGACGGGTACGCCAGCCATTCGGCTGCAGCCAAGATGGACATACGCCTCCATTTCCTGTTCTTGAATACGGTCAGCCCCCGCCTGCTCGTCGCGGGCGGAGGTTCTGGGCCAGCATCAAATCGCCTCGCGCGGCAGAGCGGTAGCGAAGCCTGGCCAAGACTTGGCCGGCGCGTTTGGACACCTGTCCAGGAGGGGGCGAGAACGGGCCTTGCGCTACGCGGTGGTTGCGGCCCCGTAGGACGCCGGATCGGTGAGCCTCGCGTCCGCGCATCCGGAGCGGGGTACGCCGGTGACCGTGCAGGTCGGTGACACGGCCGCTGTCGGGACGGACATTCTCAGGCCGTCCCTAAAGCCGCTTCGCGGGGGGCCGGCCTGAGAATGTCCGTCCCGCGCGGCCTGCTCTACAGGCGAAGCTCTAGGCCGTAGGGCAGCCCGGCGCGACGGCAGGCCTCGCGCAACGCACCTTGCGCGGCAAGGGCCGGGTTCTCGGCCGGCGAGGCGCACATCTGTCGCGCCTTCGCGCCACAGGGATGCACCGCGGCGGCGCCGAGCGTACTGGCGAACGTCACCTCGATGCAGCCCGGGCGCAGCCTTTCCGAGCCCGTCGAGCCCACGATCGCGATCGCCGTACCGGCCAGCAGCAGCACCACGACTACGGCCACGGCCCAGCGCCCTGCGCGCGTCCAGCGCAGCGGCTCCGACAGCCGCTTGGACTGTTCAAACATCACCATGCCAGGCCTCAGCTTACGACTCGGGCTCGAACTGGAGTGCGGCCGAGTTGATGCAGTAGCGCTGCCCATTCGGGCCCGGGCCGTCGTCGAACACGTGGCCGAGATGCCCACCGCAACGGCGACACACGACCTCCGTACGGCGCATGAGCAGGCTGTTGTCAGGCCTGGTCTCAACCGCCGCCGCGACAGCCGGCTCGGTGAAGCTGGGCCAGCCTGTGCCCGACTCGAACTTGGTCTCTGAGCTGAACAGCTCCGCCCCGCAGCCCGCGCAGCGGTAGGAGCCGGACTCCTTGTTGTAGACGTACTCGCCCGTGAACGGAGGCTCGGTCCCCGCCTTGCGCAGCACCTCGTACTGCTCGGGCGTCAGCTGCTCACGCCACTGCTCGTCGGTCCTGCTCTGCATCTCATCGGCCATGACAGCTTTCTAGCAGACCGCTGCTATCCTGATCCTTACGTTCACGTCAGCTTTGACATCCCGCTCGCGTTGGGGCGTGCATGGCGATCACCACCATTACAAGTGGTGGGCGCTGTCGTGTACGAGCCTGGGGATGCTGCTCGCGGCGACCAACTCGGGCACGTTGATCATCGCGTTGCCGAATTTGGAGCGCTCGCTGCACACGAGCCTGCTGGCGCTCGTGTGGGTGATCCTCGCCTACCTGATCGCGGCCACGGTCCTGGTCCTGACGGCCGGCCGCCTGAGCGACCTGTTCGGTCGCAAGCGCGCCTATGTGGGCGGCTTTCTGCTGTTCGCGCTCGCCTCGCTCGGCGCGGGCTTCTCGAGCGACGCGACCATCCTGATCCTGTGGCGCGTGCTGCAGGGCATCGGCTCGGCCTTCCTGTTCGCCAACGCGGCCGCCCTGGTCACCGACGCCTTCCCGC
This sequence comes from uncultured Solirubrobacterales bacterium, assembly GCA_963714635.1. GTDB lineage: Bacteria > Actinomycetota > Thermoleophilia > Solirubrobacterales > Solirubrobacteraceae > Palsa-744. The sequence continues at coordinate 333,186 of CAVQPM010000008.1, read as the reverse complement.
ATGAGCAGCTCGGCCTCGCCATGGGCGCGAACACGATGGTCGCCGCCATCGGCCTCGTGCTCGGCCCCGTGCTCGGCGGCGCGCTCGTGGCGATCTCATGGCACTGGGTGTTCTGGTTCAACGTGCCGCTCGCGCTCGCGGGCGCCGCCTGGGGCGCGCTGATCCTGCGCGAGCTGGCGCGACCCGACGCGGTGCGCGGGCTCGACACGCTCGGCACGAGCGCGTTCGTGCTCGGGCTGACAGGACTCGTGCTCGGCATCTCCAAGGGCGGCCTGTCGGGCTGGTCGAGCCCGATCGTGCTCGGGGGCCTGGCGACCGCGGTCGTGCTGCTGCCGCTGTGGATCTTGATCGAGCGCCGCACGCGCGCGCCGATGCTCGACCTGTCCATGTTCCGCAACCGCCTGTTCGCCGCCGCGACCGCCGCCGCGTTCATCAACGGGCTCGCGCGCTTCGCGCTGATGTTCCTGTTCGTGTTCTACTTCCAGGGCGCCCAGTCAAACAGCCCGATCGAGGCCGGCGTCAGGCTGATCCCGCTCGCCCTCGGGATGCTCGTGGCCTCCCCGCCGGCGGGCATCTACGCCGACCGCCACGGCTCGCGCGGGCTGGCGGCGCTCGGGATGCTCGTCACCGCGATGGGCCTCGCCCTGATGACGACCCTAGGGGTGCACACGCCCTATTGGCGGTCGGCGATCTTTCTGGCGCTGGTGGGGATCGGCTCGGGCATGTTCAACAGCCCGAACACGTCCGCGATGATGGGCACCGTCCCCGCCCATAGGCGCGGCGTCGCCGCGGGCGCGCGCACGCTGCTGCAGAACACGGGCGCGGTGCTGTCGATCGCGTTCGTGATGGCGATCGTCACGTCGGCCGTGCCCCGGTCAACGCTGTTTGCGGTTTTCTCAGGGTTGACACGCGGCCTCTCAGAGCAGAAGCTGGCGCCATTCGTCTCCAACATGCACATCGCCCTGTGGGTGCTCGCCGCCACATCGGTCATCGGTGCAGGTGTGTGCATGCTGCGCCCGCGTCACGCACCCGCCCGCGCCGCTGCGCGCGAGCGCGAGCGTGTGAGCGATTTCTCCTATGAGCGCGCCTGAGAGCACCATCCCCGCCCTGCGCATCGGCGACGTCGCCAAGCTCGCCGGCACCACCCCGCGCACGATCCGCTACTACGAGGAGCTCGGCCTGCTCCCCGGCGCGCCCGAGCGCCCCGCGGGCGGCCATCGCCTCTACACCCAGGCCGAGGTCGAGCGCCTGCGCGAAGTGATGCGATTGAAGGAGCTGCTCGGCGTCTCCCTGCAAGAGCTCAAGGAGCTCCTCACAGCCGAGGAGGCCCGCGCCGCCGTGAGGGCCGAGCTGCGCCGCGAGGATGTCCCCCCCGCCCGCCGCGCCGAGCTGCTCTCACAGGCGCTCGGCCACATCGACCGTCAGATCGAGCTCGTCGAGCACCGGGCAGCGGAGCTGGCCAAGCTGCACGAGGAGCTGTCGGCCACGCGCAAGCGCGTGAAGCGCAAGCTCAGGGAACTGGAGGCGCCAGCGACCGTGTGATCTGCTCGCCCCTACCGGTCAGCGTCCACGCGTTGGGCGCCCCCTTGACCGGCGCGTGGGCGTTGCCGTTGTGGATCAGGCCGACCTTCTGAAGTCGCGCGAGCAGCTTTGAGATCTGGCCCTGGTCCTCGATCCCGGCGGCCTTGCCCACGGTGCGGTTGGAGGCGCCGGGCTCTGAGGCGATCGCGGCGAGCACGCACAGCGTGCGGTAGGTGACGCGTATCTCCAGATCGCCGAGCGGAAGGCCGTCCGGTGAAGGACGGTAGCCGTTATGGCTGATTTTGGGCACGGGCCGCTCGACCTCGCGCCGCGCGGCGGCGGGCCCGAGGTAGGGCAGCACGATCATGCTCATCAGCGGGCCGGTCAGCTCGATCAACGGATCGGAGCGATCGTCCCCCATGCGAGGACCGCCGAGCATCCGCCCGTAGAGCACCGAGGAGACGGCGCCGACGACCCCCTCGCCCGTCAGGGGTGGCGGCTCGTGGGCCAGTTTGGCTTCAGTACGGCCCTCCTCGACGGCTGCGATGACATGGGCGAGCACTTGCCCACGGCGCTCGAGCGCGCTGGGCCCCGCTCCGAGCGTCTCAACGATCAACAGCCGGCCCGTTACGGGGTCATTATCGAGGAACGAGAGCAGCTCGATCAGTGAAGCCCGGACGCGCTCCCTCCATGCGCCCGGGCCCTGCCACGCGGGCAGGACCGCGGCGGATATCCGCGCAAGGCCCTCCTCGAGCGCGGCGAGAAAGCACTCCTCGCAATTCTCGAACAGCTCATAGAACGTGCGCCGCGAAACCCCCGCGCGCCCGACGACGTGCGCGACCGTGACGCTCGAGGCGCCGCGCTGCGCGCACACGTCGAGCATCGCCGAGAGGATGCGGGCACGCTGGATCTGGGATACCTGCTCGCGTTGCACCGCCTCAGCGGAGCTGAGAGTCATCGCTTCTTCTTGCCCTTCTTGTGCTTGGCTTTCTTGTGCGCCTTGGGGCAGCCGGTGACACCGATCACGTTCGTCTGGTGGATGACAATGCCGTTTTGCGCGGTGAGCGCGGTCGGCATCAAGAGGCCCTTGACGGTCTTGTGGACCTTCACCTTCACGTACTTGACGTGGCCTTTGACCTTGCGCTTGACACGCTTGGTTTTCGTTATGACCTGCTTTGCGTTGCAGAGATTGCCGTTGTTCGTGAGCGCGGAGTACGGGCCCTGGGGCAGGTTGAGCTCAAAGCTTTCGAACGGCTCGTCCGGCACCGAGCGGAACGTCGTGGAGGTGGTGCCCTTTTTCGAGATGAACGTTTCCCCGTGCAGGTAGATCGTGATGCCGTAGCCCTGCAGGACGACGATCAGTTCGGGGAACTTCGCCGCGCCGTAGCTGACGAAGTACGCCGGGCCGGTCAATGGGACAGGCACGATCGGCGTGTGTACGACGACCGTCCCGACCCGCGACGGGACGGGACAGCCGGCAGGGTCTGCTTCGAACTGCTTTGAGGTGCAGGCCTTCTGCAGCGTCGTCAAGCGGGAGGGCAACTGCCGTGGCAGGTCGACCTTGACCGACTTGATGTTCGCCGCGGTGCCGAGCGAGTTGGCCGGGTAGCTCACCTTCGTGTCGAGGCTCGCACCCTGGGTGCGACTGGTGTGGCCGTTGGTCGTGACCTTGAACAGGGGTTTGAAGTCGAGATTCGCACAGTCTGCGGCCTGGAACGGCGTCGTGACGCTCACCGTCTGGTCATCGGCGCTGCTTGCGATGTCGGCGCCGGCGCCCGTGATCGCGTTCGAGATCGCCATGTGTTCGCAGCTCGTCGGGTCGATCATGAACTTCGAGCGGTCGATGTAGACGTGGATGTCGCGCACGTGTACGACGATCCCGTCGATGATGTGTGGGATCGGGTCGGAGCCCGTGCCGTCGATTTCGGCCTGCCCGGTCGTCGGGTTGATCCGCAGCGCGAAGCGGATCACGACCGTGCCGAGATCGAACGGCCCGACTGTCGCGCTCGTGACCGACACGATCGACAATGCCGAGCCGTGGTATGGACCGGCCAGATACACTTTCCCGGGTGTCCACGCAAGCACGCTGCCGACGCCGGCGCCGACAAGCGTGTGGCCGATTTCGCTGGTGGCGGGACATGAGGGTTCATGGAGCTCCTGCTGGCCAGTCCGGCGCCGGGCCGCTTCGACTGCCGTGTCGGGGCAGAACGGGATGCCTGTCAGGTTTGCGGTCAAGCCCGGCGGGAAGATCGTCGTGAATTTCGTAAGCTCCTGTTCGCCGTCTTCGCGGACGATCCGCAAGTAGAACGGGCTGTAGCTGCCGGCGTTGTTGTTCTGGGTGCCGGAGATCACCCGCGGGTTGAACGGTGGGACACCACCCGTTGGGCACGCGCTTTCACGAACGCCCTGGCTGATTTCAAAGGAGCTGCTGTTCAGCAGGCGTGGTTCGGTTGGTGCTGACCATGGTGTCAGTTCGGCCTGCGCGTTGAAAGTGCCGCATACCGGGGGGCTGACGAGCGGCGCGGTCGCTCCGGGCCGGAACTTCAACGTGAACTTGCTGAACGGCTGCTGCGGGGTGTTGGCGAAAGTCGTGACGAACTGGCCAGTGACGGGGTCCAGTTTTACCTGTCCCGCGACCTTCACGAGGATCCCACGAGCGGGATCCTTCGCGACGATATAGAGCGCCAGCAGCGATCCCGAGGGGTGTCCCGGTTCGCTGAACGGGTTCTCATACGGTGTCGCGACATACACCGACCCTTCGATCTTGTCCGCGAGCAACGGTGTTTCGATCAGGATCGAACCGATCTTCGATTCCGGTGGACAACCCGCCCCCGGCGGCGAGGAGGATGACTCCGCCGCGTACTCGCCGGGGGTGCAAGCCCCCAAACCCGAACCCGCGGACGGGTTAATAGTCATACCCACGGGCAACGCGAGGGTCGTATCCTTCAAGTTCGCCGTCGCGAGCGTCCCCGGGTTTTCCCATGTTTGCGGGACGACCAGAGACACGTTCAACCCCGTCGCCGATTCCGCGGCGCGGGTCGTCGGCTGCGCTTCGATCGAAGGATGAAACGGAACACGAGCACATTCAACGATCGGGCCACCTTCAACGGTCTGTCCCAGCGGGCCCGGTTCGACGGGACCCGTCAACCAACCAGCGGGCTGCGGTTCCTCCCACGAATCGGCCTTCACACCCGCCACAAACGACCCACAGCTCGTCGGATTCGCCAGGAACGGGACGACGGGAATGTTCACTTCCTCGCCACCATGTTCGCACGTGAAGGTGGTTCCCCGAGTGAAGCATTCCCGGCCGCGTTCGGCGTCGTGTTCGGGTGAGGCGGGCACGCCCCAGATCGTCAACGACACTTCATGGGGTTCTCCCAGCTCGACGATGCTGGGGTTGGTGCCGGTGATGCCCTCGTCCTGTGAGCGTATATACACCGGTAGCACCTCGGTTATCACGGCCGCGCGATACCCGAGCGCCGCCGTCTCCCCAAAAGTAGTGACTTCCATGTTGTACAACGGTACGGTGACCCTTTGCGGTTGTTCACCGGCATCGAGGTCGAAGCTGATCGTGCCGACCTGGCTCGCGACCGGACATTCAGCGGCGATTGTCTTGCCGAGTAGCTGTTCGAAAGTGCATGTCGGGACGGCCTTGTCGTTCGCGGTGAACCCCGCCGGAAAATCGACGGCCGCGTCCTTCAGATCGTTATACGTCTTGCTCGCTTCGGGGGTGCTCCCCGGTTCGTTGGCGAAGTTGAACGAGAACGTCCAGTCGGCGTGCGCACCGGCGCGCAGGTTCGACGGTGCGAAATGGAAGCTGCCGGGTTCCAGTTCAAAGGGATGTTCACTGGGCTGCGCAAACACAACCGACGGGCTGCCGCCCATCATCACGAGCACCGTCAAACCGAACGCGAGCATCTCCACAACACGATTGAAACGAGCGCGTCTCATCAGCGAGTCCCCCCCCTGACGTGCTTGGCTGTTCGGCGTGTCGCGGCCTTCTTCGCGCGCCGCCGCAACCGTCGCCGCTGCGCTACGCACTTGCCCTTCTTACGCACCCTGCCCTTCGCGCAGCGCCTGGTCTTCACGACGACTTTCGGGGTCGCTGCAGGTGTCGCGGCGACGAGGTTCCCCGGACCGGAGAACGCCAGCGACGCGGGCGTCGTATCGAGCACTCCCGGCAACAGGGTCTGGCACGCCGAGGCTTCGCATTCCACCGGGGCCGGCGGCGGCGGCGGGAACCCACCACCGATACGAGCATCGTACACGTCACCCGACGTATCCTGATCCTGTTCGACCAGTTGCGAGTGCGTCGCGAAGAACACGTCGCGACCAGAGGGAGTGGTCCCGAGCAGCACGTTGCGCTTACCCCCGCTGCCCGAGGAGATCAGCGCGAGACAGCCCTGCGGCGCCACACACCCATCGATACCCGGCTTACGCCACTCATAAATATCACTGGACGTACTGAAGGAGAAGTCGTCTTCTCCCGCGTTGCTGGGTGAACCGGTCGGGTTTTCACCGTCGATGTCTCCCGGAACGAGCGCCGACGTCGTATCGAAGAACACATAGTCGCCGTTATCGGAAGCGACCATCAAGCGCGGCACCCCGTTGATCTGCGACTGAATGTTGAACGGCAAAAACGTCGACTGTAACGCCGGCTCCCAATCCCACGAAGACGCACACGACATACACTGCACCACGTTTTCGACGCTGTCATAACGATACACATTAACGCTCGCGGCGTTAACGGCGTTCGGCCCCGGCACCCCGGCGACCCCTTGTGAGGCGAAATAGATATAGCGCCCGTCAGGACTGGTCGAGAAGCCACCCCCAAGATTGTTTTCGGTGCCGACCTGCGCCACGAACCGTAGCGGGTTCGAAGCCCCGATAAAGTAAGCGTACAAATTTTCCGGCCCTTCACCTACGTCCGCGTTTTGTTGGGATACCGGTGGCGCTTCTGATGTGAAGCGCCCCACAGAATGGAAGTAAAGCGCGGTGAGGTCCTTGGAGACCACCGCTTTGTCAGTCGTGAGATTGTTCGATACCGCGAACAGAAAACTGGAGGCCTGGGTTTCCGTGTCATACAGATAGACGTCGTAGACCGCGCCGTTGTGTTTCTCGACCAACAACCGGCTACCGTCCGTATTGGCCGCGATGAATTCATACGCGCCGATATCGAGCGTCCTTTCGCCCGGCTCTTCACGCATATACAGGTGCGATGGTTCCCCGCAGTTTTCCCCGGGGACGGCATTGAAAAAGACGCGCGCACCATCGTTGGAGACGGCGTCGCCACCGGGCTGGAAATTATACCCCTCGACACCCTTCGCGATACTCGCCCCACACGTCCCGACCCCCACATTGACCTGACGCAAAGCCCCCGCCGAGTATTCATACAAATCATAACCACTCGCCGTCGTCGTGTGCGGTTCGACGAGACCATGATCTTCGCTCTGAAGGAATACTTTCGAGAAATCAGCCGACGCGCCAACCAACGCCCCGCCAACCCCGAACGGTTGCCGAGCAACCTTGGTATACGGTCCTCCCGGAGGACCCGTTTCGAACTGGAGTTCCGAGTGGTTCGTCAGCGATGTCGACCACGTCGCTTCCAACCCGACCGTCGTCAGATTCGCGTCAAACAGCGTCGCCTGATAAGAGAATGGGCTCTTTTCATCCGCAGGCCTGGCCGCGGTCATCTGCCAACCATGCGCGCTACGGGTAAAGAAATAGTTGCCTGCCGCCGGATCGGGATTCGGACCCCACTGCAACGCGAGCTGACTGACCAATACATGTTCACCATCCCCACCGGGAAGCGCATGCGCCTGATTGTTCTGCGAATAGGAGAACGTGTCCTGCGCGCCTTCCTTTTCCACGGGCGTCACCTGCTCATACGCACGACAATGGGGAGCGCGGCAGACGGACCCGTGCGCAACGCTTCATTCGCACACGACGAACCACCACCCGCGACCGGCGCCGCCGGCACCACGACGGTCTGTTCCCCCGCCCGCGACTTCCCCTGCAGCGTTGCTCGCGACCAGCCGGTAACGATACGTCGTGCCCGCCACCAACCCCGGCGCATCAGACCCAACAATCTGCGCGGTAGTGCCCACCCCGACTTCGCCTTCCGGGGTCGAGCCGGCGTTCGCAAAACCTCCTTCCCCTCAAACTGTTCTTCACTCACATACTGGAAGTGGTAGCGGGTACCAGACAACACCCCACCCGCGGTCTCTGACCGCGACCGTGACCGTCCCCGAAGGCGTAAGCAGCGAACCATCCCCCGTGACCGCCGGCTGCGCAACACCACCCAGCGCATTTACGAATTCGATCGTGTAAGGACCATGAGCGACACCCGTCACCCGCACATTGGACTGGCCACCTGACGCTCGACAAGCGGCAAGCGCCTGCGATACGTTCGACGCTGACGCGCAAACGGGAATCCGAATGGTCGTCTGACCGTTGAACGTGAGTGTGAACGTGCCGCCCGTCGGAGCCCCACCGACCGTAACGACCTGTTCACCATCACTCGGAGACGTCTCGGGATTCACAGACCCAAGCAAACGCACCGCTTCACGATCGATCGCATGAACCGCAAACGTCGTAGGAACCGGCGGACCGGCCGTATCGAAATGCTTGATTTCCGAGAAGACGTCCCGTTGACATTTTCCGCGAACAACCTCACATAATACGTACTTGAAGGGCTCAAACCCGTCAAATCGCCGCCGACCGGGATCTGTTGTTCGCCGGCATCGGCACTGGAAACCGTACCCGCTGTCCCGGGTGTCCACGGGCCGGCTTCGCTAGTCGCGTATTCAAAACGCCACTGAGTTTCACTATCACCCGTATAGACCGAACCCACCACATGAGCAGACACACCCGTAACATTCGTAAACGGCGACCCGGTCGCAAGCCCCGCCTCCGGCTTCACCGAAGCCGTTGTGAACTTATGTATGGCCGGTTCGCCATGCGCAATCTTGGCTTCGCCCTTTTCGTTGCTCGCCTCATAAAGAACATAATAAGTGGTTTCCGGCTGAAGACCTTCTATATGACATTCCGGTTCAGCATAATCTTCAGAGACCGACACCGAACCAGAACAACCCGGAGGCACAACCCCCCCTTTACTATTGTTCGCAAGCGCGCTTTCGCTCGTCGCATATTCGAACGCGTAAGCCGTGACCGCACCATTCGTCTGAATCTCGTCGCCAAACTTGGCGGAGTTGATCGTGACCCTTGCGTCGGAGCCCTCGATTTCGAGTTCGGGCACACTGACAGCCGTGGTAGTAAACTGACCTTTCACCGTGACAGTACCTGATGACGCATTTTTAGCTTCGATAAGAACATAGTAGGTGGTAGTTGGTTCGAGATGCTGAACCTCCACACCATCGCCGCAGGCTTCTTCGCTGCCTGCGCATGTACCACTCCCCGCGAGCGTCCACGGACCGCCTTCGGTTTCGGAGTAGTACGAGCTCCAACTCGTGTCCGACCCATTGGGATGAACCGTATCCCCGAAGCCCGCTCGGGTCGCATGGACCCCGCTCGCTTCGACCGTCGCGCTGCTGAACGTAGGCGGACCGCCGGCACCCGCCACGGCCACAGCCACTGCAACCGCGAGGAGCAGCGCGAGGCCGGCCCCGGCCACGAGCGTGGCGGCGAGACGATGGTGCCTCCTCGGAGACGCGGTGGGGTTCACTTGCGTGCCTTTCTCGGTGACGTGACACATGGATGAATGGATGCGAGAGTCGTCAATGGGTGTCTGGAGCGGTTGAAGCGCCTGCGGCCCCCGGGCAACGGGCAACAAACCCGCCCGGGAGCCTCGGCGCGATGTGCCGGCCGGAGCGGCCTATTCGGCGGTCACCGCCCACGTGCCTTCGACCTGAATTGAGCCTTTCACGGCAGCGACCGCCCCCGCAGTGAATCCAAACTTAGTCGGGCTAACGTTCACGGTGCCTTCGAACGCGTTTTCGGTTTCCGAAAGGTACACGCAAAGATTGCTTTTTTCCGCAGCAGGCGCTTGCACCGTGCCGGGGCATTCCGTCGTCGACGCTCCGTTGACCTTGATGACGTGAGCCGCGAGTTCTTTCGCGAGCGGAAGCGCGAAACTGACACCGGTCACCGCGGTACCCAATCCACTTTCGGGGAATTTGACTTCGCTATAACCGGTCGCGGCGAACATGCCGGTGAGGGTCTTGCCCGATGGAAGCGTCTGGCCGCCGAACGTGCCTTCTTTGCCGTTGCAGACATACTGCTTGCTGGCGGCGTTGCCTTCGACTTCCACCTTCGTGCCGCCCTTTCCGCAGTTCGTGCCCGCGGACTCGGACGCCAGCGTCACCGACTTGCCGTTCGTGCCGGCATTGCCCTGAAGGCCGTCTTTGCCGTTGCAGACATACTGCTTGCTGGCGGCGTTGCCTTCGACTTCCACCTTCGTGCCGCCCTTTTCGCAGTTCGTGCCCGCGGACTCGGACGCCAGCGTCACCGACTTGCCGTTCGTGCCGGCATTGCCCTGAAGGCCGTCTTTGCCGTTGACGCCGTCTTTGCCGTTGACGCCGTCTTTGCCGTTGACGCCGGCCGGGCCCTGGGAACCCTGAGCGCCGACAGCGCCCGCGGGACCAGCGGGCCCCTTCGCGCCCTTGAGCTGCTTGAGCACCTTCGGGCTGATCTGCTTGGTCGAGGTGATCAGGTAGTGCTTGGCGGCGTACGCCCCGCCGGTCATCGCGAACACGAGCGCGAGCGTCATCGCGACGTTCGCGTACGTGAAGCGCTTGCGTATGGCTGAGAACATCTCCATCCCCTCCGTATCTCCGTTTGAACTAGACCCAGCTCCTCGCCGCGCGGCTCGTGTCCGCTACCGGCCTCGACCATCATGCGCCACGCTTGACCCCAGGCACAAGCCAAGGCTTACAACGTTCTAAGCCTTGTGAGTACCCAGGACGACGTGTCGGCTATTCGCTTTGGCCGTGGCGTCCAACGCCGTCTCGGCATCGGGGACGGTATGGCCAATCGCCGTGGTCTCATGAGCCATTGCCGGCCAGGTTTTCGCGCGAGACCCTGTAGAACCGGCGATTCAGCCGCTCGCGAAAAGAAAACCGTCGCCAACGCTTCGTATGGTGCGACGGCATGTCATCGAGCGCACACATACCGCCACGCGGAGACCGCCCTCAGCGCTACCATTTCGCTGATGCGAACGGTGATCTCCGATCCGCTGCCCACCGAGGTAGAGACGCTGCTGCAGCGCCGCAAGCAGCTCGGCCAGGACCGCAGAGACGAGGTGTGGGAGGGGGTGTACCACATGGTTCCCGCACCCAGCCATAAGCACTCCACGCTCGCCGCGCAGATCAAGGCGCTGCTTCGCCCACTGGCGATTGCGGCCGGACTGGAGGTCACCGACGACTTTAACCTAGGCGACTCCAAGAACAATTTCCGCGTCCCCGACGGCGGCCTGCACCGCCCTGGCGCCGCCGATATGTGGCACCCGACGGCGGCGCTCGTCGTGGAGATCCCCTCCCCGGATGACGAGACCTGGGAGAAGCTCCCGTTCTACGCCGCCCACCACGTCGACGAGGCCCTGATCCTCGACCCCGACACACGCGAGGTGCACTGGCTCGCGCTCACAGACAACCGGTACGAGCCGATCGAGCGCAGCACCCTGATCGAGCTGGGCCCCGCGGAGCTTGAGCAGCGGATCGACTGGCCGTAACGACGAGCGCACCGTGTTGCATGCCGGTCCGGTGAATCATTTCCGGCCAGCTTTGCGCACAAGGGCCGCGTAGAACGGGCGATTCGGCGGCTCGCCACACAGAACCGTCGCCGACGCTGCGTATGTTGGCGCTTCATGCAGACACTCGAGCAAATCGCCTACGAAGCCGGGCGCAGCGCGCTGGCCGAGCAGGAATCCCTGGTAGCCGCCCTCCAGCAGCGCACGGGAACGCTGCTGACGGCCCATGCCCTGGTGGCGTCATTCCTCGGCGGCACAACGCTGCGTGATCGCGGTCTCTCCGCCCCAGTGTGGCTAGCCTTGATCTCACTTGGCGTCGCGCTCGGTATCGCCGCGATCCTCCTCGTGCCGTGGCGGTTGAGGTTCGCGATCGACGCCCGCAGCATCCACGCCAGACTCCAAGCCCAAGCCGCTGATGAATCAGCCTCTGGCACGATCGGCTGGCTTGCGAGCGCCGGATACGCGCACCAGGAACTTCAGGAACAGAACGCCGAGCGTGTAAGACAGATGTCCTGGTTGTCAGGTGTCTTGGCAGGGCTGATTGTTGTTCAGACGGTCGCCTGGCTGCTGGCCCTCGTGATAGGCTGACTTTCGTGCCGTATACGCCGACACCACCAGAGAAGGTCAAGCGTCTACCGACGTGGGAGATCGGCATCGAGCAGACGCACGGCGCCCCCCGGCCGTGGATCTGGAATGCGGAGGCGGCACGCCAGCACCGCCTGGAACACCCGAGCCCGCTCCGGCGACTGCTGATCAAGCTCGGGCTTGTGAAGCAAGCCGCGTAACCCGGCAGACCAGCGGTCCAACCCTCAACTATCCGCTCGTTCTGTGGCGTTGGGACCACCGCGCCCGCTACCCTTTCCCTGATGCGAACGCTGATCTCAGAGCCGCTACCCACCGAGGTGCAGGCGCTGCTGGAGCGCCGCAGGAAGCTCGGCCAGGACCGTCGAGACGAGGTGTGGGAGGGGGTGTACCACATGGTTCCGGCGCCCTCCGGTGAACACGCCACGCTCGCTGCGCATCTGACGAGGCTGCTCGCGCCGGTAGGTGACGCTGCGGGCCTCACGGTCTCCCTCGACTTCAACGTAGGCGACTCCAGGGACGACTTCCGCATCCCCGACGGCGGCCTGCACCGCTCCCCGCCCCGCGGAGTCTGGATAACGACCGCGGCACTCGTGCTCGAGATCCTCTCCCCCGAAGACGACGCCTGGGAGAAGCTCCCCTTCTACGCCGCCCACAACGTCGACGAGATTTTGATCGTCGACCCCGACACCCACAAGGTGCACTGGCTCGCGCTCGCCGACGGGCGGTATGAACCGATCGAGCGCAGCAGCCTGATCGAGCTGGGCCCCGCGGAGCTTGAGCAGCGGATCGACTGGCCGTCACGCCTACGCTGCGTGCTCAACAGCGCAAACGATCACTTCCTGCGACCGCCCGTGGACCGTGCCGATCGGCGCTCTTTGGGTCGGATGACGCCGACTCATCGCCGAGAGCTTTACTGGGGCGGCGCGGTGGGCGAGCGGAACCCGGCACGGATCCACTTCAGGTATGCGTTGTAGAAGAGCGGAAACGCCTCGGAGACGATGCGCGCCGACTCGTGCACCTGCTCGGCCGTCGCGGTCGCGTATTCGTGAATGAGCAGGCGGCGCAGTTCCCGCAGTCGCTGCACACGCTTCACCAACTCGGTCGATAGAACGCTGTGTTCGCGAAGCGCATCAAAGTCCCGTCGTGCATTTGTGTCGGCGTGACGCGGTCGCAACTCGGCGAGCTCCAAACCCAGGGCGGCGAGCTCAGCGATGTAGTTGTAGAGCTGGTCCACCCCGCGCTCGACCGCCTTGGCATGGTTCAGCGGACCGGGGTCCTCGGACGCGAACGCTGCTTGGAATGCGTCCAGATCGAAGTCCTCGCCGAACTGGGTCATCGCGGCGCGCAACGCGAGCAGGTGCCGTCGCACATCGCCGATCCGGTCGCGGATCTTGGCCTTGCAGACCTTCGCTCGCTCGGGATCATGCGCGTCGAGCGGCGCGGACGGGGTTGGCTCGCTCACTACTGTGCCGTCGTTCCGAGCAGCAGGTCATCCATCGGCTCGAGCCGCCAGCGATCCTCGCTCGCGGCGAGCCTGCGCCAGCGCTCGCGCTGGGCCCGCAGCGCGGGCCATCGACCTTCGCGATCGACGAGCACCCTTCCCTGCTCCAGGACATCCGCCATCAGCAGTGGCGAGCTTTCCGCGTCGCCCAGACGGACGGGCTGTACATCACGGTCCGTCCGGGCGGACAGACGTTCCGCCAGAGCGGCGAGACGCGCAACGCTCGGATCGGCGAGCACCACGAGCACGTCGACGTCCGAGCGCGCATCGTCGTCGCCTCTGGCCGTCGAGCCGAAGAGGACTGCCAGCTGGGCGTTCGGCTCGGTCCGTAGAGCCTGACGCAGAGATCGGAGCAGCGACCAGTGGGACCGCAGATAGAGCTGCTCGCGGACCGTCGTGCGAAGACGCCGCGGGCCAATCCGCACACCATGAATCAGCCCTTCCGATGCCGCACGCCGCAGCGTCCGCTCAGGTATCGCCAGTTCGTTTGCCAGCATGCGAAGTGAGTCCATGGTATGGCCGGTATTTTAGCATGGTGCGGCCGATATGTGAACGGCCGATTCCGCACCAGTTCTGGGGTGAGCCGTCCCGCTCCGCTCGTGCAGGCGGATGAGGAACGCCGCCCTCCGCGAGCCGCCGGTCACGACGCGCCATGAGGGTTCACAAAGATGCTAACTTAGGTAGGAGTCCGCACATGGCAGCCTCGCGACAAGACATCCCTGATCCAGGCCCGGTGGGCACGACGGTCCTCGCGGACATCGAAGCCTCGCTGGCGGACCCCGAGCAGCGCGCCGAGCACGAGCGCCTTGCGCCGTTCGAGGCGCTCGCGAGACTGGTCATCATGCGCCGCGCCGCGCTCGGGCTCTCCCAGCGACAGCTCGCCGCGCGCATGGGAACCACTGCATCGGCGGTCTCACGGATCGAGAGCGGCCGGCACGCCACGAACGCACGCACGCTGATGCGCCTCGCGCAGGCCCTCGACGCCCGCGCGATCCTCGGCCTGCAGTACGGACCCTCCGCGCACCCCCAGCGCGAGCTCGTGGTGATCTGACAGCTTCGCGCAGTGGCGACGACCGGGCACTCGCCCTCGACCTCTACCTCTGGCACGCGCGCATCGCCGGCGCCAGCCTCACGACGCTACATCACTTCGAGGTCGCGCTGCGCAACGCAATCGACGGTCAACTCGCAGCCGGCAAGCCGCAGATGCCGGTCGAGCAGAGCCGGCTGCTGGACCGGGCAACGCTCAGCCCCCACGGGGTCTCGAAGGTGCGCGACGTGCTCGTCCGCTTGGACCGCGAGGGCTCGCCGAAAATTGCATCCTAAGGCCGGGGTAGCCTCGTGCGCTCGATCGATCCGACCCGTCGCAGGACCGAGCAATGAGCAAAGGCCCGGACGCGCCCCCGAGCGGTCGCTCCGTCACGCCCTCGCAACAGATCGACTGGCCGTAGGGCCGGCGGCGAGCCATAGCCGGCCGGGTAGGGGGGCAAAGCGAGCGAAAGGCGGGGGCGCTGAAAAATCCCATCGCAGTCGAGGGGTAGGGTCGGGGGCGTATGAGTGGTTTCGAAGGTTTTCGCGATTCTCCGAGCGCGCCGTTCTACCGGTCGAGCGCCCGCTCGCCCAATGACACATGGACGGAGACCATCAGGCGCTTGGAGGACGTAATCTCCTCCGCGATCGCCGCCACCCGGCACAACCCGATCGACATGACCGTCGAGCGTGTCTGCCGATGGCACCGGGGCGTATTCCTGACGACGTTCCCTCACGACGCCGGACGCATCCGCACGGACTACGAGCCCACTGAATTCGCCGTCCCCGTCACGATCGACGGCGAGATGACCGTCACACCGATGAGCGGCGCGCTGCCCCGAGCCGAGATCGTCACCCGTCTGCAGGCCGCCTGCGAAAAGTTCAACACCGCCCGGGACACGCTTCGATCGCGAGCCGGCACAGCCACATACAGCGCCGTCGACGGCGCCACCCCACCCGCAGAGCTGTACGCCGAGATCCTCGAGATCCATCCCTTCAGAGACGGCAACCTGCGCGCCGCTTATGTTGCGCTTCAGGTCGGGCTCGCTTCGCTGAACTTCCCGTCCGTCCGCTTCGGTCACATAATCGACCGCCACGATGAGTGCCTGGGCTGGGCGATGCGCAAGGACGACGCCCGCACAGTCACACCCTTGGCCGAGCTGATCGTAGAGCTCACCCACTGAGCCTCCGCCATCCCCGACACGCGCTATTCTGCAAGCAGACATGACGATCCGATACCGAGACCTCGACCTACCTCCCGGGCCTTGCATCGCCGACGGAACCGGCGTACGGCCGTGGGACGAGAACTCCGCCAAAGAGCTCGCGCTCGACGCCATGTTCCTCTCCCAAGGCGCCAAGCGCGGCCAGGAAATGCAGGACGCCTGGGAAGCCATGCAAGCCGAGCAGCAGGCATCCCCGAAAGCCGCCGCTGCATAACGGCGCCGCGCAGGCGCCGGCGGACGGGCGGACCGGGCGGGGTCCGCCGAAAAGTCCCGGGGGCGAGAGCGGGCGGTGGATCTTGACGCTTCCAATTTGCCCGACCCAACATTCCCCGCATGTCCCCGTCCTTATTCCCCAGTTGTCCTACCACGTACTCCCCAATTGTCCGGAGGATGCGCCAAGCCGGCCGGACGGGTCTCTTCAGCCGGGACGACCCCGCGAAGCGGCTTTGAGGAGCGGATGAGGAGACTCGGCCGGGCCGGCGTCTATTGCCGATGGCGTGGGTCGTCATCAGCGCCTCTGTTATAAGAGTTAAAACGTTCCAAGTCTTGTAATACGGTAAATGGCCGGTTCTTAGCCGGTTCTGAGGTCATTGGCAGCAGAAGCCGCGAGAACGCCTTGTAAACACCTATGTCTTGGGGTACCGTGTGGGACATGGAGGCGGGGAGGCTTTCCGCAGGATCGATCGGTCGTCAGAAGGGGCCGATGCACTCCCCCGTCAACTGGGCGCTGCTCGGCCTGATCATCGAGCGCCCGAGCTACGCGTACGACCTCGCCCAACGCTTTGAGCGCCGCTACGGCACGGTGCTCGCCCTGAGCAACGTCGGCCACGTCTATACGGCCATGGGGGCGCTCGAGAGTCGCGAGCTGGTGCAGGAGATCCCCGGCACGCGCGAGGGACGCCAGCCCAAGCCGCGCTACCGCGCGACCGCCGAGGGAGTCCAGGCATACCGGGAGTGGCTGATCGGCCAGGTCGGCGAGGATCGCCGCCGCCAGGAGATGTTCGTGCTGGCGCTGGCCGCGCTGGCGGGTGAGCCGGAGCAGCTCGTCGAGGTTGTCGAGCGCTGCGAGCAGGCGTGGCTCTCGGAGGGGATGGGAACGCGGATCGCCCGCGAGCAGGGCGCTCCGCTGGACGGCGTCCCGGCGCTGCTTCAGCGCCTGATCGAGGAGGAGAACCGCCTCGCGGTGGGCGCGAAGCTCGCATGGGTCGAATACGCGCGCCAGGAGCTGAAGAAGCTCAGCGGGCGGCTGAGGCGCTCATGAGCCTGCTCGTCCTCGACGGCGTCCGCAAGGGCTACGAGAGCGGACCGGGCGCGCGTCAGGTGCTGCGCGACGTCTCGCTGGAGCTGGACGGCGGCGAGCTGGCGGTCGTATGGGGCATGCGCGGATCGGGCCGCTCGACGCTGCTGCGCGTCGCCGCCGGGATCGAGCCGCCGGACGCCGGCGTCGTGCGCTTCGAGGGGCACGACCTGGCCGCGCACGGCGAGCGCCTGCTCGGCGGCGGGATCGGCTACTGCCAGAAGACCCTGCGCTTCACCGACGGGCACACCGCGCTCGATCACGCGATGGTCGGCCCGCTCTCACGCTGGGTCCCCCCCAGGGTCGCGCGCCGGCGAGCGCTGCAGGCGCTCGAGCGTGTCGGCGCGGCGCGCTGCGCGAAGATGGCTCAGCACGAGCTGTCGAGCGCCGAGACGGTGCTCGTCGCGCTCGCGCGCACGCTCGTGCTCGAGCCGCGGCTGATCGTGATCGACGAGCCGGTCAAGGGAGTCGAGCTGATCGACCGCGACCCGATCCTCGCGCTGCTGCGCTCGCTCGCCGACGAGGGGATCGCCGTGCTCGCGAGCACGGGCGAGTCGACCGGCCTGTCCGAGGCCGATCGAGGGCTCGTGATCGGCGATGGGGATCTGCGCGGCGCGCCCGCGCCGGCGCTCGCGCCGGTGCTGCCGTTGCGACGAGCCTCGCGGCGGGCGAGCGGGTAAGGAAAAGCGGCGCGCGCAATGCGCGCCTTTAGCGGATGGGCGACCTACAGGGAGAGGACACGGTTCTGTGAGCCTGCTGGAGCTGGAGAATGTGGTCAAGCACTACCGCGGCGCCGGTGAGACGGTGCGCGCGATCGACGGCGTATCGCTCACCGCCCATGAGGGCGAGATGCTCGCCCTGCACGGGCCGAGCGGCTCGGGCAAGACGACGCTGCTCTTGCTGATCGCGCGCTGCTCGCGCCCGACGGCGGCGCGATCCGCTACCACGGGCGCGAGCTGCACTCGCTGTCGGAGGCGCAGGCGTCGGAGTACCTGCGCCGCGAGATCGGCTTCGTCCACCAGAGCTTCCAGCTGATGCCGCACGTCTCGGCGCTCGAGAACGCCACGGTCAAGCTGCTGCTCGACGGAGTGCCCCCACGCAAGGCGCGGGCACTGGCAGCGCCGTATCTGGAGCGTCTCGGCCTGGGCGAGCGCGTCCACCACACCCCCGAGCAGCTCTCCGGCGGCGAGCGCCAGCGCGTGGCGATCGCGCGCGCGCTCGTCGGCGAGCCCAAGCTGATCCTCGCGGACGAGCCGACGGGCGAGCTGGACAGCAGGCGCAGCATCGAGACCGTCGCGCTGCTGCGCGACCTCGCCCACGAGCAAGGCGCGTGCGTGCTGCTCGTCACGCACGACAACGACGCCGCGGCGCTCGCCGACCGCGACTACACGCTGCGCGACGGGCGGCTCTTCGACGACGACCCGTACGGCGGCGCGGGCCGGCCGGACCATTCCCTGGCAGACGTGAGCTGAAGTGCGCCCCTCCACCCTCGTCTACATGTACCGGCGCCGGCTGCGCGCGCACGGCGTGCAGGAGCTGCTCGCGGCGGTCGGCATCGCGATCGCGGTGGCGCTCGTGTTCGCCGCGATCGTGGCCGAGCAGTCCATCTCGAGCTCCGCGGATCGGGTCGTGCACACTGTGATCGGGCCCGCGAGCCTGCAGCTGCAGTCTCGCGGCGCGGACGGCTTCGACGAAGCGTTGCTCGCGCGCGTGAAGCGCCTGCCCGGCGTCAAGCAGGCCGCGCCGCTGCTCGAACAGGCGGCGACGATCGCCGGCCCGAGCGGGCGCGGCGTGCGCGTGCAGCTCGCCGGCGCCGACCTGCGCCTCGCGGTGCTCGACGGGCTCGGCGAAACCCTGCCGATAGGGGCGCTCTCGACCGATCAGATCGGCCTGTCCCGCGCGAGCGCTCGCGCATTGGGAATCGGCGCCGCGGGCGCCGGCGGCAGCGCCATCACCCTGAAGCTGCGGGGGCGCAGATACCCGCTCACCGTCTCCTCAGTACTGGGGTCCCGGGAAGCAGGCGCGCTCTCGCAGGCGCTCGTGGCCGTGATGCCCCTGCGCCGCATGCAGAGCCTGTCAGGGTTGCCCGGGAGAGTGACGCGCATCTTCGTGCAGACCCAGCCCGGGCGCGAAGCGCAGGTGCGTGCGGAGCTTCAGCGGGTCGCAGGAGAAAGGGTTGAAGTCGCGCCCGCGGACCGGGACATCGCCCTGCTGGCACAGGCGCTCGGCCCGAGCGATCTCGCCAGCGGACTGTTCGCCGCGATCGGCGCGCTGCTGGGCTTCCTGCTCGCCTTCAACGCCATGCTTCTCACCGTCTCGGACAGGCGCCGGGCGATCGCCGACCTGCGCATCGCCGGAGCGCGGCGCGTGACTATCGTCGAGATGGTCCTGTTCGAGGCGCTGTGCCTGGGGATCGTGGCATCGCTGGTCGGCCTGCTCACCGGCTATTTGCTGTCGGTCGGCGTCTTCCACCAGTCCACCGGCTACCTCGCGCAGGCGTTCACCCTGTCGGGCGGCACGATCGTGCGCGGCGGGGCGGTGGCGCTCGCGCTGGCGGGCGGGGTGCTGGCAACCTGCCTTGCCTCGATCGTCCCGCTGCTCGACCTGCGCCGTGGACGGGCGCGCGACGCCATCTACAAGGAAAGCGGCGCGCCGGGGCACTCCCTCTCGCGCGCGACGCGCATCAGGCTTGCCGCGACCGGCCTGCTTCTCGTCGCGGCCGCGAGCGCGCTGTGGATGCTGGTACCCGCCGCCGCGATACCGGCCACCGCGCTGCTGGCGCTCGCCACCGTGCTCGCCGTCCCGCTCGTGTTCGCGGCGGTGCTCAGGGTCGCGGAGCTCGCCTCCGAGCGCTTGCAGCGCATCGCGATCCTCCCGCTGGCGCTCGCCTCGCTGCGGGCGACGACCGTGCGCTCGCTCGCTCTGGCGGCGACGGGCGCGGTGGCCTTGTTCGGCAGCGTGGCGCTCGGCGGCGCGCGCGCGAACCTGCTCTCCGGGATCCACTCGTTCGCCAGCAGCTATGTCGCCGACGCGCCCATCTGGGTCTCGAGTCCGGGTGACAACCAGGCGGTCGACTCCTTCCCCGCCGGCCGCCACGCCGCCGCGATCGCCCGCGTGCCGGGCGTCGCCGCGGTGCGGTCCTTCCAGGGCGGGTTCCTGCAGCTCGGCTCGCGGCGAGCGTGGGTCATCGCCCGCCCCGCGGGCGCGCAGCGCCACGTCCTCGAAAGCGAGATCCGCTCCGGCCGGGCCTCCACGGCGATCGCGCGGCTCGGCGCAGGCGGCTGGATAGCCGTCTCCGAGCAGATAGCGAGCGAACACCATCTTCCGGTCGGCGGCACGCTCGTGCTGCCCACGCCGACCGGCCCCCGGTCGTTCAGGATCGCGGCCACCACGACCAACCTCGCCTGGCCGCCCGGGGTCATATTCATGAGCAGCGCCGACTACGCCCGCGATTGGGCGAGCGGCGACCCCAGCGCTTTTGGCGTGACGCTGCGGCCCGGCGCGAGCCCGCAGGCGGCGCGCGGCGCGATAGAAGCGGCGCTCGGCCCCGCGAGTGGGCTCGAAGTCTCGCTCGCGAGCGAACGCGCCGCCAAGATCGACACGCTCGCCGGCGAAGGGCTCGGGCAGCTGCGTGAGATCTCGTTGCTGCTCCTGGTCGCGGCGATCGCCGCGATGGTCGCCGCGCTCGCGTCGAGCATCTGGCAGCGGCGCGCCGGGCTGGCGGGCCTGCGGCTGTTCGGAGCCAAGCGCCTCAGCCTGCAGGGCATCCTGCTGTTCGAAGCCACGCTGATGCTCGGCGCGGGCTGCCTGACGGGCGCCGTCGCCGGCGCCTACGGGCAGGTCGTGATCGACGGCTTCCTGCGCCACGTGACCGGCTTTCCACTGCAGAGCCCGACGACAAGCGCCGGGCCTGTGGAGACCTTCGCGATCGCGCTGGCGGGCGCCCTGGCGATCGGAGCGATCCCGGGCTGGCTGGCCTGCCGCGTACGTCCCGTCCTGGCGTTGGCGGAAGAGTAGGTCGAAGATGTCAGCTGAACAGGCAAGTCGCATCACAACCGTGCAGGCGCAGACACGCTCCTCGCGCATCGTCGGCGACAGGCGGCTCGCGGCACGGGCACTGACGGCGTTCGCGCTCGCCAGCGCGCGTTACTGGCCGACCCTCGCCCTTGCGGTGCGCAGGCAGGTCCGCCACTGGGAGAGCCGAGCCGCGACCATCGAAGACGACGAGCTGCGCGTCCTGGCGCTTTCCAAGCTGCACGCCGAGCGCTTCAACGCCGAAGCCGCGGCGATCGCGGCCACGCTGGCGCCCTCCGCCCACCGGCGCGATGCCGCGCGCGCGATCGTGGCCCTGCAGCTCATGTTCGACTACCTCGACGGGCTGACCGAGCGCCCCTTCTTGGACCCGCTCGGCGAAGGGGAGCGCCTCTTCCAGGCGTTTCTGGGAGCGATCGACGCCTTCGGTGAGAAGACCGCGGCCGGGGAGGAGCCCGGCGGGGGCGAGTACCTGCACGAGCTCGGCCACGCCGTGACGGTCGCGATCGCGTCGCTCCCCTCAGGCGAGGCGGTCGCGCCTGTCGCGCGGCGTTGCGCGGCGCGCGCCGCGCAGGCCCAGATCCGCATGCACGCGGCGGCAACCCTGGGAACGGCGCAGCTGCAGCGCTGGGCGCAGGCGCAGGCGAGCGGCAGCGGCCTCGAGTGGCGCGAGTACCTCGCCGGCGCGGCCTCCTCGGTGCTGGCGCTGCACGCGCTGATCGCGGCGGCGGCCGACCCGCGCACCACGCGCGAGGAGGCGGAGCGGATCGACCGGGTGTACATGTCGATCTGCGTAGTCGTGACCCTGCTCGACGGCCTCGTCGACCACCACCTGGACAGCGCGACCGGAACGCTCTCCTATGTCTCCCTGTATGACGATCCGGGTGTTCTAGCCGGCGCGCTCACACGCGCCGCCCGCGAAGCCGCGCGGGAGGCGGCGGCGCTTCGCCATGGCGCCCACCACGTGATGACGCTCGCCGGCGCGATCGCCTACGGCGCCTCCTCGCCCGGCGCGAGCGGCGAGCTCGCCCGCCCCGTGCTCTCGCACCTGCGCCGGCGAGCTGCCCCCTTCATCCTGCCTCCCCTGCTGCTGATGCGCACCTGGCGAGCCGGCAAGCGCGCGCGCGCCTGCTGGCGCGGAAACCACAGCGATGCCGCCATATTGTCTTCATGAGACCGGCACGTCTGACACTCACCATCGCCCTCGCGGCCGCCCTTGGGATAGCGGGCGCCAACCCGGCGGCATCCGAGTCGTCCGCCCGACCGGCGCGCGAGGCCGCGGCACATACAGCGCGCACGGTCTCCGTGCGAGATGAAGGGCATCTGCGCTTCGTCGACGCCAACGCCACGGTGATCATCGACGAAGGGAGCGTCTCCGGCACGCTCCCCGGCCGCGCGCGCGTGGACTTCACCTACAACGGCAGCCCGACCGTGACGGCGCGCTTCGCGATCCGGACGTCGGGTGGCACGCTCTACGGGCGAGCGAGCTGCCGACTGCACAATCCGACCAGCCCGGCGCCCAGCTTCCGCGGCGCGCTGCAGATCACGGGCGGCAGCGGCCGCTACGCCCATGCTCGCGGAAGCGGCGAACTGTTCGGCGTCTTCCACCGTCGCGGCTACGCTCTGGTGGTGCAGGCGATCGGCAGGCTGCGGTATTGAGCGCCAGGGTGCCACCGGCGATCGTCGCGGCGCTGTGCGCCCTGCTCATCGTCACCACCCCGGCATGGGGAGCGCAGACCGCGACGATCAGCGCCAGGTTCTCTCCCGAGCGGCTGGGGGCGCCGACGACCGTCTCGTTCGGCTTCTCGATCGCGGCCGCGGATGACGGACTGCCCTCCGCGCTGATGGGCATCGACTTCCACTACCCACGCCAGTTGGGACTCGGCACCAGCGACCTGGGCCTCGCCTCATGCGATCCCGCGACACTCAGAGCACGCGGCCCAAAGGCCTGCCCGCCCAACTCGATCATGGGCGCGGGCAACGCCCTGGCCGAGTTCCAGGTCAGCCCCGAAGTCTCCGAAGAGACCGCGAGCATCGCGCTGGTCGCGGGACCCTCGCAGAACGGGTACGTCAACCTCTTGATCAGCGCCACCGGCACCTATCCTGTCGCGGCCCGCATCGTCATGCCGACGCTCCTGTTGCCGGGCCACCTGCACGTCAACGTGCCGCTCGTCCCGGGGATCCCCGAAGGCCCCGACGTCGCGGTCGTCCAGGTCCACGCCACGCTCGGCGGCAAGCTCACGTACTACGAACGCAGGCACGGCAAGCGCATCGCCTACCACCCCAAGGGGATCGAGCTGCCCAAGCGCTGCCCCCACGGCGGCTTTCGCTTCAGCGCCACCTTCTCGTTCCTCGACGGAACCCAGGCACAGGCCGCAACTGTCGTACGGTGCCCTGGGCGCCACAGGTAGGCGCAGCGCGCGGGCGCGACGCCGTCACGCTGCCGCCATCGGCCACCGCCCCTGGAATGGAGTGAAGCGCAGACTCAGGCAGGTTCAGCTGTCGGCTGGACCCGCAGCGACCGCGTGATCCGCTCGCCGCGCTCGGTGAGCGACCACGCGTTGGCCAACCCGCGGGCGGGAGCGTGGGCGTTGCCGTTGTGGATCAGGCCGACTTTCTCCAGGCGCGAGAGGAGCTTCGAGATCTGGCCCTGGTCCTCGATCCCGGCGGCCCGGCCGATCGTACGGTTGGACGCGCCGGGCTCTGAGGCGATCGCGGCGAGCACGCACAGCGTGCGGTAGGTGACGCGTATCTCCAGATCGCCGAGCGGAAGGCCGTCCGGTGAAGGGCGGTGGTCGTCGTGGCTGACCTTGGGAACGGGCCGCTCGACCTCGCGCCGCGCGGCGGCGGGCCCAAGGTAGGGCAGCACGATCATGCTCATCAGCGGGCCGGTCAGCTCGATCAGCGGGCCTGAACCCCCGTCCCCCACGCCGGGACCGCCAAGCATCCGTCCGTAGATGACGGAGGCGACGGCGCCGACGACGCCCTCCCCCGTCAGGAGCGGCGGCTCGTGGGCCCCTTTGACTTCAGCACGGCCCTCCTCGACGGCAGCGATGACATGGGCGAGCACTTGCCCACGGCGCTCCAGCGCCCTGTGCCCCGCTCCGAGCGTCTCCACGACCAACAGCCGGCCCGTAACGGGGTCATTATCAAGGAACGCGAGAAGCTCGACCAGAGAAGCCCTGACGCGCTCCCTCCAGGCACCCGGGCCCTGCCACGGGGGGAGAACGGCGGTCGCGATCCCTGCAAGACCCTCCTCAAGCGCCGCGAGAAAGCACTCCTCGCAATTGTCGAACAGCTCATAGAACGTGCGCCGCGAAACCCCCGCGCGCCCAACGACGTGCGCGACCGTCACACCCGAAGCGCCGCGCTGCGCACACACATCCAGCATCGCCGAGAGGACCCGGGCACGCTGGACCTGGGAGACCTGGTGGCGTTGCACCGCTTCCGATCCCCGGGAACCGTGGGTCATCGCTTCTTCTTCTTACCCTTCTTGTGCTTGGCTTTGTGCGCCTTCGGGCAGCCCGTGACGCGGATCCGCGTGTTCTGGTGGATGACGGCGCCGTTCTGGGCGGTCAGGGCGATCGGCATGACGAGGCCCGGCCCGTTCTTCTTGACCTTGACCGTCACCGTCTTCAGGCGTCCGTGCACGCGGCGCTTGACGCGCTTTGACACCGTGATCGTTTGCCCGGCAGTGCAGAGGTTGCCGTTGGCGGCGAGCGCCGAGAACTTCCCCTCGGGGAACGTCAGTTCGAAACTTTCAAACGGCGTGTCGGGGGTGGAGCGGAACGTGGAAGACGTGACGCCGTGCTTGATGAACGTATTGCCGACCAGGTCGATCGTGACGCCGTAGCCCTGCAGGACGATGATCAGCTTCGGGAATTCTTCGCCGCCGTAGCTGACGAAGTACGCCGGGCCCGTGAGCGGCACGGGTATGAGCTGCGTGTGCACGACGGCATGACCGACGACCGATTCGCTCGGGCAGCTCGCCGGGTTGGCTTCGAAGGCCGCATGGGGACAGGCCTTCTGCAACGTCGTCAAACGGGACGGCAACTGCTTGGGCAGGTCCACCTTGACAGAGCGCAGGTTCGTCCGCGATCCGAGCGAGCCGTGGGGATAGCTGACTTTGACGTTGAGGCTCGCACCGTTGGCCCTGGAGGTCTTCGCGGAGGTCGCCGCCCTGAAGCTCGGTTTGAAGCCGAGCGTCGCGCAGTTGGTGACCTGGAAGGGGACAGCGAGACCGGATGTGGCGCCTTGGCTGCTGGTCAGAGCACCGGTGACCTTCATCGGTTCGCAGTTGGTCGGGTTGAACGTGAACCCGGGCCGGTTGATCGTGACGTTCACGTGCTTGATCTGCAAAGGGATCCCACGAATCATCTGCGGGATCGCATAGGAGCCTGTCGTATCGCTCGTCACGGTCAACGCCGCTGTTGTGGGGTCAACTTCGATCTTGGCGCGTACGATCACCTGCCCGAGGTCGAACGGGCCGGCCTTCGCGGGGTTGACGATCGACAATCCAAACGGCGCGCCCTCATACGGGCCGGTGATGTACACCTTGCCGCCCTTGACCGTATAGGGATTCCCGCCGAGGCCGACACTGACAGTCGTTTCGCCGATTAGGCTGTTCGGTCCGCATGTACCGGCGTTCGCCTGGGCTTCGCCACAGAGTTCCACACCCGTCAAGAGGCCAGAGAGGCCGAGGGGCATGTGCAGCCGGATCGCGTCGAGGTTCTGGTTGCCGTCTTCACGACTCATCGTCATCGTGAACGGCGTGAACGCACCAGCCTGAATGTTCGTGCTACCCGTCGTCAAAGACGGGCTGAACGGCAACGGGTCAGAACACGAACTCCCGTTGGGACCCGAGGTGATCTGGAACGGCGGAGAGACCAGTTCGGATGTCGGGTTCCCAGACCACGGAGCGATAGACGCCGTCGTCGTATAGGACCCACACAACGCGGGGGTGCCAAGCGGTGCCCTGGACCCACCGAAGAACGACAAGTACAGGTCTTCGAACGGTAATTGTGGCGTGTCCGTGAATGTGGAGACCAACTGGCCGGTCACCAAGTCTGGTTCGACCTTTCCGGCAAGCTTGACCAGCACGCCCGACACCGGGTCTTTCGCGACGATATAGATCGCGATCAGCGTATTGAACGGGTTCTGACCAGTTTCCTCGCTGGGCGCGGGAGACGCCAAATACACCGAGCCCGTCAAATCGTGTTCAAGCAACGGGGTGTGAATATCTACCGTCCCGATCTTCGAAGATTCAGGACACCAATTCACGCCGGGCAGCAACGGTTCGGGTTCCGACGGGGTGAACCGCATCGTTTCAGGCGGGTTGCTTTCGCCGACCAAGTATCCGATCTGCGCCTCAGAGCACGCCGACAGGCCGTTCGCGCCGGCCGGGTTGAGCGCCACACCCGCGGGCAACGCGACAGTCGTGTTCCTCACGCTCGCGTCCGCCAGACCCGTCGGGTTCAAGCTCGCTTCCTGATCGACGTGCACCTTGACCGTCAACCCGGACGGGGTGCTGGCGCCCTGACCGTCCGGGGTGACGCTGATCGTCGGGGTAAAGCTGAGATGGTTGCACCCGTCCTGGCCGATGGGGATGCCGTTGTCGTCGGAGAGCGTGTATTCGCGAAGAGCGGTGAGCACTCCTATGTTTTCCCACGGTTCGCCGTCCACGGTGGTCTGCCACGGCCCGGTGCACGATGTCGGCATGATCAGAAACGGCTGCGGTCTTTCCTGTACCGGACACGCGAATTCCCACACCTTGGCTTCTTGTAGGGTGCCTTCGTACTTATCCAAGCATTCCCCGCGCGACGTGTCGTGCCGCGGATCGGCTGGCACACCCCAGAACGTGACCTGGCTGCCGATCAGCCCGAAATCGTCGGGGATATCGGGAACGCTCACAACAACACCGTAATCGCTGCCCGTACGCACCGAAGTGTCCAGTACGACCGGGCCATCCTGCGTGTTGAACCCGAACCGTGCGGGCTCACCCACAGCTGGTTCCACACTGTATACCGGCACCGCCTCAGCCAGCGGCCCGTAGTCTGCCGGGGCGGTGTTCGTGAGGATCGGTGTCGCGACACCGATCGCCGTCTGGTCCGGGCACCGAGACGTGTTGGACTGTTTCATGAACACCGACAAGCGGCACTTCGGCAACGGTGCGGGATTTCCGATCAGTCCAGGCGGCAGAACAAACGCCAGTTCCTTAGGCAAAGCCGTGGGTTGCACTTCAGGCAACATTTCGAGGTGAGCAGAGTTGAAGACCATCGCGGCCTTGGTGTTGAACGTGAGGCTGATGGTCAGCTGGAACGGGTGCGACCCCGCGCGCGTATCGACCGCGCCGCCCTCTTCTTCGGGTGTCAACTCATAGTTCTGCGCACCGAACCCCGGTGCCGGCTCGTCGAGCGCCAGCGCCTGCCGGCGCACGACGGGCGTCGCGCCACCACCGGACACGCTCACTTCGCTCACACCACGCCCGGCGCCAGGACTCGCTTCGACCATCATCACGATGATGAACCGTTCGTAGGCCAGCAACGGTCCAGGATACGTACACGACACGGCCTGGCCGGCGACCCCGCAATTCAAGACCGTCTTCACGCCTTTGATGCCGATAGGCGAGCTGCCGCCGCCTTCGCCGTGTACGCTGCTCACCGTGACGCCCGCGGGGAGATTGTCCTCGATCGAGACGGGGTGCGCGAACCCGTTCACGGGCGCGTCACCGAGATTACTCACTTCCAACAACAGCATACTTTCCCCGCCCGGCTGGCCCGCGGGTGCGGACACCGTATTCACATGCCACCAAGGCGTGCCGGCTAACGCCTCAGCCGCGGACACCAACGCCCCGCACACCCCAAGAGCAGCCGCAAGACACGCAGCAACAACGATCCGTCTCACAGGCGCCACGCTCATCGTCCCCTCCCCTTCCCGGTAGCCGCGGTCTTCCCAGCCCGCTTCAGCGGGTACCGTTTACGCGCACGTCGTTCACACGCACCACGCCGCGCGCGCTTCTGCTTACGGCACGCCCTCAACGCTCGCGCCAGCTTCTGCCGGCTGGTCAGCGATCTCGGTTTCACAACAACAGCCGGTGCAGAGGTCACGTTACCCGCACCGGCAAACGTCGCGCTCGCCGCCGGTCCGAATATCTCCGGTTGCGGCAACGGCGCCCCCTTGCACGAATCACCCGAAGCGCACGGCGGCGGCACCACCGCTTCACTCGCACACGGCACACTACTGCTGCACACGTGGGCGTCGTAGAGATCGTACGCCTTGTCATAATCAGCACCGGTCAGTTTACCCGTCGTATCAAAGAACACATCGTTCCCGTTTTCACTTGCGTCATAAAACGCCGATTCCGACCCAGACGTACCCGAAGAGACCAGGCCCACACAACCATCCGAAGCGGGCACAAACACCATTACGCTCGACGCCGTCACATTTGAACAATCCCCAACGCCGACCGGCTCAAACTCATACACATCCTCGAGCCCATTCGAATCGGCCGCCACCAACCCAACGGGACTGTCAAAAAACACACGGCCGCTGTCGGACAGGTACCGCGGCTGGTACGTGGCGGGATCCCGACCCAGGTCATCCCACCCCGGCACGCTCCCCGCCAACCAATGATCGGTGTGAGGGTCGGATTCGGTCGTTTCTTTTTCAGTCCACACACTGAGGCGGTCCACCAATAGTTCGCTTGCCTCCGTATCGTGTACACCCGTAGGACGTGCGCCTGTCGGGTCGCATGAGACGCATGCCAACCGTCCGCTGTTCGCGTCGTATAGAAACACCTCCTCGTCCGGCCGGCCACTCACGACATCCGTATTGTCATACCCGGTCAGAGACCGGTCGGACATGAAGACGAGAAACCTCCCATTGGGCGACACGCGAGAACTGATCCGCGCAGGGAACGGCGCTCCATAGTTTTCCGCATACCAAGACGGTTTATCCTCATTTGAAAGCGTGGAGATATACGATGTCGCCCAACCGCCGCTAGTGTCGTGCAAGAGATACAGGTTGTTCTCCCCTTTGATCCCGCCGGCCGCCAACACTCCACTCGCGACAAAATACACGTAGCTACCATCGTCGCTGACGTTCGATACCAGCTCGGATACACCCCCACTCGGTTCCGTCCCGTGCGAACCGGTCAGGTCCACGGCCGCGCCCGACGTTTCCCCAGGAGCCCATTCGTACACGTACAAGTCGCCGTTTTCTATATAGAAGATCCTGGAACCGTCACTACTCATAGTCTCATACTTTGCGCTCGCGCCACCAATCCGCACAGTGTGTCCTTCAACCATGTCACGCACGTACAGACCCCTATAGAGCGGGAGTTCCGACGGTGTATATGGGTTCCCCCACGCCCACGCCACACGACGCCCATCGTCAGACACGGCGCGCTGAGTGCCACCGCGACCGCGACCGCCGGCGTCTACCACATCCGCAAGCGTCACCGTAGGCTTTGAGGGATAGCGGCCATGCGCGACTTCCCCGTTCGGTAGAATATTCACAAGGCTCAGCGCACCGGCACGCCACTCGTATAGATTCCATTGCACGTAACTGTCGACGTGGTCCTGCACCGTTTCTTCGTCGATCGCGTCAGCCGTCAAGGCCTTCGGTGTCTTGAACACCACGCTACCGAGATTCGGCGTCGCCGCCAAAAACATCATCTCCCATTCGGACTCGTTGACACCATGGAAATTCGGTTCTTCGATCACGCTACCAGGCGGGACGTTTGCGGCCGTTACGAGCGGAGAAAAGCTTTGAGCAGGATTGTTACGCAGGTACAAGGTCCTTTCGGTCACTCCTTCGGACAATGGCGGAGTTCCTTCGAACTGCGGTTCGACCGCGGCGATGGACAGGTCCGGCGTGAACTGTCGATATTCGAAGTGAAAGAAAGTAATGTTGACGCCTCCTTCGCCATTTTCCGGAAATCGGCCCGGTAGCGAAAGATCATCGGAACGCCAACTGCTTCCGTCGCGTCTCGATAGAACGGGCGTGTACGATGCTTTGCCCGCCGGAGCTTCACCGGCACTCGGCCCCTTCGTCACGTAGGCGATCCCACTTCCGTCGTTTGCGGCCTGGACCTGCCCACCATGTTCGAAGAGTTCGAACAGCGCGCCCTTTTTGTTCGCCGGCGACACCAATTCCCACGCCCGCCCATCCGGCAACCCCGACGCTGTACCCTCGGGCTGGGTCGTGAACGTGTGGTCTTCTGCTTCAAACGCTTCACCGCTCTGCACAACCACCAGGGAATAGTGGTAGACGATACCGGCCTCTAGGTCCTGCAACGGCACGTTCACAATCCTCGCACCCGCCACCGAGCCGAGATCCACCCCGGGCGCTTCGACAGGCGCATACGACCCGTACGCGCTGGTCTGCCCGTACAGGAAATAGTAGTGCGTGTCGCTGCCGTTAGGATCTATCGACGCTTGCAACGTAGTGCTGTTCGCGCCAGCTTCCACCGTCCACTGGCCATCCAGTATCGGGCCCGTGAAGACTTGCTGGCCTGGGCTCGGGCTCTTACCGCCGCTGTTTTCGGCGACCAGCCTGTAGTAGTAGGTGCTTCTCGGCGTCAAGCCTTCCAGGTGCGCGCTGACCGGCATGGGACTCGAGCCGGACCCGGGCGCCGGCGAGCACGCAACGCTCGACCCATGCGCGACTTCCCCCCGCGCATACGGCCTGACGTCGTATTCAAAGACACAGGACGTGACCGGCCTGCCCTCCGGATTGACCGTGCCGTTCAACGTCAAGCTCCGCGTCTGCTGTTCTGTGATCGCACCGACACTCACGTCCGGCAAGACGATCCCTTCAAACACGAACACCTTGTCCAACGTCTGATCAGACGCGTAAACCGTACCGTTACCCGCATCGACCCCCAACCCGGGACTGAACGTCAACAACCCAGACCCAAAACTGGGAAAGGCCGTACCGCTCTGATCGCTCTCGATCGGAACGCCGCTCAAGTCGAACGCTTCGACGCTTCCCCTACTGTCGAGATACACCTCCCGCCCGTTCGGATCCAATGCTACCCCAAACGCATTTGTATCGCCACCAAACGGACTACTCAGGATTTCCCCAGAACTGTCGACCTTCGCGAACCTACCACCGCCGACATTGAAATAAAGGTTGTCTTCGGAGTCGACCGCGAGACCCTCAACAGCTCCCCCGAACGCCGTTTCGACCGGCGGAGGAGAGTATTTGCTTATCAACGCGTCACTGAAGCTATAGATGGCGCTTGTTTTAGTGGTCACCCAAACCACTCCGTTCGGATCGACGGCCACGCCCTTAATTGAACGAGTAACTGTTTCGCCCGGTTCAAACCGGCCACCCGGAGTATCGGCGCCGGTGATCTGCCCGACATAGGCGCCTGTAGCGCTGTACTTGTCGATCACGCCGTGCCCGCGATCCACCACGTACACATCGCCCGCGGAGGGATCCATCAGCGGGTCACCCGAGTTATCAACCGCGATCTGCGTCGGTCCAGAGAACCGACCGGTCGACACTTCTCCGATCTGCCCGCCGCTACCAGCGGCTTTTTCTTCGCCCGCGAGCGTGCCGCTACCGTCGAACACACCCAGATACGCGCCGGCTGAGCTGAAATACTCGACGCGATTATTGCCACGATCCACGACATACACGTCATGCGTCGAGCTGTTCACCGCCACACCGTACGGTTTGCTGAACTGTCCGGCGGAGGATCCTTCACTCCCGAACGAGTCCTTGAACTTGTGCACCATCAGAGCCTGCGCGGACGCACCTGACATCAGAATGCATCCGGTCGCGACACATAGCCAAGCACCGAGCCCTCTTACCATCTTATGTCTTCTGCCTAGATGACTCATTCTTTGATCCTTTTTCTCGATGCCTGTCTACGAACCCAGCATGGTGAGCGGCCGTATGCCGCCCACCAGCCAGGAAAGATGCCGCGATTTAGCTATTAAGCGGTAACCGCCCATGTTCCATACATCTCAAATCCGACCGCAGCCTCTTTGACCTGCAGAACAGCACCGGCCGCAAACGAATGTGGTGATTCAAAAGCACCACCAGCTCCCTGGTTTTCGGTATACACGCACAAATAGCCTTCGGCGGCCTTAGGTTCGCTAAGCGTTCCGGGGCATTCGGTGGCATGCACCAGTCCTTCTTCGCCTTCACCGATGTACTCCACCGTCGGAGCTGCCGCCAGAGGAATCGCGAAAGAGACCGAGGCGACCCCACCTATCGTTTTGAAAGCGTTTTCGACCGAGATCGCCGACCAAGTGCCCGTCTCGCTGCTGCCCTGCGGCAAGACGCCTTTATCCGTCCAGGGCGAGCCTTCTTTCCCATTGCAAGCCGTGGTTTTTTTGCCTTCCGCGGCCGTGAATTCAGAACCACCCAGTTTGCTGCACGTGCTGCTGGCGGTCAGAACGGTCGCGCTTGAGACGCTCGCGCCGTCTTTGCCGTTCGTGCCGTTGGTCCCGTTGTTCCCGTCTTTACCCGGCAGACCCTGGGCGCCGTCTTTGCCGTTAGCGCCCGCAGCGCCTGCCGCGCCGTTCGCGCCGTTCTTGCCGTTCTGGCCCTTGAGCTGCTTGAGCACCTTGGGGCTGATCTGCTTGGTGTTCGTGATCAGGTAGTGCTTGGCGGCATAGGCCCCGCCGGTCATCGCGAAGACCAGGGCCACGATGGCCACGATGGTCGTCGCATTGAAGTGCTTTCGAAACATCCTTTGTTCCTCTCCTCGCTGTGGACTCCCGTAGGCGATCAAGCGCACAGACCGCTCCGGCCTGCCCCACTGTCAAGGCCTGCCCCTGACCGCATGAAGCGAGGCTATTCCCCGTTCGCAGGGTGGGTCAATACCGTTAACACAGGTAGTCGTCCACGCCGGCCCATACCGATAAACCCGCACGGCCAAGCCAGATCGCGCCGCTCGCGGGTCTGCCGGGGGCGCTTTAACAAGGGTTTCCGAGTGGGATTCCCAGCCCCGGATGCCGACCGCGCCACAGAGAGGCGCCCGAGCCGAAGCGCCGGTGAAGGGCGGTTTGGCTACCTCTGCCAGGGATCGACGAGCCGGGTCTCAGTCGAACGCTTCGGGAATCACGCGGAGTCCTTCGGCTTGGGCAGACTGCGTGCAGGCGGCGGTCCCAGGTCGCGAAGAGCAGGTCGTCTCCAGGGAGGATCAGTCCGGCAGCGAGGTGCAGCGCGTCCAGGCTGCGCAGCTCGCGCTTGAGCGTGAGATTGGCGGCGTCCTCTGCAAGGCGCTGGTCAACCTCGACTACGCCAAAGGATGGCCACTCCCGCTCGACGGCCCTGACAGCATTTCGGCCCGCGCTCAAACCGACGGCTCTTACCGTCTCCACGAAGCCGGCGCGACACATGAACCATCCGTCAGCACGCTCCATGGCGTCGCGGACGACCTCGCTTCCAGGCTCGGCGACATAGCGCTTTACAAGCGCACTCGCATCGAGGTAGAGGTTCAGCGCTCGGCTTCCCGTTCGGCGAGGACCAATGACGATGCGCTGAGCGGACTGGCCGCGAGCCGCGGCGCCCGCTTGGGGTGTACACGGGAGGGCGCGACGAGCCGGCCTTGGGCGATGAGCCGGCGCAGGCGGTCATCCTCCGCGGAGACACCGGCCGGGACGATGTCGGCGACCGGCCGACCGCGCACCGTCACGCGCACCTGCTGGCCGCGACCGACGGCCCGCAGCGTCTGGCTGAGAGTCCTCTTGAGCTCGCGGACACCAATCTCGCGCATGTGGCCACAATATCAGACATGAGGCCACATAGCAGGCGTCACGCGTCGAGTATTGCGAGGCCCTGCACCTGCTGCCGGCGTGACCCCGTCGTCACATCAATTACATCGTAATCTCTGTGCTACTGTGATGTGATGGCAACCAAGTCGGCACCCTTCAGCATGCGCATCTCCAAGACCATGGAGACGCTCGTGGAGCGCGAGGCCCGACGCACAGGACGCAGCAAGGGCGCGGTCGTGGAGGCCCTTGCGGACGAGGCCTTACGCATGCGCCTGTTCCCCGGCCTCGCCTTTCGCGGCACCGATTGGGACCGTCGCGCATGGGTGATGGGGACCGCGTTTGACGTGTGGCAGATCGTCGAGGCCTACCAGGACGTCGGCTCAGTGCAGCGAATGGCCGAGGACCACTCCGCGAGCGAGCGTCAGATCAGGCTCGCCCTCGCTTACTACAAGCAGTTCCCTGAGGAGATCGACGAGGCCATCGCGGAAAACACGCGGCCGCTCGAGCAGCTGGAACGGGAATTCCCATTCATAGCCGTCAGCCGCATCGACGCCTGAGCAGCACCGGCCACCGACCCGCTCCGCACCGTGCGACTGCTCTTGGACGCGCATAGCTCAGCACGCCGCATCGCCACGGCTCTGCGTGAGGAGGGCCATGACGTGCGCGCCGCCGCTGAGGAGCGCGAGCTCGACGGTATGACGGACGAGCAGCTGCTCACGCTCGCTGCCGACGAAACGCGCATGATGACCACCTTCGACGTCAAGGACTTCAC
Source organism: uncultured Solirubrobacterales bacterium (assembly GCA_963714635.1). GTDB lineage: Bacteria > Actinomycetota > Thermoleophilia > Solirubrobacterales > Solirubrobacteraceae > Palsa-744. The sequence continues at coordinate 298,789 of CAVQPM010000008.1, read as the reverse complement.
GGTGATCGCCAGGCGCTGGGCCGAGGCGGGCAGAGCGCACGCGGGACTCGGCATCCTCGTCGGAATCGATCACGGCGACTTCGGCGTCGTCCTCGACGTTCTCTCGCGCGAGCTCTCTGCTCGACCCGGACAGACCGACTGGGCCGACCTGACACTGTTCATCGACCCAAACGTGACGATTTCTCGTAACGCGTTACAATCACCGCATGAGCCGCGCCAACACCGATAACGGCAGCGTTGCCGAGCATGTGCGGCGCCGTGTCATGCGCTCCGGCGAGCGCCTGTGGAGGATCGAGGACTTCGACGGTTCGCCGTCGGCGGTCAACAACGAGCTGCGCCGCTTGGTCGCGCGAGGCGAGCTTGTGCGCCTGCGGCGAGGCGTGTACTGGCGCGGGAAGAAGAGCCGCTTCGGGATGATCGGCGCACCGGCCGCGGATACACTCCAAAAGCTGCTTGGCCCGCGAGAGGCAGTCGGCGTGACCGGCTGGCAGGCAGCCAAACTGCTCGGCCTCTCAACCCAGGTCTCCCCTGTGGAGACCTTCGCCACGACAGCGCGCGCGCCGGCAGGCCTACGAAGCATCAGGGTGGCGAGCCGACTCGCGCGCTCGGGCCGCCGCGAGGCGAAGCTGAACGGCCTGGAGGTGACGATCTTGGAGGTGCTCGACGGCTGGGATCGCTATGTCGAAGCTGATGGCGCCACCGCCCTGAAGCGGTTTCGCGATGTACTTGCCGGCGAGAACGTGCGTGTTAGCCATCTCGTGACGGCGAGCGACACGGAGCCACCGGCCGTGCGCGAGCGCCTGCGCGCAGTGTTGCGCTATGGCGGCTATGACGAGGCCGCCGCGCGCGTTGCTCCCGCGCGCGACCCCCGCACCCGCGAGCGCGCACTCCGCGTGATTGGCTCGGGAACGTGAGTGCTCTGCGCGAAAACCGGGTCGACTTCGAGGGTGCCATCGACGCGGCGTCCGGCCTCCTCGGCCTGTCGCCGGCCTTTGTCGAGAAGGACTACTGGGTCACACAGGCGCTTCGCTCGCTGCACCACCACTATCCAGGCGCGTTCGTCTTGAAGGGTGGCACGAGTTTGTCGAAGGGCTATCAGCTGATCGAGCGCTTCTCAGAGGATGTCGACATCCTGATGCTGCCCTCGAAGGGCGATTCAGCCGCTCAGCGAGAACGCCAGTTGCGAGAGATCACAGAACGGGTCGCTCGCGATCTCGCCGTTCAATGGGAGGCAGCCCAGACGCCGGGCCGCGGCAAGCGGGCACATCGCGCTGACCTGTTGCGCTATGAGCGCATCATCGACCACGGGGCTTTCCCGGCCGATGATCGCGGCCTGCTATTCGAGACGGGCTACGCCGGTGGGGAGTGGCCGACCGAGATGGTCACCTTGACACCGATACTCTGCGCACCGCTCGGACTCGACCCCTCCGTGCACGAGGACACGGCTCCATTCGACGTGAAAGCGCTCCAGCCGGTGCGCACGCTGCTCGAGAAGGTCGCGCTTCTACACCACGTCGCGACGACTTACACAGGAGACTCCGCACGCTCGGACCACCGTTGCGGACGACACTACTACGGCATATATCGCCTGCTCGAGGACGGTCCAACGCGCATAGCGCTCGCCGATCGTGGGCTCCTCGACCGCATCCTGACCGACACTCGGGACATCTCAATCGCGCACTACGGCGGCTGGAGTGAGCGGCCCGACGACGGCTACGTGGCCAGTCCCGCGTTTGCTCCACCAGCAGACTCACTCCTCCGCCGATGGCTCGAAGCTCGCTACCGCGACGCGGCCGACCTCCTGCCCGCCAAGGCCTCAGGCCGATGGCCCAGCTTCGGCAACGTGCTCAAGCGCGTCCACGAGCACGCGCAACTTTTATAAAGCCGTCGCTCAGGTGGCACTGTCCGCGAACGTCAACCGACATAGAGGACCTCAAACACATGCCCTACGACGAGAATCTGGCTAACCGCTTGCGCGAGCTGCTCGCCGACGAGGATGCGATCACCGAGAAGAAGATGTTCGGCGGTCTCGCGTTCCTCCTTCGCGGCAACATGTCCGTCGCGGCATCGCACACAGGCGGGCTGCTTGTCCGCGTCGATCCGGCCGATGCCGAGACCTGCCTCGCGCGCCCCCACGCAGCACTGATGGAGATGGGCGGACGTACCATGGACGGCTGGATCACCGTGGCGCCCGAGGGAGTGAAATCCAAGCGCGAGCTCGCGGCGTGGGTGAAGAGAGGCGTGACGTTCGCCAAGACGCTACCGGCAAAGTCGAAATAGACGACGCGGACAGCGGCGTTTGATGCAACCGGAACATCCACGGCGTTGCGACTCGCCCCAATCCGCGCAAACAGGTTCACCAGGAACCCACCGACGATTCCCGCCACGGCGACCCACGTCCCGAAAGACGCCCCGAGCCCCAACAGGATCAGGCATGCTGCTGGTCGAACGCGACGGCATCTGGCATACGGTGCGCACGTTCGACAATGCGCATAGTCCCGACGAGCATCACGAGCACCGCTACATAGGGTCTAACAAGCAGGATCCGATCGTCACGCACGGTCCGGTCAACGAGGCCATGCACGCCGCCGAGGTCAGACTGCAGGAAGGTTGGAGCGATATAGTCCGCAGTTGGGAGAGCACCCGATGAGCACGATCACCGACAAGACGAGCAGACTGTTCAAAGTCGCGTGGGAGAGCGACGATGACCTTGGCTACCCCAACGATGTCAGGTTCATCGCCGCTGACGAGGATTGGGCCGATGAAGCAATTTGGCGCAGCCTCTCAGAAGGCCATCCCACGCTCGTCGTCGACGAGAACATCGAGTTGCTTCTGACGCCGCGCCGGCGCAGACCGCTCGACCGGCTCCGCAACCGCATCGCGGTCGACGTGACCTCCCGCGTAGACGGGCGACCGACTCCCTACGCCACCACCAGCCGCCTCGGCCGCCATCCCGTGCGCGAGATGCGCGAGCTGGCCTGCGCCGCCTGAGGCGGTCGTTGAGACCGCAGCTCGAGCTCAGCGCTCGCCTGTCGGGGCAGGTACGCCCAATTGCCCGCAGATAGCTCGGGCGAGGCCCGGCCCGATCTCCTTGTGCCGGGGCAGCGCCGAAACCTCGTTATGCGGACCGCGCCACTTCGCGTGCTTGGAGCCCCCAACCTCGCGGCACCCGTGTTCACGCAGGTGCCGTTCGAGATCGCGTCGCTTCACGCGGCGGCGACGAAACGCAGATGCTCGAGGTCGCCTGTACGTGCCGGCTTGCCCAACTCCTCATCCGGCGTGAGCACCGTGGCCAGGGCGTCCAAAGCGTTGCTTCTGGCCTCAGCACGCGTGCGGCCCTGGCTGAGCGCACCGGGAACCTCAAGTACCCGTGCGACGATCCATCCATCCTCGTCCGGCTCGTCGAATGCGATCGTGAAATCGATGGATGCTGCCATGAGGCCATCTAGCCTACCGAAGCTGACGGGCTGCCACAACACGCGTCCAGCGAGACAGCCCTCTCCCCGGTCTGCCCGCAGCAGGGCAACACCATCGGCCGGCGCTACCTGTCAATACCGTTAACACAGGAAAGAATCGAGCAGGCTAAGGCTCTCTTGGCCAGGGCGCGGAAAGAACCGTACCGTTTTCAGGACAGTTCTGTCATGCCCAAAGCGTACCGTTTTCGGTACGATTGTGGTACCATGAGGCGAACAATGGCACTAGCACCGACATACCGACGCCGACTCCACGAGCGCGCGCTCGATCAGTATGGCTACGTCACTACCCGGGACGCTGATGAGATCGGTGTGCCACCTGGCGAGCTTCGCAAGCTGAGCGGCCGCGGCGGGCTCGAGCATGTGGGACACGGGCTCTATCGGTTCGAGGACATCCCCCGGACCGGTCGCGACCAGTTCATGGAGGCCGTCCTGCGCGTCGGACCCGACGCTTACCTCGAGGGCGACGCGGTGCTCGCGCTGCACGACCTGGCACTCGCGAACCCGCGCCGGATCCGCGTCGCCACACCACGGCGCGACCGTCGCAAGCACCCAGACTTCCTGAAGGTCGAGCGCCGCAACCTTCCCGCCGACGAGCGCACCGTCTACGAGGGCATCCCCGCAACTACGGTCGCGCGCGCGTTGCTGGACTGTCGCGGCGTGATCATGGACGAGCGCCTGGTCGAGGCGGCCAGGGAAGCCGCTCGCACGGGGCTGCTGCGCCGCCGCGACGCGCAGCGTGTCCTCTCGGATCTGGGAACCACGGCTTGACCGCCTCGCGCGACGCGCCTGGATGCCGCTAGACAAGCTATATTGTCTACATGCGGATCGGTGATCCGGCTCGAAAGCATGGTGTCGCCGACGCGGACATATGGCACGCGGTGCGAAACGCTATGCGACGAATCACGATGGACGACGACCTGGTCATGTTGATCGGCCCGGCCTGCGATGGGGCACTGCTGGAGATCGGAGTGCTCGATATCGACGGGAGCGACCCAGTCGTTATCCATGCACAGGCCTTGCGACCCAAGTTCCATAGTTTTCTCGGATGAGGTGACCATGACGCGACACACAGACAAGGAGATCGAGAGCGCAGCTCTGCGGTTCGAGCAACTCGCCGACGAGTTGAACCCCGCGAGCGTCGAGGTTCAACGCACCGACGATCTGCGTGAGATCGCGGCAGCCGCCGAGGCGGTACGCGCAGACGACGCTCGCCTGCGGGAGGCAATCGGCCTCGCGCGCGCTCACGGCAGGTCGTGGAACCACATCGCGCTCGCCCTCGGGGTTTCGCGCCAGGCGGCGCGGCAACGATTCTCCGGCAACGCGCACGCCTGAGCGGACGGCCCCTGACCAGGCCGCGGTCCCAAGTCGCGACGAGCAGGTCGTCTCCAGGGAGACCGTCCACCTGTCAATACCGTTAACACAGGTATTCATAGGGCCGGCGCTGAGCCGGGTTTTCCTGTGGTCAAGCCGGTTGTGTGCCCGGGAGCCGGGGGCGAGACACGTTAAACGCGGGTGATCCCGCGGTACGGGCGTATGATCGAAGGCGTGAGGAGAGCCGGGATGCTCAGCGAGGGTCGCCGCGGGAGAGAGGGGGTTGCGCATGTCCGCCAAGCACGCGCTCTTGGGACTGCTGCTTGAGCGCCCCGCCTACCCCTACCAGCTCGCCGATCGGATGGCGCAGCGGCTCGGACCGTCGTGGAAGGTCAACTCCGGCCAGCTCTACCAGGCCGTCAAGGCGCTCGAGAAGGACGGGCTGATCGAGCGCGTGCAGGCCGCGCCCGAGCACGAGGAGCGACACGTGTTCGGCATCACCGAGCACGGCGTTGCCGAGTTCGAGCGCTTCTTCTCCGCCGGAACGCAGGGCGTGCGCCTCTCGCGCCGCCCGCTGCTCGTCAAGATCACGTTCGCCGGCCCGCAGAAGCTTCAGGAGGCGCTCGAAAAGCTCGACGCCTACGAGCAGGATTGCGCGCGCCAGCTCGCGCAGACCGCCCGCCTGCGCGATGAGCTGCCGCAAGACGGGCCGCTCGTGCGCGCCGATCATCTGCTCTTGCGCCTGAATCTCAGTGCCGACGTCTCCCAGCTGGAGGGCGAGCTGCGCTGGGCACGGCACGCACGCGAGATGCTCTCCTGGCTCGCGAGCCGCGACGCTATCTGGCCGTCGGAGCGCGAACGCGCCGACCCGCAGCCGCAGGCTCCCGGCGCCCGCGAGCGCGCAGGCGCGCAGGCGCGCCGCGAGCTGTTCGGCCGGATGGCGGGCTCGCAACCCGGCGAAGACGATCCTCCCGCGAGCGGGCCCGCGGCGGCGAGCAAGTGATGCTGCTGTCGCTTCGCGGGATATCCAAGCGCCTACCCGGCTCCCGCGGGCCGCGGCCGGCGCTCGACGACGTCTCGCTGGATGTGCAGCGCGGGCAGATCGTCGGCGTGTTCGGCCCCAGCGGCGCGGGCAAGACCACGCTGCTTCAGATCGCCGCCGGCCTGCAGACGCCGGACCGCGGAGAGGTGCTCTATGACGGCGAGCCGCTGCACGGCATGTCAAGCGCGCAGCGCACGCGCCTGCGCCGGCGCGAGATCGCTTGCATCTGGTCGCAACCACAGCGCAGCCGCCTGGGCGTGCTCGAGCACGTGGCCGTTCCGCTGCTCGTCGACGGCCGCGGGCACCGCAGCGCGCAGAGGCGGGCGCGCGAGGCGCTGCTCGCCTGCGAGGTCGAGCACTGCGCCCCAGCCGAGCTGCGCGAGCTCTCCGACGGCGAGCGCCAGCTCGTGGAGATCGCCCGCGCGATCGTCGTCGAGCCGCGGCTGCTGCTCGCCGACGGCCCGGCCTCGAGCCTCTCGCTCGTCGAGCAGGAGGCGATCATGGCGCTGCTCGGCACGCTCGCGCATGAGGCGAAAGTCGGCGTGCTGGTAGCCGCCGGCGACGCCGAGGCATTGATCCGGGCCGAGCCGATCCTCTATTTGAACGAGGGCAGGATCGCGGGCTGCGCCCCGGCGCGCGACGCGACCATCTACCGGTTCCCCGATCGGCCGCGCGTGGCCGCGGCCGATGGCTGACCCGCGGCGCGCCGCAGCGGCACAGATGCTCCCCGGCGCCCAGGCGAGCGCGCTGCTCGAGCTCGAGCACGCGCACAAGCAGTACGAGAGTCCCGGCGAGGTCGTCCAGGCCGTCCGCGACGTGAGCATGAGCGTGAGCGCGCGCGAATTCGTGGCGCTGTTCGGCCCGAGCGGCTCGGGCAAGACGACGCTGCTGCTGCTCGCGGCCGGCCTGTTGCGCGCAGACGGCGGCAGCGTACGCTTTCAGGGCCGCGACCTGCGCACGTTCTCGCGGGCGCAGACGCTCGCCTACAGGCGCACCGAGCTGGGCTTCGTCTTCCAGGGCTTCAACCTCGCCGCCGGCCTCACCGCGCAGGAGAACGCGGCGATCCCGCTGCTGATGCGCGGCGCAAGCCACGGCGAGGCGCACCGGCGCGCGCGCGCCGCGCTGGCCGAAGTGGGGCTCGAGCGCCGTCGCGAGCACACGCCCGATCGACTCTCGGGCGGCGAGCGCCAGCGCGTGGCGATCGCGCGGGCGCTGGCCGCCGAGCCGAAGCTGATCCTCGCCGACGAGGCGACCGGCAACCTCGACAGCGAAACCGGCGAGACGGTGCTCGAGCTGCTCGGCGCTCTGCCGCGCGAGCACGGCGCCGCCGTGATCCTCGTGACCCACGACGAGCGCGCGGCCACCCACGCAGACCGCGTCCTTGAGATCCGCGACGGACGGCTGACCCAAGATCCGGCGCCCGCCATCCCCAATAGGACTCCCCCCGAGGGGGGAGTCCGGACGGCCCGAAGGGCCGAACGGAGGGGGGCCTGAGGTGATCGGCTACACGCGCACGCTCCTGCTCTTCTACAGGCGCCATTTGCGCGTGCAGCCGCTGCGCGAGCTGATGGCGGTGCTCGGCATCGCCGCCGGAGTAGCGCTGCTGTTCGCCGTGCAGGTCGCCCACCGCTCCATCACCGGCTCCTTCGAAGAAGTCGCGCACGGCGTCGCCGGCGCCGCGACGCTCGAACTGGCGGCCCGGGGACCCGAGGGCTTCGACGAGCGGATCGCTCGAGCGGCGCAGAGCGTCCCCGGCGTGCGGGCGACCGCGCCGATCCTCACCCAGCCGATCGTCGCCGCCGGCCCGGGCGGTCGGCGCGCGCTCACGCTCGTCGGCGCGACCGAACAGATCACGGCACTGCACGGCCGGCTCTCGAGCGCCTTCCAGCGCGCGGGCGAAGGCTCGCGAGGCGGCTTTTTGCTGCTCACCGCGCCGACCGCCACGGCGATCGGGGTGAAGCCAGGCGGCCGGGTCACGGTCCTGATCGGAGGCCACACAGAACGCATGCGGCTCGCCGTCGTCGTGGGCTCGGGCGCGATCGGGGCGGCGGCGCAGAGCCCGATCGCCGCCGCGCCCCTTGCGATCGCGCAGAGCGTCACCGGGCTTCAGGGCCGCGTGAGCCGCTTGCTGATCGAGCCGGCGCCGGGCCGCGAAGCCGGCGTGAGCCGCGCGCTCGCCGCCCGCTTCGGCTCCACGCTCGATGTCCGCCCGATCGACACCGAAGCGAAGCTGCTCGGCAAAGCCGCCGCATCGGAAACCCAGGTGACGCTCCTGTTCAGCGCGATCAGCCTCGTGGCGGGCGTGATCCTCGCCTACAACGCACTGCTCCTGGCAAGCGAGGAGCGCCGGCGCTTCATCGTCTATCTGATCGAGACGGGCACTCCCGACTCGATGGTGCTCGCGTCGCTCGGCTTCGACGCGCTGATCCTCGGGATCGCCGGCTGTGCGATCGGGCTGCTCGCGGGCGAGCTGATCTCGCTCTTTGCCTACCACAGCGTGCCCGGCTACATCACGGCCGCCTTCGCGGTCGGCCCCCAGCATGTCGTGGCGGCGCAGACGATCCTGATCGCGATCGCCGGCGGCATGCTCGCGGCCTTCGCGGCGGCGCTCCTGCCGGCGATAGCGACCCTGCGCGGGGGAGCGTCCGCGCAGCCCGAAGCGGTGAGCGGCGCGCTCTCCTTCACGCGCAGGCTGCGCTCCTCCGACGGAGGCCTGCTCGCCTGCGGGGTTGCACTCGTGTGCGGCTCGGTGCTCAGCGCGCTGCTCGCGCCGGCGCTCACCGTGGCGGCGCTCGTGGGGATGGCGGCGGGCATCGTGATCTGCCTGCCGATGCTCGCGCGCGGGCTGCTCGCCCTGGCCCGCGCGGGGGCGCGGCGCTCGAGCGACCCGGCGGCGCGCCTGGCGGTCGCCGAGCTGCGCGGCTCCCCGACCCGTCCGGTGGCGCTGCTTGCCACCGGCGCGATCGCGGCCCTGCTCATGGTGCTGATCGGCGGGTCGGTCGCAAACGTGCAGAGCGCCGTGCGCACCGGGGCCACCGATCTGCTCTCGAGCGCAGACCTGTGGGTCAAGCCGGGCGGCCCGGAGAACGTCTACACGACCCAGCCGTTCGCCTCCGCGCAGGCCCAGCGCCGCGTTGCGCGCGTGAGCGTCGTCAGCTCGGTGGAACCCTGGCGCGACTCGTTTCTCGATCTGCCCGGACGGCGCGTGTGGGTGCTCGGCGTGCCGCCGGGACAGCAGGCGCAGATCGCGCCCAGCCAGCTGATCGAAGGCTCCCTGCAGAGCGCCGATCGACATCTGCGCGAAGGCGGCTGGGCGGCGCTCAGCCAGACGATCGCGCGCGAACGCCATCTGCGCATCGGCCGGCGCTTTACGCTGCCCACCCCGGCCGGGCCGGCCAGCTTTCGCCTCGCGGCCACGACCGCCAACTACGGCTGGCTGTCGGGGGCGGTCGTGATGAACGCGGACGACCACGCGCGGCTGTGGGGCAGCAAGCGGGCGAGCGAGCTGGCCGTGACGCTGAAGGCGGGCGTCCCGCTCGATCGCGGCAAGCGCCTGGTCGAACAGGCGCTTGGAGCGGGCTCGGCGCTGGAGGTTCAGAGCTCGGCGCAGCGGCGCGCGGAAGTGAGCGCCGTGCTCGCGAGCACCCTCTCGCGGCTGAACGACACCACGATCGTCGTGCTCATCACCACGATCGCCTCCGTCGTCGCGTTGATGATGGCCGCCGTCTGGCAGGGCCGAGCGAGGTTCAACTCACTGATCTCGATCGGCATGAGCTTCGGCCAGCTCGCGCGACTGCTGTTCTATGAGTGCGGAACCGTCCTGCTCGGCGGCTGCGCGATCGGCATAGCCGCCGGTCTGACAGGCCAGTATCTGATCGACGGCTGGCTGGCGCACACGACCGGCTCCCCCGTGCATTTCTCGCCCGCCTGGCAGCTATCTCTGCGCACCGCGACGGTCGCGCTGTCGATCTCGCTGCTCGCGTCGCTGATCGCGGCGGCGCGCGTCATGCGCTTCCAGCCCAGCGCGGCGTTCTCCACCGAATGAGCAGTGATGTAAGAAGCGATGGGACGGTGAGAAGCGACATGTTCACGAGCACAGCCCCGTCAGGGACAGCGACCCGCCCATCCCCGCCGAGCGGGGCCGGCCCGCCGAGCGAGGGCCGGCATGTGCACGTCGCCGACGGCAGCACGTTCGCGCCCGGCCTGCGGTTGTTGCCCGCGCAGGTCAGAGACAGCGTCGAGTGTCTCTACCGCGTGCTGCGCACGCTCGACGACCTCGTCGACGAGGACGACCCGCGCGCGAGCGAGCGGGTGGGCGCCGTCGAGCGCTGGGCGCGCTGCGAGCAGGCGGACGGCCCGCGGGAGGCTGACAGTCCGGAGACACGCGCGCTCGCCTGGCTCTACCGGCGGCGCCCGTTTCCACGCGAGGCGCTGCTCCACTTCTGCGCAGGCATGCGCCACGACATCGCGCGCGCGAGCATCGAGGACGAGCAGGACTTCGAACGCTACTGCCAGCAGGCCGGCGGCTCGGTCGGGATCGTGCTCGCGAACCTGCTCGGGACCCTCGACGACGAGCACGGGGGGACGCGCGAGCAGGACGTAAAGCGCGAAGCCGAGACCAGGATGGCCACGCTCGGCAGGGCGATGCAGGTCACGAACATCCTGCGCGACATCGACGAGGACCTCGAGCGCGGGCGCATCTACATCCCGCGCACGCTGATCGAGCGCCACGGCTTCCCCTCGCCGGGCGCCAGGGCGCAGCTGCTGGGCGAGCAGATCGCGCATGCGGATGCGCTGTACGAGCAGGGCGCCGGCGCGATCCCGTTGCTGCGCGACGGGCGCGCGGCAATGGCGCTCTCGGCCACCCTCTACCGCGAGATCCTGCGCCAGATCGAACGCGAGGGCTTCGGCCGCAGACCGGGTCGTGCGGTCGTGCCACGGTGGCGCGCGCGTTTCTTGATCGCAAGGCAACGGACGGCTACTGTGTGGGGAGGGTTGACAGGATGAGAAGCTACGGGGTCATTCGCACGATCGCGATCGTGGCGGCGGCATCGCCGCTCGCCGTCGCCGCGGCCTGCGCCGGCGCGAGCGCGCACGGCGCGCACAGCGGACATGCGGCGCTTATGCCGGGCGCACGCAAGGCACACCCCGCGCGCACGCTCGACGGGACAGACACCGCCCATCTGCATCTGGTCCGCCAGGACGAATCGCTCCTGTTCGAGGAAGGCTCGGCCGCCGGAGCGCTGCCCGGGGGCATGCGCGCAAAGCTGACCGTCGGCTCGAGGTTCACGGGCGCCTGCACGATCTACACCCGCTACGGATCGATCACGGGCCGCGGCAGCGCCACCGCGCACGGCACAGGCCGCTTCCAGAGCTTCAGCGGAGCCTTCGCCGTCACCGGTGGCAGCGGGCGCTACCGGCACGTCCGCGGCACAACCAAGCTCTACGGAACGTTCGACCGCAGGACCTTCGCGGTGGTCGTGCAGACGGTGGGGAGGCTGTCGTACTGAGACCCTTCAGGCGCCCGGCGATCACAGGCGCACGCCTGGTCGCAGGCCTGTGCCGGAGCGGCCCGCGCGTTGTGGCGAGCGCGTGCCTGCCGGCGTTGGCATGTGTGGCGGGCGGCGCATCGCTGCCGGTGAGCGCCTTCGCCGCGCCGTCGGTCAGCCTGCGGGCCTCATTCAGCCCCGAGACCCTTGGGCACGCAACGACGCTGCGCTTGACCGTCCGGATCGCGCCCACGACCGAAGTCGTACCGCCGCCTGTGATCGAAGGAGAGCTGCGCTATCCAGCCGGGCTGAACTTCCAGCTCAGCGGTCTGGGGATCGACGCGTGCCGGATCGCCACCCTCGAACTGCAGGGGCTCGCAGGCTGTCCGCCCAACTCGCTCATGGGCTACGGAAGCGCGATCGGGGCGATCCCGATCAAACACGAAGCCTTCCAGGAATCCGCCAAGATCGCGATCTTAAGGACCGAGGAACACGAAGGCCATCCGGCGCTGGCGCTCTACGTGTACGTGCAGACGGGCGTCGACGTGCAGCTGGTCCTGCCCGTCGAGCTCTCTGGAGCCCCCAAGCCGTATGGGGGGCGCCTGGACATCCACGTGCCGCTCGTCCAAGCCTTCCGCGAAGGCCCCGACATCTCGGTGACCGAACTGCAGCTCGTGGTGGGACCCAAAAACCTCGTCTACAACGAACAGGTCAACCACAAAACGCTGCGCTACAAACCGGCCGGCATCCCCCTGCCCCGACGCTGTCCCCGCGGCGGCTTTCGCTTCGCGGTGGACCTCACGTTCCTCGGCGGCGCCAAGGCCGGCGGCTCCACGGCCGTTCGCTGTCCGGCGCGGTCGAAATAACGAGGGCGCCTTCCGCGCTGACCGGGGTCGGCTCGATTCGACCAGCGCGACGGCCTCATCGTGCGTGAGACACAGCTAACTGCTCAAGCGACAGCTCCAAACAGCTCCTCCCGGCCATCCTCGCCGCCGGGAGCTACGCGAGGTAGAAAGGACAGCATGACCTCGCGTCGCGCCCGAATGCCGTGCGACCCGCGCTCGATCAACTCGAGCTCGGTAAGCGCGTTCAGATCGCGCGTTACGGTCTTACTCTTCTTGTTCGCGTACGCCTCCGCCAGCCGCGGCGTGAGCATCGAAATCTCGGCCCTCGGCACAAAGCTGTCTGGCGGCAGCGCCAGCACAAGGTCGCGCCTGCGCCGCGACGCGAAGGTGGGATCGGGAAACATCGAATGGACGTAGTTGGTCCACATGGCCTCCACGATCAGCGCGTGGACGTCGTTCAGCTGTTGCTGCAGCTCTCCGACAAACCCTTCGGCCGCGTACTGGAGGAAGGGCGCCACGTCCCCGCCCGACTTGGAGGCGCGCTCCAACTGCCGGTAGTAGTTCGAGCGTGTCGCGTTGTAGTGATTCGAGAGCAGATGGGCGGCCACCGAAGGAATGCCGGCCGTCGTGAGTATGCCGAACTCGACCAGCCGCGCCGTGCGGCCGTTGCCGTCCCCGAAGGGATGAATCCAGGCGATGTAGACGTGGGCCATCGCTGCCCGTAGAAAGGCGCGCAAGAAGTCCTCGGCATGATCGTTGCCGTTGCGGCGAAAGTCAGGTCCATTGAGCCAATCGCACATTGTTTGTACCAGGAGCTCGCAGTCCTCGGCCGGCGCTCCTTGGTAGACGGCGCCCACCCCGATGCCGGTGGTGCGAAACTCACCAGGCACGACGTGGTCATCCACATCGAGGTCGATCAGGACCTGCCTGTTGAATTCGCGCACCCGCTCGGGCGTCAGCTCGAAATGACCATCGTCATGGACTTCCATTTCGATGCTCGCGAGAGCACGAATAACGTTTTCAAGCTCCTGCTGCAGATACTCCTGGCTCTGGGGCACCTCGAGCCTGCCCTCAACGGCGGCGACCGCCTGCTCCTCGCCGAGTGTATTTCCCTCGATGGCTGCGCTCGCACGAGCGCCCTTGGCAAGGTAGACCCGCTCCATCCTCCGAGCCAGTGCCGGTGGAAGCGGGGTCCTGGCGAGATGGCGGCACTTCGAGTGCGCTTCTCCGACGTGATTCCAGAACGTCCAGGGTGCGTCATGCAGGTCAAGCCGAAACGAGATCCATGGATGGGTCTTGCGATATGTCCTGTCTGTGTCCATTGCAATGTCCGTCTATAAGATCCCAGAAACCATCTAATTTGCAGCTGGAAAGCAATTTAGGAGCGATTGTTGACCCTTGAAATGTACCATATGATGTTCGTGCGGATGGCCGTTTCGATGAACGAGCGATCTCGGCGCGCCCAGCCCCACGGCCGAGCCCAACGACGAGCCTGCCGCCGGCCTGGCTAGAGTGGGCTGATGGAGCGCAAGTGGTGGACGCTGATCGCCGTCTCGGTGGCGATCTTCATGTTGTTGCTCGACATCACGGTCGTGAATGTCGCGCTGCCCGACATCCAGCGCTCGCTGCATTCGAGCTTCCAGGATCTGCAGTGGGTCGTGGACGCCTACTCGCTCACGCTCGCCGCGTTCCTGCTGACCGGAGGCGCGCTCGCCGACCTGTTCGGCCGCCGGCTGCTGTTCACGATCGGGCTGGTCGTATTCACCGCGTCGTCCGCCGTGTGCGGGCTGTCCTCCACACCGCTGATGCTCAACCTGGCGCGCGGTGTCCAGGGGGTCGGCGGAGCGCTCATGTTCGCAACGTCGCTCGCCCTAATCGCCCAGGCCTTCCACGGGCGTGAGCGCGGAACGGCGTTCGGAGTGTTCGGCGCCGTCACCGGAGCCGCGGTCGCGGCTGGGCCTTTGATCGGCGGGGTGATCACGTCCGCCATCGGCTGGGAGTGGATCTTCTTCGTCAACCTCCCTATCGGCGCGGTCGCGGTAGCGCTGACGCTTATGCGCGTCAGCGAGTCGCGCGATCCGGCAGCCACCGGGGTGGATTGGCTGGGGCTGCTGACCTTCTCGGGCTCCCTCTTCCTACTCGTGTTCGCGCTCGTGCGCGGCAACGGCCTGGGATGGGGCTCGACCGAGATCGTCTCCATGCTCGCCGGGGCCGGAGTGCTGCTCGCGCTGTTCCTCCTCGCCGAGCTGCGCCAGGAGCGCCCGATGCTCGACCTGTCGCTGTTCCGCCGTCCCGCGTTCGCGGGCGCGAACATCGTCGCGTTCACCCTGTCGAGCTCGGCGTTCGCGATGTTCCTCTACCTGACCCTCTACATCCAGAACGTGCTCCACTATTCGCCGCTGCAGGCCGGGCTCCGCTTCTTGCCGACCACCCTGCTCATGTTCTTCGTCGCCCCGCTCGCCGGGCGGCTCAGCGTGCGCGTCCCGATCCGGATCCTGCTCGGCGTCGGGCTGCTCTTCGTCGGCGCCGGCCTGTTCGCGATGAGCACGATCACTCCCACGAGCGGCTGGACCGCGCTGATTCCCGGCTTCGTGCTGCAGGGCATCGGCGTCGGCCTGATCAACCCGCCGCTCGCCTCCGCCGCGATAGGAGTCGTCCCGCACGCGCGCAGCGGCATGGCCTCAGGCGCCAACTCCACCTTCCGCCAGGTCGGCATCGCCACCGGGATCGCCGGGCTCGGCGCCGTCTTCCAGCACGACATCGCCGCGAGCACGATTGCCCACCACAGCTCTCGCGTGGCGTTCGTCGGAGCGTTCACCACGATCGCCGAGATAGCCGCCGCGATCGCCTTCGTCGGAGCCGTGTGCGCGTTCGCGCTCGTGCGTCAGCGCGACTTCGTCGCATCTCACGCGCCTGGGGCGGCGCCCGCCGAGCGGGCTCCTGTGGGAGCCGAGCCGGAGCGGGTCGGGGCCACCTGACGCTACCCGACAAATCGGGGCGGACAGATCAAGCGACGCCCACCGGGCAGCTGACGCCCGTGCCTCCCAGGCCGCAATAGCCGCCGGGGTTCTTGGCCAAGTACTGCTGGTGGTGGTCCTCGGCGTAATAGAAGGGATGGCTGGACCCGCGAGACTGGATCGAGTCGGCTTCATCGGAATCGGCGGCTCCAGTCGGCCCTGAGCGGAGGGCCGGATCGGGACCGATGAGCTCGGTCGTGATCTCGCCGTAGCCGCGCTCTGAGAGCACCCGCTGATAGGCATCCCGGGAGAGCTGAGCGGCGCGACACTGATCCTCGTCGCGGCAGAGCACCAGTGAGCGGTACTGCGTGCCGACGTCGTTGCCCTGGCGCATGCCCTGCGTGGGATCGTGGCCCTCCCAGAAGAGTCTCAGCAGCTCCTCGAAGCTCGTCTGAGCGGTGTCGTACGCGACGAGCACCACCTCGGCGTGGCCGGTCAACCCGCTGCACGCCTCCTCGTAGGTCGGGTTGGGTGTGAGCCCGCCCGCGTAGCCGACCGCCGTGCTGTACACGCCCGGCGCCTGCCAGAAGATCCGCTCCGCTCCCCAGAAGCAGCCCATACCGAACACCGCCTCGCGCACGCCCTCGGGCCATGGACCCTTCAGCGGCGTGCCGAGCACCACGTGATTCTCTGCGACCGCCATCGCCCGCTCGCGTCCGGGCAGAGCTCGCGCCGGATCGAAGGCGGGTGCATGGCGCGATCTCGAGAACAGCATTACGCATCAGGCTAGTGCCCCGGATTGCGCTCGCCGGTGGGTAATCTCTACGGGATGGGGAGCCTCGAGGATCGACGGTCGAAGTCGGACGCCGCCAACGCCGACCTCTCGCGCGAGTGGAAGCGGCTGAGCAGAGTCGCGATGCTCGTCGCGCTGATGACGAGCCCCGCCCTGTTCGTGGCGCTGAAGACCGGCGGCTGGAGCACGCTCGCGGCGCTGCTCGGCACGCTTGTCGGAGTCGTCGCGTTCCGGGGGCTGATCGACCTGATCGCCCACCGCCTGATCCCGCGGCCGAGCCTGCTCGGCGCCGACCGGGAGGAATTGCTCGACGACGCGATGGCGCGCCGCCGGGTGTGGTTCTGGCGTGGCAAGTACCTGCGCCTGCTCCCCACCCTGCTCGTGATCGGCCTGGTCATCTACCTGATCGGGCTCGGCGTCACCTCGCTGCTCGGGTTCGGCTCGATCTCGACGATGTGGAGCACGGTCCAGGGCGGCCTGCGCCAGGACCCGCTGCTCGCTGTCAGCACGCTCATGCAGCTCGCGCTCTTCCCGCTGTTCTTTTTGTTCAACATCGTGATCATGTTCGGTCCGCTGCTCGTGGCCAACCTGCGCCAGATGAAGGGGTATGAGCCCGGCGATGCGGACTGGGGCGTTCGCCTATCGGACGTGCGCGGACAGCGCGAGCCCAAGGAAGAGGTCACGCGCGTGATCACGCTGTGGCAGTCCGGCGAGGAGTTCCGCCGTGCCGGCGGCAAGCCCGAGCGCGGCCTCTTGTTCATCGGCGCGCCGGGCACCGGCAAGACAATGCTGTCAAAGGCGATCGCCACCAGCTTCAACTCGCCGATCGTCACCATGCCCGGCTCTGGATTCGCCGCCACGTTCATCGGGATCGACGTGATCGTCGTGCTCGCCCTGATCCGCAAGGCACGCAAGCTCGCACGCAAGTGGGGCGGCCAGTGCATCGTCTTCATCGACGAGATCGACGCCGTCGGCATGCGCCGCGCGGCACTGGGCGGCGGCGACCCCACCGGGGGCGCCATGACGCCGTCCGGCGCCGTGGAGTCAGGGGTCGAGTCCTTCCATGATCTCGCCTTCCACGGCCCGCACGGAGCGCTCACGGCGACCGGCGATCTGATCCTCGAGACGCGGGCATGGCGCGAGAAGCTGTTCGCGATGCGCGCACCGTCGCGCCCGCCGGTGTATCCGCCGCTCGTGCAACGCGTCGGCCAGGGGATCGCCAACGTCATGTTCCCCGGAGGCATGGGAATGGGCATGGGCGGGATGGCGCTCAACCAGCTGCTCGTGCAGATGGACGGCGTCGACGAGCCCGCGGCGAGCAAGAAGTTCTGGTCCAACCGCGTCAATACGCTGCTCGACGCCACCTACATCGTGCCGCGCAAGCTCGGCGATCGCAGCCTGCGCCTGCGGCCACCCAAGCCCCGTCCCGAGCAGATCTACTTCATCGGCGCCACCAACGTGCCGATCGACCGCCTCGATCCGGCGCTCATCCGTCCGGGGCGCATGGGCAGGCACATCTGGTTTCGCACTCCCACCAAGGACGATCGCCGCGACATCTTCGACCTGTACCTGGAGAAGGTCTCCCACGATCCCGACCTCGACACCGACAAGCGCCGCGACGAGCTCGCGCGCATCACGCACGGATACTCCCCGGCGATGATCGAGCAGGTCTGCTCGATGGCGCTGACGCTGGCTCACTCCGACGCGCGCAACGAGTTCGAGTGGAAGGACATCGTCGAGGCGATGACCACGATCGAGTCGGGCACCGCCCAGGGCATCGACTACGTGCCCGAGGAGACCAAGGCCGTGGCAATACACGAGGCCGGCCACGCGGTGGCTTCGCACGTCTACATGCAGGACGTGCTCTCCACGCGCCTATCGATCCGCAAGCGCGGCGGCTCGCTCGGCCACCACCAGGCGATCGAGCGCGAGGAGCGCTTCTCCTCCTGGCGCCACGAGGAGGTCGGCAAGCTCGTGTGGACCCTCGGCGCGATGGCCGCCGAGCACGTCTTCTACGGCGAGAACTCCACCGGCGTCGGCGGCGATGTGCAGAGCGCCACCACGCGCGCCGCCTGGATGGTCGGGATGTGCGGCATGGGCCCCGAGCCGATCGACCTGAACGGGCGGCTGTTCGAGACCGAGGATGAGCGCCGCGAGGAGGAGGAGCGCGTGATGAAGCGCTTCGAACGGATCGGCCTTCAGATCATGAACAGGGCTCGCGGCGCGCGCGAGCAGGGCGACGCGATCGCCGCCATCCTCGGCGACCCGGCCAAGCGCGCCGCCGCCGCCCAGATCCTCGGCCAGGCCTACATCACCGCCGTCTGCCTGATCCGGCACAACCGCGAGCAGGTCCTCCATATCGCAGAGACGCTCGTCAACAGGCGCGAGCTGCACGGCGACGAGGTCGTCGAAGTGCTCGACGCCGCACAGCTGCAGGCGCCGAGCATCGACGTCAACGACGAGACGATCTGGCCGAAGCTGTGAGCGAGCGCCCCGACCCCCGCCTGCGTCCGCCCGATCCCGCCGGCACGCGCCCACGGTTCGATCCGGCCGCGCTCAAGCCGGCCGATGAGTTTCGCGCTCTCCCGCCGGGTGAGCCCGCCTCAGATCGCGACGGGGGCAATGTGCCGGAGCCGGTCGCGGTCGCTACCGCCTCGCCACCCGCGCGCACGAACGCGCCGAGCTTCTCGCCACACACGCCCCGCTTCCAGTTCATGCTCGGGGCGCTCGGAACGCTGGGAGTGGCGGCAATCGCGCTGAGCGTATCGCTCTCGCTTCGTCCGGCGGCCAAGCCGGGGCCCTCGTGGGCACGGTGGGGACCGTCGGGCAGCGGAGGCGATCCGGCCGAGCAGATCGCCGCGCATGTGGCGCCCGAGTACACGCGCGCGCCGGGCCACCAGCTGGTCAACGTCACCGGCGGCCCGCAGGCGATCGCCGGCCAGCCGGTCGTCGTGGCGCTGCGCACGTCCGGCTCGCAGCCGGCCGCGCTGCCCGAAGACGGCGTCTTCTACCAGCTGTGCGGCGAAGGCCCCAACTGCTCGATTCCAGGCAAGGCGTCGCTGCAGCGCGGCCTGCTCGTCAGGCGCGAGGCGCTCGAGCTGGCGCTCTACACATTCCACTACATAGGCGGCGCAAGTCAGGTGATAGTGACGTTCCCGCCGCCGCCCCCGGCAAGCTCAAAGTCAAAGAGCTCGACCGGCTCGAAGGGCGCCGGCGGGGCCGCGAAGCCGGCGGGCGCATCTCAGTCGGGGAGCTCCTCGTCTTCGTCGTCCGCGACTTCGTCCTCCTCGCCATCCTCCTCATCCGAAGCGGGCTCTGGCTCCTCGACGACTTCGAAGGCGCCCAGCCGCGTGCTGCTCTTCCGTCCCCAGGACATCGAAGCCGAGCTGTCCAAGCCTCTGGGCGCGACGCTGTCGAGCGCCGCGCCCACGGTCACAACCGTCGACGCCACCCCCGAAGCCAAACTGGTCGACCAGATCACCGGCAAGCTCCTCTACGACTCGACCCTGATCCCCCAGCAGCAGTCTGGCAGCGCCGTGCTTCTGCTTCAGCCGCCGAGCATCGGCGGCTGAACGTTGGCGCGTCACGCTATGAGCGCCCCGGCGCGCTCATAGCCTTCGCAGCGCAGCACCGGCAGGCGTGGATAGCGTGGATAAGCTGGATCGTCTCGCGAGCGTCTGCAAAGCGAGAAGACCGAGCCGCGCGTGTTTGGTACCAGCTGCTGGTGTCTGCACGTGTCGCATAGCCCCGCGCGAGGGTGACCTGGAGCCGGGGGCGTGAGCGGTTGAGATGGCACCGGCAGAGCGTAGTCGCAGTGCACCAACCGAATCGACTGCAATAATCGTTGACTAAACAACTATGAGTTTGGTAGATCCCTACGAGCAGCATCCGGCGCCGTCCCCCCAGGGAAGCGGTGCTCGGCGATGAGGACCTTCTCGCGACTGCTCGGCTTCCTGCGCCCCTATAAGCGGGGGCTTACGATCTCCTGGGTCCTGGCGAGCCTCGCGATGACGATGACCGTGCTGCTCCCCGGATTGACCGGCGCCGCCGTCGAAGCGATCGGCAAAGGCGTCGCCCATGCCCAGCGCCACCAGCTCGCCCTGCGCGAAGGAGATCGCGACAAGCTGCTCGTGCTGGCGCTCGCGATCCTCGCCGCCGCGCTCGTGCGCTGGGGGCTGACCTACTGGCGGCGGATCGTCGCCGGTCAGGTCTCGCTCGGGATCGAGTACGACCTGCGCGAAATGCTCTACCGCCACCTGCAGAGCCTCGAGCTCGGCTTCTTCGACCGCCAGCAGACGGGACAGCTGATGTCGCGCACCACCGTCGATCTCGCGGCCGTGCGCTTCTTCCTCGGCTATGGGCTCGTGTTCATCCTGCAGTTCGTCCTCACGATCCTGCTCGCCGGGGTGGCGATGATCGTGATCAACCCCAGCCTCGGCCTGATCGCGCTGGCGCCCGTGCCGTTCGTGGTCCTCATCTCACACCGCTACGGCCGTCGAGCAAGGCCGGCGATCCAGGAGACGCAGCAGCGCATCGCCGAGCTGACGGCGGACGCCGAGGAGAACATCTCGGGCGTGCGCGTCGTGAAGTCGTTCGCGCGCGAGCCGCGCCAGCTCGAGCGCTTCTCGGACAGCGTCGCGCGTGTCTTCAAGCAGGCGATGGTGGCCACCCGCATCGAGGCGAAATACAACCCGATGATCGGCTTTTTGCCGCAGCTCGGTCTCACCGCGGTGCTCCTGATCGGCGGGCAACGCGTCATTCATTCCCACCTCTCCCTCGGCCAGTTCAGCGCCTTCTACTTCTATCTGAACATGCTCGTCGGGCCGACCCGCTCGCTCGGGATGACGCTCAACCTCGCTCAGCGCGCCACCGCCTCCGGCGCGCGCATCTTCCAGCTGATCGACCGCCGGCCTCGCCTCACCGAGCCGCCCGGTGCGCCCGACCTCCCCGCGGGCTCGGGTCATGTGCAGCTGCGCAACGTGACGCTTCGCTACGACAGCGATCACGAGCTCGCTGCGATCGCCTCGAGCAACGGCCACCTAGGCGCCGCTCGCCCGCGAGCGGTGCTCAGCGACGTCAATCTCGACGTGCCCGCCGGGCGCACGATCGCGCTGGTCGGCGCGACCGGCTCCGGCAAGACGAGTCTCGTGTCGCTGATCTCCAGGCTGTACGACGCGAGCGAGGGGCAGGTGCTGCTCGACGGCGTCGACGTGCGCGATGTGAGCGTGCGCTCGCTGCGCTCGGCGATCGCGGTTGTCAGCGACGATCCCTTCCTGTTCTCGGCGACGGTGGCCGAGAACATCGCCTATGCCCGCCCCGGCGCCAGGCGCGAGGAGGTCGAGCTGGCCGCGCGCCGCGCGCAGGCGCACGAGTTCGTGGAGCGCCTTCCTCGGGGCTACGACACGCGCGTGGGCGAGCGCGGCCTCACGCTTTCAGGCGGGCAGCGCCAGCGCATCGCGATAGCGCGTGCTCTGCTGGCCAACCCGCGCGTGCTGATCCTCGACGACGCCACCTCCTCTGTCGACGCCTCCACCGAGCAATCGATCAAGCTCGCGCTCGCCGAGGCGATGGCGGGACGCACGACGTTCGTGATCGCCCACAGGCTGTCGACGATCGCGCTGGCCGATGAGATCGCGGTGCTCGACCATGGGCGGATCGTCGCCCACGGCGATCACCACGAATTGCTCGAGGTCTCCGCGCTGTACCGCGAAATCGTCGAGAAGGGCCTACCGGAGAGCGTGTTCATGACGACCGAGACACGCGAGCGCGAGGTGAGCGGGCTGTGACGAGCTTCGGCGGCAGAGGGGCCGGCGGCGGAGGCGGCCACCACGGCGGCGGACGCGGCTTAATGGGAGCGCAGTGGACCGGAGAGCGCGCCGGCAAGGAAACGCGCGCGCGCAACCTGCGCGGACTGTTCGCCCTCGTACTGCCCTATCGCAACCGGGCCGCGCTGGCGCTTGCGGCGCTGCTGCTCGGCACGGCGGCATCGTTGGCGCCGCCCCTGCTCGCCAAGCAGGCGATCGACCAGGGGATCGGACACCACGACACTCACACGCTCGTGCTCGTCGTGGTGCTGTTCCTCGCCGACGCGCTGCTCGTGTGGCTGTTGACGTACCTGCAGACCTATCTCATCGGATGGGTCGGCCAGCGAGCGCTCGCCGATCTGCGCATACGCATCTTCACGCACCTCCAGACCCTGCCGATCGGCTTCTACGAGAGCCGTCCCGCGGGCGTGCTCATCTCCCGGATCACAAACGACGTCGAGGCGCTCGACAGCCTCGTGACCGACTCGGTCGTGACGCTCGTGCAGTCCGGACTCACCCTCGTCGGAGCGATCGGGGTGCTGCTCTATCTGGACGTGAAGCTGGCGCTGCTGACGTTCTGCATCGTTCCGTTCGTGGCGGCCGGGAGCCTATGGTTCCGGATCGTCTCCGCGGGGGCTTTCCGCCGTACCCGTGAGACGATCGGGGCGATAACCGCCTACCTGCAGGAGACCCTGTCGGGGATCAGGGTCGTGCGCACGTTCGGCCAGGAGCCACGGCACGAAGAGCAGTTCGCTCAGCTCAACGAGGAAAACCGCGAGGCCAACATGCGCACCGTGCATCTGAACGCCAACTACTTCCCTGCGGTCGAAATGCTCTCCGGGGTGGCGCTTGCCCTGATCGTGCTGTACGGCGGCTATCAGGCGATCGGCGGGCACATCACGGCCGGCACCGTGGTCGCCTTCGTGCTGACCCTCTCCTACCTGTTCGACCCGATCCAGCAACTCTCGCAGCTGTACGCGACCTACCAATCCGGAATGGCCGCCTTGGAGAAGATCTTCCAACTGCTCGACGTCAAGCCCGATCTCACTGACCGCCCCGACGCGATCGAGCTCCCGCGCATCCGCGGCGAGGTGAGCTTCGAGGACGTGTCATTCGCCTACAGGCGCCATGGGCAGGACGGCGCTGGTCCAGCCGAGGTGCTGGCGCTGGAGGGCATCGATCTGCACATCCCCCCCGGCCAGACGGTGGCCCTGGTGGGAGCGACGGGCGCCGGCAAGTCCACGATGGCAAAGCTCGCGGCGCGCTTCTACGACCCCACCGAGGGGCGCGTCTCGATCGACGGGCACGATCTGCGCGACGTGGCGAGCAGCTCGCTGCGCTCACAGATGGGGATCGTCCCTCAGGAGGCGTTCTTGTTCTCCGGGACGATCGGCGAGAACATCGCGTTCGGCAGGCCCGACTCCAGACGCGAGGAGATCGAGGCCGCAGCGGCGGCGGTCGGCGTCGACACGTTCATCTCAGAGCTCGAGCACGGCTACGAGACCGAGGTCGGCGAGCGCGGCGCCCAGCTCTCGGCCGGCCAGCGCCAGCTGATCGCCTTCGCCCGCGCCCTCATCGCCGACCCGCGCGTCTTGATCCTCGACGAGGCGACCTCCAACGTCGACCTTCACACCGAGGGCCGCATCGAGGCCGGCCTGCGTCGTCTGCTGGCGGGCCGCACGGCGATCGTGATCGCCCACCGCCTCTCCACGATCAGGCAGGCCGGCCGGATCGTCGTGCTCGAGCACGGTCGCATCGCCGAGCAGGGCACCCACGACGAGCTGATCGCCCTCGAAGGCCGCTACCACGCCCTCTACCAAGACTGGGCACTGCACGCGGTGGCATAGGTGAGAGATCCAAGACCCGAACGGGGTTGACTCCGGGACAAGGACTCGAACCTTGGACTCGACATCCAGAGTGTCGCGTGTTGCCAATTACACCATCCCGGAATGAGGCCTTGAAGAATAGTCCCTAGTCGAGCGACCCGGTCGCTACTGCTGCGCGACCGACGGCCACGCTGACAATAGTCCGTCCGGCCTCTCCGGGAACATATGTTCGTGTCAGAGATCCGTGTTGCCGTAGCCGAGCTTATGGAACGCTGGGCTCAGTATGAATGAGATCGCCCATCACCTTGGCGTCGCACAATCGACCGTCGGCTACCACGTTGAGCTCTTGCGCCGCGCCCGACATGAACCAGGCGAAGGTGAAGATTGCACACGAGCTCATACTGGGCCGGTGGCGGCAGTTGACGTGCGAAAGAACGTGTCCGCAAGTTGCTCGCGGCTGGCAAGACACGCGCCGAAGTCGCGGAGACGCTCGGACTCGCTCGCTCAACGATCACCTATCATGCGGCTCGACTTGGGGAGGACATCGACACTCGATGCGGCAGCCGCTACGACTGGCGTGAGATCCGCCGCTTCTACGACGAAGGACATAGTGTGCGGGCGTGTAGCAGCCGTTTTGGCTTCAACATGCGAAGCTGGCACGACGCGATCCGGCGCGGCGTGATTGTCGCCCGACCAGCGCGAGCGCCCCTCGATCAGTTGCTCGTTGCCGGACCCCGACGAAACCGCGGCCATCTCAAGCGCCGCCTATTCGATGCTGGTATCAAGGCACGCCATTGCGAGTCGTGCGGCCTCACGGAATGGCAAGGCCAACCTATACCGCTGGCCCTACATCACATCAACGGCGACCGGCATGACAACCGGCTTGCGAACCTTCAAATCCTCTGCGCCAACTGCCATAGCCTCACGGACACCTGGGCGGGACGAAACAACAGAATGCGCCGCCTACGTGCTCTCCCTGACCCTCTTGATACGCCACTGGCAGCATCCCCAGAGTCAGCCGAAACCGGGGCGTGACCCGCGGGTCATGCCCCGGCCCGGCTCCCGTTCGGCGCGAAGAAGGCGGTTATAGCGGGCTCGAGGCCCGGATCCAGGACGAGCAGGACCTCGTCGCCGGCTTCGATGACGGTGTCGGCCTTGGGGACGAAGCCCAAGCCGCCGCGCAGGACCGAGATGATCAGGCTGCCTTCGGGCAGCGAGATGCTCGACACGCTCTGGCCGACGACCGGCGCGTCGGAGCTGACCTCGAGCTCGATGATCTCCAGGCGCTCCTCTTCGAGGGCGAGCAGGTGGACGAGGCCGTAGCGCGGCACCTCGTGCTCGATCAGGCGCAGGATCAGGTCGGTGGCGGACACGGCCGGCTGGATGCCGAGCAGCTTGAAATGGTCGTAGTTGCGGGGGTTGTTGACACGCGCGATGATCCGCTCGCAGAGATACTTCTCCTTGGCGACCTGACAGACGAGCATGTTGTCCTCGTCATCGCCCGTCACCGCGATCACGAGGTCCGCGCGCTGTACTCCGGCGCGCTCCAGCACCCACAGCTCGGTCGCATCGCCGTACTGGATCGCGTGCTCGAACTCTTCCTCGATCGCGAGGTAGCGTGGCCGCGAGGACTCGATCAGGGTGAGCTCGTTGCCCTTGGCGATCAGCTCGCGCGCGAGGCTGCGGCCGACCTTGCCCGCGCCGACGATTATCACGTACATGATTTGAGCTCCAACATCGTCGATCTAGGCGGGCTCGGCTGCCAGCGCGCTTTCGAACATCTCGATCGCATGGCGGGTCGGCGAGATCGTGTGCAGACCCTGCTCTTCATACCAGGCCGCGCGGGCCGGATCCATCACTCGCACCAGAACCTTCGGAACGCCGAACCGCCGCTGCGCGATCTGGGCGATGATCAGGTTCGTGTTGTCGCCGTCGGTCGAGGCGATGAACACATCGGCACGCTCGATCCCCGCCTCGATGAGCACGTCTATCTCAAGGGCGGTCCCAAGCGTGAACTGTCCGTCCATCTCCTCCCAGCTGCGGCTCTGCCCGGCGGAGAGCCGCTCATCGGAGAGGGGGTCCTCATCGAGCACCGATACTTCGTGGCCCGCCGCGAGAGCCGACCTGGCGATTGCCGAGCCGACCCGCCCGGCTCCAACGATGACGATGAACATTGCAGCTGAGATTAGACGATGTCTCGTCCGGCGACAGGCGCCGTGGCTTGCGCGCCTGAGCCGCCCCGTGGCGCACCATCCTCGGCCCCAAGAGGCTGGAAGTCGCGTGCCGCGGGAGCTGTGACGATCACGCGGCAGCTCGCCTTGCGAACGACATACTTTGTGACCTCGCCGACAAAGTTCTCGAGCGGCCCGCCCCGCCCGCCGAAACGAGCGCCGCCGCGGACTCGGGATGGCTCCTCGGCCCCTAAGACGATGGCTTCGACACCGCGCCGGCGGGCCTCCTCGAGGATGGCCTGTCCCGCCCTGCGCGCGCGTATCGTCGCCGTGGCGACCTGCACACCCGCGTACTCCTCCCCCACGACCTTCGCCCTGGCGAGCGCCTTGCGTGCGCGCCCCAGCTGCTCCTCCGGAAGGCGCGCATCCAAGGGCAGGGACATCGGTATCTCGAAGATCCAAACCGCCTCGATCGTCGAGCGATCGATCTCGGCCTGATCGGCCGGCTCGCCGGCGGCGAGCAGGGCGGCTGTCTGGACGATGTCCTCATCCAGGCGAGTCCCGAACAGGGGCACGAGGATCGAGCCGTACTCGCGCTCTGGAACCTGCTCGGCGCGCAGCGCCGCCGCGGGTACCGTCACGCGCTTGAACAGAGATGTCTCGTCGGCTCGCCGGTAGACGACATACAGCACGATCCCGGCCGCCATCCACCCCAGCCCCACATAGCGGGCCGGCTCGTGCACCACCATGGTGGCAACCCAACCCATCGAGGACGCGACGGCGCCGAACACGGCGAGCATCGGCAGCTCACCGCCACGCAGCCGCATCGAGAACGGCCCGCGATACGGGCGGTCGCTGCGGGGCTCGCTGTAGCGCATCTTCACGACCGACAGATGGGCGATCGTGAAGGCCAGCATCGCCCCGAACGC
This sequence comes from uncultured Solirubrobacterales bacterium, assembly GCA_963714635.1. Taxonomy (GTDB): domain Bacteria; phylum Actinomycetota; class Thermoleophilia; order Solirubrobacterales; family Solirubrobacteraceae; genus Palsa-744. Next base: position 272,146 of record CAVQPM010000008.1, on the reverse strand, counting down.
GTAGATGCCGATCAAAAAGTCGAGGCTCTCGGGGACGATCAGGGCCGCCGCGATGAGGCCGGATATCAGGATCAGCACGTACGGGGTGGAGCGCTTGGGGTGCAAGCGCCCCAAGCCACTCGGGATCTGGCGGTTGGTCGACAGCGAATACGCGAGCCTCGACAGTCCCAGCATCGCCGAGTCGGCGGCCGCGATCAGTGTGCCGGCCGCCACCGCTCCGATTACGTATACAAGCGTCTGGGACAGCCAGTGCGGGTGCATCTGCCGGAGGATGTCCACCACCGGGGCATCGGAGAACTTGTGCCCACCTCCGTGCACGCCCGGCAACGGCAGCGCGGTGACCGCCACGACAGCGACTCCGACATAGGCGATCATCACGGTCGCCGTGCCGCTCGCGATCAGCCGTCGCAGCGACCCTCGGCCGGCCCTCACCTCGCCGGCCAAGCCCGAGGCGGACTCGACGCTTGTGAACGCGATCGTCGTGATCGTGAGCGCGAATATCAGGCCGGCCCAGGTCGGCGTCGTGCCGAGATGGATGTGCGAGACGATCTTGCCGGGGCTGTAGAACATGATCAGCCCGATCACGATCGCCACGAGCTCGAGCACCAGGGCGCCAACGACGATCATGCCTATGCGGTATTCGCGCCGCCAGTTGAACCCACGAACGTTCGCGAACACGACGAACGCGACGATCGCCATGGCCAGCAGCAGCGCCTCCAGGTAATGGCCCAGTGGCGCCCAGAACACGCTCAGGTACTGAGTCGCCGCAAACGCCGTGACAGCGATCAGGATGACGTAGTCGAGCAGCATCGCCCAGCCCGCGATGAAGCTGACGAGCTCGTTGAAGGCGTAACGGGCGAACACGGTCGAGCCGCCCGGCTCCTGGTGCAGGGAGGCGCCCTCGACGTAGGTCATCGCGGTCACGCCGAACATGACTGCGGCGATTAGGAACACGACCGGCGTGAGCCCGAGCGCGTGGTCGGCTACGACCCCGATCGAGAAGAACACGGCGCTTGCCAGTGACGTGTACACGACGGCGAACAGGATCGGCGAGCCGAGGCTGTGCCGCAGCGTGCTGCGGGCGCCCAGCGCGAGATCCTGACCGCGCGCGCGGGGCGCGTGCCCGTTCGTGCCGTCCCCGCCGGCCGGTGGACGCTCAGGAGTGCTCATGCGCTTCGACCCCGTCTGATCTCCAGATAGAGGCGTCCCACTCCGGCCGCGACGAACATCAAGCCGAGCAGCAGGCGAATGGACACGACCCCGCCGGCGCCGGCGATCGCCTCGACCGCCAGCCCAACGCCGATCGCGACCATCGCAAGCGACAACGCCGCCGTACCAGCTCTGTGAACATGCCTGCCGCTCATCTCTGCGATGAGCTTAGGCACATCTCAGGTGATCAGCGGGATGATGAGGATGGCGACGATGTTGGCGACCTTGATCATCGGGTTGATCGCCGGCCCGGCCGTGTCCTTGAAGGGATCGCCCACCGTGTCACCGGTAACCGAAGCGGCGTGAGCCTCCGAGCCCTTGCCGCCGAACGCCCCGTCCTCGATCAGCTTCTTGGCGTTGTCCCATGCACCGCCGCCGGCGGTCATCAGCACCGCGAAGAAGAAGCCCACGACGATCACGCCGATGAGCAGGCCGCCGAGCGCCTTCTGGTCGATGAGGCCCACGATCACGGGCAGCCCGATCGGCAAAAGCGACGGCAGGATCATCTCGCGCTGCGCGGTCTTCGTGACGATGTCCACACAGGTCGCATAGTCGGGCTCTTCGGTGCCCTCCATGATTCCGGGGTGCTCGCGGAACTGGCGCCGCACCTCCTCGACCACCGCGCCCCCGGCACGACCGACCGCCTCGATCGACAGCGACGCGAACAGGCACACCATCAGACCGCCGAGCAGCAGGCCGATCAGGACCGGCGGCTCATTGATGCCGAAGGTCAACGATTCGATCGAGTGATGGCTCCTGTCCGCGAGTTCCTGGCGGAATCCGGCGAACAGCACGACCGCGGCCAGCACAGCCGAGCCGATCGCATAGCCCTTGGTGACGGCCTTGGTCGTGTTGCCCACTGCGTCGAGCGGATCGGTCACGTTGCGGACCTCCTCGGGCAGCTCGGCCATCTCGGCGATGCCGCCGGCGTTGTCGGTGATCGGTCCGAAAGCGTCAAGCGCGACGATCAGGCCGGTCAGCGACAGCTGGCCCATCACGGCCACGCCCACACCATAGATGCCGGTCGTGCCGCCGCCCGCGAGCTTCCAGGCGCCGAAGATGCCGAACACGAGCACGAGCGCCGGCAGCGCGGTGGCCTGCAGACCCGAGCCGAAGCCCTGGATGATGTTGGTCGCATGCCCCGTCACAGAGGCCTTCGCGGTCTTCTTCACCGGCGAGAAGCGCGTGGAGGTGTAGTAGTCGGTGATGATGAACAGAAGCGCGGTCACGCCGATCCCGATCAGCGCGCACAGGTAGAACTTGCCCCAGGACGGCGGGTTTACGACGTTGCCGACCTGGCTGAACGTGAGCCCGCGCATCAGCCAATAGGTGACCGGCGCGAACGCCGCCGCCGCAAGCGCGCCCGAGAGGATCAGACCCTGGTAGAGGGCGCGCGTGACGTTGCCGGCGCGCGAGCGGACCGCGAACGTGCCGATGATCGACGCGACGACGGCCACGCCGCCGAGAATCAGCGGGTACATGACGACCTTCGTAGCCTCGTGGAATGTCAGGACCCCGAGAAGCATCACCGCGACCGCGGTGACGGCATAGGTCTCGAACAGGTCGGCGGCCATGCCCGCGCAGTCGCCGACGTTGTCGCCGACGTTGTCGGCGATCACGGCCGGGTTGCGGGGATCATCCTCGGGGATGCCCGCCTCGATCTTGCCAACGATGTCGGCGCCGACGTCGGCGGCCTTCGTGAAGATGCCGCCGCCGAGCCTCGCGAACACGGATATGAGAGAGCCGCCGAAGCCGAGCCCGATGAGCGCGACAACCGCCGTTTTCTGGCTGTCGTTGAACACGGCGGTAAGCAGGCCGTAGTAGCCGGCCAGGCCCAGCAGGGCGAGGCCCGCGACGAGCATGCCCGTGATCGCGCCGCCCTGGAAGGCGACCCTCAAAGCCGGCGAGATGCCGCCCCTGGCGGCCTCGGCGACACGCGCGTTGGCGCGTACCGACACGTTCATGCCGATGTAGCCGGCCGAGCCCGACAAGATCCCGCCGATCGCAAAGCCGCAGGCAACAGCGATGTTCTGCACGAAGATCAAGACCACGAACAGCACCACACCGACGAGCGCGATCGTCGTGTACTGACGGTTCAGATAGGCCCTCGCGCCCTGCTGTACGGCCAGCGAGATGCTTTGCATCCGCTCGTTGCCCGGCGAGAGCGCCAGCAATGCACGTGTGGTCACCACGCCGTAGATGACGGCGCAGGCGGCGCATACAAGGGCGACGACGACCCCATGGTTCGTCAGAAAGCTGCTCAACAGAAATCCTCCGCGGTCTGGTTGCTGTGCCGCGCGAGGCAGATCGATTCGCGCGTACCTCCCCGGGGGCGCTCACCGTGAGCGCTCCTTTCCCCGCGTAAAGGCGCGCGCAGTCTATCGTGCGCAGCGGCGCAGAGTCGGCTGGACGCCGCTCAGCGGCCGGGCACCCACAGCCGTCCGCTCGACTCGGCCGCCCCGGGGCCCTTTGCCGCCTCGGTTGCGGACGCCTCTGCTGGTTCCTCGCCAGTCTTCTCGGGCGGCTTCTCGGGCGGCTTCTCGGGCGGCTTCTCGGACGGCTTGGCGCGCGCCTCGCGCGCATAGGCCATCTGCAACTGCGCGATCGCATCACGCAACGGCCCCACTTCGTGGGACATGCGCCGCTCCAGGATCGGAATCAGCGCACGCGCGCCGTCGATCGCGTCGGCTACCTGATCGAGGTCACGAGGGGCATCGGGACCGCCCACCAATCCCAAGCGGCGGCCGCCGATGTTCACGAGCGACACGACGGTCTGCAGGATCATCTCGGTGCTCGTGATGCGGTTCAGCTCAGCTTCGTACGCGGCCCGCATCTCATCGTCGCTTGGCTGTGCCTGTGTCTCGGTCAAACCGTCACCTCCTGGGCATATGTCTGTCGCGTCTCGCGCACGCAGGCGGCGTACACGTCTTCAGGTGAGAGCCCCGCCTCGATCATCGCGCGCTGGCGCTGAGCGCCGTTGCGATTGGGAAATACGAGGTCGATCCCGATCTCGGCGCGAACCGGCTCCGTCCAGGCCGCGAGGCGCTCGACGATCGCCGCGGACGGATACTCGACGCCGCTTTCCAGGTCGATCATGTTGCCATCCAATCCGAAGCGGATGGCTCGCCACATGTTCTCCTCGATGAGCCTTGGCGGCGGGTCGGAGCACGGAATCCCCTCGTCGATGTCGCGCGCCGCCTGAGCCACGCACGCCACGATCAGACTCGCAAGCGCCTCGGACTCGCTCGCGCTGCTCTGAGCGTCGCAGATCCTCACCTCCACGGTGCCGAAGGCGAAGTGAGGTCTGACCGACCACCAGACCTGCGTGAATTCGACTATCGAGTTGGCGCGCATCAACAGCTCTATGTACTCGCGATATGCCTGCCATCCGCCGAACGCGTCGGGCACACCGCAGCGCGGAAAGCTCCTCGTGAAGCTCTGAGTGCGGGCCGAATGCAGGCCCGAGTCGCGGCCGTCGAGATAGGGCGAGTTCGCGGACACCGCCAGCAGCAGCGGCAGCACACCTCGCAGCCGATCGCACACGCGCACGGCACGATCGATGTCGCGCATGCCGACGTGCGCGTGCAAGCTGAAGGTGTTGTTTCGCCAGGCGACGTACTTCAGGCCCTGCTCGACTCGCCTGTAGTGCTCGGTGTCGATGATCGGCTGCTCGCGATAGTCGGCCCAAGGATGCGTTCCCGTGGCCCCGAGCGCCGCGCCCTCGCCTTCCACGAGCGCAAACAGCCGCCGGCGCCGCTCGCGCTGGCGCGCCAGCGCATCCGAGAGGCTCGTGCCGCGTCCGGAGACGATCTCGATCTCGGAGGAGATCAGCTCGCCCGTGATCGACTCACCGAGGACCACGTCGCGCTCCAGCGCCAGGTCGCGCAGCTCCTCGAAGCGCGAGACCAGGTCGAGCGTAGCCGGCTCGAGGATCGCGAACTCCTCCTCCAGGCCAACGGTCATGTCGACCGCCTGGGCAAAGGTCTCCTCCGCCTTGTCTAGATCGAGATCTTTCATGGCATGCAGTCTTCTCGGAAGCGCGGGTGCTCGAAGCCCAGCTTAGGACGCCGACCCCCGGCAAAGCAGAGGCGAGCTCGGCGACGTGGTGGGAATCAGGTCAGATAAAAGTACAGCGCGTACAGAAGATCGACCGCCGGGCTCGATGTGTGCACGGTCACCTCCGGGGGTACGTCGAGCAGCGACTCGGAGTAGTTGAAGATGATCTTCACGCCCGCCGCCACGAGCTCGTCGGCCAGGCCCTGCGCGGCGGCCGTGGGCACCGCCAGAACGCCGACCACGATGTCCTCTTCCTCGACGACCCGCGGCAGCTCGCTGGTGTGCCTCACCACCTGGCTGCCAACATTCGTTCCCACCTTCGCCGGATCCACGTCGAAGATCGCCACAACCCGGAACCCATGGTCGGCGAAGATGTCCGACGAAGCGATCGCCTTGCCAAGGTGTCCGGCGCCGAGCAGCGCGATGTTGTGCTGACCGGCCGTCCTCAGGATCTTGCGGATCTGAGAGACGAGCGACTCGACGTTGTAGCCGACCCCGCGCTTCCCGAACTTCCCGAAGCCGGACAGGTCGCGCCTTATCTGAGTGGAGTTGACGTGGGTGTAGTCGGACAGCTCCTGTGAGGAGATCGTCTCCTTGCCCATCTTCTTCGCCTGGGTGAGCACCTGCAGGTAGCGCGACAGCCGCGCGGCCACCCCCAGCGAAAGACGCTCGCCCAGCGGCGCCTCTCCGTCGTGGGCCCCGTCCACGGTGCTGATCAGGTCGTTGTAAGCCACCGACGTGACTCTAAACGATGGCCCGCAAGCGCTCCCTGAAGAGGTCCTCGTCGACGAAGTACTCGAACAGCTGCTCGCCGTCGATCTCCACCACCGGGATCCGATCGAAATACGCCCTGTGCAACACCTCGTCGGTCGTGATGTCGAGCTCGGACAGAGCGAACGGGACGTCGGCCTGGACCCTCAGCATCACCTCACGGGCATCCGTGCAGAGATGACAGTCCGGCTTGGAATAGAGCGTCACCGATCTCATCGGTGTGCGATCGATCTCATCAGAGGGCGACCGATCTCATCGAGGGCGTTCACCCGTAGCGTAGGCGTCCAGCCCGAGATACTCGGGATAGGCCAGCGGCGTGGCGAAGCGCGCCGCCGAGGCGATCATCGCCGCGTTATCGGTGCACAACGCCTTGGACGGTATGTGCACCGTCACGCCGAGACGCTCCAAGCGCCGGCGCAGATCGCCGTTGGCCGCGACTCCCCCCCCGACGGCGAGACGATCCAGGCCGCTGATCTCGAGCGCCTGTTCGGAGCGCAACATCAGGTGGTCTACGATCGCCGCCTGGTAGGACGCAGCCAGGTCGGCCGCGCACTCGCGCACCTGCCGCGGGGAAAGCTCCCGAAGCCGGTAGAGCAGAGAAGTCTTCAGCCCGGCAAACGAGAAGTCGAGGCTACGCCCAAATGGGCGCGCCGCGCCCTTGCCACCACGCGAGCGCGCGCCCGAGGCCGGGAACTCGAACGCGTTGCGATCGCCCTGTGCGGCGAGCCGCTCCAGCGCCGGTCCTCCTGGAAAGCCGAGCCCTAGCATCCTGGCTCCCTTGTCGAACGCCTCCCCCGCGGCGTCGTCGAGCGTACGGCCGAGCGTCTCGAAACCCTCGTGCTCGCGCACGTGTGCGAGGAGCGTGTGACCACCGCTCGCAATCAGACAGAGAAAGGGCGGCTCGAAGGCTTCCAGCGCCCCGTCGCCCAGCTCCGGGCGCAGGAAGTTGGCTGCGACATGGCCCTGCAGATGGTCGATCGGGGCAAACGGCAGCTTCCTTGCCCCTGCAAGCGCCTTCGCCGTGGAGAGACCTACAAGAAGGGCGCCCACGAGTCCCGGGCCCCGGGTGGCCGCCACGAGCTCGACATCCTCGAGCATGACCTCGGCCTGACTCAGGGCGTGCTCGATGACGAGGTTGACGAGCTCGAGGTGATGTCTCGAGGCGATCTCCGGGACGACCCCTCCGAAGCGGTCATGGACCTGCTGCGAGGAGATGACGTTGGAGCGAATCCGTCCGTCCCCGTCGACCACCGACGCGCACGTGTCATCGCAGCTCGTCTCGACGGCGAGGATCGTCATACCGGTCCGGGGTTGGGTACGTCCTCGAGCGATCCGGCCAGCGTGGCCGGGGTGCGCCACATCACGAGCGCGTCCTCACCGTTGTCCTGGTAGTAGCGCTTTCGGATGCCCGCGGCGCGAAAGCCGTCGCGCTCGTACAGATGAATCGCGATGTCGTTCGAACGACGCACCTCGAGCGTGAAGCGCGCGTGCTCATCGTCAACCCGCTCATACAGCTCAGCGAGCAGCGCCGAAGCTATGCCCCTGCGCTGATGATCGACGTCCACGGCGACGTTCATGACGTGCCAGACGGTGTCATAGCGCGAGCAGATCAGATAGCCGACGAGCCTCCCGGCGTTCACCGCCGCAAGGCAGATCCCCGAAGCCTTCGAGAGCTCGAGCACGAACATCGCCAGCGACCACGGCGTGGGGAAGGCGCGGCGCTCGATCGCGATGACCCGCGGCAGATCCGCGTACGTGAGGGCTCGGATGTCCACCGAGAACGAGCCCTCCGCCCTGAGCTCAGCCGCCGTGGAGCCCATCACGCGTGCGCCTGCAGCAGCGCGATCTCAGCATCGGGCCGGCGCAGGTACCGGGGGGTCACCGCCTGCGCATCGCCGGGCTCGAGCGCCTCGGACAGGGCGCATACCGCCTCGCCGCTCATACGATGCAGTGGAGAGTCATCCGGCGGCAGCAGGATTGCTGGGGTATGCAGCTGTTCAGCGAAGCGCACGGCCCCATCGCCGACGGCGAGCCAGCGCTCAGCGAGCTCATCCGCTCCGACCCTGGCCGGCAAGCCCGCAAGCTCCTCTGGCACCAGCACCGCCGGAGCAAGCAGCTCGGCGTCGGGGTCGTCCATCGCTCCCTTGCCGTAGACGGCCGCGAAGACCTCGCCGCGGCGCGCGTCGATCACGGCGATCACACCGTCGACTTCCTCCCCCGCCTGTGCAAAGGCCGCATGCGCGAGCGCGCGCAGACTGGACACGCCCACCAGCGCGATGCCCAGGGACTGAGCGAGGCCACGCGCGGTCGCAACTCCGATGCGCAGTCCCGTGAAGGTCCCGGGACCGACGCCAACCGCAATGCGCTCGAGCCGCTCCCAGCCGATGCCCGCTTGCTCGAGCAGCTCACCCGCCAGGGGCAGCAGATGTGTGGCATGGCCCGGGCGCGCTCCAGGCGGGGGGTCGTCGCGCGCTTGCAGCGTGCCGGCGTCCCCGAGCCGCAATCCCACCGCGGTAGCCGCGGTGGCCGTGTCGAAGCCGAGCACGATCATGGCGATGCCTCGAGCACCTCGATGCGCCTGCGCTCCCCGCCGCGGTGTGTGAGCGTCACGATCATGCGAGCGTCCCGCAGATCGCCGGGCCACTCGACGAACGCGATCCGCCCGGGACCCAGATAGTCCTCGAGCAACGCCGGCTCCTCGCTGTCCAGGTCGACCAGGCGATACAGATCCAGATGCGAGACGTCCACGCTCGCCCCCCGATAGCGGTGACCGATGCTGAAGGTGGGACTCGTAACCGGATCCACAACCCCCAGCGCTCTCGCCGCCCCACGCACGAGCGTGGTCTTACCCGCCCCGAGCTCGCCGCGCACCAGCACGAGGTCCCCGGGCTTCAGCGCGCTCGCGAGCTCGGCGCCCAGCGCCTTGGTCTGCTCGGAATCTGAGGTCTCGACGATACGGGTGGACACTCGACAAGACTAGCCAGAGTGGCTATCTCAAAAAGAAGGCCGGCCCGCGGAAGAGAGAGCGCGGACCGGCCGTGATGCTTGGGAGGATGGAGTTGCGGCCTTTATCGGCAGCGCCCCTCACATCCTTTACCGGCCCTGCAAGAAGCTGTTCAGAAGAGGCCCAGCTGATCAGCAGCCGGCTCCGCCTCCACCGCGGGCTCGGGATCGATCTCGCCGACCATCGCCTCGATCGGCGCCGGTTGATCGGGCTCGCCCAGCGCGAGCAGCTCAGGCAGTCGCGCGAAGTCCTCTCTCAGAGTCTCGAGCGTTCGCGGCGTATACAGCGCGGCGGCGGGATGGAAGATCGGATACAACCTCACCGCGCGCCGTCCCAGGGTGATCGTCTCCGGCCTGCCGTGCAGGCGCGTTATTCCCGTCGGGTCGCCCCTCAGAAGCTTCGTGGAGAAGTTGCCCAGCGAGCAGATCACGACCGGCTCGATCAGCTCGACCTGCTTGTAGAGGTACTCGCGGCAGTTGTCCAGCTCGACCGGTAGCGGATCGCGGTTACCCGGCGGCCTGCACTTGAGCGTGTTCGCGATGAACACGTCCTCGCGAGCCAAGCCGATCTCCGCCAAGAGAGTGTCGAGGAGTTTGCCGGCCCGCCCAACGAAAGGAAGGCCCTGCTCGTCCTCGCTTGCGCCGGGCGCCTCGCCGATGAACATCAGGTCGGCGTCGGCGTCCCCCGCTCCGAACACGACGCTCTTGCGCGTGCACGCCAGCTCCTTGCAGCGCACGCAGCTCTGCGCCTGCGAGAACACCTGCTTGAGCTCCTCCCGCCGCTCGGCGGCGCTCCTGCTCGAATCCACAGTCGACACCGCCGAGGATGGTAGTCTTTAGCCAGTCGCGACCGGTATCCCCGCCTGGGGAACTGGACCGAGCCATGAGCCATTCGATCTCATTTCAACGTTCATGAGGACCGTGCGCGCTGTAGGCGAGCTGCGTACAGCGCTCTCCGTTGCCCGGCTCCAGCGTCGCACGATCGGCCTGGTGCCGACGATGGGCGCTCTGCACGAGGGTCATCTCTCGCTGATCGCCAGCGCTCGCGAGCAGTGCGACGTGGTGGTGGTGTCGCTGTTCGTGAACCCCTCGCAGTTCAACGAGGGCTCGGACCTGGACGCGTATCCCCGCCGGGAGGAGCAGGATCGCCGGCTGGCCCGCGAGGCCGGCGCCGATCTACTGTTCGCGCCCTCGGTCGAGGAGGTCTATCCGGTGGGCTTCGCCACGTCCGTGGAGGTGCTCGGCCTCACCGACCGCCTGGAGGGAGCGGTACGCGGCTCGGCGCACTTCCGCGGCGTGACCACGGTCGTCACGAAGCTGCTCAACATGGTCATGCCGGATGTCGCCTACTTCGGCCAGAAGGACGCTCAGCAGGTCATCGTGATCAAGCGCCTCGTCGAGGACCTCAACCTGCCGGTCACGGTCGAGGTGTGCCCCACCGTCCGTGAGCCCGATGGCCTTGCGATGTCGAGCCGCAATGCTCGTCTGCGCCCCGAGGAGCGCGCCAGGGCGCTTGCCCTGTTCAGGGCGCTCGACGCGGCCGATCGACTGTCCCGCGGCGGCGAGCGCTCGAGCGAGGCCATTTTGAGCTGCGCGCGCGAGGCGATGCGGCCGTTCGACGTCGAGCCCGAGTATCTCGCGCTGGTCGATCCCTCCACGCTCGAGCCGCTCGAGCGATTGGACCGGCGGGCGCTGCTCGCGATCGCCGCACGAATCGGCGCGACGCGGCTGATCGACAACGCCATCCTCGAGCCCTCATCGCAAACCATCGCGATCTCTCGCGAGGAAGCTCGGCCCGTAAGGCCCGCAACCGTGGCGGCCTGACCGACCACAGACACCCCGGACACTCCAGGAGAGCCAGATCCACATGCAGCGCACAATGCTCAAGTCGAAGATCCACCGCGCAACCGTCACCGACTGCGATCTTCACTACGTCGGCTCGATCACGGTCGACCCCGACCTGCTCGAGGCCGCCGACATCCTCGAGCACGAGCAGGTGCACGTGGTCGACATCGACAACGGCGCCCGCTTCGAGACGTACACAATCGCCGGCGAGGGCGGCTCTGGCGACATCAAGGTCAACGGCGCCGCCGCCCGGCTCGTGCACCGGGGCGACAAGATCATCGTCATCTCCTATGCGCAGTACTCGCACGAGGAGATGGAGCACTACGAGCCTCGCGTCGTGCACGTACAGGCGCAGACCAACCAGATCATCACCGTCGACGACGCGGTGGCGACCCTGCTCACCTCGCCATGAACGTCTCGGTTTCATCCGACGCCAAGAGGCTGCCGATGACGGTTCCCAGTTTGATGGACCACAAGCGCCGCGGCGAGCCACTCGTGATGGTCACCTGCTACGACTATCCCAGCGCCCGCATCGTCGAGGAGGCGGGCGTCGATCTCGTCCTCGTCGGCGACACGGCCGCGATGACCGTGCTCGGCTACGACTCCACCGTGCCTGTCACGGTCGATGAGCTGCTCGTGCTCGTCAAGGCAGTACGCCGCGGCCTTCGCAGCCCGCTGCTCGTCGGCGATCTGCCGTTCGGGTCCTATGAGGTCTCAGACGAGCAGGCTGTCCGCACAGCACAGCGCTTCCTCAAGGAGGGCGGCTGCGACGCGGTCAAGCTGGAGGGCGGCGGCGTGATGATCGACCGTGCGCGTGCCATAGCCTCGACCGGCATCCCGGTGATCGGCCATGTGGGCCTCACTCCCCAGACCGCAACCGCCGTGGGGGGCTTCAAGGCGCAGGGGCGCACCGCGGAGCGCGCGCTGCGAGTCGTCGAGGATGCGCTCGCCTTGCAAGAGGCCGGCTGCTGCGCCGTCGTGTTCGAGGCCATACCCGCGCCTGTTGCCGAGGTGGCGATGGAGCGGATCGAGATCCCCGTGATCGGCATCGGGGCGGGCAGCGCGACAGACGGGCAGGTGCTCGTGTGGCACGACCTGCTCGGACTGTACGAGTGGGGCAGCCCGCGCTTCGTCAAGCGCTACGCCGAGCTGCGCCCCGAGATCCTGGCAGCGCTCCAGAGCTACGCCGGCGAGGTTCGCGCCGGGGAGTTCCCCACGAGCGAGTACACCTACTCGATCGACCCGGCCGAGCTGGCGGAGCTGCGCAAGCTGCTGGGATAACCGAAGGTGATCTTCCTGATCACCTTCGCCGGCGCACCCGCCGCCACCGAGAACGGCTCCAGATCTTTCGTGACGACGCTGTTGGCACCGATCACGCAACGCTCGCCGATCGTCACACCGCTGGTCACCACGACGCCAATGCCGAGCCAGCAGTTATCGCCGATCCTCGTAGGGCCCTTGCTCTGAAAGCCCTGCCAGGTGATCGGCCTCTCCGGGTCGTCGTAGCGGTGGGAGGCATCGCTGACGAAGCACCCGTTGGCGAGCATGCAGTGATCGCCGATCTCAACAAGCTGCTCCGCCGCGATCATGACGCCCATGTTCAGGAACGTGCCCTTCCCAATGCTCACACGTGCGCGCCCTGGCGCCGTGATCCAGACGTTCGGCTCGAACAGCGTGTGAGCGCCTATCTCGAGGCGACCCTCACGCATGGCCTCCAGCACATTGCCGTGGATGGGCCAGCGCGCGAACGCTTCACGGCGCATCATCTCGCGGTGGATCGCGATGCGGTTCCACGGCAGCGAGTTGCGCTCGTACCAGCGCCACTTCGCCAACCACACCCGGGCCTTGGCCAGTTCGCTCACGCGGTCGGCCTTGCGCGCCGCTTGGCTCCCGTCGCCCCGTTGCGCTTCGCCGACGCGGACGCGCCGCCCCCACCCTTGGCCGGCGGGCGCTTCGCGGAGGTGCGCTTGGCCGAGGCGCGCTTGGCCGGAGTGGACCCGTTTGAGGACCCCACCGGCCCCAGCAGCTCGGCCAGGAAGCGGCCCGTGTGCGAGGCCGACTCGGCGACGACCTCCTCGGGCGTGCCGGCGGCGATGACCATGCCGCCCTCCTCCCCACCCTCGGGGCCCATGTCGATCACGCGGTCGGCGCACTTGATCACATCGAGGTTGTGCTCGATCACGACCACGCTGTTGCCCGCATCCACGAGCCGTTGCAGCACCTCCAGCAATCGCTGCACGTCGGCGAAGTGAAGGCCAGTGGTGGGCTCGTCGAGGATGTAGAGCGTGCGTCCGGTCGCGATCTTCGACAGCTCGGTGGCGAGCTTCACGCGCTGAGCCTCGCCGCCCGAGAGAGTCGTCGCGGGCTGGCCGAGGCGGATGTAGCCGAGCCCGACGGCGTCGAGCGTCTCCAGGCGCCGGCGGATCTTCGGAATGTGCTCGAAGAACTTCAGCGCCTCCTCGACGGGCATGTCGAGCACTTCCGCGATGCTGCGCCCCTTGAAGCGCACCTCGAGCGTCTCGCGGTTGTAGCGCCTGCCATGGCACTGCTCGCACGGCACGTACACGTCGGGCAGGAAGTGCATCTCGATCTTGATCTGACCGTCGCCCTTGCACACCTCGCAGCGCCCGCCCTTCACGTTGAAGGAGAAGCGCCCCGGCTTGTACCCGCGCGCGCGCGCCTCCTGGGTCTTTGAGAACAGGTCCCGGATCACGTCGAACAGGCCCGTATACGTCGCCGGGTTCGAGCGCGGCGTGCGCCCGATCGGCGACTGGTCGACGGCGATGATCTTGTCGAGCTGCTCGAGCCCCCTGATCGCCCGGTGCGCCCCAGGCCGCTGCCGCGCCCGGTGCAGGCGGTTGGACACGGCCTTGAACAGCACTTCGTTGACGAGCGTCGACTTGCCCGAGCCTGAGACGCCCGTCACGCAGGTGAGCACCCCCAGCGGGACGTGAACGTCGATGTCGCGAAGGTTGTGCTGGCTCGCCCCCACGATCTGCACGTAACCGGCGGGCGAGCGGCGCTTGGAGGGCGCCTGGATCGTGCGGGTGCCCGCCAGGAACTGGCCCGTGAGCGACTCCTCGACGCTCTGCACATGCGCGGCGGTCCCCTGAGCGACGATCCGCCCGCCGTGCTCCCCGGCGCCGGGACCGAGATCGACCAGGTGGTCGGCGCTTCTCATCGTCTGCTCGTCGTGCTCGACCACGATCACCGTGTTGCCGAGATCCCGGAGCCGCTCGAGCGTGCCGATCAGCTTCGCGTTGTCGCGCTGGTGGAGCCCGATCGAAGGCTCGTCGAGGATGTAGAGCACGCCGACGAGCGAGCTTCCGATCTGGGTCGCGAGTCGGATGCGCTGCGCCTCGCCGCCCGACAGCGTCGAGGCCGCCCGGTCCATCGACAGGTAGCCGATCCCCACGTTCTCCAGAAACCGCAGACGCTCGGAGATCTCGCGCAGTATGAGCCGTGCCACGTGCCTGTCTGTCTCCGACAGCTCCACCTCGTCGAGCCAGGCAAGCGCCCTGCCGGCCGACAGCGCGCAGAAGTCCTCGATGCGCGTCCCCCCCACGAGCACCGCTCTGGACTCGGGCCTCAGGCGCGCCCCGCCGCAGGCAGGGCACGGGCGCAGAGACATGTACTCCTCGATGCGCTCCCTCGTCCAGTCGGACTCGGTCTCCTTGTAGCGGCGCTCCAGGTTGGAGACGATCCCCTCGAAGCGCGTCGCATAGGAGCGCCGCCGCCCGTAGCGGTTGCGGTATGAGATCTGCAGCCGTTCGCCGTCGGTGCCATGCAGGAACAGGTCCCGGTGCTCAGGCGGCAGATCCTCCCAGGGCGCTTGCAGATCCACGTCGTAGCGCTCCGCGATCGCCTCGGCCACCTGCTCGTAGTAGTTGGATGCGCTGTTGCCCCAGGGAGCGATCGCTCCCTGGGCGATCGACAGCGCCGGGTCGGGTATGAGCAGCTCGGGATCGATCTCCATCTGCGAGCCGAGTCCCGTGCAGCGCTCGCAGGCGCCGTGGGGCGAGTTGAAAGAGAAGATCCGTGGCTCCAGCTCCACCAGCGAAGGCCCGTGCTCGGGGCAGGCGAAGCGCTCGGAGAAGGTGAACATTGTGCCCGGCTCGGGGCTCATGCCCGGAACGATCTGGGCCGCGGCCGCGCGCGTGCCCTTCGCTCCCGTCGCGTACGCGCCGCCGGCCTGCTCCTCGCCAGAGGGAACGTCCTCGGCGGAGCCCGAAGGGGCGGAGCCCATCCCAACGATCTCGATCTCCATGAGCCCATCGGCGAGCCCCACGGCCGTTTCGATCGAGTCGGCCAGCCGCTTGCGAATGTCATGGCGCATGACGAGCCGATCCACGACGACCGAGATGTCGTGCTTGTAGCGCTTGTCGAGCACGATCGACTCTTCGAGCATCCGCAGCCGCCCGTCGATCCGCACGCGCGCGAAGCCGTCCGCGCGCAGCTCGTCCAGCAGCTTGCCGTACTCCCCCTTGCGCCCGCGCACGACCGGCGCGAGCACCATGAAGCGCGTCCCGTCCGCCAGCTCCATCGCCTGGTCGATGATCTGCTCGGCCGACTGCCCCACGATCGGCCGCCCGCACTTCGGGCAGTGCGGCTTGCCCACGCGCGCCCACAAGAGTCGCAGGTAGTCGTAGATCTCGGTGACCGTCCCCACCGTCGAGCGCGGATTGCGCGAGGTGGTCTTCTGGTCGATCGAGATGGCCGGCGAGAGGCCCTCTATCGAGTCGACGTCCGGCTTGTCCATCTGGCCGAGGAACTGCCTGGCGTATGCGGACAGCGACTCAACGTATCTGCGCTGGCCCTCCGCGTAGATCGTGTCGAACGCCAGCGAGCTCTTGCCCGAGCCGGACAGGCCCGTGATCACCACGAGCGCATCCCTCGGCAGCTCGAGCGAGATGTCCTTGAGGTTGTGCTCCCTCGCCCCCGCTACGACGATCTTGTTGCTCGGCCCCATCTACGACCCATTGTATTGGGGCGAACAGACGTTCGATGCGAGGTTATGGATGAGGCGCCCGGCTGACGCCGGCGCCCGACGGGCGTTCTCTGTGGCGCCCATCGGCTCGGCGCCGGCGGACGGGCGATGTGGCCGTCAGGACGACTTCTCGATGTAGCGGCGCATCCCCGCGAACGCCTGATCGAAGGGCATCGCCTGCTCGTATGCGGCGGCCGTATCCGGATCGGCGCCCCTCGCCGACAGCTGGTCACGCACGCCGCGCACGAACCGGTCGACGTCCTGCAAGCGCGCGAGCAGCTCCAGGCTTTCGATGCTCTCGCGCAGCCGGCCCAGATGCTCGGCGACATCCTCATAGCGCCCGAAATGCGTCGGCACGAGCGCCTCCGGCTTCCACGCTTCTATCTTCTCCAGCGACTCGCGCCAGGCGGGCAAGTCGATGTCCGGGGGCGGGGTCGGCGCGAGCGCAGGCGCGTCCTGGCCGATACGCACTCCGCCGACGTCGCCGCAGAACACGGTCCCAGTCTGCTCATGCAGATAGGCGACATGGTGGGAGGCATGGCCGGGAGTGTAGGCGACCTCGAAGCCGTCGACACGCTCACCCCCGGTCAGGCTCCTCACGCGCTCGGCCGGCACCGGCACGACCTCCCCCCACAGCCGATCCATGTCATCGCCGTAGAGGCGCCCGGCGCTGGCCAGCAGCTTGGCGGGGTCGATCAGGTGGCGCGCTCCGCGCTCGTGAACCCACACCTCGGCGTCCGGAAAGCGCCGCAGAAGCGATCCTGTCGCGCCGGCATGGTCGAGATGGATGTGCGTCAGCGCGATCACCCTCGGCGGCTGCCCGTCGAGACCGTCGAGCAGCGTCTGCATGCAGCTCTCCGGCCCGGGATCGATCAGCACGTCGCCCACCAGCCACGAGCCGATGACGCGCTCGCGGCCGAGATGGCGAAGGTCGATGAGTCGCATGGTCGAGCTCACAATCAGAGGTCGCACCCTACTCGCAGACGCTGCAATCGGGCGCCCTCAGGCGGGGGCCTCCGCCGCCTGAGCCTCTGCCAGATCGCGCCGCAGCTCCCTTATCTCGTCTCGCAGCTGGGCCGCATACTCGAAGCGCAGGTCCTCGGCGGCGGCGATCATCTCCTCCTCGAGCTCAACCGCCAGGCGCTCGAGCTCGTCCCTTGGCATCTCCTTCGCCTTGGCTCTCGCCGCGCCCTTACGCCGGCGGCTCTTCGGGACCTTCGACTCCGCCTGCAGGAACTCCGCGATGTCGGATATGCCCTTCACGATCGTGGCGGCTGTGATGCCGTGCCGCTCGTTGTGGGCGAGCTGGATCTTGCGGCGGCGCTCGGTCTCCTCGATCGCGGACCTCATCGCCTTCGTCTCCTTGTCGGCGTACATCAGCACCGTCCCATTCACGTTGCGCGCCGCCCTTCCGATCGTCTGGATCAGCGAGGTCTCTCCTCTCAAAAAGCCCTCCTTGTCCGCGTCGAGGATCGCCACAAGCGAGACCTCGGGCAGATCGAGACCCTCGCGCAGCAGGTTCACCCCGACCAGCACGTCGTACTCGCCGAGCCGCAGATCCCTGATGATCTGGATGCGTTCCAGCGTGTCGATCTCCGAGTGCAGATACCTCACCTTGAAGCCCATCTCGATCAGGTACTGCGAGAGGTCCTCGCTCATCTTCTTCGTCAGGGTCGTCACGAGCACGCGCTCATCGGCATCGACTCGCCTTCGGATCTCGTTCATCAGATCGTCGATCTGGTTCTTCGTCTCGCGCACGCTGACCTCGGGATCGACGATCCCGGTCGGCCTGACGATCTGCTCGACGATCCGCTGCGAGCGGGTCCGCTCGTACTCGCCGGGGGTCGCCGACACGAACACGAGCTGAGGCGTGATCGAGAGGAACTCCTCGAACGTCTGCGGCCGGTTGTCGAGCGCGCTCGGCAGCCTGAAGCCGTAGTCCACGAGTGTGCGCTTGCGAGAGCGGTCGCCCTCGAACATGCCGCCGATCTGGGGCACCGTCTGGTGTGACTCGTCGATGAAGCACACGAAATCCTTGGGGAAGTAGTCGATCAGGCAATAAGGCCTCTCCCCCGGCTTGCGACCGTCGAGGATGCGCGAGTAGTTCTCGATCCCCGAGCAGAACCCCATCTCGCGCAGCATCTCCATGTCGTACTGCGTGCGCTGGCGCAAACGGTGGGACTCCAGCTGCTTGCCCTCGGCCTCGAGCTGCTCGCATCGCTCGTTCAGCTCCTTGCCGATCGCCGCCACCCCATCCTCGATGGTGCCCTCCTTGACGTTGTAGTGGGTGGCGGGCCAGATGGCCACGTGCTCCAGCTCGTCCTCTATCAGCTCGCCCGTAAGCGGGTCGAAGTGCTGCAAGCGCTCCACTTCGTCGCCGAACAGCGTCGCCCTGAAGGCCGTCTGGGCATACGCCGGGAACACCTCGAGCGTCTCCCCCTTCACCCTGAACGTCCCGCGGGCGAGCACCGTGTCATTGCGCGTGTACTGGATCGACACGAGCTTTCGCAGCAGCGCCTCGCGGTCGATCTCCTCGCCGCGGCGCAGGATCTGCATATTCATCTCATACGTCTCCGGCGAGCCGAGGCCGTAGATGCACGAGACGGACGCGACCACGATCACGTCCCTACGCGCGAACACGGCGGCGGTGGCCGCGTGCCTGAGGCGATCCACCTCCTGGTTGATCGCCGAGTCCTTCTCGATGTAGAGGTCCCGGCTCGGGACATACGCCTCAGGCTGGTAGTAGTCGTAGTAGGAGACGAAGTACTCGACCGCGTTGTCGGGAAAGAACGTCCTGAACTCGTTGCACAGCTGTGCCGCGAGCGTCTTGTTGTGAGCGATCACGAGCGCCGGCTTCTGGACCGCCTCGATCACGCCGGCCATCGTCATCGTCTTGCCGGTGCCGGTCGCGCCGAGCAGCGTCTGGAAGCGCTCGTTGGCGTTCACCCCTTCGGCCAGCGCGGCGATCGCCTTCGGCTGGTCGGCGGTGGGCGTGAATGCTGAATCGAGCTTGAAGGGCGGCATCGCTTCCTACCGTAGCCCCAGCTGCCTGGAATAGGAGGCGCGGTATTCCGTCTGCGCCCACATCACCCGCTGCACGTACGCCTGGGTCTCGGGGAAGGGTATGTCCGCCAGGCCGACTCGCCTGTTTTGCGCTCTGGCCTTCGCAACCCATTCGTCGACATTGGCGAATCCCGCGTTGTAGGCGGCCACGGCAAGCATCTCATCGCCGCCGTAGTGGTCGAGCAGATAGCGCAGATACCAGCTGCCATAGGCGATGTTGATGCTGGGCGTCGCCAGGTCGCTCGTCGTGAAGCGCACGCCTCCCGACACGTGCGCTATGAAGTGAGCCGTTTCCGGCAGGATCTGCATCAGGCCGAGCGCGCCCGCCGACGAGGTGCGCGCTTCGAACTTCGTCTCGGCATAGATGACCGCGGCGATCAGAGACGGGTCGAGGTGCTTGGCGGCCGCCTGTTCGCGAATGACGGCGACATCGCCGAGCGGAAGCCCGGCGGATGGTGAGCGATCGGCGCCT
Source organism: uncultured Solirubrobacterales bacterium (assembly GCA_963714635.1). Classification (GTDB taxonomy): domain Bacteria; phylum Actinomycetota; class Thermoleophilia; order Solirubrobacterales; family Solirubrobacteraceae; genus Palsa-744. The sequence continues at coordinate 252,740 of CAVQPM010000008.1, read as the reverse complement.
TTCACGACCGCCACGACCAGAACGACCACGGCGGCGAGCGCCGCGCTGGCGGCGATCAGCGTCCTCGCCCCGCCGCCCCGCCGGGTGGATCTCATCGACCAAGCTTGCCAAGAATCGCGGCGAGCTCGCGCCGCATGTCCTCCCTGGTGCCGTCGTTGCGCACCACGAATGTCGCACGCCCGGCCTTTTCCTCTTGCGATAGCTGCCTCGACACACGCTCGTCTTCAAGCGCATGGCCTCGTCCGGCCGCTCGCTCGCGCCGGGCGCCCTCCTCGGCGATCACCGCGATCGTCGCGTCGAAGCCTCCCTCCATACCTGACTCGAACAGCAGCGGAATCTCGACCACGGCCGCCCTCGGCGCCGGCCGCATCGCACGAGCTCGCTCCAGCCATCCGGCCATACGCTCTCCCACGAGCGGCCACACAAGCCCCTCCAGCCAGCGCCGCTCCTCCTCGCCCGCGAAGGCCCGCTCGGCGACGGCCGAGCGATCGACGACGCCGCCGGGCGCCATCTGTGCGCCCCAGCGCTCGACCACGGCATCCCGGACCTGGTCTGTTTCGTACAGCTCATGCACGACCGCATCGGTCGAGAGAACCTCCGCTCCAAGCTCGGCGAGAAGCGCAAGCGCCGTCGACTTCCCCGCCCCCATTCCGCCGGTCAATCCGACCAGCGGAACCCTCACATCAGGAGTCAGGCGCCGGCTCCGTCTCAGGCGTGTCCTCTGCGTCAGCCGCTTCAGGCTGCTGTGCCTCTGCAACAGGATCGGCCTCGACAGCATCCTCGTCGGCCACTTGCTCAACCTCGGCGACCGGCTCAACCTCAGCGGCCACTTGCTCAACCTCGGCGACCGGCTCAACCTCAGCGGCCACTTGCTCAACCTCGGCGACCGGCTCAACCTCAGCGGCCACTTGCTCAACCTCGTCGACCGGCTCAACCTCAGCAGCCGGCTCAACCTCAGCGGCCACTTGCTCAACCTCGGCGACCGGCTCTATCTCGGCGACCGCCTGCTCCAACTCAGCGCTCTCCTCCGCCTGCGGCCGCTCAACCTCGGCCCCCTCGTCGTGCACGGGCGCCGCCGCAGCCGCTCTGTGGTGAGGGAGCGGCAGAATCTGATCCTCGACGCGCTTAGCGGATAGCGACAGGCGGCGGCGGTCTGAGTCGATCTCCAGGATCTTCACCCTGATCTCATCGCCGGGATGCACGATCTCGCGCGGGCTCTCGACGTGATGGCCGGCGAGCTCGGAAATGTGCACGAGCCCCTCGACCCCGTCGAGGATCTCCACGAAAGCGCCGAACGTGACGACCTTGGTGACCTTGCCGCGAAGCTCGTCGCCGACGTTGTAGGTGTCCATGATCCGCTGCCACGGGTCTTCTTGGGTCTGCTTGAGCCCAAGGGAGATGCGCTGGCGATTGCGATCGATGTCCAGCACCTTGACCTGCACCGTGTCGCCGATCGAGAGGATCTCGCTCGGGTGGTTCACATGCGACCAGGACAGCTCGGAGATGTGGATGAGACCGTCGATCCCGTCGAGGTCGACGAACGCCCCGAAGTCGACGATGTTGGAGATCTGCCCCTCCACGACGAGACCGGGCTGGAGCCGGTCGAGGATCTGCTGGCGAACCTCCTTGCGCTCCTCCTCGAGCACCGCCCTGCGTGAGAGCACTACGTTGTTGCGCGAGCGGTTCAGCTCGATCACCTTGGTCTCGATCTGAGTCCCCAGGTACTCGTCCAGGTTCGGGACCCGACGGATGTCCACAAGCGAAGCGGGCAGGAAGCCGCGCACGCCGAGATCGATGATCAGACCGCCCTTGACGACCTCGATCACCGAGCCCGTGACCGGCTCGCCGGACTCGGCCGCGGTCTCGATGCGACGCCAGGCCTTCTCGAAGCGCGCGCGCTTCTTGGACATGATCAAACGCCCGTCCTGATCCTCCTTGGTCAGGACTATCGCGTCGACCTCCTCGCCAAGCTCGACCTCCTCGCGAGGATCCACCGACTTGCGGATCGAAAGCTCGTTCGCGGGGATGACCCCCTCGGACTTGTAGCCGATGTCGACGAGCACCTCGTCCTTGTCGATGCGCACGACATTGCCCGTCACGACCTCGCCCTCCTCGAAGGGCTGCATCGTCGCGTCATAGTTGGGGACTATCTGCCCGTCGATTTCAAGCAGCAGCCCGTTTGACCCCTCGACCACCTGGGCGGGGGGATTCTCGATCATCGTGGTCACCGGTCGAAGCGTAGCGCAGCCGTATCATTGGCCGTCGTATGCCGGTTAGAGCGACGAAGCGCGGAGCGCTGCGCACCCCGCTTCAGCATGATTGCGACGCGCTGGTGTGCGGGGCCTCGTTTGCGGGCCTCGCGGTGGCGCGTGAGCTACGCGACTCGGGCGCGAGAGTGCTCGTGATCGACCGCTATGAGATCGGCGAGCGCCAGACATCGGCCTGCGGAATCCCCACAGCGTGGCTCGACGCGCTCGACCTGAGAGGCTCGTTGCGCCAGACATTCGACGAGCTCGTCGTTCACACGCCATGGACGACCGCCCGTTGGCAGCTGCCGTGGACGTTCTCCACGTTCGACTATCGCGAGCTTTGCGCGCTTCTCTGGAGTCAGGCTCATCCGACCGACGCCAAGTTCGAGACCGCGACGGTGAGCGGACGTACCGGAAACACTGTGCACACCGACCGCGGTGATCTCACGGCGCCACTGATCGTGGACGCGCTGGGCTGGCGGCGGGTTCTCTCCAACGCGCCGGCGATCCAACCGCCGAACGCGCGCCTCTCGCGGGGTCTGGAGGTCCATCCGCACGGGACGGGAGACGAGCTGGAGCTGTGGATCGACAAGCGCTACGTGCGGGCGGGCTACTCGTGGAGCTTCCCGGCCAGGGACGAGGTACGCGTGGGCGTCGGCTCGTTCTGGCCGTCGCATCACGTGAAGGAGCCGACCGTGCGACTCGCCGGCGACCTGGATGTCCCGGCGGTCGGCTATCAGGGCAACTGGATTCCCCACCAGCTCCGCCCCGCCGTGGAGGACGGCGTCTTCTTCGCGGGCGATTCCGCCGGCCACTGCCTGCCGCTCACCGCCGAGGGTATCCGCACGGCTCTGTACTTCGGGATCGCGTGCGCGCGCGAGCTGCGCCAGGTGCTCGACGGTCACGCCACGCGCGAGCAGGCCCTCGCCCGGTACGGCACGTTCTCGGACGCCCACGAGCGCAAGTTCCGCTGGCTGCTGCGCACCCAGCGCGCGGTCGGGCAGCTCACACCCACGCCGGCGATCACCGCGATGGCGCGCGCTCTCACCTCCAAGCGCTTCTGCGCCTGGGCGTTCAACCGCTACCTGGAGATCGCTCCGCCGGAGTTCGTGGGTGCGCGGCCGTCAAGCGCCGCCGTGGCCACGCCCGTGCCGACAGCCGCCTGAGGAGCCTGGTTCAGGCGACCTCGCGCAAGCGGGGGCGAGTGGTGTTGACCGCCTTGAGCGCAAGGCGGCTTGCCTCGACCGCGCTTGCCCACGAGACCTCGGCAAGCATCCCATCGGCCGCCACCATGTCGCCCGCGAGGAACACGCCGTCGCCGCGATCGATGGCGGGGCGGTCGCGCCAGCTCGTTCCAGGCATGTCGAGCGCGCCGGAGCGCCCTTCCATCACCTGGCGACGACGCCACGTCTCGCGCGTGCGCCAATCCTCGATGGACACGTCGAGCAGTCGCTCCAAGCGCAGGGCGGCCTGGTCGGCGCTCTCGCCGGGTCGAATCGGCATCTGCGCCTGGATCAGCTCCTCGCCGTCGGGGGCGACCGTGGGGTTGGCGCCGGAGTAGCGACCCACCCAGCCCGACTCGTCCAGGTCGGAGACGATCGTAGGGTCTCCGCGGCGGTGGCGCACGCCGAGGTCCAGGCAAACGGTGCGCCCGCTGTCCCAGCGCAGGCTGTCGTCGCCGAGCAGCTCTCGCGCCTGGTCGAGCTCGGTCGCCACGATCACGGGCGGCGCCGGCAGCGCGTCGAGACGGGTGCCTGTCTCGACCGTGACGCCCAACTCGCGCACGCGCTTCTCCAGCACCGCCACCAATGTGCTCCAGCCGGCGACCGGATAGCGCACGATCGAGGGGGCTGTCAGCAGCAGACGCACCATGCGCGGCCACACGAACGCCGCCGAGAGCTCGCCGGGGTCGTGGTAGAAGGTGAACACGCCCGCCGCCGAGGCCGCGATCGCGGCGGTCTCCTCATCGGTGTGGCCAGCCGCCCACGTTCTGAAGTCAGTAGCCACCGGTGCTTCACGGCCGCGTAGGCGGAGGATCGCGGGCAACGTGCCCAGTGGCGGTGTGCGCCGCAGCGTCCCACCCAGGCGCAGACGCACTCCTGTCAGCCGGGCGCTCGTGTGGGCGGGAAGGATGTCGCGCTCGCGCATCCAGCGCCAGAACGCGCCGTCGTTGTACATCGCGTGCGGACCGAGGTTGGCCTTGTAAGGGCCGTCCGTGCTGCGACCCCGGCCCCCGACGCTTTCATGCGCCTCGACCAGGCGGACGCTCGCGCCCTCCTCGGCACACGCCATCGCCGCGACGAGACCCGCTATGCCCGCGCCGACGATCGTGATCTGCTTCGCTGCCGTGCCATTGCGATTGGTGGGGTTCATGGTCGATACCTCCGGGTGAGAGCGAGGCCACCTGAACGGGGCCATGTCGTTGATCGTGAGTCGATCACACGGTCAAGGTACCCTCGTACTGGCCTAGATTACAGTTCCAGTAGTGGCTGACCATAGAGGACCAGTTCGGGGGCCGGAACTGCTTGTCGGGATCGAGCGCTCAAGCGATATGCCGCTGCACGAGCAGATCGAGCGCTCGTTGCGTGAGCAGATACGAGCGGGCCGACTTCCCGCCGACGCGCGCCTGCCGTCCACGCGCGGACTCGCCGAAGAGCTTGGAGTGTCGCGTGGAGTCATCACCGAGGCCTACGGCCAGCTTGCGGCGGAGGGCTATCTCACGACGCGGCAGGGCGCGCCCGTGCGCGTCGCCAAGGCTGTGCGCGCCGCTGCGGCGCGTCCGCCCGCGAGCTCGCTGATCGAGACCTTCTCCTACAACTTTCACCCTGGCCTGCCAGACCTCGCGGGCTTTCCCCGTGAAGCATGGCTGCGGTCGCTGCGCGCCGCGTTGCGTGACTCGCCGCTGGACTCGCTTGGCTATCCCGACCCGCGCGGGGCGCCTGCGCTGCGCGAAGCGCTCGCCGCCTACCTCGGCCGGGTGCGCGGCGCCGACGCCGAGCCGGAGAACGTCGTCGTCTGCACCGGATTCATGCAGGGCTTCTCGCTGCTCTGCCGCGCGCTGCGCGCTCGAGGGGTCGAGCGGCTCGCGCTTGAGGATCCCGGCTGGCACGTGCACCGCCTGATCGTGGAGCAGGCCGGCCTGGATGTGGTGGCCATCCCAGTGGACGAGCACGGTTTGCGGGTGGATCTGCTGGCCCGCACCGACGTCTCGGCGGTGCTCGTCACGCCGGCCCACCAGTTCCCGACCGGCGCGGTGCTCGCGCCCGAGCGTCGCGCCGCGCTGATCGAATGGGCCGAGGAGGAGCGCCTGATCATCGAGGACGACTACGACTCCGAGTACCGCTACGACCGCGTTGCTATCGGCGCCCTGCAGGGCTTGGCGCCCGAGCAGATCGCCTACGTCGGCTCGACCAGCAAGCGCCTCGCCCCCGGCATGCGTCTCGGCTGGATGCTGCTGCCGTCGTGGCTCACATGGGAGCTGAGCGCGGGCAAGACAATCGAGGACGGCGGCTCGGAGATCGTGGGCCAGCTCGCGCTGCGCGACTTCATGGCGCGTGGCGAGCTCGACCGCCACATTCGTCGCATGCGCCTGCGCTACGAGCGCCGCCGTGCGGCGCTTGTAGCAGCGGTCGAGCGCTGGATGCCCTACGCCCGCGTGAGCGGCGCCGACGCCGGCCTGTTCGAGCTCGTTCTATTGCCCGACGATGTGGAGGAGTCGCCGCTGCTGCGGGCCGCCGGCGAGCGCGGGGTGGGCGCCGAGGGACTCTCGTTGCATCGCTTCACCCCCAGCGGGCCGCCCGGTGTCCTGCTCGGCTACGGCAACCTCTCCGAGCCCGCGATCGAGCAGGGTGTACGGCTGCTTGGCGAAGCCTACGCTCAGATTCTGTAGCGCCGTCGGCAGGAGTCTTACGGACCTGCCTGATCACTCGACGGTCCGCGCCAACTCCTACCAGACCACGGTCACGTCATAGGCATGCAGCTTCTCGTCCTTGCTGAGGATCGACATGCCCTCCGCCTGAGCCTGCGCCACGAGCATGCGGTCAAAGGGATCGCGATGGTGGAACGGCAGGCCCGCGATACGCAACGCATGGTCGTCGGTGACCGGTAGCGGGGACAACCCCTGTTCGTAGAGGAGCTGATGAAAGTTCGCGGCAGCCCTGAGCTTGCCCGTACTGTTCTTGACGGCTACCTCCCATACCGACACGGCACTCAGCCTGCGGTCGATGCGATCGTCTTCGATCAGGTCACGCGCCGTCGCCGAGAGGCGCTTGTCGCCCTCCAGGAACCACAGCGCCGCATGGGTGTCAACGATCAGCAAAGCAAGTCGTCGGAGCTGTCGCCCTCGAATTCTTTGAGGATCTCCTCGGGCAGCTCGTCAAAATCGTCAGCCATCCAGATCTGGCCTTTGAGAGCACCGAACATACTCTTGCGCGACAGTGGGCCAACCGGCTGGAGCTTCACCACAGGAGTGCCTCGTCGCGTTATGACGACCTCCTCGCCCGACTCGGCGGCCTCCAGCAGACGCGAGAGGGTCGTCTTGGCCTCGTGAACACCAACGCTGATCGACATGCTCAGAGCATACCAGCATCTAGCTAGCCGCTCTAGCTATCCTGACTTACGGCCCAGTGGGCGCATTTCCCGGCACCCCCATGTACACGCGCAACATGCGCAACAGAACCTACCGCCGCACCACCAGCGCCACCCCTGCCACGAGCAGCACCAGCCCCACGATCCGCCCCGTGCTTATCGGCTGGCGGGCGATGCCGAGCAGGCCGAAGCGGTCGATCGCGACCGCGGCTGCGAGCTGGCCCGCGATGACGATCGCCGTGAGGCCGCTTACGCCCAGCGTGCGCACGGTGAGGATCGCCACGGTGACGTAGACGGCGCCCAGCAGACCGCCGACGAGCGCCCACCACGGCGCCTTGCCCACCTGCCCGAAGCTGCCGAGGCCGCCGTAGAACAGCGATGCGACGATCGCAAGGGCGATCGTTCCCGCCACGAACGAGAAAGTTGCTGCCTGGACGCTGCCGATGGTGCGCCCGAGACGCGAGTTGATCGGCGCCTGCATGCCCACGAGCACGCCCGCGATCGCCGCGAGCGCCACCGCCAGCGCGCGCGTCACTTCGCCTCCAGCGGCCGGCCCGCGCCGTCGCGCTCGCGCTGGGAACGCGAGCGTCCGTGTGCGCGCGTCACTTCGCCTCCAACCAGTTGTGCCCGATCCCGACGTCGACGGCCAGCGGTGGCGAGTGCTCCCACACCCCGCACATCTCGCGCTCGATCAGCTCACGCGCGGCATCGACCTCCGAAGGCGGGGCTTCGAACAGCAGCTCATCGTGGATGGTGAGGATGAGCTTGGTCTCGAGGCCGCTCTCATCGAGCGCGGCGTGACAGCGGACCATCGCGAGCTTGATGATGTCGGCAGCCGTGCCCTGAATGACGGTGTTGACGGCGAGACGCTCGCCGAGCGTGCGCACCTGGAAGTTGCGAGCCCGCAGCTCCGGTATCTGTCGCCGGCGACCCCAAAGCGTCTTTACGTGACCATCCTCCTTGGCCTGCTCGATCGTGTCGGTGATGAACTTGGCCACCGCGGGGAAGCGCTCCATGTAGGCGTCGATGAACGCTTTGGCCTCCTCGAGCGGGATGTTGAGGCGGTCGGCGAGACCGAAGTCCGATAGCCCGTAGACGATCCCGTAGTTGATCATCTTCGCCTTTGCGCGCATGCCGGGATCGATCTGCTCGGGTGAGACCTCGAACACCTGCGAGGCCGTCGCGGTATGGACGTCCTCGCCGCGCTGGAAGATCTCTTCGAGCACCGGCTCCTGCGCGACGTGCGCGAGCACGCGCAGCTCGATCTGGGAATAGTCGACCGAGATCAGCACGTTGCCGTCCTCGGCCTCGAAGCAGCCACGGATCTCCCGGCCGAGCGGCGTGCGGATCGGGACGTTCTGCATGTTCGGGTTGGTGCTCGACAGACGGCCCGTCTGGGCTACGGTTTGAAGGAAGGTGGTGTGAATTCGCGAGCGCTCGTCCGCAAGCGATGGCAGCACGTCGAGATACGTCTTGATCAGCGTCGAGAGCTCGCGCCAGCGCTCGATCTTGGGGACGATCTCGTGCTCGGAGCGGATCGCCTGAAGCACGCGCGCATCGGTCGAGAAGCCGGTCTTGCCGCGCCGCTTGCGCGAGAGGCCGAGCTTCACGAACAGGATCTCGCCCAGCTGGGCGGGCGAGCCGATCGTGAACTCCTCGCCGGCAAGCGCGTAGATGTCCTGCTCGAGGGTGGCGATCTCCTCGCGTATTCGCGTTGTGATGTCACGCAACCGCTCGAGGTTCAAGCGCACGCCGAGCACCTCCATCTCGCGCAGCACCGACACGAGCGGCAGCTCGATGTCGCGCATCACGCCGTCTAGCTCGCGCGCTGCGATCTGCTCGCGCTGCCATGCCGCCAGAGCGCTCAGAAGCAGCGCCTGCGCCGCAGCCTGGTCCTCGAGGCTCGTTGCAAAGCCGCGCTCTTCGCACAGCTCCGCAAAGGGATAGCCGCGCCGCGCAGGCTCGAGCAGGTAGGCGCCGAGCAGGGTGTCGTGCACGAGGGCCGATGGCACGACGCCCAGCGCCTTCGCATCGTGTGTCACAACGGCGCGCTCTGCGCACGCGGCGACGATCTCCTCGGGAGAGGAGCAGTCCCCGACCAGCACAGTCGCACGGGCCGCCTGGGCGGCGGCCTTGCTGCCGGCCAACACCCCGGCCGGCGGCGGGTCGGCGGTCGCCGCAAAGCGAAAAGGCAAGCCTTCCGCGAACAGCTCGCCCTCCGGCGTCGAGACAGAGCGCACCACCACATACAGCTCCTCAGCCGCGGCCCCCCCGGTCCTCCTCAGTGAGGCGATATCGGCGGACGTACCCTCGCGCAAGCGAGCGGTGAGCGTTATCTCGCCCTCGGACGCCGCCTTTGCGAGCTCCGCCTCGCCGAGGGCCTCTTCCAGGCGGCGGAGAGGGTCGCGCAGCTCATAGCGCCGAAAGACCTCGCGCAATTGCGAGCGGTCCGGCTCGCGGGAGGCCTCGGTCTTGAGATCGAAGCTGACATCGACATCGCGCTTGGCGGTCGCGAGCGCCTTCGACATGCGCGCGTTCTCCGCATTGTCGATCAGCGCCTGCTTTCGCTTCGGGCCACCTATCTCTCGCACGTGTGAGAGCACGCCCTCGAGCGAGCCGTACTTGGAGATCAGCTCAGCGGCGGTCTTCTCGCCAATGCCGGGGATCCCGGGGATGTTGTCGGACGTGTCCCCCTTCAGCCCATAGAAGTCCGGGATCAGCTCGGGCGGGATCCCGTAGCGATCGATGACGGCCTGGTGGTCGTACACCTTTGTCTCGGTGATTCCCCGCGCGGTTGCCATCACCTGAACGAGGCCCTTCTCGTCGATCAGCTGAAAGACGTCGCGATCGCCGGTGACGATCATGACCGGCACCCCAGCCGAGCGAGCCTGCTCGGAAAGCGAGGCGATCACGTCGTCGGCCTCATAGCCGTCGACCATGACGTTGCGATAGCCGAACGCCTCGACGAGCGGCCCCATGGCGGGCCATTGCATCTTGAGAAGGTCCGGCCGCGAGCGACGCCCGGCCTTGTAGTCGGCGAACAGCTCGGTGCGCCCGGAGCTGCCCGCGTCCCAGGCGACCATCGTGGGCACCACGCCGAAGTCCGTGACGATCTTCACGAGCATCGACGCGAACCCGAAGATCGCGTTCGTAGGCTCGCCCGTGGACGTCGCGATCGACTCGGGCAGCGCATAGAAGGCCCGATAGACGAGGCTCGGGCCATCGATCAGAAACAGGCGGCGCTCCACGGAGGGCACTCTATTAGGAGCCCGTCATGGCTAAGCAGATAACCTGCCTCGTCCATGAGCATCACCCCGAGCGCCCAATACCGCCTGACGATCCGCGTCAAGATCGACGAGGGACAGGGCATGCTCGGAGAGGTGACCGGCGCGATCGGCGAGCAGGGCGGGATGGTGATTGCCGTGGACCTCGTCGAGGCGGGCGCGGGGCACAGCGTGCGGGACATCGTGATCGACGCCCAAAACCGCGAACACTGGAACCGCATCCTTGCAGCGATCGGCGAGCTGCAGGGGGTCGAGGTGATCGACACCACCGACCGCACGTTCCTGTTGCACGTCGGCGGCAAGATCGAACAGCGCAACAAGCACCCGCTGAAGACGAGAGATGACCTCTCGATGACCTACACGCCGGGCGTGGCGCGAGTCTGCACCGCGATCAAGGACGATCCCGATAAGGCGTTCCAGTACACCATCAAGCGCAATACGGTCGCCGTCGTGAGCGACGGCACGGCGGTGCTCGGCCTGGGCGACATCGGGCCGGCCGCGGCGATGCCCGTGATGGAGGGCAAGGCCTGCCTGTTCAAGGAGTTCGCGGGCGTCGACGCCTTCCCGATCTGCCTCGACACGAAGGACACCGACGAGATAGTACGCACCGTCACGTTGATCGCTCCCGGCTTCGGAGGCATCAACCTCGAGGACATATCGGCTCCGCGATGCTTCGAGATCGAGGAACGGCTCAAGCAGACGCTCGACATCCCAGTGTTCCATGACGACCAGCACGGGACCGCCGTGGTGGTGATGGCGGCGCTCTTGAACGCGGTGAAGCTGACCTGCAAGCGCCTGGAGGACCTCAAAGTGCTCGTGATCGGGCTTGGCGCAGCCGGCGTGGCCGTATCGAAGATCATGCTCGAGGCCGGCGTTCGCGACATCATCGGCGCCGACTCGCGCGGAGCGCTTCACACTCAGCGCGAGGACTATCTCGACGGCAGCATGAACTCGGTGAAGCGCTGGTATGCACAGGCGACCAATCCCGAGGGCAGAGCCGGCAAGCCGGCCGACGTGATCGAGGGCGCCGACCTGCTCGTGGGGCTCTCGGGAGCGCGCGCGCTGCCGGTCGAGGCGCTCGCGAAGATGAACGACGACGCGATGGTGTTCGCGATGGCCAATCCAACCCCGGAGGTCGTGCCGGAGGAAGCCGCGCCGTATGTGCGAATCATGGCGACCGGCCGCTCCGACTACCCCAATCAGATCAACAACGTCCTCTGCTTCCCGGGCATCTTCCGCGGAGCGCTCGACGTGCGCGCCAAAGCGATCACCGAGGAGATGAAGATGGTGGCCGCGCGGGCGATCGCCGACATCGTCGATGAGGCCGAGCTGCGTGACGACTACATCATCCCGTCGGTTTTCAACCGCGATGTCGCCCCGGCAGTCGCGGCTGCGGTTGCCGAACAGGCACGGGCGAGCGGCACGGCCGTGGCGGGACAGCAGGTCGGGTTCGCCCAGGGCGATACGCTGACGACGATGGGCGACCCGCGAGTTCACGCAACCAGCTGACCACTCCAGGAGCTCCGTGCATCAGCCGAGACCTCCAGGCAGGCACGGAACCAAGGCTCATCCGGCGCATAGAGCGGGTCGATTATGCGCGTGACGGTCACGGGAGCGACCGGCATGATCGGGACGCGTCTGATCGCGGCGCTGAGGGAGCGTGGCGACGAGCTGACCGTCCTCTCTCGCAATCCGGAGCGGGCGCGCGCCGAACTGGAGGAGGCGACGCAGCCGGCGACATCGCCGAACGGGCCGCCGGAGCCCCTGATCCTCGCCCGCTGGGAGCCGATGGAAGAGCCGGCGCCAATCGCCGGGCTGGAAGGTCGCGACGCGATCCTGCATCTGGCCGGCGAGAACATCGCGCAGCGCTGGACAGCAAGCGCGAAGAGCGCCATCAGAGAGAGCCGCACAACAGGCACCAGACATCTTGTGCAGGGGATCGAAGCCTGTGCGAACGGAGAGCGGCCGGGCGTACTCGTCAGCTCCTCGGCGATCGGCTATTACGGCCCGGGCGGAGATGAGCCGATCGACGAGGACGCTCCCGCCGGGAGCGATTTCCTCGCACAGACATGCGCTTCATGGGAGAGGGAAGCTCAGGCCGCGGAGAGACTCGGTCTGCGCGTCGTGCGAATCAGGACGGGGGTCGTGCTGGACCGTGGCGGCGGAGCGCTCGGCAAGATGCTCACGCCCTTCAGATTGGGTGTCGGCGGACCGGTCGCCGGCGGAGAGCAGTACATCTCCTGGATACACCCCGCTGATTTGATCGGCATCATGATTGCGGCCCTCGACGACGAGCACTGGACCGGCCCCGTGAACGCGAGCGCGCCCGCGCCGCAGCGAAACGGCGACTTCTCAAAGGCGCTCGGGAAAGCCCTTAAAAGGCCTGCCGTGCTGCCCGTGCCGGGCTTCGCGCTGCGAGCCATGTATGGCGAGATGGCCGAGATCGTGACTTGCGGCGCGCGCGTGCTTCCGACCCAAGCGCTGATGCTCGGCTACCGGTTCCGCTACCCCGAGCTGGACGGCGCGCTGCGCTCAGCCCTGGAGGACCCTAACCGTTGAAGGCTCGCCAGAAGACCGGGACTCCGCGTATGACCCGATCGATGCCATAGCGCGAGAGCGTCGTTTCCCCGCTCGGCTGGATCGAGTAGGACCCGAGCACGGAGCTGCGATTGCGGGTCGCGAAGAAGCGATCGATCACAGCCTGTCGCTCATCGCCGTGGGCGCCGGCGGAGCGGATCGCGGCGAGGACCACGCTCATCGTCTCATAGCCGTACAGGACATACGGCCCACCGGAGCCGCCGAAGTGGCGACGATATTCCTCGATCACGGTTCGCGATGCCTGGGGATATTGGCCGGCGGCGAGCGCGGGTGTGCCGAGGAATGTGACGCTCTGCGCCGAGCCGAGCCTGGAGGTGAACAGCGAGTTGACCGTCGAGCTCGAGCCGATCAGGCTCAGACGCTGGTCCGCTGCGTGAAGCTGCCTGAAGAGCCTCGCCGCGCCGATCGTCGGCACGCCGCTGAAGAACACCGCCTGAGCGCCGCTTTCGACGATCTTCGAGACCTCCCCTTCGAAATTGGCGGGAGCGGCCAGCACATCGACCGTGTCGTTGCCGACCACTTCCATCCCGGCCGCATGAGCATCGCTCGCCACGATCTGGGCGAGCGGGGCGTCGAACGGATCCTGATCGGCGAGCACATACAGTCGCCTGACGTTCAGCTTGCGCATCAGCGCGACCTGTGCCCTCCCCTGAACGGAATCCCCGGGCGCTACCCGGCCGAACGTGCGCTTAGCGGTCGGATAGAAGCGTTCCGGCTCGTCCTGGCCGGCGTCGAAGGAGGACGTCAGCCCGACATACGGGCTCGCAGGGCTGACCTGGAGGATGCCGGCGGCATTTATGAGCGGGAGCGACACGGCCGTCGCGCCGGAGTTGTAGTCGCCGAGATAGGCAATTGTCGTCGGGTCCTGCGCGGCGGCCTTGGCGTTGGCCGCCGTGACTCCCGGATCCCACTCACCTGTCGTCGGGCTTGAGTCATCGAGCGACACATAGCTGACGGTCAGCGAACCGACGCGCCCTTTGGCGTCCGCGAGAGCGAGCTTCTCGCCGGCCACGATCTGCTGGGAGATCGGCCCCGACGGTCCCTGGAGTGGAAGGCTCGAGTAGATCGTCAACTGCTTGCCCACGCCGCTCGCAGCCGGGGCTGTGGCGACGCCACCGCATCCCGTCAATGCCGGCGCCACGGCTAGAGCCGCAAGGACAAGAAGCGGTATGGATCCCGTGGAGCAGAGCCGGCGCGCGCGCACGCGAATGGTCAGATCCGGATCGGCGCGTCCGCGTGTGCGGTGCGCGAGCACATCTAGTGCCGGCGGCCCGGAAGGTAGCCGGCGAGGATCTTGACGGTCGCGCCGATGAGAATCGTCACCGCGGCGAGCATGAAGGCGTCGAAGCCCTTGGCGCCGAGCGTCCAGAGCACCACCCAGATGACGAGGCCGGTCGTGACGGCTAGAACCAATCCCATTGCCGGGCAATCCTATAACAGCCCGGCGCGGCCCGAGCCGAGATGGGACTGGCTCGCGATGCTCATCGTCGCGCGTCCTTCGCCAATGCTCTCGAGAGCTCGGCGACGAGCTCACCGACGGCGCCCGCCGGGTCGGGGTCTTCCATCGCGGCTCGCACAAGGCGCGTGCCCACGATGACGCCATCCGCGCCCGCGCTCGCGGCCTGGGCCGCATGCTCGGCCGTCGAGATCCCGAACCCCAGCGCCACAGGCGCCTTCGTGCTCGCCTTCGCCCGCGCCACGACCTCCGCGAAGCGCTCCGACAGCGCGACCCGCTCGCCGGTCGTGCCGACGAGCGACACCGTGTAAAGGAAGCCACGCGCGCGAGCACCGATTTGAGCGAGACGCTCATCCGGCGTGGTCGGCGCGAGGAGCCCCACCAGCGCAATGCCGTGCGAGTCGCATGCGGCCAGCACCTCCGAGGACTCCTCGAGCGGCAGGTCGGGCACGATCAAACCACTTACTCCCGCCCGGGCGAGATGCTCGACGAACGCATCCACTCCGGGAGCGAAGACCATGTTGGCGTAGCACATGAGCACGACCGGCACGCTCTTTGAGAGAGAGCGCGCGACCTCGAGCACGCCCGCGAGAGTCGCCCCCGCAGCGAGCGCACGCGTGCCCGCCTCGTGGATGACGGGCCCGTCGGCCAGCGGGTCCGAATAGGGCACACCGAGCTCGAGGACGTCGGCTCCCCCGGCGACGCATGCCTCTCCGATCTTCACCGACTCCGAGAGCGTTGGAAAGCCACCCATCAGATAGGGCATGAGCGCGGCCCGACCCTCGCTCCTCGCGTGTTCGAACGCGCGGGCGATGCGCTCGATCCCAGTTATCTGAGCAGCCAGATCAACGGGCACCGAGCACCTCAGCCAGATCCTTGTCTCCGCGCCCGGAGAGACAGACCAGGTCGAGCTCGCCGTCGCTCTGGGCGAGCGTCCAGGCCAGAGCATGAGCGCTCTCCAGCGCCGGAATGATGCCCTCCAGGCGGGAGAGCTCCCTGAACGCGGCAAGCGCATCGGCGTCGGTGACCGCCTCGTAACGCGCCCTGCCGCTGTCTCGCAAGAACGCATGCTGTGGTCCGGCGCCGGGATAGTCGAGGCCGGCCGAGATCGAGTGAGCTTCGATGATCTGGCCCTCCTCGTTCTGCATGATCGCCGACAGCGAGCCGTGCAGAACGCCGGGGCGCCCGCCCACGGTAAGTGGAGCGCCGTGGCGTTGAGTGTCGATCCCCTCCCCCGCGGCCTCCACTCCGATCAGCTCCACTTCACGATCTTCGATGAACGCCGTGAACATCCCAATCGAGTTCGATCCACCGCCGACGCACGCGATCACACGCTTGGGCGGGCGGCCCTCGCGCTCGAATATTTGTGCGCGCGCCTCGTCCCCGATGACCCGCTGCAGGTCGCGCACCAGCGCCGGATACGGAGCGGGCCCGACCGCGGAGCCGATCACATAGTGGGTGCTCTGCACGTTCTCCACCCAATCCCGAATCGCCGCCGACGTGGCCTCCTTGAGGGTTCTCGCTCCGGCGTCGACCGGATTGACTCGGGCGCCGAGCAGACTGCATGCGCTGCACGTTGGGCGCCTGCCGCCGGGTGTCCTCGGCGCCCATGTATATGACGCACTCGAGATCCAGCAGCGCGCAGACAGTCGCGGTCGCCACCCCGTGCTGGCCGGCGCCCGTCTCGGCGATGATCCGCCGCTTGCCCATCCGCTTGGCGAGCAGCGCCTGTCCGAGAGCATTGTTGAGCTTGTGCGAGCCGGTGTGATTGAGGTCCTCGCGCTTGAGATAGACAGTGCGTCCCAGTCGCTCGGAAAGCCTTCCGGCGCGATACAGCGGGGTCGGACGTCCCGCGTAGTCGCGCAGCAGCTGGTCGAGCTCGTCGCGATAGACGGGATCCTCACGTGCCGACGCCCACGCCTGCTCGAGCTCTGAGAGAGCGGGCATGAGAGTCTCGGGGACGTATTGCCCTCCATAGCGCCCGAACCGGTGCTCGATCGACCCCATCGGCGCCCGCTCGGGCGTCTCGCTGCTCTTCACGCCGGCGACCCTACCGACGGCGGGCGCTCCGCGGAGGGCTCGATCGCAAAGGACGCTTGCCCTACCGCGCTAGAGGTTCGGCCCACCGCAGCGAAAAAGGCTCGCAGCCTGGCCGGATCCTTGCGCCCGGGAGCGAGCTCGGTGCCGCTGGCAGTGTCAACCGCATAGGGCTTGACGAGCTCGATCGCCGCGGACACGTTGTCTGGATCGAGTCCACCACTGAGTATCAGCGGGACCTTCGAACGTCGCTGGGAGAGGAGACTCCAATCGAACGTCTCACCCGTTCCGCCGCGCAAATGCTCATGGCCGGCTGCCTGTGAGCGCGCGTCGAGCAGATGAAAGTCGACGTGATAGCGCTCCGCATCCCTGAGATCGCCGACGCCGGAGACCTGGATCGCCTTGATAACCCGCGCGCCGGTCCGCCGGGCGGCCTCCGAGCAGAACGAGGGGCCCTCATCGCCGTGGAGCTGGAGCATCGTGAGGCCCAGCCGCTCGCTCACCGCGACGATCTCCTCCATGTGCGGGTTCACGAACACGCCGCACAGCTCCGCCCTGCGTCGCAGCGAGGCCGCGATCCGCTCGGCCTCGGCGAGCGAGCACCTTCGAGGGCTCTCGGCGAAGAACACCATTCCAAGCGCCCATGCGCCCAGCTCGGCAGCCAGCTCGGCGTCCTCCAGGCGGGTGAGCCCGCAGATCTTCACTTGAGTCGGAGCGCTCGACATGCCCTCACGGTAGCGTCCGGCCGAGCGTCGGGCATCGACGCTGCGCCCCGCTTGCGCCCGCCACCCACCGGCTTGGACCTGCGCGCTGAGTGCCCTACCCTTCGGGCGTGCTGGGGTTCTGCACCGAGTTCGGGCGTTCGCCGAGCGTCACGCTGAGCGTCTTGTGTTCATAGCCGCCGCTCCCAGTGGGGCGCAAGACTTCGATCGAGATAGTGTCGCCGGGTTTCTTGGCCTCGACCGCGCTGGAGAGTTCTTCGGAGCTCGCTATCGATTTGCCGTCGACCTTGACGATGATGTCCCCGCCGGCCGACACCTTGCCCCCGCCGGACTGCACTTCGAGGTTGCCGCCGCGCAGGCCGGCCTTGGCAGCAGGTGTGCTGGCTTCGACGCTCTCGACCAGCGCGCCGCTCTTGACGGGCAGGTTGAGCGCCGACAGCGACCCGTCAATCGGCAGCGTGCTGACTCCGAGATAGGCGCCCCTCACGGTGCCGCCTTTCTCGAGCTGGGAGAGCTCTTTCTTGGCGGTGTTGATCGGGACGGCGAAGCCGATCCCGACGCTGCCGCCACCGCTTCCGCCGGTCTCGATCTGCGAGTTGATCCCGATCACTTCACCGGCCGCGTTCAGCAGCGGGCCACCTGAGTTGCCGGGATTGATCGGCGCGTCGGTCTGAAGCACATTGTCGATCGTGAAGCCGTTCGGCGCCGTGATCTGGCGCTGCAGCGCGGAGACGACACCGGTCGTCAGGGTGCGTTCCAGGCCGAACGGATTTCCTATCGCGAGCACCGGATCGCCGACCTGGGCCTTGCCGGAATCACCAAGCGGGAGCGGGTGCAGAGTGAGGCCTTCCGTCGGTATGCGCAGCACGGCGAGATCGTTGGAAGGGTCCTTGCCGATCACTTTGGCTTCGACCGTCTTGCCATGTTCGAAGCTCACCGTCACCTTGACCGCGTTCTCGACGACGTGGTAGTTGGTGAGGATGGTGCCGTCGCCGTTGATCACGAACCCCGAGCCGGTCGCCTGCCCCTGCTGCTGGCTTTCGCCGCGGAAGAAGCCGAACGGCGATTCGACCTGTCGCACGATCGTCGAGGTCACGAACGCGACCCCCGGCGCATCCCGCTCATAGATCTGATGCGGGGTGAGGCCGCCGCCCTGCTGTGAGACGTTGGACGGCGCGATCGGCGCCTGAGCCTGTATCTCGGTGACCGTCTTCTGAGAGGCCCCCAGGCCACCCGTTGCGGCGATCACGGCGACGACCACGCCGCCACCTAGGAGAGCTGAGACGAATGGAATGGCGAACATGCGCTTCATGGTCATGGCGAACACAATGATCGGCGGCGATCAAGAAGGACTAAAGCCGAGCATCGGATTCCATAAGGATCGGGGCCCGCGAATCAATATCTGACGGTCCGGTGCACTCGTCTGGCGGCGCCGGCCGCCACCCACGATGCTCGACGTACTACCGGTACGCCTACGCTCGCGTGCGGCGTCCGGCATCCACCATCCAAGCACCCCGATCCCGCCATCTATTGATTCGCGGACCCTTAATCCGCACGGCTCGTTCGGTCGCCGAGCAACTCGCGCAACGCGAGCTCCGGATCGGGTGAGCGCATCAGCGTCTCCCCCACCAGCACAGCCGCCACGCCGTCGCGTTCGAGCTCGCGCAGCTGCCCGGCGTGCCCGATCCCCGACTCGGACACAACGGTCACGGCGTCCGGGATCTCGGAAATGAGCTCAGACGTGCGCTTCACATCGACGCTGAAGTCGCGCAGATCGCGATTGTTGACGCCGATCAGGCGGGCGCCGACGCTCAGGGCGCGCGATGTGTCCTGCCGATCGTGCACCTCGACCAGCGCATCCAGGCCCAGCTCGCGTGCGAGCTGGTGCAGCTCAGCCAGCGTGGGGTCGTCGAGCGCCGCGACGATCAACAAGATCGCGTCGGCGCCCGCCGCCACAGACTCGTGCAGCTGATACGGATCGACTATGAAGTCCTTGCGCAGGATCGGCAGCTCGCACGCGGCACGGGCCGCACGCAGATCGTCGAGCGAGCCTTCGAAGTTGGGGCCCTCCGTGAGGATGGACAGGGCGCTGGCGCCGCCCCGCTGATATGCCCTTGCGATCTCCACGACATCCGGCGCCTCGCGCAGGGCTCCCGCCGACGGCGAGCGGCGCTTGAACTCCGCGATCACACCGATCCCGGGACGTGCGAGCGCTTCGTGGAAGCGCCCCCGCGAGCCATCCGAACCAAAAAGCCCTGGAGCATTGCCACGCGAGCCCGCCTCTCCGATGCTCGCCGGCGCGCCTGCAAGCGAGCTGACATGCGCAGTGCTCGCCGATCCGCTATCGGCGATGCGTGCTTCAAGCACGCTCAGAGGGACGGTCCGCTTGCGCCGCTCCACCTCCTCGCGCGTTTCCCCCACAATTCGCTCCAGCACGGATGACCGCCGCGACATCACCGACCTGGCTCCCGGCGCACCGCTCATCCGGCGATCTCCTCGGATGCCGCCGCTCGGCTCGCGCCTATGTAACGCTCGAGGGCCTGTGCGGCCATGCCCGACGACAGCGACGCTCGCGCAAGCTCCACTCCCTCCGCGATCGTGTCTGATGCGCCGGCAGAATAGATCGCCGCTCCCGCGTTCATGAGCACGAGATCCGTGTGAGCGCCCTGTGCGCCTTCGAACACCGCGCGCGTGACCTCGGCGTTGTGAAGCGGCGATCCCCCGCTCAGGAGCGGATCGGAGGGGTCGGCGAGCTCGATCCCCACATCGCTCGGGGCGAGCGTATAGCGAGTGATCTCCTCTCCGTTGACCTCGACCACCCGGGTGACCGCGGAGCTCGACACCTCGTCCAGCCCATCCTCGCCGGCCACGACCAGCGCGCGCTCGACTCCCAGCCGCGCGAGCGCGCCGGCGATCGTGTCCAGATAGGACGCATCCGACACCCCGATCATCTGGCGGCTCGCTCCCGCCGGATTGGTGAGCGGGCCGAGCAGGTTGAAGATCGTGCGGACCGCCAGCTCGCGTCTCACCGGGATGACGAAGCGCGTCGCCTGATGGTGGGCGGGAGCGAACATGAAGCCGAAGCCGGCCTGCTCGATGCAGGCGGCGACGCCCGCCGGGTCGAGGTCGATGCGCGCGCCGAGCGCCTCGAGCAGATCGGCCGATCCGGATGAGCTGGTCGCGGAGCGGTTGCCGTGCTTGGCGACGATGCAGCCCGCTCCCGCGGCAACGAGAGCCGCCGTGGTCGACACGTTGAACGTGGTTCGCCCTCCTCCCGTGCCGGCCGTGTCGAGCAACTCGTCCCGCTGCGTCAACACATGCGCGGCTAGCTCGCGCATGGTGAGGGCGAGCCCAACCAGCTCGTCGACGGTCTCCCCCTTCGTGCGCAGGCCGATCAAGAACGCCGCAATCTGAATCTCGGAGACCTCGCCGCCCATGATCTCGGCGAGCACCTCGGCCGTCTCCTCGGTGCCCAGGTCGCGCCGTGAGGCGAGCGCGTCAATCGCCTTCGTGAGAACGGGATTGGGCATCAGGAAGCAGCGGCCCCCAGGGCGTCGTCGAGCGCTTGCGCCGGGGCGCCGAGCGCGCCGGACGATGGCCAATCGACTCCGAGGAAGTTGGCAAGCAGATGCTTGCCCTCGTCCGTCAAGATCGACTCCGGATGAAACTGCACCCCCTCGGCGGGCAGCGCACGATGGCGCAGCGCCATCAGCACACCCCCGCCATGGGCTGAGGCCTCCAAACACCCGGGCAGCGCGTCGTCCACAACGAGCGAGTGATAGCGCCCCACCGTCAGGGGACATGAGAGACCCTTGAAGATGGTCCGCCCATCGTGCTCGATGCTCGCCGCCTTGCCGTGCACCGGCTCGTGCAGCTTGACTTCACCGCCGAACGCCTGCGCCAGCGATTGGTGACCGAGACATACGCCCAGCAGCGGCACACCCGCTTCGGGCAGTCGCCGGGCCGCCTCGACCGAGATGCCCGCCTGATCGGGAGTGCAGGGCCCGGGCGAGATGACGCAGCGATCGTAGCCCCGGCCGAGCAGCTCGTCGACGGTAGCCCTGTCGTTGCGCACAACCTCGACGTCGGCGCCCAGCTCGCCGAGGTACTGGACGAGGTTGTAGGCAAAAGAGTCGTAGTTGTCGATGAGGAGCACTCGCATCGTCGTCACATACAATCAGCCCTGAGCGCGCTCACCCGGAATGCTCGTCGGGACAAGCTTTCAGTCGTCGGAGTAGCGAGGTCGGTCTCATGCCCAGTCCGCCTGCTCGCACGCCAGCTCGACCGCCTGCAGCACCGCGCGCGTCTTGTTGACCGACTCCTCGTACTCGTAGTCCGGCTTGGCGTCGGCTACGGTGCCGCCTCCAGCCTGCACGTGAGCGACGCCATCCTTGACGACGACGGTGCGGATGTGGATGGCGGTATCGAGATCGCCTGTGTAGCTGAGATAGCCGACCGCGCCGCCGTAGCCGCCGCGCTTGACGGGCTCGAGCTCGTCGATGATCTGCATCGCCCTCACCTTGGGAGCTCCCGAAAGGGTGCCGGCGGGCAACACGGATCGAAGCGCGTCCATCGCTCCCACATCCTCGCGGAGCGTGCCCGACACGGAGGAGACGATGTGCATGACATGGCTGTAGGACTCGATCTCCATCAGCTCATCGACGGTCACGCTGCCGTACTCGCACACGCGGCCGAGATCGTTGCGGCCGAGGTCGACGAGCATCATGTGCTCGGACCGCTCCTTCTCGTCGGCGAGGAGCTCCGCCGCGATCCGCCTGTCGTCCTCAGGGCTTGCGCCCCGCGCGCGCGTGCCCGCGATCGGCTTGGTCGATACATGACGGCCGCTGACCGTCAGGAGCGGCTCGGGGCTCGCTCCCGCCACCTGGAAGTCACCGAAGTCCAGGAAGTACATATAGGGGCTCGGGTTCACCGCGCGAAGGCCCCTGTAGATCGAGAAGGCGCTCACCGGCACCTCCGCCGACCAGCGCTGCGAGGGCACCACCTGGAAGGCGTCACCCGCGTGGATGTACTCGACGATGCGCTCCACCATCGCTTCGAAGCGCGCGCGTGTCATGTTGGACTCGAACTGAGGGCTTCGAGCCCCTCCGCCTGCGCCCCGCTCCACGGCCGGCGAATCCGCCTCGCCAACCTCACCGGACGGCTCGATCGGCGCCACCGGACCCGCGAGACATGCGCGAACTTCAGCGATCACCCGGACGGCAGCCTCTTCGGCTCGCTCCCGATCGGGCTCGGCTTCGAGATCGGCATTGGCGAGGATCGTGATCGTGTGCTTGAGGTGATCGAACACCACCAGAGCGTCGGTCAGCATCAGCGCCATGTCGGGGAGGCCGAGCGGATCGGGCTTGGGCTGCTCCAACGGCTCGACGGTGCGAACTAGGTCATAGCTGAAATAGCCCACCGCTCCCCCGGCGAACGGCGGGAGACCCGGCAGCGGCGCCTGCCGGCAGCCGGCGACCGCGGCGGCCGCCAGCGCATAGGGATCGCCCGGGTCGCCAAGCGACCAGCGCAGCACAGACCGAGGCCGAAAGCCGATGAACGAGTAGCGGCCCATGCGCTGGCCCTGCTCGGCCGACTCCAGCAGAAACGCCGGCTCCTCAGGAGCGAGCCGGCGCAGCTTCAAAAACGTCGATACGGGCGTCTCGCAATCCGCGATGAACGTTTCCCGAAGAGGAACGAGATTGTGAGCGCTCGCGGATGCCCCCGCGACGACGCTACCGGCCGCGCTCATCGAGCACACGCTCCGCGTCGGAGAGAGCGCGTCCACGGCTGTGCATGAGCACGAGCAGGTGGTAGAGGAGATCGGCGGCCTCTTCGTCGACGCGCTCCTCAGACTCCTCGCGCGCGGCGCGAGCGACCTCCTCGGCCTCCTCCATCACCTTCTCGCCGATGCGCTTTGGATCGTCGAGCAGCTCGACGGTATAGGAGCCGGCCGGGCGCTCCGTGGCACGCTCCACAAGCGTGCGCTCGAGCGCCGGCAGAGCCTCATGCGGGGCGCCTGCAGACTCCTCGCCACGGTAAAAGCAGGTGCGCTCGCCGGTGTGGCACGCGGGTCCCGACGGCTCCACCAGCGCGAGCAGGGCATCCCCGTCGCAGTCAACCCGCAGCGAGCGCACAGCCTGCGTATTGCCGCTGGTGGCGCCCTTGTGCCACAGCTCTTCGCGCGAGCGGCTCCACAGATGCAGCTCGCCGGTGGCGCGTGTGCGGTCGAGCGCGAGCTCGTTCATGTAGGCGAGGGTCAGCACCTCTCCAGTACGCCAGTCCTGCACCACGCACGGCACCAGACCGCGCTCGTCGTAAACGAGCAGCGACTCGATCGCGGCGGTGAAGGGTGCGCTCATCCTCGGAATTGTAGGTTGCACGACAACAATGGCCTCTCTGCTGGAGCGCAAGCTGATCGTAGTCACAGGCAAGGGCGGCACGGGCAAGACGACCGTCGCGGCTGCGCTCGGCCTGCTCGCCGCGCGGCGAGGGCTGCATACGCTCGTCGCCGAGCTGGGCGGACAGCACCGCGTGCCCGCCCTGTTCGATCGTGCAGCGCCCAAACAGGCCAACGCCGAGATCGAGCTCGAACAGCGCTTGTGGAGCACGTCGATCGACCCTCGGCACGCGCTGTTCGAGTGGCTGCACACGATCGGCGGACGCATCTCCGCGCGAATGCTCGCCGCCAGCAGCACCTTCAACTACTTCGCCGCGGCCGCTCCCGGAGCCAAGGAGCTCGTGAGCATGATCAAGGTGCGCGAGCTGTGCGAAAGGCCTATCGGCCGGGATGCCCATGGACACGACCGTCACGGATACGAAGATCGCCGGCGCGACCACACACGGCGCTACGACCTGGTCATACTCGACGCTCCCGCAACCGGTCATGCGCTCGCGATGCTGCGCTCACCGCAGACCTTCTCCGCGATCGTTCGCGTCGGTCCGCTCGCCGACCAGGCACAGAAGGTGCGAGAGCTGCTCGAGAGTCACGAGCTCTGCGCCTACCTGGCGGTAACTCATGCCACGGAGATGGCCGTCGCGGAGACGCTCGAGCTCGAGGAAGGTCTGCGCAGGAACCTCGACCGAGATCTGGATGTTGTCGTTGTCAACGGCACCGTGCCACGCCGCTTCACGCGCGAGGAGCTCACACGGATCGCGAGCGTCGCAGACGAGCGATCGCTCGACGAGCTGGGCGAGGATGCGCCGCTCGCGCAGGCGTCCGTTCGAACGGCACGCGCGGTCTATGAGCGCGCCGGCCGGCAGCGGGCTCAGCTGGCGCACCTGCGCCGCCAGCGCTTCGCCGACGGGCGGCCGCCGCAGATCGTGACGATTCCCTTCAGGTTCACTCCCCACCTGGATCTGGTGGGTCTGCGCGACATCGCCGCCGCTCTCGAGCGCAAGCTGCAATGAGAACGTTTCAAACAGGCGGTGCGTCCGGGGCGTTCCTGGACCAAGCTGGGCGACCCGGAATGCCGCAGCGCCGACAACCGCCGCTCACGTGATGCCGAGCCGGTCGAGCAAGCCTTCGTCGCCTCGCCAGTCGCGGCGCACGCGGACGGAGAGGTCGAGATGCACATGACAGCCCTGCGCTCGTTCGATGTCGCGACGGGCGGCCGACCCGATCGCCTTGATCATCCGTCCGCCCGCGCCGACCACGATCCCCTTCTGGGAGGCGCTCTCGACCCAGATGAGAGCGCGCACCCGCATCAGATCCTCGCGCGGATGCTCGACCTCCTCGACGATCACCTCAACCGCATGAGGCACCTCCTGGAATGTGCGCCGGATGACCGCCTCACGTATCAGCTCGGCGAGCTGCACCCCAAGCGGCTGGTCTGAGATCTCATGCGCGTCGAACAGCAGCGGCCCCTCGGGCATCAGGCCACCCAGATACTCGACGAGCTCTTCCAAACCGCGTCCCGTTCGAGCCGAGATCGGGAAGATCGACTCGCCTGCCTCCAGCGCAGCGGCCGCCTGCAAGACGGCCACGGTCTTCGCCCGGTCGAGCCGATCGATCTTGTTGACCGCGATCGCCACCGGCGTACGCGCCTGTGCCAGTGCGCGCGCGATGAAGCGATCGCCGGGCCCGACCCCCTCCTCGCCGTTCAGTACGAGCAGCGCGGCGTCCGACCCTTCGAGCTCTTGACGCACACGGCCGGCCATGCGCTCTGTTAGAGGGTCACGCGGCCGCTGGACGCCGGGCAGATCTACCAGCACAACCTGATAGCGGCCGGTCGTGTGGATACCGCGAATCGCCCGGCGCGTGGTCTGAGGCCGATCGGAGACGATCGCCACCTTCTCCCCGACGATCGCGTTGACCAGGGTCGACTTGCCGACGTTCGGGCGGCCCGCCAGGGCAACCAGGCCGCTGCGCATCACATGCCGGCGCTCCGTAGAGCCGCCGCCAGTGTCCCGAGGCGGCGGCTCGTTCGTCTCACCCGTCACAGCCTCGCCCATCGCAGCAACTCGGCCTGCACGGCCAGCATCTCGCCGTCGTCGCTCTCGTGATCCATGCCGAGCAGATGCAGGACGCCGTGAAGGATCGCCTCATGCAGATCGGCCGTGTGCTCGGGACAGATCACGATGTCGCCGAGCTCGCGCGGCGGCCCATCACCGCTCCATCCATCGGCCTGGACTCCGTCGATTGGGAACGAAAGCACGTCCGTCGGGCCGTGTTTGCGGCGATACTCGGCGTTCAGCTCGGCGATCCGTGACGCGCTCACGAACTCGATCGCCAGATGACCGCCCTCGATCCCCGCGCAGGCCAGCGCGAGCACGCACAGGCGTTCGATCTGGACCTGGGTTGGTGGATCGGCGACTCGCTCCGTGCCAAGGATCTCTATCTCGAGCATCCGCCCAATGGTCCTGTGAGAACGTGTTTGGAAATCGTCCGCGCACGTCTGGCGGCGGCGGATCGGCGCGCTCCTTTGTCCTCGGTCGCCGCAATAGCACCACTATTCCGGCGCCCTGCGTCCGCGGATCGCTTGATCCGGCGCTCGCCAGCCGCACACGTCCAATTCCCAAACACGTTCCGAGTCCGTAGGTCGATCGCCGGAGGATCTCAGGCCCGGCGCTCTGGCCGGTCGTCCATGCGTGTCGGCTGAGCCGCAGCGGACCGCAGCTCGGTCGTGCCTCGCCGGCCGTGGGCGTCATAAGCCTCGACGATCCGCTGGACCAGCTTGTGACGTACGACATCCTCTCCTCCGAAGCGCACGAACTCGATGCCCTCGATCGCCTCGAGCACCTCCCCAACGACGATCAGCCCGGACTTCGTCTCGCTCGGCAGATCGACCTGCGTGATATCCCCCGTGACGACCATCCTCGAGCCGAATCCCAGACGAGTGAGGAACATCTTCATCTGCTCGGGCGTGGTGTTCTGGGCCTCATCGAGGATCACGAAGGAGTCGTTGAGGGTCCTGCCGCGCATGAAGGCGAGCGGCGCGATCTCGATGACGCCCCGCTCGAGATGAGCCGAGACCTTCTCGGGATCCAGCATGTCGTGCAACGCATCGAACAGGGGGCGCAGATAGGGATCGACCTTGGCCATCAGATCGCCGGGAAGAAATCCGAGCCGCTCGCCCGCCTCGACGGCGGGACGCGTCAGGATGATGCGATTGACCTCATGCCGCGACAGAGCCGCCGCGGCCATCGCAACCGCGAGGAACGTCTTGCCCGTGCCCGCCGGGCCAACGCCAAACGTTACGGTGCTCGTGCGAATCGAGTCGACGTAGCGCTTCTGGTTGACGGTCTTGGGCGCCACCCGCAGGCTGCGATGCCTCCACACGACGTCCTCGAGCACGCGCGCCGGCGATTCGTGAGCGTCGAGAGCGCCCGTCACCGCCGCGATCGTGCCGGGGGCGATCTGATGGCCCCGCGCAATCAGCTCGGACAGCTCGCGAACGACCCGCTCGCCGGTGCGCATGTCCTCCTCGGCGCCGTCGAGGGTCAAGAGATTGCCGCGGAGAAACACTTTGCACTCGAGATGGCCCTCCAATGCCCGCAGCACAGCGTCCTGAGTGCCCGCCAGCTCGGCAGCGACCTCGTTCGGCAGCTCTATGCGGGTCCTCATCCCCCGAGCGCCGCCCGAACCAGCCCCGAGACGCGCTTGCCGTCGGCGCGGCCATCGACGACCGCCATCGCGCTCTTCATCGCCGCGCCCATGTCCCTGACGCTTTCCGCGCCGCTGTCGCGCAGCGCCTGACTCACAATCGCCTGCAGCTCGGCGTCGGAGAGCTCCGCCGGCAGATAGCCCTCGATCAGCCTCGCCTCAAACTCCTCGGCCTCAGCAAGATCGTCGCGGCCGCCCTCCCGATATGACGTCGCGGCCTCCAGGCGGCGCTTGCGCTCGCGTCGCAGCACCGCAAGCTCATCTCCGGAGCCCTCCTTCGCCTCCTTCTGCAGCTCGGACAGCACCAGCCGCAGCGCACCCACGCGCTGCTTCTCCCCGGCGCGCATCGCGCTCTTCAGATCGTCTTGGATCGCCTCTGCGATTGCCATCCCATGCCCAGGATAGGCAGAATGCCATTGTCGTGAGCGGATCCCTATACGCAGATGCCATCGCCCCCTTCCTCGCCGAAGCGCAACGGATCAGGCCGAGCGCCGGCGAAGTGGTCGATGCGCATACGCATCTGGGCCTCGACGAGGACGGCAGATCGCTCGATCTCAGGTCGCTGCTCTCCCAGCTCGACCAGGCGGGAGCGCGGCGGGCATGCGCCTTCCCGCTGCACGATCCCGAGCGCAGGCCGTCCTACACCATCCCGAACGACCGGGTCCTCGCCTGGGCCGCCGAGAGCGAGGGGCGCCTGATCCCCTTCTGCCGACTCGACCCGGCCGATAGGCCGCTGGCCGAGGGCGAGCGCTGCCTGAACAGGGGGGCGCGCGGCATCAAGCTGCATCCCCGCGCGCAATCATTCGCATTCGACGGCCCCGAGATGGACGGCATCTTCAAGCTGGCCGATCAGGCGAGCGTCCCGATCCTGATCCACGCCGGTCGCGGAATGCCGCCGATCGCCGACGGTCTGGCAAACCTGGCTCTGCGTCATCCCGGCGTCGTATTGATTCTCGCGCACGGCGCGATCTGCGATCAGGGGGTCCTCGCCTCGCGCTTGGCCGATCACCCGGGCACACTGTATGACACTTCGTGCTTCTTCGCGATCGATGTGATGGAGCTCCTCGCGCGGGTGCCCGCCGAGCGGGTCGTGTTCGCCTCTGACCCCCCCTATGGCCTGCCCTCGAGCGGGCTCTACATGACCCTGCGAGTCGCGGCCTGCGCCGGCTTGGATGAGCAGACGACGATGGGAGTGCTCGGCGAGACGATGGCCGGCCTGCTCGACGGGCGCGGCCTGCCACCCGCGAGCCCGCCGCGCGGCGCGGAGACGGTCACCCTGTCGGGGCGCTTGGCGCGCGCCTACGGTTACGGAAGCCTTGCCGGGCCCGCGCTGTTCGCCGGAGCGGCCGAGCAGGCCAAGGGAATGCTCGAGCTCGCGATCTCGGTCTGTCGCGACCCCGATCCCGGCCCGGCAGGAGAGGCGCTCGACGCGATCGGGGCCGCGTTGATCGCCGCCCGAGCCTTGCTCGACACCGAGAACGGCCTCTCACCCGCCATCGATCTGCTGTATCGCTCGATGGCGCGTGCCGCGACCGAGCGGACCGGCACCGTCAGGAGCGGACCAGCCACAGAGCCGCCCACTCGCCTTGCTCGCGGCGCTCCAGCTCGCGCATCCTGAGACTGTCGGCGAAGGCGCCGCTGACCTCATCGGCCTCCCCACACAGCAAGCCGCTGGCGATCAGGTTCGGCGGTGGACGTTCCAGCGTGCTCGCCAGATCGAGCAGCAGCGGGCGCAGCAGGTTGGCCAGCACGATCGGCTCAACGAGGGACCGGCCATCATTGGCCTGGGACGGGAGCGCCTGCGTTCGCAGATCGAACCGGCCGGCCTCGATCGCGACGCCGTTGACAGCCGCATTGTCTTCGATCGCCGCGACGCTCTCACGGTCATTGTCGAGCGCGAGCACCGGCCCGTAGCCGAGCTTGGCGGCCGCGATCGCCAGCACTCCGGAGCCGGCGCCGACATCGAGCACCGCTCCACGCGCCGGATCGCCGCCCGCGAGCTCCAGCAGCAGCTCGAGGCACAGTCGCGTCGTGGCATGAGCGCCGGTGCCGAACGCTTGCGCGGGATCGATTACGACCTCACACACGTCCTCGCGACCCAGCGCCGCCTCCCAGGGCGGTCTCACGTGCAGCGCCGGCACGCACCCACCGCTGGTCTCTATGAGCACGGGGCGATGAAAGCGCTTCCAGCGCTCGGACCAGTCGTCGGGGATCTCCATCGTGGAGATCTCCACGAGCGCGCCGCCGGCCGCGGCCTGCAGATCGGGAAGCTCCGGCAGCTCCCCGGGCGCGCCGTAGACGGCGTACTCGACAAGCGCCTCTCCGCCCTCTCCAGGTCGAGGGTCGATCTCCTCAACGCCGGCGGGCGCGAGCTCGAGCAGCTCGGCGAGCACCAGCTCCGCGTGCTCGCGCCGCACGCGCAGAGCGAGCCGGATCACGCCGCGTGGCCGCGCATGGCTCTGCGCAGCTTGGAGAAGACCGACTCATCCGAGCGCAGATTCTCCTCGGTGAGCGAGTCATTCAGTCGCGTGAGCAGCTCGCGCTGCTCGTCGCTCAGGCGGCGCGGGACCACGACGTGGACGACAACGCGCAGATCGCCGCGCCGTCCGCCCCGCAGCGACGGCATGCCCTGTCCACGAAGCGTGAGCACCTCCCCGGGCTGAGCTCCGGCCGGCACCTCTATCTCAGACGGGCCGTCGAGCGTCGGCACCTCGAGCGTGGCGCCGAGCGCGGCGAGCGGCGCGGCGACATCCAGGGCGGTGATCAGATCGTCACCTTCGCGTACGAACCGCTCGTCGGGACGGACGCGCACGAGCACGTACAGGTCACCCGGCGGAGCACCCGCCTCGCCGGCGTGTCCGCGCCCGGCGACGCGGATGCGCTGACCGTCCGAGATGCCGGCTGGAACGGTGACGGGCTCGCTGCGCTTCTCGGCCGTTCGGCCGCGCCCGCGGCATTGCCGGCAGGGCTGCTTGGGCAGGCGGCCGTCGCCGTGACAGGCGTCGCATACGACCGTTCGAACCATCTGGCCGAACGGGGTGCGGGTCACACCCTGAAGCTGACCGGCGCCGCCGCAGCGCTCGCAGCGCTCGATCGGAGTGCCGGGCTCGGCGCCGTTGCCGTGACAGTGCTCGCAACGCCCGACGGCCTCGAAGGCGACGTCGAGCTTGCGTTGCGCGGCCGCCTCGGCAAGCGTAATCTCGACGGCCACCGCGACATCGCCGCCCGGCGCGGGGCCGGTGCGCCCCCCAAACGGACTGGCACCTCCGAAGAACGCGTCGAACAGGTCGCTGATCGATCCGAACGCATCGAAGTTGGGAGCAAAGCCGCCGGACCTGAGGCCCTCGTGGCCATAGCGATCGTAGGTCGCGCGGCGTTCGGCATCGGACAGGATCTCGTACGCCTCGGCCGCCTCCTTGAACTTCTCCTCCGCCTGGGGATCGTGGGCGTTGACGTCAGGGTGCAGTTCACGGGCGAGGCGGCGGAACGCCTTCTTGACGTCCTGCTCGGATGCGTCGCGTGGGACGCCGAGCACCTCGTAGGGGTCTCGTGGCATGGTTGCACTCATAGGTCGGGGCACATCGGTCGCAAGGCGCGCATCGACAGCTCAAACAGCCCTCAGCAGGCTAACGCTCAGCGTATGCGTGTTCGACGAAACGTGAGAGCTCGCGGGCAGCCTCGCGAACGGTTGCTATGGCACGAGCGTAGTCCATGTGAACCGGGCCGATCACCGATACAGCGCCGAGCTTGCGACGAGCGACTCCATAGCCCGCTGCGACGAACGCCAACGAGCGCATCGCCGGCAGCTCGTTCTCGTGGCCGATGCGCACGTACACGTCGGACTGCGCGAGCGCAGCGCGCAGAACCCGCAGAAGCGCCGCACGGCGCTCGAGCAGGCCCATCAGCTCGTTGATCTGATTGATGTCGCGCAGCCGCCCGCCGGAGAGCAGATGAGCGGCGCCGTCGACATACAGCGTGTCCTGCGTCTCGGCCGCAAGCGTCCCGAAGGCGGGCGCCAGCCGCTCCAGGAACTCGCTCTCGGCTACACCCAGGCTCGGATCCTCGAGGCGCTTGTCGAGCATCCGCGCGCCGAGCCCGAAGCCGACGAGCCGCTCGTTGAGGTATTCGCCCGCCCAGGCGACGAGGCCCTGATCGACCGGCTCCTCGAACGTCGTGAGCATCTTGGAGACCCCGCCGGTCGACGTGATCACGACGACCATCACGACCTGCGGCTGCAGCGCGAGAACCTCTATGTGACGGATGGTCGCGGTGTTCAGAGACGGCGCCGATACGACCGCCAACAGGCTCGTCACCTGGGAGATCGCCTCGCTCATGGCCCTCATCGCCTCCTCGATCTCGCGGCGCATGAGCGAGAGCGCGAGCGGCTTGGAGGGCTCGATACTCCGGCCGCTGTCCAGCATCCTGTCCACGACGTAGCGATGACCGGCGTCCGTCGGAACGCGACCGGCGGAGATGTGTGGATGTGCGAGCAGACCCTGCTCCTCGAGCAGAGCCAGCTCGTTGCGCACGGTCGATGGACCGCAGTCGAGCGTCGGATCGGCGGCGATCGCCCTGGATGCCATCGGCTGGCCGCCCTGAAGGTAGCCCTCCACCACCTTGCACAGGATCAGCTCCTGTCGCGGCGTCAACATAGACATTGATTCTAGGCGCCGCCCCGATGTCCGAGACGGCGCCACGCGGGTGCTTCTCAGACGTCGAGCTCGGCCTCAGCGTTGCGGATGATCTGATTGCCGGACTGCTCAGCGACCGTGTCTACGATCACGCGACCGTCCGAGGCCTCGCGGACAGTGCCCGAAACGACGATCTCCTGCTCGGGGACGCCCATACCGCGGAACTGGACGGACAGCCGCTTCAGCGCGGCGGGGCCGCCGGCGGCCTCGGTCTGCGCACGCGCAACCTGCGCCATGGACCAGAGACCGTGCAGGATCCGCCCGGGAAGACCAACCGCTTTGGCGAACTCCTCGTCGATGTGGATCGGGTTGAAGTCGCCGGATGCTCCCGCATAACGGTTGGTCAGGTACTTGTCGGGGGTGACGCGCAGCTCGGGGATGTGCGCTCCAACTGAAAAGTCGGCCATGGCTCAGACTCCTCGGACGATGTGGGTCCAGGTTCCGCGGCATACCTGCTCGCCGCGCTGGTTGACGGAGACGGACTCGAATATGTAGTAGCCGCGACCGTCGCGTTCGGAGATGTCCTTGGCGCTCGTGGTCGTGGTGATCTCGTCGCCGGCGACGACCAGCGGCCCCCACTCGAACTCCTGCCCGCCGTGGACCATCATCGCGAAGTTCATTTCGACCTCGGGGTCGAACAGCGCGGGTATCACGGCCTGGCCGCTGTAGACGACGGCGAACATCGGCGGAGCTACGACATCGGCGTGGCCGGCCTCACGAGCCGCCTTCTCGTCGAGATGGAGCGGGTTGGTCTCGCCGACCGCCCGGGCGTACTCCTTGATCTTCTCGCGGCCCACAGCGTAGGTCGTGGGCTCGTAGGTCTTTCCGATCGCTTTGGTGTTGACTGGCACCTGGAAGGGCTCCTTGTGGACTCGGGGTCCGCAGGAGAATACTTAGAACCGATCCGCCGCCGCCCAGACGTGCGCGGACGCTTTCCAAACACGTCTTAAATAGGAAGGGACACCAGGGACGCCGAAGGCGGGATGCCGGTCGTTACGCACATCCCGCCCTCGTCACGCCTGCTGTTAGAAGACCAGCGCGTCCTCGCTCGAGGCGCCGACGCCGGCGAGCTCGCGCTCATCGCCGTCCTGCGCCTCCTCATACCCCTCGGCCGAACCGTCGCCGCCTGCGTCCGCATCGACGGCGCCATCGTGGCGAGACTGCTCTCCCGGGCCATCCAGGAACTGGACGCTCTCGGCGACCACCTCGACAGCCTGGCGCCGGGAGCCCTCAGCCGTCTCCCACTCGCGCCACTCCAGATGCCCGTCGATCGCGATTCGCCGACCCTTGCGCATGTAGCGACTGACGGACTCGCCGCGACCGCCGAACACGCTGACGTTGAAGTAGTTCGGTCGGTCCTGATAGCCGCCGTCATCGGTTTTGCGGCTCGTGTTGCACGCGACCCGCAGACTGCAGACAGTCGTGCCCGATGGCAGAGCGCGCAGCTCGGGGTCGTGGGTAAGACGGCCGATCAGGATGACGCGGTTGATGCTCGAATAGGCCACGGTGTTCTCCTTTATCTGTTTGGCTCGCCCCACCTGAACGTAATCCGCGCTTGGGACGGTTCTTTGTGGCGAGCGCGTTTTCGCCTCTTCAGCGATGCCTCCGCGGCCCCGAAGCCGGCCGACAGGCGCGCCGCGCGCCGCTGTTCGATCGAGCTTCGAGGCCTGTATGTCCTCCTTCTTCCTACGTGTCCCTCATGAGCGCGCCCTCCGACCCCTACCCGGCTTCGTAGCCCGGCAGGGCGCTCAACGGCACCACCGCGATCCGCTCGGATGCGTGGGTCGCAGCCACGGCCCGAAGCAGAGGACGCTCGACCTCCGGCGGCGCCAGGTACAGGACTCCCGCGATCGTCCGGCAGCGAGCCCAGGCACGGCAGATGGCGAGCAGCCGTCTCGGCGCCTTCACCGTGAGCTCGACCTCGACGGCGACGGGCAGGCCCTCTTGTGGACCGACCGGCCACATCACCAGATCGGGGCGGTGAATCTGCTGCTCGGAGTCCGGCGCCCAGCCGAGCCGGGCGCTCGCGAGCAGCCTTTTCTGCTCACGCTCGTCGCGACGCAGCTCGCGCTCCCCGACGAGGCGATGGTCCGGATAGCAGCGCTCGAGAGCAGCCGCAACACTCGCGCAGGCGATCAGATGCCCGGCGCCCGAAGCGCTCACCTTGCACGGCTCGAGCCCGCGCGCATCGCACGCGCGCAGGCCGGCTCGCGTCAGCGTGAACAGCGCCGGACGTCCGGACAGTGGACGCTCTCGCGCGAGCAGCCCGCGACGCCGGGCAGCGCTCAGCCTCGCGTTTGCACAGGACAGGCTGACGTCGAGGCGGTGCGCCAGAGCCGGCGCGGTGATTGCGCCGAGCGAGGCGACCCAGCGGAGCAGCTCGAGCTGCTCCGCTGTGAGCGTCGTGCTGCTCTTTGTCGTGTCGTGCGATCTCATCGCGCACCCCCTCTCGGGGAGAAGATCCCTGTGATCAGGGCGGATCTGTCTTCGCCAAAGCCGACGACGACCGCCCAGCCCGGCCCGAGGCCTCGCATGACCTCGGGCTGGACCACCTGCACTTCGCGCCGCGTGCGGGTCCAGCGCCCATCGCTGCTGTGCGAGCTGATCCACCCGCCGACGGTGCCGGTCAGGCGCGAGATCGTCTCCGCCGACTCCTGCACGACCTGCCGATGAGCGATCAGGGCGGACAGGTTGCCGAACACCTGGTCGCGCACCGCCTCGCGCCCGGGGACGCGCAGATCGGCTAGCTCCTGCGTGCCGAGCACCAGGTTGATCCCGGCGCTGCGGGCCCTCGCGAACAGGCTCGCGACCCGCTCGGTTGGGATCGCCGAGAACTCATCGATCGCGACCACGGCGGGGACCGGCCGGTTCTGCATCGCCGAGCTCGCCGTTTGCAGGTCGAGCACGATCGCCACACCGAGCATGTGCGCGAGCAGCGGCCGCGAGTCGGACTCGAGACTGAAGTACACGACCGCGCGGTTGCGCAGGGCGTCGAGCACGTTGAACGGCTGCGCGCCCGGCGTCCGGGGATCGAGCCAGGACGCGAAGTCCGACTCGGCCAGGATCGCGAGACGATCGCGCACCCCAGACAGATCGCTCTGCTGACGCGGGGTGAGCGAGTCGAGGTACTCGTATGCCTTCTCGGCATCCGGCTCCGAAAGGCTGCGCGCGAGCAACTCGAGCCTCGCGGGATCGAGATGGCGCACGAGCTCCTCGAGGCTGACCTCGATCCCCGCCTTGCGCAATACGCGTACCTCATGGCCTAGGTAGCGCTGAGCTTGGCGGAGGTAATGCGGCTCTGTGAACCTCTCGCCGACGAGAACCTTGTCGGCGATTTCGGTGGGCGTTCCGTGAGCGTAGGGGTTGTAGACGGACGGTCCGTAGGGCGTCCACTCGATGAACGGACGCCCAGTCGCGGCCGCCGCATGCGCCACCTCCTCGCGCATGCTCCTGTCGTGCTTGGGATCCACGACGATCGCACCGAAGCCCCGCTCTATCGCCCTGACGAGTATCCACGCCTGTGTCACGGTCTTGCCCGACCCGGCAGCGCCCACGACCAGTGTGTGAGTACCTCCTTTCGGTCCGCCAAGCGGGATCGTGACCGGCTCGCCGCGCTGGTCGCGCCCGATGATCAACCGGTTGCCGCGAAACCAGTCGCCGACCGAGGGGATACGCCGGCGCGCACGCAGGCGCTTATGCGCCTCCAGGGCGAGCGTGCGGGCGGCGTCGAGCGGGCCGTATCGCTCCGCGGCGATCTCGGCCAGGTCTGCGCCCGCCATGAGGTCTTCACGGTGCCAGCGCCGCCCGCGCATGGCGGAGCACAGCGCGGCCGTGCCGAGTGTGGTCGCCCACCCGAGAAGCGCGGAGTGCGCTACGACGACGAAGGCAAGCGCCGAAACAGACCATGTCCAGTGCAGGTGACGGTGGCGCATGACGCGCGCCACGATCAACCCGAGGACGACCCCGATCGCGAGATGGAAAGTCGTCGAGGTAAGCCAGCCAAACAGCTCGGCCAATGGCGCGAGCGGATCGACCGGGTGTTCCGATGTGAATTCAGACGACTGCATGAGTCGCTCCTTTCTTGGCCGGCTAGGCCGGCCTTGGGTGGTTAACGAGAAAGCGGCGAGCCCGAGGGCTCGCCGCTTTCGGTGCAGCATGGCGGGTCCCGTGGGCCCGTCAAGCTCTGTTCATGAAGGGCCGCTTCGACCCGTCAATCCGTGTGCGTCCCGGACCGTTTGGGGCCCGTCGAGTGAGCTCAGGTGAGGCGGTAGCCGATGCCCCACACGTTCACGACCAGGCCGGGCGCGCCCGCTGCGTCGAGCTTGCGGCGCAGGCGGCTCGAGTGGCTGTCGACGGTGCGCGCGCCGGCCTGCGAGCCGTAGCCCCAGATCTCGCTGAGCAGCTCCTGCTTGGAGAAGACGCATGTCGGCCGGCGCGCCAGGTGAACGAGCAGCTCGTACTCGAGGCGGCACAGCTCAACGGGCGCTCCAGCAACGCTGACGACATGCGCGGTCGTATCGATCGACAGCGCGCCGACGCGCAGCAGGCGCGCTGAGTTTGGACGCTCGACACGACGCAAAACCGCCCTCAACCTGGCGCGCAGCTCGAGATAGCGCGCGGGGCGGGCAATGAAATCATCGGCGCCGACCTCGAACGCGCGCAGCAGGTCAAGCTCCCCGGCGCTGGGGCTGACGACGATCACGGGCGTGTTCGCGTCCCAAACGGAGTCGCCGTCGGTGAAGCGGCGAATCTCGGCGAGCAGCCCGAGCGAGGCCCTTCGAACGTCGAGCGCGCCGAGCACGACGGCTCTGAGCCGGTGGGCACGAGCGAGCGCCCTGGCATGACCGAGGGTCCGAGCTTGCATGGCGTGATAGCCGTCGGCGCACAGCTGCTCGACGAGCTGCTCGCCGATGTGCACGGATGACTCGACGACGAGGATCGCGCCCTGTGCGTCGTGGGCAAAGCTTTCCGCCGCCGCATGTTGCCCCTGCGATGAGCTCATCAGAGCTCGACCTCGCGCGGGCTGACCCCTAGGCCGCGGCGGGCGATGAGCGCGAGAACCTCGCTGTGGACCCACGGCGTGATGGCGCTCTCACCGCCTTCGGGCATGAGCCCGACGCGCCGCGCGAGCCAGCTCGTCTCGCCGCTGATGCGTCCTCGCCGGTCGCGCTTGACCATCCCGCAGCGACGAGCGATCTCGCTGAGGCTCGTTCCGCGTGCAGAGATCGTGCGAAGCACCGCTTCGCGCAGACCGCGATTGAGCACGATGGGGCTGGCGCACATGCGCTCGAACTCGGCGCGCAAGCGTGTGAGCGACACTCGCGGATCATCGGAGTGGCTGGCGAGCGCGGTCGCCGTGAGCGTGAAGGGCGGCTCGTAGCTTTCGAGAGCCCCGACGATCTCGCGCAGGTTCGCCGGCGCCCACTCCGCCTCGATGTCACCCACCGCTCGGCGGCTCCAGCGCAGTTGACAGGCGGATGAATCTGGCAGCGCGAGCAGCGCGATCCGGTAGACGCTGCCGAGGACTTCGATGACCTCGGACTCGACGTCGAAGTCGCCCGCCTGGCCGGCCGACTCGCCCTCGTCCGCGCCGGCGAGAGCTCGCGCATCCGCGAACGGCACAGTCTCCAGATCATCGGGCTCCACGCGCCGGCACCAGCGACCCGCATCGTCCGCGAGATAGTGGCGGCACACGATCGCGATGTTCTCGCTCGGCTCCTCAGGTGCGAGATGGGCGACCAGGCGACGGTCGCAGAGTGTGGCCGCGTCGCGATCGATGACGAGCACGCTGTCGCCCGCGCCCGGGCTTGCGACCAGCTCGCGGGGGCGCCCGTTGGTGGATGTGTAGCGGCCGAGCGGCCGGCCCATCGAAGGCAGCTCGTGCTTGGAAGGACCTGAGGTCCGCGATGCGCGGGATCGCGGACGGACGGCGTGAGCGGACGCGCTCAGGCGCGAACCGGACGGAGAGAAGGTCTCTTGATGAGCGGCTAGAGATGGAGCTGTGGGCGTCATGACTGACCTCCTGGGCTGGGACCGACCGACCGGGGATCGGTGTCGATTGGGGAGTTTGCGAGCGCCTTGTAGGCCCGCGGGCACGCGCCGTCAAGCCGTCCGGCGGCGGCCTCGAGCCGATCCGCTGAAGGTCCGAGACCCCCTTAAAGGGGGACTCGGACAGCCGCTCGGAAGCGGGAGATCAGAATGAAAAGCTGGCACGCAATCGCTCACGGTGAGCTGTGCGGGCGTGATGCGAAGACAGGCGGCGAGCGTCGGCCGAGATGCGCGTGAGCGCAAGCGAAGGGTTCGGCTCTCTTTCGACTCGCAGCGGCCAGGGCCGGCATCGACGAGAGTCGGGGCCGGTCGAGGCGGCTATCGGTTGTTGTGCTGCGTGGAACGGCTCAGGGAAGCGAGAAAATGAGGCCGCCAGCGTAGACGACGGTTGGGAGACAAGGCAAATGGGCGAGGCCGGGAAGCGTCCAAGCCATCGCAGTTGCCCTGGCAAGTTCGGCGCATTCCCAGGCAGGAGCAGGACACACGGCGTGATCCGGAGCGCAGTCGGCCCCCTCCAGCCGGGAGGGGCAGCTGCGGTCGAGAGGTCCGCTCAATAGGGGCGACTGCGCTGGGCGCCCACTCAAAAGCGCCGTCGCGAGGGCAGGATCGGGAGCGCAGACGCGCCAACTCGGCCGCTTGCACTCGCGCGACCAGTCAGACCTCCACCCAGCGCGTGCCCGGCCGCAGGCCAAGCGCTTGAATCGAGGAGTCTCACATTTCCTAAGAGTTGTGTTTATCCAGTGGCCGTTGTGTAGGCAAGGCCACAAGATGTGCGCGTGGCACGAGGGAGAGGCGTAGACACGGGGGACTCAGATGTCGATGAGCAGCTGCGCCTGTTCGGCGCGAACATGCGCGCAACGCGCCAGAAGGCCGGGCTGACGCAGCAGGAGCTCTCGCAGGTCGCTCAGCTGGATCGCGCGGCGATCAGCTTCATCGAGCGCGCGAAGCGCTCACCCGACCTTGCAACGCTGCTCAAGATCGCCCACGCACTGCGAACCACACCCGCCAACCTGCTCGGCGAGATCGGCGCGCCGGCACCGAACCTCAGAGGGCCGCGCGACGGCCCGCTGCCGAGCGATCCGGCGAAGCGGCTCGGCGCGAACCTGACATGGGCGCGCCGGCGCGCAAAGGTCTCCCAGGAAACGCTCGCGCTCGAAGCCAACGTCGATCGCGCCGCGATCAGCGTCTATGAGCACGGCAGGCGCGAGCCCAACCTGCGCACGATCATCAAGCTCGCAAGCGCCCTGGACGTCTCCGCCGCGACGCTCGTGCGGGGCGTGAAGTAGAGGGAACCCCGACTGTCCACAGCCGGCGCTCAACTCCGGAGCGGAAGGCCAGCGGCGGGACGGGTAGCGGGCGCAACCCGAATCGTGCCGGCCAGTTTCGCCGTCCTGGCTTCTATTCGGTGCCCCGCCAGGTGATCCAGGCGAACAGGCCCTGTACCGGAAGTCGGGCCCAGAGGAGCAACTTCGGTATACGGCGGAAACGCTCGGGCTCCAGCGCCATGTAGATGTTCGCCGGGTAGACCGCGAGAAGGGTGGCGAGCAGCCAGCCTCGGGCCAGACGACGTGTTCTGCGCGGCATGACGGCCAAGCCTCCCACCAGCTCGGCGATCCCACTCGTCACGGTGATCTGTCGCTTGTAGCGCTCGAGCGGCGGTGGCACGATCGCTTCATAGAAACCGGGGCGCACGAAGTGCATCGCACCCGCCACCGTCCAGAACAGCGCGGCGCCGCAGTGCCTTCTTGTCAGCGACGTCATCGCGCCAACCCTATCTACTCCGGATTGATCGTCGCTCAATCGGTTCCGCCAGCCTCGGCCGGCGAGCGACACAAGTCGCACTCCCGAACGAGGGGCTCGCGAGCGCGAGGGTCGCCGCCGGCGGCAGCGACACGGACCTCGGGCGGTAGGGGCGGAACGCCGTAGGCGCTCAGGAGGCCTTCATGGGCGTCGCGCTCGGCGGCGAACAGGACATGCTCGCGGGAGGAGTACTGCCAGTCCGTCGGGTACTCCCCTGGATAGGCGCGGCAGGCGACCAGGACGCGGTCGGCTCGCCGTGCGCACTCACGGGCTCGGGCGCGGTCGCGACAGACGAACACGACGAGCGGCAGCTGTGCGCCGTGGCGGCTGTAGCGCTTTAGGTGGGCGGACCAGCCCGCGAGGAAATGGTCGTAGCGCTCGAGCTTCGCGGCGCCCGCTCCTTCCGGCAGGCGATCGTCCAGCTCGATCATCAGCTCGCGACGGGCGCCGCGCGGTGTCAGCGTGGCGTCGGGCCTGATCGTCTGGAAGCGCTCGACCTCGATTCTGCCGCCGGCGGGATCGGTGCGCAGGAAATCGTGCGGCGTGCGCCCGCCCGGCAGCCGCAGGTCGACGGGCGCGAGCGCGGCCTGGCCATCGTGGTTGGAGCGCATCGGCGGCGAGAGCGCCGATTCATCCGGGCCGTTCAATGCGAACGGCGCGCCGGCGAGAGCGCGCTCGAGCGCGAGCGCGTAGCCGGTCAAGCGCACGTCGTGGCGCGCCTGCTTGAGGAGCTGCT
This sequence comes from uncultured Solirubrobacterales bacterium, assembly GCA_963714635.1. GTDB lineage: Bacteria > Actinomycetota > Thermoleophilia > Solirubrobacterales > Solirubrobacteraceae > Palsa-744. Next base: position 212,430 of record CAVQPM010000008.1, on the reverse strand, counting down.
CGCCCTTGAGCGGATCCTTCGAAATGACAGAGGATTGGATGTCCGGCGCCCGGGCGCCAGCCGTGCCGCTCGACACGCCGTCGACGGCATTCGCTCCACGCCCACGCTCTGCCAGCAGCGCCAGACCGGCGGACGCGACTGCGTAACACATGGGCACTCCCCCGCCGTCGCGCCGATGGAACTGAAAGCGAGCGACCAGCCCCGCATCGGAGAGCCGCTTCAAGCGCCGCTGAGTGGTCGTCGCGGCGCGCCCATTGTTGAAGCGCCGATGAATCTGACTTGAGAGCACATGCCTCATCGAGGCGATCAGGGCGAGGATCTCGATGTCGAGCGGCTCGGGATCCAGCGCCTTCGCGGCCGGCAGCGGCTTTGCCCAGCGCACGCTGTGAGCCGCCGCGAGATCGACGAGCTCGCGATAGCTCTCCGGAGGGGTGGCGGACGGTTCGCGCGACGAACAGGTTCCGTGAGCCGGCGCGGCCTCGACCGCCGGCGCAGGCGGCTGATGCGCCGGATCGGGAATGCCTTGCTGCTCGGACGAGTGCTTGGTGCGCGTCGGAGCGGACCCGGCCGAGGACTTGGAAGGCGCATCCGGGGATGGCGATGACGGACGCGACGACACGGGCTCCGTGGAGTTTTCGGACTCCTTGCCTCTTCGATCCCAGTGCGGCTGGCTGAGATCCTCCAGGTAGCGCCCGCCCCGCTCCGCCTGCCTGGTGGCGTGGTATGCGAGCCGCTTCTCATCCACCCGCAACGGCAACGTCTGCGCGACGAACGGCGCCTGGCGTCCCTGCGGAGTCACCCAGCTCGCGACCGCGCTGTGCTTGGGCAAATGCAGGCGCACGTCGGGCCGCCCGAGCGCAGAGAGGTTGCGGATCCCGGGGCGGACCGTGTCTGAGAACTCGGCCATCATCAGGCTCGCCGCATTGCGCGCGTCCTTTACGGAGGCGGTGGCGAAATAGACCCTGTGCGCGAACAGGGCATCGAGCTGATCGCGCACCTCGCGATCGACCCATTGCGAGTCGGCCTGCCAGCACGCAACCGTCTCGAGACCCGCGGAGCGCTTGAGCGCCATCGTCTCCGCGAAGCCCCTGTTGAGCACGAGCGGCGCCTCGTCGACCTTCAATGCAACGGCGTTACGCCGTGCCGCCGCGATCGTGTCCTGCTGGCGCGCGAGCGCCGCGTCGAGCATCCCCACGAGCAGGCTGCATCAACACGCTCGTGTTGCCGGCGCCCATCGTCCCGAGCGCGCCCTTGACGACGAGCACGTCTCCGTTCGCGATCACATCGTCGAAGCTCACCCTCAGCGAGTCGTTGAGCAGGACCCGCTTGATCGACGGCGAGTTGAGCAGCCGCGCGAGCTTGTTGACCGGAGCGTCGAGCTTGGCGGTCGTCGTGCTGCGCGAATCCGCGAGCTGCGCCGAGAGCTCGGCGGCGAAGAACTCCGATATCTCCTTGAACTCGGGCTGGGTGCGCACGCGCGAGGCCACCCGCGCTCTGAATGCATACCCCTCCTCCCCCACCGACAAGAGCCGCGCCGCGTCCCACAGCGTGCTCGAGCGGTCATACGCGAGCACGGCGATGATCGCGTTGCGCAAATAGCGGTCCGAGGAGGCACGAATGTCCGCATCGGACAGAGCGATATAGCGGCCATCTGTCTGCGCTCCCGCAGCCCGATCATAGCGCCGCCGATCGACGCTAGACCGCTCGTGAACCGCGGTCAAATGAGCCAGTCAGCACGGATGATTTCCTACACACCAAGCCCCTGAGTGAGAAGGATTTCCTCCGTTCCAGGGACACGCTTTTTGGGGACGCCCTCATTGCTCGCGGATAGGACATGAGGTCCGCCAGGGCACGTATCTTGGCTGGTATGAGCCGGCACCCCGCTCGCAGCGCTGTGGCCGGAGGCCGAGAAAGTGCCGTCGGTGATGGCACAAATTCCCTGGACCGAACACCGGAAGCTGCTCGATCGCGTCTCTGACGAGCCGTCGCTCAGGCACTGTCCGCGAACGTCAACCGATATAGAGGACCTCAAACACATGCCCTACGACGAGGATCTGGCTAACCGCTTGCGCGAGCTGCTCGCCGACGAGGATGCGATCACCGAGAAGAAGATGTTCGGCGGTCTCGCGTTCCTCCTGCGCGGCAACATGTCCGTCGCGGCGTCGCACACAGGCGGGCTGCTTGTCCGCGTCGATCCGGCCGATACCGAGACCTGCCTCGCGCGCCCCCACGCAACACTGATGGAGATGGGCGGACGCACCATGGACGGCTGGATCATCGTGGCACCCGAGGGAGCGAAGTCCAAGCGCAAGCTCGCAGCCTGGGTGAAGAGAGGCGTGACCTTCGCCAAGACGCTGCCGGCGAAGTCGAAATAGACGGCGCGGACAGCGGCGTTTGATGCAACCGGAACGGCAGGGCAAAAGTGTACCGTTTTCGGTACGGTTGTGGTATCATCAGGCGAAGGATGGCACTGGCGCCGACATACCGACGCCGACTGTATGAGCGCGCGCTCGATCAGTACGGCTACGTCACGACCCGGGACGCTGATGAGATCGGTGTGCCGCCTGGCGAGCTTCGCAAGCTGAGCGGCCGGGGCGGGCTCGAGCACGTGGGGCACGGGCTGTATCGGTTCGAGGACATCCCCCGAACCGGACGCGACCAGTTCATGGAGGCCGTCCTGCGCGTCGGACCCGACGCTTACCTTGCGGGCGACGCGGTGCTAGCGCTGCACGACCTGGCGCTCGTGAACCCGCGCCGGATTCGCGTCGCCACACCACGGCGCGACCGTGGCAAGCACCCCGACTTCGTGAAGGTCGAGCGCCGCAATCTCCCTGCCGGCGAGCGCACCGTCTACGAGGGGATTCCCGCAACTACGGTCGCGCGCGCGTTGCTGGACTGTCGCGGCGTGATCATGGACGAGCGCCTGATCGAGGCGGCCAGGGAAGCTGCTCGCACCGGGCTGCTGCGCCGTCGCGACGCGCAGCGTGTCCTCTCGGATCTGGGAGCTACGGCTTGACCGCCTCGCGCGAGACGCCACCGAACCTCCGCTCGCTCACCACGCGCATCGAGAATCTCGCGCGTGAGCGGGGCCGACAGGTGAAGCGGATCCAGCGTGTTATCGCCAACACCGTCGTCGGCCAGATGCTCCCGGAGGGTGTGATCAAGGGCGGGACCGCCATGAAGGTACGCGTCGGCGAGGAGGCCAGTCGTTTCACGCCGGACCTCGACGCCTCACGCGACCGCTCGCTCCCGCTGGAGGACTACCTCGACCAGCTGGACGAAAACCTCGCCGAAGGGTGGAGAGGCTTCACCGGTACGCTCACCCAGCTCCCGGCGCCGCAACCCGACGGCGTCCCCGAGGAGTACGTCATGCAGCCGTTCGACATCCGACTCGCCTACATGGACCGGCACTGGCTGACCGTCCGCTTCGAGCTCGGCCGCGACGAGATGGGCAGCACCGAGGAAGTCCAGACTCGGCTCGCCCAGGACATCCTCGACCTGTTCTCCGCGATCGGCCTCCCCGAGCCCCAGCCCCTACCGGTCCTCGCCGTCGAGCACCAGATCGCACAGAAGCTGCACGCCTGTACCTCGGTCAACCAGAAAACCGGTGCCAACGAGCGTGCGCACGACCTTGTCGACCTGCAAATCCTCGAGCAGGAGGAGAGGATCGACATGACTGCCGTGGACGCGCTCGCCACTCGCCTGTTCGACGCCCGCCGCGGCACTCCCTGGCCACCGACCGTCCGTGCCTACGAAGGCTGGGACACCATCTACGCGTCTGCCGCCGACGGCCTCGACGTCCTCGAGGACGTGCATGCGGCGGTCGAGTGGGCGAACGACCTCATCGCACGTGCCATCCGGGCGCGAGCAGCATGATCGGCGGATCGTCTGATCGCATCAGAGAGTCCGACCCGTGTCGCCCACGACCTCTAGGGGCGCTACCGGCAAGACCCGGCAAGCCGCCGACGGACCCGGCGTTCTCAGCCGTCCGGCCCGCGAAGCCCATCCGGGTGGATGAGAACGCCCGGCGTCCCGGCGGCGGCGTATTGGAGTCTCGCCTAACTGAACCCGAGCAGTCCCGTACGGTCGGTAGTGCGTCAGGTAACCGTTCAGTCCCCTGGCGTGGCGTCGCTCAAGTGAGCAGTGGCACTGGGTCGCCGCGGGCGTGGGCGCTGAGCGCTTCGGTGAGGTAGACGAACAGCGATCGGTCTTGTAGGCGGCAGGTGGTGTGCGTGGAGAGCAGCCGCTCGATCCGTCGTTCGCCGCCCTCGGACTGGCTGCCGAAGCTGAGCTTGCGATAGATGACGGCGCTGCGCAGCGAGCGCTCGGCGTGGTTGTTGGTCGGCTCGACACCGTTGTGGGCGGCGAAGGTCCACAGCGCCGGCCATGCCTTCAGGAGGTTGCGCGCCATCCCGCGGCAGTACTTGTTGCGCGCTCTCTTCGAGGCGTAGCGGGCGACGATCGGCTTGAACTCGCGTTGGCAGCTGCGGATCGCGAGCTTCAGCTCGTAGCGATCGCCCGTGTGGGCGAAGACCTCCCAGGCCCAGAAGACGCGCTCACAGAGCGCAAGGCCATGCTCTCCGAACTCCTTCTCGGCGGCGAGACCTTCGGCGTGCGCGGCGAAATCGCGGCGCAGGTGAGCCCAGCAAAGCTGGCGGCGAGCCAACGGCAGGTGCGCGTAGGCCCACCAGCGATCAGAGGTCACGATCGCCTTGGTGTCCGCGAGCAACTCCTTGGCGTGATTCTCGTGACGGTCGGGCGCGATTTGAAGATAAGCGTGTCGCTGATCGAAGATGCCCCATAGTGCGCGGCGCTCACCCGCGGTCCGCCAGCCTGTCTCGTCCATGTTCACCGCGCCGGTCTCACGAAGCCGCGCCAGCAGATCGGTGTGTGGCTCGGCCAACGCCTGCGCGGCCCGGTCGAGAATCGCGTCCACAGTGCCAGTGCTGATCCTGCAGGAGAACAGTTGCTCGCAGCACTCGACGACGTCGCGGCGAGAGATCCTGTTGCGCACCGAAAGCGTCGCGACGGCCGCCTGAAGGCGCGGACCGAACGCGCTCTGGGCGACCTCGCTCGGCAGCTCGGCTCGCCGACGCTCACCGCAGCCCGGGCAGCGCACCCGCTGGCAGCGATGCTCGGTGACCGCCACCGAGATCACGGGCAGCTCCTCCACCTGCCAGCGCACCGGCTCGCCCACCGCAACACGCTCCTCGGGCGCGAAGGCGTGTCCGCAGTCACAACGATCGGGCCAGTGCTCGATCACCCGATCGATGGCCCACACCGGCAAAAGCGGCCGACCCCGGCCTTCATGACCGGTCTGGGCGCCCTGTTTGCGACCCGATGGATCCTTGCCGCGCTTCAGCGCGCCGGCGGGCGGATCGGCGCTCGGGGGAACGGAGGAGTTGCGTGAGCTGCGGTTCAGTCGGCGCTCGAGCTGGGCGATGCGCTCGTCCTGGCGGGCGACCCGCGCGGTCAACGCCTGGATCTGGGCGTCCATCCGCAAAGCACCTCCACGACCGCCTCGCGCCCAGCGTCATAGATCGCCTCCGCCTCAGCCCGGTCCACACAACAAATTTCGACGCAGCCGAGCTATCTCCCCCGACCAACTGAACGCTTACTGCGTCAGCTGGATTTGCAGAGCGACTTTTAACTCCGGGAACGTCGCGCTCGCTTCGCATATCCCGCGAGGCGCTCTCGATAGACCGTGAACTTGATGGACGACTCTGGCGATAACCCGCTAAACCAAAACATCGACCCAGTAGTCACCAGCAACAAGACAGCCCACCAGACTTGGGAAACAGCCGGGTGATGCGGCTTAAAGAAGACTGCGCTGACGGCCAGTGAGCCACCAATGACGAGGCCGGTTAATACCGAGCTGCCTATCCCAATCGCAGCAGCAAACCGCGAGCGCCGGTTCACCAGCAACGGCGGCACATGATGCGCGAGGGCGATGGCGATCAAGATCAGCGCCCCACTACCGAGCGCTTGACCGTCGCTCGGCGGCATGCGATCCGTGGGTTTCAGCAAGATGATGGCGACGATATAGACGTATCCCATCGCCGTGAAAGCTCCGCAAGTATACGCGTAGTTCCACCGCCTTCGAATATGGTCTCGCATGCGATGAGACTCGAGGAACCTTGGTCTCGATACAGAGAGCGGAAGCAACACGCCGATTAATACGGCGGCGACGAGCGCGGAGCTGGACATAACTATCCCTGTCCCCACAGTGCCTCGTGCCCTCGACGGTATGCCTCACGCCCGCAGTATCGACACGCGCTCCGCGCTGTCGGGGTCGTCCGTAGTGGCGTCGTGAGCCCTGAAAGGAAGTCCATGCGGTAGCGCCGGCTCTCACCTGCTTCGGGGAACGCCAAGGCATGAGCGAGCAAGAAGCCTGCGAGCCCCGAGCCGTACGAGAGCGGAGCGACTGCATCGCCACGTGGGCTTTGGACCGTGAGCGTGGCGCAGACCTTGTTGTAGAACGTGTCAAGCGGCTCACCGACGTAATCGGCGTAGTGCTCGTCAGCGAGTCCGCGCGCCTTCGCGATCCGCACCAGTTGAGGAGCAGTCAGCGGTTCCTTGGTGCGCCGCAACTCCGCCACTTCATCCTTGTTTATCCCTAGCTCACGACCGGTCACCGCATCGCGCTCGACATCCTGTTGACGCGGCGGGTACAGGCACGCCAGACACGCGAAACCGTCACCGAAGCCGTGGCGCGACACGCTGAAGTTGCGTGCCGTTGTCCCGGCGTTGACGATCGCACGCGGCAGCTCGCCTGTGATTTCGCGACGCGCCTCATAGCTGTCGACCGCCGAGACCACTAGCCGTAGTCGTTCGCGCTCTGACGGATTCATTTTGAGGTAGGACTGGATGACGCTCCGGTCAGCCTCGACACGCAGGTTGAGCCCCGTTGCTTCGATCAGCTTCTTCGCGGCATGAACCTTCGATTGCTGCAGATGCCTGCCGTCGAAGAGGATGTAACGCATGAGGTTTGAGTCTTTGACGATGTCGGGGTCGAGCAACAGCAACTCGCCCGTCGCGCCTGCAGCAATCAACGCGTAGAGGAGTGCGCATCCCACGGCACCTACACCCGCGAGTACCGGACGGTCGAGCACGATCGGCCTTGCCGGATCGAGCGCGCCGCCGAACGGGCCATGGTCAAAACGCACCTGCGTCTCCACGCTCGCTTTCAGGATCTCGGGGTACAGCAGCTTCGCGATCTGCGCCGAGGCAAGCCCGGCGGCGGCGAGAGCGGCAAAGATAGCGTCGGATCGCCGAACGGCACAGGGACCCCCAGACGACACGGTTGCTGCTCCGTCCTCATCAATGCCAACAGCGATGTCGCCTGTACCGCCACCAACGGCCAGCACCACATCCGCGGACTCGTTCGAGTCGTGCGTGAAGCTGCCATCGGGCCAGATCAAGCGCGCGAGATCGGCGAGACTTGCGCCGCTGAGCTCTTCGTGGTTCAGCAACGGGCGCAAGCGATGAAGACAGCTGCGCGTCGGAGCAACGAAGTCGATCCGATCGCAGACGCGCGGCACAAGACGCACGAGCGTGAGAACGAGCACTTGGCCCGCATCGCTTTCCAGAGCACGCTCGTCGATCGTGATCCGCAGGCGTCGCTTCAACAGCCCGCTTGGGAAATCTGCGGCAAGCAATCCGGCGAGGTGAACGAACGTACGGAGCTTTTCGCCCTGTCGATCAGACATCCTCAACACCCGCCGCATTGGAGAGTCGCAAGCGCTGTAGCGGCACGCGGCACCACCGACCGCCGGCGCACAACTCGAACAGCGCAGCCCCATCGAGTAGATCGCGCCGAGCGCCGTAATCGGGTACTACAAGCGAAAGAGATCCCACGCGTCGAGGGATCGCATCGGCGTCGTCGGTCGGCGAATGGTACGCCTCGCGAGGATGGCTGTGTACCTGTGCGACGATCGCCTCGCCACTTCCCGCGAGATCTCGCGCGAGCCGTTGGCGCTCGGCGAGCGGCACCCGGAATGAGATCGGGCCCGTTTCTTGCTCGGGCACGATGATCCGACTGACCAGCGGCGGCTCGAACGCCCCCCGCCACAGCACCACACCCTCGTGTCGGTTGCGACCCTTCGCCCGCAGGTGCATCTGCGTCTTGTAAACGATCTCGGACGGCACGGAGAACGTAGCCGGCTGCCTCATATTCACGGCTTGGCCTTCCGGTAGTACGTCGCGATCCGACGCACGATCTTCGCCAGTGACAGCTCGTCCTGATGACTTGCCCACGGATCTTGTGGATGGCGGTCGTGGTACTCGCGTGTGCCGGCCACGCAAAAGCCCCATTCGACGAAATGGTTCTCGGTCGGCTCTCCAGGCAATTCATTGCCGTCAGCGTCGACCGATTTCACCGACGGCGGCTGCTCGTTCCAGTCCTCGCAGCGCAAGCGAAAGCGTCGCTGCACACCGTATGGATGCGGAAGCTCGACCACGAGATCGGGAAACGCTGCGTCGACGATCTTCCACCCGCCGCGGGTGAACCCCACCTTGGCGCGCATCTCCTGCACTTCTTCGTCGAACAGTCCCCTACTGACGCTTGGATGCACCGCCGCCTTCTTCCGGGCTGAGCGTCAGGACGTCGCCGCTTTTCAGTTGAGACTGAGCGATCGTGTCCTGTAAGGACAGTTCCTTGCCTTCGTGCTCGAGAATCCACGGACCATCCCCTTCGAGTTCGAGCTTGGCGGCCGCCTGTTCGACCACGACCTGCAGCTTCTGGTGCGACTCGAACTCATGCGTGAAGTCGCCGCTTAGCGTCGAGATCGTCAGCTCGACCTTGGTGTCTTCGTGATGCTCGTGCTGGTGCTGCTCTGTATCCGCCTCGCTGTTCATCGTTCCTCCAACGTTGTTTGGGTCTTCGGCGCTCGTCATGACGACACCACTGCGGCACCGTCATATGAAGTGATCCGTATGGATGATTGCGCCCGGACCGGCGGAAAAATGTGGGGACCGTCCTCGCAGCGATGCACTGCCGTAGGAAGCGCTTTGGGCATGTCAGGCCCTGTGGATACTCAATCCGCCCAAACCCCCTGCAATTTCCGAAAAAAACCTGCTCTGTCCACGGCCTTTTCCACAGATGAGCCCGTATATCGAGCTACGCATGACTGCTTATGAACAGCCGATCCACAGGCCATCCTGTCGCGCATGCCCACCTTCCCGCTACAAGTCCTCCCGCAACCAATGCCAGAGACCAAGCCCAAGCCCTCGACCCGCCTGCTGCGCGCCGCCGCCGCCGAGCGCACGGACATCGCCCGCCAACGCGACCGGCTGCAGGCCAAGCGCGAGACGCTCGCGGCCAAGCTGCACGAAATCGACGCCTCGCTGGCCACGCTGCAGGAGCGCGAGACACTGCTGGGCCGACTCGCCCCCGCCTCCGAGGAGATGAGCAGCCCGGCACTCTCCCCAAGCGCCGGCCGGCCTGTGATGTCGCGCGTCGTAGATCACCCTGCCGTGAACGCTCCAGGCGACACGAAGCCCGACGACAGCCGGACCACGCTGCGAGGCCCCGCGATCCGCGAGCTCGCCGTCTCACTGCTGGCCCATGGGCACGCGGACGCCCTGCACTACAGGGCTTGGTACGAGCTGCTCGTCTCTGCCGGCTACCGGGTCGCCGGCAAGGACCCGCTGGCCGTCTTCCTCACCCAGCTGAGTCGCTCGCCCGTCGTGCGTAAGACCACCCAGGCCGGTGTGTATGAGATCGACCGCGACGCGCCGGCCAGGCTCGCCCGGCGCCTATCGAAGCTTCGAACGGAGCTGATGCAAGCCGCGGGAGGATCATCCACCAACGACCTCGGCGAGCTCCGTGACCAGCGCGAAAAGCTCCTGAACGACATCAGGCACACAGAGCGCGCGCTCGAGGAGGCAGAGCGCGTGCTCGGCCCTGGTGCTGACGTGGTAGCAGCACCGCCACTCAGAGCCGCGGGCTGAGCCACATCCGCGTGTCCCGGCCGATCGGCTGAGCACTGGCCGGCCGTCCACCGCGGTGGCATCTCGGCCGAGTCCGCGCCCGTGGTCCCGCCAAGCCCTGCCCCCACGCCCAGCGTGCCGAGCCCACAAGCGCGCCCAATAGCAAGCTCATAACCGGGTTCCGCACCCGTGGCGCCCACGGCCTCCGGGCCGGTACCTAGCCGGACGCCGGCCGAGCCGTCGACGGAGCCGAGCGAATCAGCCCGGTCGCCCTGCGAAGCCCATGCGGCCGGGATGAAGCGCTCGGCTGCGGCGGCGGCGGTGATCGCGCCAACCAGCCTTGACCGCCAAGGCCACGTCCAAGGGGGCCCCCGGCGGCGGCGTGCCTGCCTTGTCCGATTGTGCCGCACTGCGTGCGGCGGAGGGACTGCGTCAGGCCCACCCCCGACCAAGCAAGGAGAAAGACATGCCAGACCTGGCGCAGCACCTCTCAGAGCGACTGGCGGCCGAGCGCGCAAAGCGCAAAGAGCAAGCGCAGGCCCTCTGGAAAATGACCGCAAAGGAACGCCAAGAGGCGATGTGGCGAGACGAGCTGACCGTCACACAGCTCTACATATGGGCGAAAGCAAGACCCGAGGAGATCCCGCTCATAAACGGCGAGTGGGCGTTCATTGCCGCAAAGACACCTGAGGTAGCAGAGCTCGAACAGCAAGAGGAGCACTGAGCCGACGGGCCGAGCCCGAGGCGCGCGGTCCGTCTCGGGCTCGCGCACCTCGACGAAGATGCCGACACCCCCGCGCGGTAGCGTAAGCGAGTGGTCACAGAGACCCAGATACCGGTCGAGATCGTGGTGAACGGCCGCACCGCAGACTCCGAAACGAGGATAAGCAGCGTCGGCGCATACGTGCTCGCGATCGAGACGGTGCTGCCCGCCCAAGACCACGCGCTCTCTCTGCACTCGATCTACGTGGGCCACAAGCACACGACGACGCAGGCAACTCATTTGAGGCTCGCGAAGGGCGGCATAAGAGAGACCGTGACCGTCGAGCACGAGCACGACTCGATCCCGGTGGTGTACGCAAGACGCAGAGCCCTGTACGACCACCTGCAAACCCTGCAGGATCTCCTCGAAGAGACAGGCATCGAAGCGACGATCCCCATCGACGAGCAGGTGATCCTCGCGGTCGAGGACTGAGTCAGCGCAAGGCGCTCGAGGCCCTGCTGTGAGCGTGCCCACGAAGCCCATCCGGGCAGATGAGAACGCTCGGCGTCCAGGCGGCGACTGTGACAGCGCGACGCCGGATAACAGAACGTCAGACCCCGGCAGAGCAAGACCTCCTGGCCGACGCGGACATCGACGCGAGCATCCCGATCGACGAGCGGTCGATCGCCGCCGTCGAGGCCTGAAATGGGGATGGGCGCTGACGCGCCATCGGGCGTTCCTTGTGACGCGACGATCCCGGCGATCGTCACGCGCGCCCGCTCCGACCGCCCCCGAGACCAGCACCCCACCCCCGGGCGCCGAGATGATCCGGCGCCCGAGGGCTTGTGGGTCTGGGATCGTTGCCGTGCTACGCGTCCCCTACGGCGCCGTCACCGCCCAGGTGCCGTACGCATACCTTTCTGCTGTTCCCGCCGTGGTGGAGCCGAGGGAGAGCAGCGCGCCGGTCGTGCCGGATCCACCGGTGGTGGCAGGTCCAACCGGTCCGGTCGCAGTGGGAGGGTTAATCGTGAATACAAACCCGGGCCTGAAAACAGCCGCCGGCGCGAAGTTCTTCTCTTCGATCGCGTAGACACACAGGTTGCCCTTGGTCGCCGTGGGACTGGACGCCCTGCCCGGACACTTTTCGGTTTCAGACGCTGGAGGCGCTGAGTTGAGCTGCACGTTACTGCCGGAAGCGGTCGCGTTCGCGCTCAAAGTGATCGTTTCTTCGGATTGGTTGTACGCCTTGATCAGCGTTCCCGCCGGGATACCGGTCCCGGAGATTTCCTGTCCCGCCATGAACTGGCCGCTTTTCGGTTCGACTTTGTGGATCGTCGTAGAGCCGCTTGTCAGTTCGCCTTCGCCTTCTGCGGCTTCTCCCGCGATGTAGTGGACCTGTGTCTCGACGAGCGCGCTCTTCAACGGGATCGGGAACGAGATCGCAGTCTGTGATTGCCCGTTGTCTTCTTCGGTGTTCGTCCTGACGATCCAGCTGCCCGTCTCGGACTTTTCCGATGGCAGCTTCCCGCCCGCGGTCCACGGTGAGCCTTCTTTGCCTTCTTTGCCTTCCGGGCCTTCGGGGCCGGTGACGCTCGCGCCGTCTTTGCCGTTGGCGCCGTCTTTGCCCGCTACCCCGGCCGGGCCTTGGGGACCCTGTGCCCCGGTCGCGCCGGGTGCCCCGTTCTTGCCGTTCTTGCCCTTCAACTGTTTGAGCACCTTCGGGCTGATCTGCTTGGTCGACGTGATCAAATATTTCTTGGCGGCATAAGCCCCGCCGGTCATCGCGAACACGAGCGCCAACGTCATCATGACGTTCACGAACGTGAACCGCTTGCGAATCCTGGAGAACACTACATCCCTCCCTTGTCGTTGTTGTCCAATCTGCCAAGCCGCACGCGCCAGCTCACTTCTTCTTCTTCTTGGCCTTTGCTTTGGCTCCGTACTTCGTGTGTGCGCTGCGTCTACACGCCGCGCGCTTACGCTTGGGCTTCTTTGCGCACGCTTTCAGCGCGTTCGCTAGCTTCTGTGCACGAGTGAGCTTCTTGAGCGTCACCTTCGCGGGTTCTTTGGGGAACGCGATCGGCGGGACCGCGAGCATCGGCAGCACCGTCGGGGCGAACAGGACGGTCGGCAATCCCTGCGTCGTGAACAGGACCGTTTCGCCCACCAACGGTTCCCCACCGGGGGTGTAGGCGCTCTGGATCACGATCCTGTACGCGTACTGCGTGCCCGGCTGCAACCCGCTGAGCGCGTATTCGTCGTGCTCCGCCCCGGCTTCCGTGCCCGTCGCGCCGGAGACGACCGTCGTGAACACCGTGCCCGACGGGTTATACACACCGACCTGGAAGGACCACGTGGCACCCGCGCCACCGGGGTCCACACTGCCCGACAGCAATGCGCTCGACGCGCTCACACCGCTGGCTTGGTCGGTGCTCGCCGAAGGCGCAGGCGCGGGCAGCGTCGTGAACGACCCTTCCGTCCCGTGCGCGGACGCAGTCTGTGTACCACGACGGTCTTCGCTTTCTGCGTAGAGCCGGTACTTATACGTGGTTGACGGCTGCAGTTCGCTCGCCGACCGCATCGCCGCGACCGTCGCGTATTCCCTGGATTCCACGGCCGGCGTGCGCTGCTTGCCGGGACACGCTTCGAGGCTTTCGCATGGGCCGTATTCGAACCCGATCTTCGTCTGGGCGTTCTCCGGATTCACTTCGCTGAACAGCACCGCCGTGGAGGACCCGACATTCGAGCTGACCGGCGACCCTTCAGGCGCCGGCGGCAAGTAGGCGGTTTCGCAACTCTTTTCGCCGCCGAGCAACGGTTCGCTGCCTTCCGCCACGTTCCAGTTCTTGTCTTCAGCGGCGAGCTCATACGGGTACACTTCGTTCGGGCGCAGGCCCGTCAGGGTCGCTTCGACCGGCGTGAACGCTTTGCTCGTCACGACCGCCTGCAGCGGTGTCTCCTGCCCCAACCCGTTCCCGTACAAGAACCGCGCCTTCGTTTCACTCACGCCTTCCGGGTTCACTTCGCCGGCCAACGTGACGCTCGTCGCGGTCTGGTTCTTGCACGCGTCCGTCACCGGGACGGCTACAGGAACAGGATCGAGCCTTTCGACCATCTGCTCGTTGCTCGCCGCATACAGTTCATCCTTCGCTTCACTCGCATCAGGATTGAACGCCAAGCCCTCGCCGGTTACACGAAATGTTGCAAGCTTGCTGCCGGACGCCAGATCGAACAGTACACCGTGCGGTTCAGTCAGATTTTCGATTTTCCCTACCACAGCCAGCCGCCCGAACGGGTCAAGCGCGAGGCCCCTCACAGCCCCCCCGGGGTCTATCGTCCTCAACAGTTTGCCGGTCGGGTCCAGCACGCTCACACCCACACCACCGCCACCCGGCCCTTCACCAATCGCCATGTACAACTCCCCGGCTTGGTCCACCGCGAGAGCGTCGACATACCCGTTCGGGAGCGGAAGCGCGGTGAGCGGGACTTCGCTTACCCACACCCCCGTTTCAGGATCGAGCTCTTGCACGCGCCCTTGATCGCCGATGTACAAAAGGTGTTTTGATGTGGCGCCACCGACCACAATCTGGTTGCCTACACCTATATCCCTGAACGTGCCGTGCGCTTTAGAGCGTTCTGCGGCTTCCTGGGCCTTCTGGCATTCTTCGCCCGTCACGCAAATGTTGCGTTCCGCTTCAGAAGCATTCGCGAGCGTCTCGGTCTTGTTGACGTCCCCGCCGACCATCCACAGAAAATGGCCTTCAGAATCGAACTTGTCGACCCGGGGGTGAGATCCACCTCTCTCATATACGAATATGTCACCGGTTTCCTGGTCGACCGCTACGCTCGTGGGTTCGTGGAGTTCACCTCCCGCCCCGCTGCCCTGTTGCCCCGCCCGGCATTTATCACCGGATGTTGTCGTGCAAACGTTCGCTTTCGTTTTTTCGTCGACTTCCAAACCGAACATGAATAAAAATTCACCGCTTGGCGCCAACACCTGAACGCGCGCGTTTGCGGCGTCCGCGATGTAGATGTCGTTCCCGTTCGATTCTGGCCCGATCGCCACGCTGTTCGAATCGTAGAACCCGCCGGGTTCTTCACTACGCGTCCCGGCCTGGCACGTAGCGCCCAACCCGAACACGCACGCGTCTTCGGCTTCCCGCCCACCGTGGTTTTCGACTTCGGTGCGGTTCACGTCGTGGCCGTACACACTTGCGGGTTTGAAGTGTGTGTACAGCTTGCCCTGCGCGGCCGGGACGATCGCGAGGGCAAGCAACGTCGTGAGGACCGCCGAAAGGAGTGTCCTGCGTGTAGGAGTGATCGTTCTCATTTGCCCGCCCTCCGCCTGTTGCTCTTATGCTTGTGTCTCGCGGCTGCGGCCTTTGCGGGCCCGCATCCCGTCACCACGATCTTCGTGTTCTGTTTCATCACGGCGCCGTTCTGGCCGACGAATTCCGTGGGCATCACGAGACCCGGACCCTTCTTGCGGGTCTTGACCATGCCGTGTACGAGCTTGCCGTGTACGCGCCGCGTCACCTTGCGCTTCACTGTGATCGTCTGCCCCGCCGTGCAAAGGTTCCTGTTGGCGGCGAGCGCATGGTCCTTGCCCTGTGGCAAGAACAGCTCGAAGCTCGACACGGGAACGTCAGGGACCGTCTTGAACGTGCTCGAGGTCACCCCAGCTTTGCTGATGAACGTCGAACCGGTCAGATCGACCCGCACACCATCGCCCTGCAACACGATGATCAACGACGGGAATTCTTCCCCGCCATGACTGACAAAATACACGGGGCCCGAAAGCCCGACCGGCAAGAGCGGAGTCGACGCCTTCGCTATTCCGACCACCGACCCTGCAGGGCACGCCGCCGGGTTCGCGTTGAACGTCGCCGCCAAACACGCCTTCTGCAACGTCGGCAGATACGACGGCAGCGCCTTCGGCAGGGACACCTTGACCCTGGCGATGTTCGCCATCGTCCCCGGTGTGGTTACTGGGAAGGACACCTTCGCGTCGAGGCTCGCGCCGCTGGCGCGGCTCGTGTGACCGTTGGTCGAGACCTTGAAGACGGGTTTGAAATCGAGGCCCTTGCAGCCGCCGACCGCGAACGGGCTCGATACGTGCGTGACCGCGTTCTGGTTGCCCGACACATTCGCTGCGATCTGCAGCGGGCCGCAATCGGTCGGGTTGAACATGAAGTGCGGCCGGTCGATATTGACCGTGATCCGTTTCAAGCGCAACGGCACACCGAACACGATCTGCGGCACCCTGTACGGCCCCGTTTCATCGGTCGTGACCGTCAACTCCGAGGTTTCCGGATCCACGTTGATCCGCGCCCGCACCACCACCAAGCCGAGGTTGAACGGGCCCGCGACCGCGTGCGTGACGATCGACAGGCCGAACGGCGCACCGTCATACGGGCCGGTCAAATACACGCTCCCGCCGATTTCAAAGGGGTGCGACCCCGCACCGGAGGAGACGAGCGTCGTGCCGATCTTCGATCCTTCGCACTCCCCGTACCTCGCCGGATCGTTCGCCTGGTCTTCGGGACACAACGGGACGCTCGAGAGCATCCCGAGCAGTCCCGGCGGCGTGTGCACCTGGACCCCCGCGAGATCCTGTTCGCCGTCGTTGCGCGTCAACGTCATCGTGAAAGGTGTGAAGATCCCGGCTTCCGAGGTGACCGTCCCGGCGGAGAAGGTTGGGGCGAACGGTGTCGCGCCCGAACAGCCGCTCACGTCATAGAACGAGGTCGGGCTCGCGTCGGGCGTCCCTTCGATAAGCCTCCCTTCAAATGTCCCCGGTGCGCTCCACGGCGTGAGATCGCTCGTCGTTCGCGCTTCCCCGCACGATTGCGGGTTCGCCAGCGGCGCGCGCGGCCCACCGTTCAGTTTCAGGCGCAGTTCGCTGAACGGAGCCTGCGGGTTGTTTACGAACGACGAGGACAGTTGGCCGGTCGCGAGATCTGCCGACACCGTTCCCGCGAGCTTGATGTTGATCCCCGTGTTCGCCAACGCGCCTTCCCCACCGAGTTCCATGTACAAGCGATACAAGCGCCCGTCACGCGCATCTTCTTCCGTACACGCGGGCTGACCAGCCCCGCCACACAACGGGCGCGCGAGAAACAGATTGCCCTTGATCGGTTCCGGCAACAACGGCGTGATCGCTTCCACCGACCCGACGGTCGATGCCTGCGGGCAATGCCCCGCTTCAAGTTGCGGTTCGCCGTCCGGCCCCAGCGTTTCGCCTTCGTCCAGTTCGCCGGGCTTCAGCAATTCCTGTTTGTGGTTGAGGTCCGTGCGCAGATCGATCCCTTCAGGCCCCGTTTCATTACAAGCCTGCACCCCATCCACGACACTCGGGTTGATCGACAGGCCCGGCGGCAGCGTCACGACCGCGTTGCGGACATCCGGCGTGCGCGGAACGCCTTCCTGCTCCGGCTGCGGCACCTTCAAATGCACCGTCAATTCAACAGGCGAGTCGGCCTGCTTCGTATTCGGAGTCACTTCCAGTTCCGGATGAAACGAGAGCGCACCGCAGCCCGTGCTCTGAGGAAGTTCCGATGCCGGGCCTTCATGGAACACTCCCGGTTCCGCCCACGAGTCATACACCACCCGCACCCGCTCCGGACCATCCGCGCAATCCGTCGGCATCACCAAAAACGGCACAGGTTCCACGCCCGCCGGTTCACCACCAAGGCTTTGAAGCGGATTGACCGGATCACAGGTTGGCAATACGAGGGTTGTGGAAGTTTCGCATTTGCGGCCTCGCTGCGACGTATGCACCGGATCGGCGGGTGTGCCCCAGAACGACAGCTTGAACCTTGTGAACCCACGTTGGGGAATGTTGTTGCTGACAACCGTGAAGCCGTACCCTTCAGCAGTGTGGACCAGATGCGCGGTCATAACGACGTTGACCGATCCTCCGGGTGCGATACCGAACTCGGCCGACTGGCCCGCTTCCGGCACCAGGCTGTATATGTCGGAGTCAATAGTCGTTGAGCCGAAGACCAGTTCGACAAAACCGATCTGTGTCGCCGCAGGACAGTTTTTACCAGTTCCGTTCCCCAGCCTCGTGAACACCGCGAGCGGGCAGCGCGGTCCCGCCAACGGATCGGCGAGCAATCCCGGGGGCAGCTCGACCTGTATGTCCTTGGGATCGCCGCCGGCTGGAATTTCGCTGCGCCCGCCGGATGAAGTCAGTTCCAGCTGTTTCTTGAATTCGATCGTGGTTGTCAGAGCGACCGGATGCCCACCTGCTTGCGAGAATGAATACGGTTCCTCGACGTTGCCATAGCCGCTTGCTCCGGTGAGTTCGTCAGACGTTTCCTTGCTGAACGTGGTGTGCACGTCGAACCGTTGCATTTCAAACCCGCCGCTCGCTAACGCCGACCCGCACATCGCAGAGCCGAGGGCAAGCACGATGACGATGCTCCCGATAAGCCCAGTTGCTCGCCTCATCGCCTGTGCCTCCCGTTGCCGTTCGTGTGCGTGCTCTTATGCGCACGGCGCGCCGCGCGTCCGCCCTTGCCTTTGCGCCTACGCCTATGAGGCTTCTTCATCGGTCTCGCCTTCTTCGCCGGCTTTGCTTTTACGGCCGGCGGCATGGGAACGTTCCTGCCGGCTGGCTGCGTGACACTCCCCGGCACCAGGATCGGCGCGGGCGTCGATAGAGGCCCGTAGCACGCTTCGCTCAAGCAGTGTTCGTTCGGCGCTTCAGGAGCAGGGAACCCGCCCCCAACACGCGCGTCGTACAGGTCCGCGAGCCCGTCCGTGTCCCCCGGCACGAGCCCCGCCGCGGTCAGGAACATGATGTCGTTCCCCGAAGGGGTGATCACAGGTTCTTCGTCGTTTTCCGGCGAGCAGCCGCATGAGATCATCCGTACGCGGCCTTCGTCCCAGACGTACACATCCTGCTGTTTGGTCGCGTCGCTTCCAGAGAGCGGTTCGCTTGTCGCGAAGACGATCCGCGACCCGTCATCGGTAATCGCGCGATCACCAAGCTCGTACTGTTGCGCGGGCGTCCCGGGATCGAATGTTGCCGGTGTGATTTTCGCGTCGAACGCCCCGTTGCCGTTGCCTTCTTGGCCGGCTTCCGCGACAGACACTCGCCGCAACGATCCCGTCTGTGCGTCATAGCGATAGATGTCCTCGGAGGAATCGACATCCGCTTCCGGACCAGAGGAAACCAGGTGCGCAAACGTGCCAAACACCAGGAAACGACCATCCCGAGTCGTCTGCGCTTCACTGGCATCGTTTTCCCACAATTCGCGATCATTAACACCACTACCATGCGGAGGACGCCCTTCACGCACTTCATTCAACGAACTGGGACACTCGCCGTCGCGCGTGCTGCCCGACAGTTCCGGGCCTGAGCACAACTCGGCGATGAACGAAACCTTCGCGGGGATGCTCGAGCGGTCGTACACGTACAGGTTCTCCACCCCCGCGACCGCCGCTTCGCCGTGTGCGTTGGCGGTTTCGCTCAAGACACCATGCGCGACGAAATACGCGTGCGAGCCGTCCGGGCTGATCGCGGGGACTTCCGGCTGCACTTCTGCGGCCTGGCCCGCAAGCACGTCCTTGGAAGCAAGTTCCATGGAGAGCACTTCCCTCGGAGCCGTGCCGCACGCTTCGCCGAGCGCGCCGCCCGCACACCCGATCCGCGCCACATAGAGGTTGTTCGAGTGATCTTTGTTGCCGGGCACGAGCGGTTCGCTCGCCGTGTCGGCCATCGTGAAATACACGACCGAACCATCTTCAGAAGCACCCTGGAACTTCGCGGGGGCACGCAAAGCCGCCTTCGGGCACGGCACTTCAAAGCACGATTCCCCCAACGGTTTTGAGACTTCAAGCGTCTGCGACCCCCCCGTACGCAGAAACAACTCCTGGGGATGCGAAGGCGAGCCCGTTTCGCACTCACCGCTGACATTGGAGCGAGTATTCACGTTCACGCTGAAGAACACCTCCGAAGCGCCCGGCTGCGAAATGCCGCCGAACATGCTGCCCGGCCCACCAACGTGCACGTCGCAGTACCTCGTCAACTGCGCGCCGCTGTTGTTTAGGCCAACAAGCCGCCCGTGCAGAGGTTCCACTTCGTAGATCTCCTCGCCTGCGATCGTTTCGTCGCTGATTTCTTCAGGGAGTATGTGATCGTTTTCAAACCCTTTCGCGCCAACTCCTTCGGTATCGGTGCGCGTAAACACGAGGCGCGACATGTCCGCCGTAGCGCCCACAACCCTCTCGCTGTTCCCGGCGCCGCTCACCGTCGTCATCGCCGGTGAAGCCTGCGCCACCGATCCGTCTTCCTCGCGCAGCCACAGGGTGTTGGTAGGCGAGCTTTCACATTCATCGAAATCGATACCTATCGACCCGACCAGCTGCACACGCGACAAATCCCAGGAGACGACCGGATTCAAGACACATTCGCCCGACTTGTGCGGAAAGACCCCTTCCGTCTTCCAGCCCCTCGCCGTGCGATGGGCGACATACGAGTTGACGGCCACATCGGCGCCAGAGCCCGCAAACGCGCCGATAGACGCAAACGCCGCCCGCTCCCCGTCCATTGACATCGCACTAAGACCCTTGCGGCCAAGCACCGTATACCCCGCCTTGAACTCGGGGCTGACCTGCTCGTACACCCGGCCTTCCGGCAGCGCGGCGAGGGCGGGAGCGGCGAGGAGACACATCGCCGTCGGCACACCGATCAGCCCGGCGAGGAGCAGGCGGCGCACGCGCAGGAGCGGTCGGGGTAGCGCACGCGCCGCAAAGAACCTGGTCGTTTGAGTCATCGCTCGCTCTCTCCTTGATGGTCGGGTACCTCGGTGTGGGCGCGGATCGTTTGGACGATCTGCTGGCCCTTGGTGGTCAAAGCCCAGGCGTTCGGGGCGCCCTTGCCGGGGTGAAGATGCGTGTTTTGGACAAGCCCGAGCCGCTCGAGACGACTGAGCAGCTTCGATATCTGCCCCTGGTCGTCGATCCCGGCGCTCTGCCCGATCTCACGGTTTGACGCCTGTGGGTGCTCGCCTATCGCCAGCAGCACCCGCACCGTCCTGTAGGTGAGGCGCATCCCCATGTCTTTGAGCGGGTCCGAGAGCAGCGCGCCGTCACGCGCACCGGGCGCCGCGGGGGCGGGCAGCGGCCGGTGCAGCTCGCGCCTGGCCGCCGCCGAGCCCAGATACGGCAGCATGATCATGCTCGTAAGCTCGTTCGTCAGGGCCACGAGCGACGGCGCATCCGCTCCTCCTGACGGTGCCAACCGTCCCTGGATCACGGCGAGCACACCGCCGACAGTCCCTTCGGCCACGAGGGGAGAGACGTTCTCGGCCTTGCCCTCGCCGCGACCCTGGTCGACGATCCGCGTCAACGCGCCGAGAACCTGTGCGCGGCGCTCGGCGACCTTCGCACCGCTCGCCTGAGACTCGCATATGAGCATCCGCGCGACGCTCGGCTGCTCATCGCAGAAACAGAGCAGCGCGAGCAGACCCGCCCTGACCCGTTCACGCCAACCCTTCGCGGCCTCATACGCCGGGACGACACGCTCGGACGCGAGCGCCAGCGCCTGCTCGAACGCGGCGAGCAGGCAATCCTCGCGATCGGAGAAATGCTCATAGAACGTGCGGCGCGACACGCCCGAGCGCCCGACCAGATGCGCGACGGTTAGGTGGTCCGCTCCCCGCTGCGCTGTGACCTCGAAACTCGCGCCGATGATCCGCGCGCGCTGCAGATCGGCGATCTGTTCGCGAACCGCACCGTTATAACGCTGCGTGCTGCGCGCACCCTGAGCGCCGCTCGCAGGCTTTGACGCACGCTTGCGCTCAGCCATCTCAGCAACCCCTCCCGGAGAGGACGGACCCCTGGACACCCAAGAGCGCTGGCGCCCAAGTGGAGATGGTGTCCAGGGGCAACCCGTCCAGCAGAACGGAGGCAGGGTCTAGTGCGACCATTCCGCGTGGGTACGACACGTGCGCGCCGCACGCGAACCGTGAGCGCGAGAAGAGCAAGTCATGCCCCCACCCCCGTCGGGGTGGAGCGGCCGCGCGAAGCGGCCGGCGAGAAGAGGCCTACGCCGAGATCGGCGGGACGGCCAGAGAGAGAGAGAGAGAGAGAGACGCGTCAGCCACGCTGACGCGTCCTATAAAGGACCCGCCACGAGCACAACGACTCTCAACTGCGCTATTCCCCAAGAAAACCACGCGAAGCAATCTCCATCTCCGTTGCGACCCGGTCCCTCTCCCGGAATCCCCATCCAAAGCGCTTGAACTCGATCATAAGGACCGACCCAAACGAGTCTTATGTCTTTGCCCGGCACCCCATCGGTGTCGTGACGAGATCACGGTAGCGCATCCCAAAAGGCTTGTCAAGAGGGGACGACATTAGACCCGAAAACGACCTCCATGCCCGGCCAAACCACCCGCCGCCACAGAGATCCCGTCGAGCCGCCGCACGCGAAATGCAGTCGCCCTCAAAGAGCCCGCCCGACCGTTGCAGACCACACGCACCAGGGTGCTTCGCCCCCGATGCAGTCGCCCCTGAAGCGCTCCGGCGATTGTTAAGACGCCTCGTCTGAGCTGCCGTCAGATCCCCTGAGTTTACGCCAGTTTCCGGCCCCCTTGAGCCTCCCTGGAAGGCGTGCGACGTTCGATGGCATGCAGAGCACCCACAAGATCGCCGGAGCGGACGCGGAGGGCTTCGCGACCTACCTGACGAGCGAGAACGGTCGCGGCGACTACTACATCGGCGGCGAAGACAGCGAGAGCGATGGAGCCGCCGGCCTGTGGCACGGCTCGCCGGGCGCGCTCGACAAGCTCGGCCTCTCAGCCGACCGGCCCGTGCAGCGCGACCAGCTCGTCTCATTGATGAACGGTCAGACGCCAAACGACGGCAGGGAGATCAGGGCCGTCGGTGGCAACGGCACGAGGGTCGCGGGGATCGACCTGACCTACAACGCCCCGAAGACAGTATCGGCGTTGTGGGCCGCCTCCTCGGGTGAGCATCGCGAAGCGATCGAGCGGGCGCACCGCGACGCTGTGGAGAGCACGCTGAAGCACATCGAGCGCGACGTGGAGCTCGTTAGGACCAGGGAGGCGGGCCAGTTGAAATGGAGCACCGCGAACAGTCTCGTGGCCGCCCAGTTCATGCACACCTCCAGCCGCTTGACCCGCGACCAGGAGAAGGGCGGTGTCCCCGACCCGCACCTACACACCCACGTAGTCGTGCTCGCCGCGGAGCGTACGGACGGAACCTTCTCCGCCGTGGACTCCCGTGAGCTGTTCAGAAGCGCCCGCGTCAACGGCGCTTGGTACCGCAGCCAGCTAGCTCACAACCTGCAGCAGGCCGGTCTTCAAATCGAACGCGGCACCGGCAAGGACGGTCGCTATTTCGAGGTGACGGGCGTCCCCAAGGAGCTGGTTGAGCGCTGGTCGACCAGGACCGCCCAGATCGAGAAGGCCGCCAGGGAGTTCAAAGACCGCTACGGCCGCGACCCCAAGGGCAGAGAGATCAGCTCCTTGACGACGAGCACGCGCGGCACGAAGACGACGATGGCGCCCGCCAACGTCGATCAGGCGTGGAAGGCCGTCGCCGGCGAGCACGGCCTGACCCGCGACGAGACCCACGCCTTGTTCGCAACCCACGAGCAGACCCAAGAGCGCATACCCGCGCAAGCGCCGGACCTCGCGAAAGAGATCGCCGACCGCATCACGGCGAACGCGTCGATGGTCAGCGAGCGCGACCTGATGGCGATCGCGTATGAGCGCTCCGCCGGAACATGCCCGCCGGAGCAAGCGAGGACGCTCGTGCACGACCTGACCCGCTCGGGCGAGCTGATCCGCTTGGAGGGCGGGCTGTGGACGACGAGGGAGCTGCGGGAGCGCGAGCAGCAAACGATCGCGACGGTCAAGGACCGCGCGGCTGAGCGCGCCGCCCCCGTGACCGAGAACGCGATCAGGGAGGCGCAGCGCGAGACGATGCGCGAGATCGGCGCGCCGTTGACGAAAGAGCAGAAGCAGGCCGTACAGGCCATCACCGGCGAGGGCGGCGTGAGCGTCCTCGTCGGCCAGGCCGGAACGGGCAAGGGTGTAGTGCTGCGCACAGCCACGAACGCGTGGCAGAAGGACGGCTACCAAGTGATCGGCACCGCGGTCGCCGGCGCGACAGCGGAGCGACTTGCGGCCGACACGAAAACGGATCGCTCCATGACCACGGACGCCCTGCTGCTGCGAGCCGAGAAAGGCTCCCTGACCCTCGGCAACAACACGGTCGTCGTGATGGATGAGACAGGCATGGCCGACACGAACCGCCTGTCAAAGCTCGTGGGGGTGACGAGCGAGAAGCAGTCAAAGCTCGTCCTCGCCGGCGACAGCGCCCAGCTCTCCCCCATCGGCGCGGGCGGTCTCTTCAGCGAGATCAAGGAGACGACACGATCAGCCGAGCTGAAACAGGTGCACCGCGCGCAGAACGAGTGGGAGCGCGAAGCGTGGAAGCACGTCCGTGAGGGCGAAGCGACGAAGGCCCTCGCCGCCTATCAGGCCCACGACCGCCTGCACCTGAGCGAGCAGCGCGAGCACGCGATCGAGAAGATGCTCGCCGACTGGAACGAGCAGCGCCTGAACACGGCACAGGGCAAGACCGTGATGCTCACCGACGCCTCCAACAAGGAGCTCGACAAGATCAACGCCAAGGCCCAAGCCCTGCGCGCCCAGGCGGGCGAGCTGGGCGCGACGCGAGCGAATGTCCCCGACCGCCCCTACTCAATGGCGGCCGGGGACCACGTGATCTTCACCAAACCAATGTGGGTTCCTGGCCAGGACCGCGTAGAGAACGGAACGCTCGGCACGATCAAGGACATTCACAACGAGAACGAACTGACGGTCGGCACGCATGGAGCGAACGAGCGCGACGTGAAAGTGGACACCCGCGAGCACCAGGACATCCGCCTCGCCTACGCCCAGCACGTATACAAGGCCCAAGGCCTAACAACCGACCGCGCCCTCGTCTTGATCGGCGGCTGGCAAACCGACCGCGAGCACGCATACGTAGCCCTCACCAGAGCCCGCGACGAAACGAACATCTACACCAGCCGCGAGGACCTAGGCCACCAGGGCCTCAATGCGGAAGCGATCGACCGCCTCGCCGACCGGATCGAGCAGAGCAACGCCCAAGAAGCCAGCATCACCCGCGAACCGGCCGCGGACCGCACACCCGACAAGACCGTCGAAACCGGGGTCGGCCCCGACGCCCCCCAAATCGGCCCCGACCCCGTGCCTCATGACACCGAGCAAGACCTCAAAGCCGACCGCGACCGAGACGAGGACCGCTCACTCGACCCATCCACGATCACCGTCGAGCAAGACAACGACCTCGATCTCAGCTTCGGGATCGAGTAGATCGAACAAATCGAATAAAAGCCACCTGTGATCCCCTCAAGCTTGTAGGCTTGATCAGTGACTCGAAACACTCGGGTGAGGATCTCAGCGACGGTCACCCTCTCACTTGTCTCTCTCGTGACTCTCGCCGGGTGTGGCGGCAACCGTGTCGGGACAAGCACCGCGACCAGCAGTGGAGGGGCAACCGCCGGGACGACGGCGCCAAGGTCAGTTACCCCTCCACCTCGCAAACAGGCCCTGAATAACCCGGCTCAGCAGCCAGACCCGACGACCAGCGCCGCCTGCGATGAAGTTCCCGTCGGGCATGCTTGCCGAGCGACCACGGCTGTGCCATCTGATCCACATGAGTCGCCTCAGAGAAACTGCGATACGAACATCGTCGCCAACTCCGACACCAGCTGCCCGTTCGCGGAAAACACGTTCTATGAGTACTACAGGTCGGGTGGGGGCGGGACCAGCGCAACGAGCTTGATGGTGCATAGCCCGACGACCCAGAAAGACTACGAAGTGTTCTGCAAGCACTCTGAAACGCTGATCGCCTGCACGGGAAGTCCACTGTCCACGGGGATCTACGTGTCGTTCCCGCGAGCTGCGATCGCTGCGTATACAGAGGCCGAGGCGAATGCGTACGCAAGCTCGCGAGACGTCGGTCATCCCGGCGCACCCGGAGAAGGCATTCAGTCCCAGGCACCCGAACAGAGTGAACCGAGCGAAAGCGAAGGCAATGAATCTGCCACCGAAGACGAAGTCGGCTCCTACAGTCACGCCGGGGACGAAGCGTTCTGCAACGCGCACGAATGCATCGGCGAATTCGAAGGTGAGGGCGGCTATGTCGTGGAATGCTCAGATGGCAGCTACAGCCATGCAGGTGGCATCTCCGGTGCCTGCTCCGGTCACGGAGGAATAGGCCGACGCTAGCCGCCAACGCCGAACGCTCGGTCTGGTGGGGAGGGCAATGCCATAGAGCTCCACGGCCGAGCCTGATGCCACGGTGTCGTCCTGATCCACTGCCACCGCGTCCCGATCAGGTGAAGCGCGTGACGGGGCGGTAGCTGCGCTATCTCCCCGGGTGTGAGGACCCGTTGGCGCTGCGTGCTGTACGTGGTGCTGTGCGTGTCGGTATAGCCCTTGTAGGAGTGGAAGATCAGCCCGGATTCGTACGCGTTTGAGCGCCCGAATGTCTCCGAGCGCATGACCCGGTCGTATTCCCCAAGACACAATGAGATCGCTTCGAGCGTCTTGGGATCGGCGACTCCGTCGAGTATCACCTTGCTCTGAAACAGGGAGAGGAACCCGTCGGCCGTACTGTCCCCCCACCGTTTGCGGGCCTGGGAGAGGTCCTGTAAGCACACCATGACGTGCAACCGCTGCCCGCCGGCTTCGGAGACGAGCGCGGGGAGATCGTGGATCGGAGCGATGTTCGCGACCTCATCGAGGCACATGTAGACCGGAGGTAGGCCCCGCTCGATCATCGCCGGCGCGTGCCTGTACGTCGCATGCCGTATCTGCTCGAGCAGCCCGACGACGAGCGGCGCGCACAACGCCTGCTTATGCGCGGGCGCGGTGATGTAGATCGTGTCCGATCCGCGGACGAAGAGATCCGCGTCGAAGTTCGGGTGCGCCGCATTGCGCCGCGTCGCGTCGGCGTTGTACGCGGCGAGCACCCCGGCGGTGGCCGACAGGATCGACGAGCGCTCCCGCTCATCGGTTTTGATGATCCCCGTCAACACGTCGGCTGCGACCGGGGCGCCATGATCGGCGAGCGCTTTCCTCGCGTGCTCCAACTCGCCGCGAAGAACCCAGGTGAGCACTTGCGTGACGGGACTGCGTGTCACGTAGGCCGCGTGAAGCAGGGGTGCGAGCAGCGCGGCTGAGCGCTCCCGCCAGTGGTGTTCGTTGGTGGTCCCCTTGGAAGCGGACCCGCCGGCGCTCATCGCGCGAGCCATCGACAGCGCGCCGTCCCAAGTGGCGGCGGCGGGCACGGGTGACCAGCACAACCGCCTGACCCCTGCGGCCCAGTGAGGGTGCTCTCCGGAGGGGTCATACAGCCACACCTGCCCGACTTCAGATCGAGAGCGCCACGTCGCGCTCATCACATCCGTCTTCGTCGCCGTGGAGACGACCGCACCGGGAGCGGCGAGGATCGAGGGGATCACGATCATGCTCGTCTTGCCCGACCGGGGCGGTCCGAGCACCATCACCGCGTGCTCGGGATGAGCGGTGACCCACCGCCCGCGGGCGATTCCCAGGTAAGCCCCGCCGCCGAGACGAAGCGATTGCGACCGCACCGCCTCGGCGGGGCTGAGCGACTGCTTGGCATGCGCGGTCGGCGCCGGCAAGCGACGGCGTTTGAACAGCTGCCGCGACAGAAGAACGCCCATGTTCTCTTTTTCCGGCCCTGCCCGGTAGACGGGACACGCAAATTGGGAGGGGGGTCAGATCGGCGTTCGCACCGACATGCATGTGTAGGCCCAAAACCAACCCCTCAAAGGAGGACCCATGAGCACGCCAAGTACAAGCGAATACCTCATCAAACCGAACGAGATCTCGCCAGGATGGGTGCTGCTGTATGCCACGACGTTCGCGTTGCAGCTGTTCTGCGCGTCGTTCAGGGCGTTCATCGCCTACCCGATCCTCGCCGTTTTCTCGTGGCTGTTCGCGATGTTCACGGGAGGCATCCACCTCCCCCACATCCACCTGGCAGCCGTGGTCATCGGCTACGGCCCGCTAGCCCTATCCCTATTGACGTTGATCCTCCCGATCGACGGCTGGTGGTGGCAGACGGCCGAAGGAGCACGACGCGCCTCAGAACGCGAGCGGCTGATCTACGAAGACGCGATCGAGCAGCTAAAGCAAACAGACCCAGGGTTGCGTGAGCCCAGGCGCTGGTGCGTTCTGGACATCGACGATCAGAACGCCGCCGCTTATGCGGACACGCTCATGCTCACCAGGGGCATCCTTGAAAGCCCGTTGCTGACCGGCGTGCTCGCACACGAGCTCGGCCACCTGAACACGAGCGACGCGCGCTTGACAGCAGCCCTGCACCGGCTCACGACCCCGCCCCGAGGTTACGTAAGGCGCGGGTTGAAAACGATCTGCTTCTTCGCGACCGGCGCCGCAGGAATGTGGCCCGTGCGAGCCGCATGGGGCGCTTACTGGCGCCACCGCGAGTACGAAGCAGACCGCTACGCCGCAACGCTCGGGGAGGGCCAAACATTGTCGATCCTGCTCGACGAACGAGCCCTCAACGACCTCCCAGTCCCGTTCGTGTGGCTCACAGAGCACACGCATCCCCCGACAGAGCTACGCGTCGACAGGCTCGCCCACCACGCCGCATGAAGCCCTCCCGGGCCGGCTGGAAACGGCACCCGCCGGCCCGACAAGGACGAAACCTCAAGGAAAGGACACCGGTCATGAAACCGACAATCAGAACGACCTTCAGCACGACCAAGCGCCCGACGGGACCGGCGAAGATCGCGCTGACACAGCACCCCCGGCCGTATCCGGTCAGGACGACGGGTGGGCGCGTCAAGCAACAGATCCGCCGAGCATTCAACCCACGCGCCCGTCGCGCGTTCAGCCCGTTGATCGACGCGAAGGCGGCGAGCACGATGCTCGGCGTCCCCTACACGTGGCTGCTCGCCCAAGCCAGAGCCGGAACCATCCCCCACCACCGGCTCGGCCACTACGTCCGCTTCAACCCCGACGACCTGGAGGACTGGCTGAAAGACACGAAAATCGAACCGAGATCTGGCTCGATGTCCCACCAACGCCGCGCGTGACAGGCAGCCCCGCGGCCGAATAGCAGGCCGCTCAGAACCCGTCAAGGAAACCCCTCCGGGGCTGCCTACGGCAGGGCCTGACGGCCTTCCCTTGACTGAACCATGAGCGGCCTGCTGATTCGCATCCAGGTCGGCAAGGCCGACCTTGTCGAACAAGATCGACCACGAGAAATGATGGGACGAGGGTGCGAACGCTACTCGTGATCTCCGAACGCAAACCGCGACGCAAACGCTCTATCGGCCGAGGACGGTGACATCCTCGAGACGCCGTTGGTAGGGCTTTGAAGGCAGCCTTGATGTCCCGCGCAAGGCCCCCGGCCGGATAAGGAGGAGATGGCATTTGCGACCACAGCCCCCCGCATGGCGACACCGCCGATGCCCCGCCCGGCCATGGATGCGGCGCTCGCCACGTTCGCCCGCGTAGCCCGCGAACGCCACCCGGGCGTCGTCGTGCTGCCGCTAGGCGACGTAGAAGCAGATAAGCCAGTTGCCGCGCCCACGACGGAGCAGGTCATCTGGCCCTTCGCCGCGCCAGAGAATCGTGACGCGCTCCTGAAGCGGCGTCCGCGCAGGGGCGCGCGCGGCGCTCACGGCGTCGATTGAGCTGCGGATAGACACATGCCCGCAAGCCCTCTGGAACTGATCCCGACCCCCGCGATCCAGCAACGGATCCTTGTCGTTCGCGAACGTCATGTGATGCTGGACGAGGACCTCGCGCGGCTTTATGGCATCGAAACTCGCAGCTTGGTACAGCAGGTCACGCGCAACCGCGAGAGGTTCCCGCCGGACTTCATGTTCCGGCTCACAAAGGATGAGGCCGCGACTTTGAGATCACAGTCTGTGATCTCAAAGGAGGGTCGCGGCGGGCGCCGCTACGCGCCTTACGTGTTCAGCGAGCAAGGTGTGGCGATGCTCTCCAGCGTCCTGCGAAGCAAGAGGGCAGTCGCCGTCAACATCGCGATCATGCGCGCGTTCGTCGAGCTGCGACGCGCAGCGGTCTCCGACACGGCGATCACGAGACGACTTGAAGAGCTCGAGCGAGAGACCAACGCAAAGCTCGGCCAGCACGACAAGCAGCTCGACGCGATCTTCCAAGCGCTGCGGCAGCTGATCTCCCCGCCTACCCGACGGAAACGCCGGATCGGCTTCAATCCACCCGAAGACGATCACTCGGCATAACGGCCTACATGCCACGGGGTTGTCGTGCTACCGCCCCGGGACATAGGGCCGAATCGGCCCGTTGTCCCGCCCCCGCCGGGGCAGGTCATCTGGCCCTTCGCCGCGCCAGAGAATCGTGACGCGATCCTCGAGCGGGGCCCGCGCGCCGGCCCGCGCAACGATCACAGCGTCGATTGAGCTGCCGAGGATCCGCTTGCGGTCCTCGATCGGCAGATCGTCGTAGCTCTCGATCTCAACCGCGCCCGGCCCATGGGCGGCGGCGCGGCGCACCTGGGCGCGCGCCTGCTCGACCGCGCTGGCCCGGGCCTGCAGGGCCTTGTGGTAGCGCGCGCCGAGGACGCGCCGAGCGGTGAGGTCGGCGGCGAACGCTTCAAGCTCTCCCTCGGCCGTAGCGAGCGCGCTGGTGGCCTCCGCCAGCGCCCGGGAGTCCTCCTGGACGGTGAGCGCCTCGCGCGCCATCTGCTCGCGCCAGACGGCCTCGACATACTCGTCGAGCTTGCGCCGGTTGATGTTGGCCGGCTCGGGGCAGACGCCGGCCGTGTGCGTAACGCGACAGCGGTAGCTGGGCATGGGCTTCTCAGGCGTGCCGGTCTGTTGCGGGGCGAGCACGTAGCGACAAGCGGCGCAACGGGCGATCCCGCCGAGCAGGTTCGGTTTGCGGCTGCGTGAGGCCGCGCGCACCGGCGCCGCGTTGGCCGCCTGCCACTCGGCGGGCGTGACGATCGGCTCATGGGCCTCGCGGTTGAGCGTGTCGCCGCGGTAGGCATATCCCATGTAGACGCGGTTTTTGATGATGCGATCGACCATGGGCGGCGTCCAGCGTCCGCCGCCTGCGCGCGGCGCGATCTCGTTGAGCCGGTGCGCGATCGCCGTGTTGGTCTGGTGCGCGCCGCGCATCAGGAACGCCTCGCGGATCGCGGGAGCGAGCGCGCCGGGAGCCAGGCGCTTGTCTGGCCCCTTCTCATACCCGTAGGGCGTGAACTTCGCGATGTGGATGCCGCGTGTGATCGCGTTGGAGGTCGCGATCTCCCACGACTCGCTGATGCGGTCGCGCTCGAGCTCTGCGAAGACGAGCAGGATGCGCAGGAACGCCTTGCCCATCGGCGTGGAGAGGTCGATGTTGTCGGCCACGCTGACGAGCACCGCGCCGTGGCGCTCGAGCTCCTCGATCGTCCCGAGCGCCCCGACGAGCGTACGCGCGAAGCGATCGAGCTTGGCGACGATCACCCCATCGCTCGCGCCCGTCCTGATGCGCTCCATGATCCGGTCGAACACCGGCCGAGACATGGACCCCCCGCTGACGTCGAGCTCCGGCTCGTGCCAGCTCAGCTCGTGCCCATGCGCCCTGGCCCAGGCCTCGATCCGGTCGCGCTGGACGTCCGGAGAGATGAAGCTCTCGCCGCTGCGACCCGCGACCTTCGAGACCCGGATATACGCGTCAAGCCTGAGCGATCCGTCCATCATTAGAGCCGCAATATAACGTCCGCATCAGTGAAGAGGTTCTTCAGCGCCTGCACGACGTAGTCGGCGATGGTGTCCGCCGGCGCATCGACAGCGAGGGGATTGAAGCCGCACGTCGGACGGGAGAAGTCGAGCAGCGTGCACGTGCGGTCCTCGGGGACGAGGCTGACCGCGGCCTCGGCCGCATCGCCCTTGGGGTCGAGCACGATCACCGCACAGCCTTCTCTGCGCAGGTCCTCCGCGATCGTTGCCACCAGATAGCTCGACTTGCCCTGCTCGACGGTGCCGGGGACCGCCGTGTTCTGGCGGCGCATGGCCTCGTGGATCGACACCGGGCCATAAGCGTCGCGCAGCGTGCCGGCGCCATCTCGTGGGCGCAGGATCGCGGGCGGGGCCGGCGCGAGCGGCAGAGGCTCGCGTGCGAAGGGCACGGTGGTGTAACCGATCGAGGGCAGGTGCCATAGGGCGGCCAGCTCCGTCGAGGCGAACACGCCCTTGCGGATCGAGGGAAGCGGATTGCCCTCACCACGCGCGACCCGTCTCGTGTAGAGGCCCAGCAGCCCCTGGCGCAGCGCCGTTCCGCGCTCGACGAGCCGGTTCTCAGCCCCCTCTGCGCGCAGCTCCGAGGCGATCCGCTCACACGTCGTCCGCTCCTGGGCGATCACACGGATATCCGCAAAGAACAGCGGCCTGTGCTGCACGTCCAAGCCCCCCTTCAGCTCCGCGTCCTCGACCATCGAGCGGTCGAGCGGCGGCAGTTTGAGCTTGCGCTCGCGCGACAGCCGGTTCTCGTGGCGCTTGTAGGCGCGCTTTGCGTGCCCCTCGAACAGGGATGGCGTGGGGGTCAGCGCGAGCTGCACGAATGCCGGCGCGCCGCAGGCCGCCATCGTCGTCATCAAGCGATTCATCGCCGGGGCCCGGTCGTGCTCGAAGCGATCGATCAGCTTCACGCGCTTGGTGAACATTGCGTGCTTCTTGCAGCGCACCAGGCACGGCGGCACGCCCGGGCAGCTCGCGCCTCTCTCCAGACGGCAGTTTGGATAAGCGGTGCGCAGCGCGGCCTGCACGATCTCGCGCAGCCCCTCGGGACAGCTCACCGCCAGCCATGCCTCCCGCTCACAGTGCACCTCGAGCGCCACCGACGGCTGGCCCGAGAGCAACCTTCGCCACCAGCGCCGCAACAGGCGCTTGTGCAGCGCCTCGAACATGTTCACGATCGCCTGTGCCGTGGGGTCATCGCCGCGATAGGGGATCACGCGCAGGCGCACATACCGCCGGCGCCGGCGCGCGCGAAGGCGCAGTACGACAAGCACGTGCACGAACACCGCGGCCACAATCGCCACGACCGCCGCGACGGTCGTCACCGGCGCCGGCAGGTGAGGAGGGATCGATGAAAGAGCCAACTCCTCTTCTAATCCGACTCTCTCCGGCACACAGGACGCGGGCGGGCTCTCAGCGCCGGCCGTCGCCCCCGACTATGACCGGCCTATAGGGCCGGCTCGGCGCACCGTCACGCGCCCTACGGGGCGCCTGCCATGGCACGCCCCGGGCGCGTACTCACCCCCGAGATCAGGCTATCCGTGCCGCGAGGATCGCGATGTCGTCGCGCAAGCGACCCGCGCCGGCGGACAGCGCGAGCCGCTCGAGCTCTTCGACCAGCGCCTTCGGCTCGAGAGGCGCTTGGCCGGCGATGCGCTCGCACAGCTCCGCCGAGGTGATCGCCTGGGTGGGCGCTCCCGCGTCGAAGAGCCCGTCGGTACAGAGCACGAGCCCCGCGCCCTCGTCGAGCTCGAGCTCGGTGTCCACGATGCCCGGGCCGGCGCGCACCCCAAGCAGCATCCCTTGCAGCCGTAGGTCTCTCGCCGATCCGTCCGCGCCCAGCACGACCGGGGCGGGATGACCCGCGCCGGCGATCACGGCCTTCGCCGGACGGGCCGCAAGGTCGATCCGCGCCGCGACCGCCGTTACGAAGCGACACGCCAGATCGTGACCCAGCATCACCTCGTTGACGGCCTCCAGGACGCGCGCGGGACTCGACCACACGAACGCGAACGCCCTCACGCTGTGGCGCACGAGCGCGGTCAGCGCCGCCGCATCCGGGCCCTTCCCACAGGCGTCCCCCACGACCAGCCAGCAGCCCGACGGCGCGACGAACGCGTCGTAGAAATCTCCTCCCACCTCCTCCCCGCCTTCGGTGGAGGGACGATAGGCGGATGCGAGCTGCACCCCTTCCACCGACGGCAGCGCCTCGGGCAGGAGGCTCAGCTGCAGCGCGTGCGCGGCGCGCGCGCTTTCCTCATACAGCCGCGCATTGTCGATCGCCATCGCCGCGCGTGAGCACAGGTCGCGGATCAGTGAGAGATGATCAGGGTCATAGCGCCGGTCGTCACGCCCGTACATGAACGACATCGCTCCCAGGATCCTGTTGCGGGCGATCAACGGCATCACGACCGAGGAGCGGTAGCCGGTCCAGAAGACGAACTCGCCCCACTCCTCACCACTCTGGTTGATCTGCTTGACGATATGCGGATCGCTGAGGTCTCGGATCACGACCGGCTCTCCCGAGCGCAGCGCCCTCGCGAGCGGATGGCTCCCGGTCAAGTCGATCGGGCGCTCTGCGCGCAGACCCATTAGGCGCGTCACCACCTCCTCGCGCACGGCCACCGCGACCATCTCGCCGAGCTCCCCATCGTCGCGCAGCAGGTCAATAGCGCACATCTCGGCAAGACCGGGCACAGCCGTGCGAGCGATCGTCTTCATCGTCTGACGCAGATCGAGCGAGCTGTCGAACACGGCCCCGGCAGCCGCCAGCACCTCGCGCGCCTCGCTCGCCCTGCGGCGCTCGCGCCATCCGTTCAAGTGCATCGACTGGTCCCCCGCATGGACGTCCCCGCTCCACGGTAGAACATCAACGGCACTACCCAAACCGCAGGTGCGAGGGTAGCACAGGTTCAGACTATTAGATTTTGCTTCTTACGTGGGTGCGTTGCGCGGTCGACCCGCTCCCCTCGCCTGGTCAGGCGCCATTCGTTGCAGCCACCCTTTGCGCGGCCGTGCCCCGTGTTCTCGATGAGCTTCAACCGCTCGAGCCTCGCCAAAAGCTTCGACATCTGACCGGGATCGGCGACCTCGGCGCGCTGGGCGATCTCGCGATTGCTGGACCCGGGCCGCTCTTTGATGACGGCCAACACCCTCACCGTCCTGTAGGTCAGACGCATATCGAGACCTTCGAGCGGATCGCCGCTCATGCCCTCCTCGCCGCCCCCTGAGCGCGCTATCCCCTTGGGCACGGGCCGCGAAAGCTCACGGCTCGCCGCCCTCGTCCCGAGATACGGCAGAACGATCATGCTCATCAGCGAGCCGAGCAGCTCGACGAACGGCTCTGTGCTGCGCTCCAGCAGGCGCGTGTGGATCACGGTGAACACGCCCCCCAGCACGCCTTCCGCGGCCACTCCCGCCGGCTCACTTTCGCGATTGCCGAGCGCGCGGCCGCGATCGACAACGTCACGCAGGCTCGCGAGCACCCCGGCGCGCCGCTCGAGCACTCGCGTGCCGGCGCCCAGCGCATCGACCACGCACACGCGCGACAGCAGCGGCTCCTCGTCTATGAACACGAGCAGCTCCATCAATCCGGCCCTGATGCCCTCGCGCCAGCTCGACTCGCGCTGATAGGCATCGCTCATGCGAGCACCCACCTCGGACGCGACCCTGTCGAAGAGGTCGATGAAGCACTGCTCGCGGTCCTCGAACACCTCGTAGAAGGTCTTGCGCGACACTTTCGCCCTGGCGATCACCTGCGCGACCGTGAAGCTCCCATAGCCGCCCTCGTCGATCGCCTCCGCCGCCGCGGCAAGCATTCTGAGGCGCTGCACCTCTCCCACCCGTCCAGGCGCCCGGGCTCGATCGGGCTTTCGCGGCCGCGCGCGTCTCTGGGGAAACCTCTCCATACACCAATGTTCCCCGATCAGGTGCCCCTCCAACGACTCGTGGACGATCTGCCGGGTCGATCGGGGGCCGAAGCCAAGCGACCCGAGCCGCATTGGCGAGAACTGACCGACGCGGCGGTTGGCTAGACTGGCCCCTGTCACCTTGGTGGGCGTAGCTCAGCTGGTAGAGCTCCTGGTTGTGGTCCAGGCGGTCGCGGGTTCAAGTCCCGTCGCTCACCCCTCAGAAAAGCCCCGTTTCACGGGGCTTTTCGCTGTTTTGGCACCGTTCGGGATTGCAGACGATCGTCATGGTGCTAACTCAAGTGCAAACATCTCTCACAGCGGCCGGCACACGATGTCAACGCTCTTGCGAAGCGGCGACGGGCGCGCTTGCAACGCCCGCCACCAGCGTCGCTCTCTTCCCCTGCTTTCAAGCCTTGACCTCCACCCATTTGCTTGCGGCTTCGCGGTAGGGGAATCCTTCCTGTCCTGAGCGCACGCGCGCCTCGAACGGCCAGGTCCCGAAGGCCCTGTCGAATCGATAGCGCACGCGGAACCGGCCGTGCTGATCAGTGCGGGGCGTGCGGATCGGCTGCCAGCCTCCGCGGTAGTAGACGAGCAGTTCGACGACGACCCCATGCCGGGGCACCACGCCGCGTACCTGCCCGCTGAGCACGATCGTCGCGTTCGGGCTCGTTCTTCGCGTACTGGCGTTGAGCGTGACCCCGGCGCCGACCTGCTCGATCACCTCGGTCTGCGCGGCATAGACGCCCACCCCCGCATACGCCCGGTAAGCGAGTAGGACGGTCCGCGAAGGACCCGGCGGCACGTGCGCGAGGACCGTCCCATCCGTCCCGCTGCTCGCATGACCGACGATTTGTGTTTGTGTGCTTCCCGCGACGCGCTGCAACACGTCGACCTGCGCGCCCTTGATCGGTTGCCCGTTCGCGTCGAGGAGCCTGCTCGTGAGCGTGAGCGCGCTGTGCGCGTAGCTGCGGGTGATGCGCCCTGGACTGTCGAGCGCGATGACCGCCACGGGGCTCGCCGGCGCCCCGTTCGGCGCCGGACCGGCCAGAACAGGCGCGCTGAGCGGTTCGCCCGCCGCGAAAGCGGGCGCAGCCTGCCCTATGCCGCCCAACCCGAGCATGATCGCTGCGAACAGCGCGATCCTGGCCATGGTGGCCAAGGTGGGGGTGTTCATGGTCGCTGTTGTTGGTGGTCGCATCTGTATCTGCTCCTTGCGTAGACGCGGGCCGGAATTAGCCCGTCTACTTGCATGTCGCTGTGAGCAGCGAGTTGCCCCCCCTCCCAATTTGTCCAAGAACACTGGACGCGTCGGTAAAAGCCGGGTAGATGGTGGAGCTGACGAGGTCTACGCGACCGTTACGGCCCGAACGGCCCGCCGCCGTGCTGCGTGACGACGGGCACCTTCGCCCGGCGCGGCGTCGTAGGCGGACGGGACGTGGCTGGGCCGCTGGGCACCCCGAGATACGCGAAGTTCCCCGCGACGCGCTGGTGGAGGTTTCGCAGCGCCGTAGGCTGCTTGTGGTCGCGATGGCGTGCCTTGCGCGGAGTCCTGATCCTGACGGTCGCGTTCGGTAGCGGCGGTGTTACTGGCGCTGGGAGCGCCGCCGGACGGGAATGGCGCGCGTGTTCGTGCTCGACCGCTCGTGTGACGCCGACGGCGCTCCCGGCGAGCAGCGCGACACTGAGCGCTCCGGCCGCGATCTTTCCCGCCGCGCTCGCCCCGGCGACCGCCTCGACGATCCGCTCACGCCCTGCGCTCGGCCCTCCTGGTGTGCGGTGCAGGACCCGTACGATCCGGGTGAGTACGCCCTGGGCGTGCTCGACGATGAATGAATGTCCGCCGAGGAGCACGCCGGGCGCGGGCAGCACGATGAGCACGTGCCGATCGAAGGTTTCGCGCAACCGAGTCTCATTCGTTTGGTGCTCAGTCCGGCAGGCGCGACAGTAGCGCAGGTGCGCGAGCGCCTGACTGAGCGCGAGCTCCGAGGCCTGCTCGCCCGTGAGCACGGAGCCGATCGTTTGCGACCTGTACCCGCAGAGTCGTCCGGTCTGATAGAGCGTCAGGAACCGTTGTCGCTTGCGCTCGCACGCCCGCGTCGCGCTGCGAGCCTCCGTCTCGGGGAGGTCGAGTGCTGTTGCGATCGCTCGCCACGACCGCCCGTCGGCGATCAGCGCGAACACGCGCCGCTCCAAGGGCGTCAGCTCGGCGATGAACTCGCCGATGATCAAATCGTCCTCCTGTGCGAGCAGGGCCCGCTCGGGCTGCTCGCGCCAAGTGCGTTCTTGGCCTGTCGCGTAAAGGTCGGGCGCGGCGCGATCGAGCGCGCGGGTGTGGCGCCGGCGGTCGCGGTGCAGACGAAGCGAGCGCAGCTTGATTCCGGCGTGAAGTGCGCCCCGCAGATGCTCGATCGAGGAGTACGTCGTCTCCCGCTGCAAGAGCGCGGCAACGGTCGCGTCGTAGATCTCTTCGATCTCTGCGAGGCTCGCGCCGCCGCACTCACGAAAGCGTCGCGCGACACCCATCTCGCGTGTACGCCAAGAGGCGAGCAGGACCGGCACATCGAGCCCGCCAGGGACGGTAGCGCCCGCCCGATGGGGTGCTCGTATCTCGCCGGATATGTAGTCGAAAGTGGCCATTCATGACCACTGACCCTCAACCGCCCGGACCGGCCAACGAGTTTCGTCGTCCCGTCCCGAGGAATATCGACACTTACCTTCAAGGCGACAACGGTTGATCCTTGCCCGGTGGGGTCCGCCTCAACGAATGGACGATCCGCCGCCAGGGTGTTCAAGTGTGTGGCACGAGACAGGTCTCGATGCTCGCCGCGCAAATGAGCAGTAGGACCGCGATCACAAGCAGTCCTGTTCGCTCGCGACCCGTCAACGGCCGCTTACGCTCGATCAGCCACCCGGCGGCTCCTATGGCGATCCCAGCCCACTCCAACGGGACGTGAGGAAGAAAAAGTAGTACGCGGATCCCGTAGGCGCCGAGCGCCCCACCAACGAGCAGGGCAGGCACGAGCAGGCTCGCGAGCACGAGCGCGTCAGCGAACGTACGGGTCAGACGGCGACGCTGCACGCCGATCAAACCGAGCGTGAGCGGCCAAACGCTGTGCAGCGTGTTGTTAACGGCAATCGAAACGACCGCCGTGATGCTCGGCGACGGATTCGCTGTAGCGCTCAGCTTCAAGCGCAACAGCTCCCGCACGAGCAGGCCCCCGCCGGAGGTTATGCACACG
Source organism: uncultured Solirubrobacterales bacterium (assembly GCA_963714635.1). Lineage (GTDB taxonomy): Bacteria > Actinomycetota > Thermoleophilia > Solirubrobacterales > Solirubrobacteraceae > Palsa-744. The sequence goes on along the minus strand of CAVQPM010000008.1, from coordinate 173,802 downwards.
ATCGCGGCGAAACCGATCGTGAGCGTCCAGAGCGTCGAGTAGGTGAGCAGCCACGCGCGCCGCGGGCATGACGCCCGTCGGCAGGCCGAGCGCGCTCGTGGCCGCGTCAGGACTGCGGTAGCCATTGCGAGACAGCGAACCCGTGGCTGACCGGGACGACCTGTGCGAGCGTGACGTGATCGCTCGCGGCGAGCCCCGCGTATTCCCCGCTGCCGACGGTCTGTTCGCGAGTGACAATCACCCACAATCCGCTCCGCGCGAGGTCCTGAGCGACGGCCAACACCTGCCCCCGGTTTGAGAGTCGCGCACGGGCGATCGTGCTGTCAGCGCGCGTAGCGGCGGCTGCTTGCTCCTCAGCGAGCCTGGCGGCGCCGACGGACATCGCGGCGAGAACGGCCTGTTCACGGGCGAGCGTGCGATACGTCCAGTTCGAGTAGCGCTGCGCGAACCGAAGGATCGCCGCCTGCGGCGTCGCTTGCACACTCGTCGGGGACTGCGCGCCACTCGATGACGGTGGTGGCGCGGGCGGCTCCCCGGCGTTCTGCACGCGCATCGCCGCAGACGGCGTGCTCGCCGGTCGGCTCGCGGCGTACAGATCGCTGCAACCAGAGAATGTGGCTGCGACAAGCATTCCGGCGAGCCCGTCGCAGACCACGCGGCGTCCGATCGATGTCTTCGTTCTGGTCACTGGTCTCCTCCTTCTCATAAGCCGGGTGGATGCCTGACTGTCCACCTCGCCCAACCCGGCACCGACGGGTACACCCGCCACTTCGCGCCCGGCTTGCCGCTGTTCGGTCCCGTGTCGTATTCGGGGGCTTCCACGGTGTCCAAGCGCAACCCGCCGACGTACACGAACGCGTGCGCCGCGTTCGCGTAGATCGACACGTACCGCCCGGGACCCGGCAGCCCGTAGGACTCAAGACCGGTCGAGTCGAGCGCGTTTGACCCGAGCACCCCGCCCGCGTGCAACACATAAGAGACGGCCGATGAACAGTCATACGCGGGCTGCAGCTGGTCGAGTGAGGGTCCGTGCCCGCCGCCGTACAGATAAGCCGTCGAGTACAGCCGGTTGCCCGCCGCGACCATGCGCTTCACCGCCTCGGGCCCGTCCCTCCCGGCTGCCGCGAGCCCGTCCGGCAGGATGGTCGTGCGTCCACCGGGCACGAGCGGCAGTGGCGCTTCACTGCCGAGCGGGGCACCCTCGCATGCTTCGCTGCCGCCCACGCTCGCGCCGTCTGCCCGTTCGGTCGGCAGTTCTCCGAGCGTCGCCGCGGTCCCGCCACTCGGCGCAAGCTCGACCTGCACGGCGCTCTTGCTGATCCCGAGTAGTTGCGCGGCCTGCCACCACACGTCGAGCCGGTACGGTTCGCCACTCGCGATCGCTTGGCCCGGGCCTTGCCCGTAACCTATGTCGCGCTTGTAGAGGACGGCCTGGCGCCCGTCGTGCTCGACGCGCAGAGCGGTCATGTAGGGGAGGTTGCCGAGCGCGTTCGCGTCGGCGAACGTGAACGAGCCGTGATTCGCGGGATTGGTCGCGAGCACGGACAGCTCCGCGAACGTGTCGGGATGGGCCGGCAGGTACGTCTGCCCGGGGTCGGGAATCGACCCGTAATCCCCGGATGTCGGATCGCCAGGGCTACCGTACTCCGTCGCCCCGACCTCGTACCACCGTCCCGGCTGCAGCCGCAACGACTGAGGGAAAAACCCGTTCTTCGCCTGGCTGCCACCGGCGGGCATCTCGACTTCCCCGCTCGCCCCTGTGCAAGCTTGCGCCGCCGACTGCGAGAGCACGGACACCGCGCCGATTACGACGAGCACCGGCGTCAGCAAGACCGCCAGCGCCCCAACGAGCACGACGACGCGCGACGTCCGGCTGCGCGATGCAGCCATGACCAGGCCCGCTGCCATCACAACTGCCCGTCGTCTGTCGTCTCATGTTCGGGCACACGGCTCCTGACCCCCAGGACGGCAAAGCGGCCACGGACTTTGCGCGCGACGCCTGACGATCGAAAGGGATCGCGAGCCGAATCCTTTGGCCGGTTCCTCCCGTTGCGGGTCAGGGCTCGTGTGAGACGCGGAGACGGGACGTGAGGACGCAGACTCCAAGGCCACGGCGGGGAGGCCGAGCGTCACTGACGCTCGCGCTGACCGGCATGCTCGTGCTCGTGGCAAGCGGCGCGCTGATGTGGCTGTTCGCCAACACGGCCGCGCTGCTCACGCTTCACGTCCCGCCGCACATCACGCTCGCGGACGCGCGCTACGGGACGTGGCGAGTCATCCTGCGCAACGAGTGGACACAACCAGCAGCCGCGTTCCCACACCGCTATGAGCGGACGGCGCTCCCAGGTCCAATCGCGTTCGCTGCCGCGAGCGTCGTCCTGTTCTTGATCGTGGCGGCGCCGATCGCTTGGTGCTGGTTACGAATCAGGCGGTGGGGCTCAGGATCTGCGCTTTCGCAGTCCGGGCTGCGACGGTGGCTGCGGGACAACGGGTATGTGCGGCAGCGGACGTGGGCGCGGCCGCGCGACCTGCAGCGCCTCTGGGTACCAGGACCGACCCCTGGCCGCCCGTATCTCGGCTGGACCGGCGGCGTACGCCCCCGGATGCTCGCCGCCGAGCCGGAGGTGCAACTCGTCGTCGTCGCCCCGCCACGATCGGGTAAGTCGACCGGGTACGTGATCCCATGGCTGCTCGACCACACGGGACCCGCGCTCGTGCTCTCCACCAAGCGCGACGTCCACGACGCCACGATCGCTCACCGTTCTCGACTCGGACGGGTTTGGGTTTATGACCCGTTCGGAGACGGGCCATCCTGCTCGTACACCCCGCTCTCGCGTGCGCGAACGTGGGAGGGCGCGCTACGCACCGCGGCTGCGTTGTCGAGCGCCGCGCGACCCGAGCAGGAGAACGCCGCCTCCGAGTTCTGGGACCGCGAGGCAGCGATCCTGCTCGCACCGCTGCTGCACACCGCCGCGCTTACGGGTCGTCCGATCACGCGCGTGCTCGCGTGGCTTGACCGGCGCAACTTCGACGAGCCCGAGGCGCTGCTCGAACACGCAGGCGCGCTCGTTGCCTGTGCGCAGCTGCGCGGCGTGCTCGCGCGCGACCCCCGCAACCGCGAGACGACGATTATGAGCGCCGCGAACCTCCTGCGCGCGTACCGCTATCCGCGCGTGACACACTCGAACCGCGACAAGCTGACACCACATGCGTTCTTCGACGGGCACGCGAACACGATCTACCTCGTCGCTGCCGCACACCACCAACGCGACCTGCAACCCGTGATCCTCGCGCTCGTCAGCTCGATCTACGAGACAGCGATCGAGCACTCACGCCGGCACGGACCGTTCAACCCACCGCTCTACCTGCTCCTGGACGAGGCCGCGAACATCGCGCCCGTCCGCGACCTCGCACCGTGGCTCTCACAATGCGGGGACCACGGCATCACGATCGCCACGAGCTGGCAATCGATCGCACAGATCGACCATCGTTACGGACACGCCGAGCGCGACGCGATCCTCGCCGCGTCGACCGCACAGTTGTTCATCCCGCCGATCGCCGATCCGACGACCAGCGAGTACGTCGCGCGCCTGCTCGGCGAGGAGCCCGTGGTGAACACAAGCCAGGGACGCGGACCGCGGGGACAGAGGACGCTCACCGTCGACGAACAGCCCGCCGTCAGCGCGCCGTCATTGCGTCAGGTGACGCGGGGGCACGCGCTGCTCGTCTACCGCGACCTGGCGCCAGCGGTCGTGCAGGCGCCAGGGTGGTATGAGGACAAACGGTTCGTAGCGGGCCCTCGTTGACACGCGTACGCGTCCTTCCTCTTGATCAACCGAGGCATAAGGTCAGCGACCACCTCCCCCGCGCCTGTGTCCACCCGGAGTTCCGCGGCGCCTGCGAGTCGGCCTCTGCACCAACTGAATGGCTCTCGCCTCGCCACCACCAGATCTCGGCACAGCTGTCGCAACTGCGAGTAGCCGTCCATGCCCCGCGTGCAGCAGCCTGCGGCCTAGACGGTTGAGATGCACCGTGACCGTCCCGGTCTTGCCCGCCGGAATCGAGTAGCTCGTAGTGCCAATGGTGACGGTGCGCGACGCGATCTGGCCCCGTCGGCGCCTAACGCTCTCCTTGGCCTGGAGCAGAAGCCTTCCTCGGCACGACTTGCCTTCGCATCGCAGCCTGATCCGCGCGAGGCGGCCGGCGGTGAGCATGACTCTGGACGAAACAACAAACAGACCACTGCCTCCAACTTTCGCGCTTGTGACCTGTACTTGCTGCGCGGGGGCGGATGAGCGCGAAACACCGCACGCTTCGCCGGTTGCCAACGAGTCGATCGTAAACGACGACAAGGGCTCGGCAGGCGCGCTGCCGCTCCACGGCGAAAGGGCGCCCGTGATGACGGCCGACCCGCAAGACGGTGGATTCGACAGCGGCGCTTTTGCGCCGCCGAAGAAGTGAAGACTCATGCTGCTCAGCGGCATCTGCGGCACGCCTTCGAGTTGAATCGTAGGCTGTCCGGTGCTCTGATCGAGCGATATCTGGCCGACTATCTTGACGCTTGTATCCGAGATGGGATCTTCGACGGCGAAGTACAGGCCGACGAGCGCGCCAAGAGGGTTGGCATATGGTGTGGCGTGGAAGATCGCGCCTTCAAGCGGATCGGCGAGCACGGGCGTGACAATCGAGACCGACCCGAGCCGTGACCCGGACGGACACATAGCCGGCCCTCCAGACCGAAGCGCAAACTGCGCTTCTTCACAGCCGCTGAGCTGGCTGATCGCGGGCACAGATAGCGACGTACCAACAGGCAGCGTTACGCTCACGTTCTCAAGCTCGGCCGTCCCGAGCCCTTCGGGCGTTTGATCTTGCGCCAGGCTCAGCCCAATCGTGTACCCCGTCGGCGTACTTGCTTGCGTCACTTCCGGCGCCACCGCCAGCGTCGGGCCGAACGACAACGCCTGGCAACCCGACATCACGGCAAACGACGACGACATCGACGACCACATGCCTGGCGCCTGCCAGGAGTCGGCTTGCGCCGCCGTTTGTGTGTCGATGCCGACCGCGCACGACGTCGGCAGCGTCACGAACGGCGCCGCCGGGACCCCGCTCGAGCATTTCGCACCGGGTTTGCCCAGACATTCGCCTCGCTGTTCGTCATGGCGCGAATCGCCCGGTACCCCCCAAAGGGTCAGCGCGACCGCTTCCAACGATACGAGCTGCGATACGTGGCTCGCGTTCAGAGTCAACCCATAGTCGCCCGGTCGAACCGACCCTTCGAAGATCACGGGCTCACCATCTACGCCAAACCCAACACTGATCACCTTTCCGCGCGCCGGCGCCATGTTGTAGACAGGGACGAGATTCGCCTTGCCCGACACCGTCACCGACGCGACACCAACAGCCGCACTGTCAGGGCACGTGCCAGCCGAGGGGACCACGACGCCCGAACACCGCGGCAACGCGAGAGGATCGAGAGCCACGCCCGCCGGCAGTTCCAGTCCCAGATCGTCGAGCACCTGGCCATTGAGCTTGAACGTCACACCAACGTCCAATTCATACGGATGCGAACCGGCCTGGTTGTCCGACGAGCCGCCCGCTTCGGTCGAAGACAGCGAGTAGCGTTCGATTTCCAGACCTGACGCGTCCGCAACAGGCACAGCCATCGCCGTCAGCGCACAACAGACTAACACCGCCGCACCTATTGACCCGATGTTAACTCTTGTCATTGTTTGAATCACCCGGCTTTTGGCTGTTGGTGTGTTGTTGCCCAACACTCATAGCACTGGCATGAAGGACAGCGGTTCGCAGCACAGCGACGACGATACTCAATGTTGGGTTATTTCTGCAGATCCAGGTTAATGCCTAGGCTATGTCCAGATTCACGCCACATCGCGCTGCCACTGACAACGCGACCATCTGCAAGTCTAAGGTCACAGTGCCATTCATTACGACGCGATTCGATACAGCGTACGTCCCTTACATCGGCACCCCTCCTTTCGGCAGTCCTGCTTAGGCTTGACTGGACTTCACTGGTGGTTATACCACTCTGCCCCCTACCATTGGATTTCACCAAAAGTTGTAAACCAATACTTAATAGATAGAGACATACCAACACTATGATCACTACAAGACTCACCTTGGCCCACCGAGATCCAAAGGGCCAGCGTCGCTTTGTTTGCGTACCGATCATCAGACGCTCTATCTATAGCGTCGGGTTTTCGAGCGAAGAGCCCGTACTATATTTACCACCAGGTTCCAACGCAAATGTCAGGTTTAGACTATAGCCTTTACCTGGACACATCGGTGCCGAGACGCCACAGAACGCGAGTTCTCCCCAAAAGTGCGCCGTACGTTCAATAATGTACTTCGTACCTTCCCAATATGCCGCTTCTTCCCACCGAAGAAACTTGAAATGAAGCGGCACATCCCATTGATCGATAGCTAGCTCGCCCTTACCAGCCCCATACGCCGACACGACACGATTCTTGGTCCAACACCATTTTATCTTTGCCCACGCCTTCATAACGGTGGCTCCTAGGAATTCCGCACTTCCATAAGCCTTGACAGTCTCGCATGGGTCTCCTTCTTCTTCGACTACGCAGTTGACTTCGCAGTTCCCTTCTCCTGCTCCGTTAACATGACACTCGCTCGCTGGGCATTCTTCCCAGGCTGCGCGTTCGGCGGCTTCGCGCTTCTTGGCTTCTTCGTGGGCTGCTTCTTCCTGGATGCCTATTGTTCTCAACTGTTCCGTCATCACGCCCAGATACGGGGCCTTCACGATCCCGGCGCCGCCTGTGCCGTCGGGGAAGGAGCCGGGTGAGGCTATCGGTTCGGTCTGAAGCGCTCTGCCGATCAACGGCACATACGTAGCGCCGCTCTGGGTGCTCACACCCGATTCGAACGCCGGTTCGCTCGCTACACCACCGGCGCCGAGCCACGCGTACTTCGGCGGCGTTGTGCCGGGTTGTGGAACACCGAACTCTGTGCTGTCATACGTGGAGAGCAGTTTCGTTTCGCTTTCTGAGAGGGACGCCGTCCCGACGATGTTGCCCTGCAGGTCGTGCAGCTGCAGCACAGGCGCGGTGCTGCTCGTCTCAACGGCGCTGAGCGAGCCGTCGATCCCGGGGATGCTGCGCGTCCATTTTTCGGCGCCTTCGCTCGTCCACGTCACCGCAGCGCCCGGACCCGCGTAGTGGGAGATCACCGTCGAGCTCGTTTTGCCTTCAGAGACCGTTTCCATCGTGCGCCCTAGTGGATCGTACGCGTACTTCAACGTCTCACCGTTCTGGGTCTGGGTGGCCACCTGGTTGTCCACGTAATAGGCGCTCTGGATTTCGTGTTCGCCGGCGTCCGCGGCTGGCAGCTTGGTCGTGTTGCCGAACGCTTCGTATTCGACGCCTTCGTCCATCAACCGGCTCGCGGGATCGTACACGTGCTGCTGGATCGTACCGCCTTCCGCCGCGCACTTGCCTTCCGCGGCGGGTTCGCGTGTCGTCAGGCTCGTGCGGTTGGATTCTTCGTCATAGGCATACAAACGCAGGGTGCAGCCCTTGCCCGCTGGTTCTTCGCCGACCTCCGTGAGACGGCCGGCGTTGTCATAGGCGTAGCTCTCCGCTGACAGCGTGCTCGTCTGCGCGAGAGTTTCGCCGTGAATGCTCGACGCGATGTTGTCGCTGAACCACACCGCCGGGTTGCTTTCCGAGCAGTTGCGGGTCTTGATGTAGCTGAGGCTCGTCGCGTGTCCCGTCGCGTCGTAGCCCGTGTTCGCGCACATCCCGTTTGGATAGACCTCGCTCGTCATCTTCCCTTCGATGTCGTATGCGGCCGTGAACGTGCCCGCCGCGGAGTCGATCAGCTTCGTCATGAAACCGGTCGTGGGATCGTAGGAGTAGGTCTGGTCGCTCTTTGCTTCTTCGCCCCTACCTTCGCTGATCTCCTCCAGGCGCCCGTCGCCGCCTTCTTCGTAGGTGTACTTCGCCACGTTGCCTTCAGCGTCCGTGTATTCGATCAGTTGGCCGAGCGTATTGTCCTTCGCGGTGACCGTCTTCGTCACGCCTTTGATCGTCGCGCTTTGCTTTTCAAGCGCCCCGGTTTCAGCGTTGTATTCATTGGTGACCTTCGGCAGGGCCTTGTCGTTCGTCGAGGTCTCTTCGCTCGTCAACGCCCGACCCGCGGGATCGTAGGTCTGGGTTTTGGTGCGCGTATAGGACTTAGCTTCATAGTTGCCGGTCCCCGCTGTCGTGCATTTACTGTCCTGATATTTGCCGGTGCCGGCGGCCACTTCGACACACGTGACGAACGTTTCAGTGGTCGTTTCGACCTCGTCCCACATGTTGTACGTCGTGACCGTGATCGGCAGGCTCGGCAGGCCTTTCGTTTCCGGTTGAGCCGCGGGCTGCGTGCGACACGGCAGGTTCGCCCATTCCGGGCGCCCACCGCATTCAGGATACGTGCTGTTCGCCACGGTCGTGTAGTAGATCATCTGGCGACCATGCACGCCACCGGTACCGATCCCTTCGTGCTGGCTGCTCGGCGACACCCACTCCTGCACACGATCATTATCCGTGTCAAGGACGTAGATGTGGCCCGAACCGTCGATCGCCACGTCCGCAGGTTTACTCATCTGTTCGTTGCCCGCCCCGGCCGAGCCGATCTGCTGGATGTACGCGCCGGTCGGCGAGACCTCCTCTATGCGGCTGTTGCCCGTGTCCGCGACCCAAACGTTGCCTTTGGCGCCGAACGCAAGGCCTTCCGGCTTGGAGAACTGGCCGTTCCCCGAACCGGCCGTGCCGAACGCGACGAGATACACGCCTTCGGAGGAGAACACCTCGATGCGGTTGTTGCCCGTATCGGCCACCCACACGTCGCCTTCGGAGTCGATCGCCATCCCACGCGGCCCTGAGAGCTGACCTTCGCCGGAGCCCGCCGCGCCGAACGCGTGTACGAATACTCCGCTGGTCGTGAGCTCCTGCACGCGGTCGTTTCCCCGATCGACCACGTACACGTCTTCGCCTTCGACGGCGATGCCGGCCGGTTCTTTGAACTGCCGGTTGCCCGTGCCAGCTTCGCCGAAGCTCTGGATCAGGGTTCCCGTCGCGGAGAACTCGCTCACCTTGTCGGTCGAGGCGTCCGTCACCCACACGTTCCCCGAGCCGTCGATCGCGACGCCTTCCGGCTTCTTCAGGGACCCTGAGATCTGCCGGATGAACGTTCCGCTGGAGGACACCTCCTGGATGCGGTGGTTTTCGGTGTCCGCGACCCACACATTGCCTGAGGAGTCCGTCGCGACGCTCTTGGGACTGTAGAACTGCATCGGTGGGGGCGGCGGCGGGTACTGTCGGGTGTAGGAATACGACTCGACATAGCCGAGACCCTGCACCCTGTTGTTGGCCGTATCAGCGACCCATACGATGCCTTCAGCGCCCACAGCTATGCCCTGCGGTTCTTTGAACTGACCGTTGCCCGTGCCTTCGGAGCCGAACGTCCTCAGCACCGTACCGGCCGATGACATCTCCTCGACGCTCGCGGCATACGCAACCCACAGGTTCCCCGAGCCGTCGATCGTTAGGCCGTGCGGTTTGGTGACGCTGTACTGCGCTAGGTATTCGCCGGTTGAGGAGAACTTCTGCACGCGATTGTTGCCCTCATCGGCCACCCACACATGGCCTTCTTTGTCGATCGCGATGCCCCACGGGGTTTTGAGCTTCCCGTTTTCGGTGCCTTCAGAGCCGAACGTTCTGATGGTTTCCCCGGTCATCCCAAGCTCGGTCACTTTCGCAAACAGGTTCGTGACCCAGACATGTTCGCCTGAGTCCACCACCACACCGAGCGGATAGCTAGTTTTGATCTGGGACATGTACGTCCCCGTCGAGGAGAACTCCTGCACCCGACTGTTGCCCATGTCCGCGACCCACAGGTTGCCTTTACCGTCGATCGTCAGCCCGTATGGGGATTCAAACTGACCGTTGCCCGTGCCTTTCGAGCCGAACTGCCGAATGAACGCTCCGGTCGCGGAGAACTCCTGGATGCGATTGTTGGCGGTGTCGGCGACCCACACGTGCCCTTCGCCGTCGATCGCCACCCCGCCCGGTTTTTTGAACTGACCGGTACCCGTGCCTTCGGAACCGAACTGCGAGAGGTACTCAAAGGTTGACGAAACGGGCACGAACTCCTCAACCCGTGCATTGCCGTAATCCGCCAGCCACACATCGCCTTCTTTGTTGACCGCGAGCCCAACCGCGATTTCAAACTGCCCATTTTCCTTGCCATGCGACCCGACCTGACCCAACTTCACACCGTTACTCGTGAACTCGCTCACCTGTTCAGCAAACAGCGAGCTCACCCACACATGAGCGCTCGCGTCGATCAAGATCGCGATCGGGGCCGTCACTTTGAACTGCGCTAGATAGCCGCCGCTCGACGAGAACTCCTCGACACGTTCGTTGGAGGTGTCGGCCACCCAAACGTCTGCACCGCCGACCGCGATTGCGTACGGCGATTTGAACTGGCCGTTACCCGACCCTTCAGAGCCGACAGCCCGGATGAATTCACCCGTGGCCGAGAGCTCCTGCACGCGGTTGTTGCCGGTGTCCGCGACCCACATGTGCCCTTCACCGTCCACGGCGATCCCACGCGGCGATTTGAACTGACCGTTACCCGTGCCCGTAGAACCGAACTGGGTCATGTACTGGCCCGTCGAGGAGAGCTCCTGCACCCGATTGTTGCCGGCGTCCGCGACCCACACGTCACCTTTAGAGTCCACGGCGATACCCTCGGGTTCCTTGAACTGGCCGTTGCCATTGCCTTCCGAGCCGAACTTCGCCATGAATCCACCCGTGCTCGTCAACTCGATCACGCGATCATAGCCGGCATCCGCGACCCACACATGCCCTTCCCCGTCGATCGCCACGCCGTAGGGTTTGCTCAGAATCGACGCGGCATTCGGGCCGCCCCACGCCGACACATAACCCGAGGAGCGCGGTTCCTGCGCCACGCCCGCGCCCGGCGAGCGCGTTTCGACCACGTTCCCCGTCGTCGGATCGTAGATCGTCGTGGTGACCAGTTTTAGACCCTGCGGGTCCGCGGTCGCAGATGTCGGCTTGCGCAGAATCCAGCCCAGATCGTTCTGGCCCGAATAGGACGTCACCGTCGTGCGCACGTCCTTTTCTTCGCCGTTTGAGAGCAACGCGCCGCTCGTGCTCTTCGTCAGCAGATCGTACGTTTCATGGTTTCTCAGTTCCGCTTCTGCCGCGCCTTCGTCGTAGTAGTCGTGCGTGACCGCGCGAGCCTGCACTTCGGTCCCACTCGACAGCTTGACCTTGTGTTCAGGACCGGTGACCTTGACGATCTCGGTTTCTTCAGGATTGTATTCGGTCCTCGTGTCGAGCTTTTCCGAGACTTCGGCGGACTTGCATTCTTTTTTGGAGACCGAGACGCAGCCTTCTTTGAGCGCCGCCGCGCGGTCGTCGGCGCTCAGCGTGCGGGTGACCTCGTTGGCTTCGTTGTATTCCCTTGTGTAGATCGCGTCCGTCGGCGTAGCCGAGTTAACCGTCCGTCCACCCACGTCCCAGTATCGGATGCTCGCTCGCTTATAGCCAGACGCCGGCCAGCCCTGCGGTTCATCGGGAGGGAAGATCGCCGTGCCTTCGACCGGATCGTCTTTCTGCCCCCATTTCGCGACTTCTGCTTCGGTTAGGGTTGGCAGGCCGGTGCCCGACACGGGCACGCGGTACTCGATCGTCGAGCCTGGACCGGGGCTGTAGTGTGTGCCTTCAGTGGCCGTTCCACCCGCCGGATTGAAGGCGGTGATGTGTCCGGTCGTGTCCACCGTGGCGCACAGCGTGGAGGACGCACAGGAGACACTCGTCAGTTTGTCGTTCAGCGAATACTGCTTGGTCCAGGTTTCGCCGCCGTTCTTGGATAGGAACACGTTTCCGGCGGTGTCCACCGCGACGCAGGTCGAGCTGCCCGTGCAGGTGATCGCAGTGAGACTGTTCGTGCCGTCGATGTCGTGTTTGGCCGCAGTGGCGGCGCCATTGCTTGAGATCGTCAGGTTCACGACGTCGCCGACGCCGTCTACGGTCACGCACGAAGTCGTGGAGGTGCAGGCGATTCCGTTGAGCGCGCTCGAGCCGTCCACGTCCGTGGCGGTCCAAGAGGAGGACTCGATCTGGGCGGTGGTCGTCGCCACGTGCACGCTGCCGGTGCCGTCTGCGATCGCACAGAAGGACGAGGACAGGCAAAAGACGCCCTTCATGCTGGCCGTTCCCTGCTCCTCTAGGTTCCAGGAGGTCGATGGCGGGCTAGTCGAATAGCGGAAGTAGCCATAGCCGTCCTGCCCGTCAACGCAGAACGAAGACGACGTGCAGGAGATCGCATCGACCCCATAAGCCGGGCCGTAGGCCAGCGTCCAGGCGCCGCCGAGCGAGGTCGCGTAGTACATGTTCCCGCCATAGCCCGAGTCGCTGCCGGCCGCCATCAGACATAGCGAACTAGCGGGACAAGCCAGCGCCTCGCTGGGGCTCGTCCCCGGTCCGCTCCACGCTTTCCAGCTCGCCGCGCCGCTCGCGCTCACGTTGGTGGCGTAGTACGCGTTGCCTTTGCTGTCGCCGACCACGCAATCAGTTGTCCCCGGCACGCACGAAACCGCGTTCAAGCTGTATCCGCTGTCAATCGACTGCGTATAGCTCGACGACGCCGTGGATGTCACCACCGCGCTCGCCACGGTGGCGGCCATGACAGAGCCCCCACCGTTCGTCGCGCTGACCTGAGCCACGAGCGTATGGCCAACATCGCCGCTGGAGGGCTTGTAGTTCGCGTTCGTAGCACCTAAGATCGGCGTGCATTGTCCGCCGGAGGAGTTGCAATCCTCCCATTGGTACGCATACGCCACAGGTTCGTTGCTCCAGACCCCGCTCGACACCCCCATCGTGACTCCCACGACCGTCGAGCCCGACAGTTTCGGGACTTCGGTGTCTTTCGCTTCTTCCGTCTGTTCTTTGAGCACTTTCTTTACTTCTTCTTCGGTCGCTCCTGCTGGCGGCTGTGCTCTGGCTACCTTCAGCAACCGCCCGGTGTTCGGATCGCCGACCATCGTGCCGTACGTCACCGCCCAGCTCTCCTGGCCGGCGTGGGTCACTGCGGTCACGTGGCCTTCGGCGTCATAGCCGTAGACCGTCGTCAAGCACCCCTTTACGAGCGGTTCTTTGACGCACTTTTCCCGTTCCGGTTCGATCCGCGGATCCCACTCGGCGCGTAGGCGGCCCTGCTTGTCGTACAGGTAGTGCGCGACTTCGACTGTCTTTATTTTGCTTGGCGCTTCCCAAATGTTGAAGTAGACGCGGGTTAAGTGGCCCTTGTAGTCACCCCATTCATTCTGGCCTTCTCCCGTTGCTGTCGTTGACGCGGCATAGTTGAACGTCAGCGCGCGACACCCGGCTTGTAGTTCTTCCGGTTTCGTACCACACGACACTCCAGTTGGTGCCGGCGCGAGCACCTCATACGGCTGCATCGCCGTCGTACCCGATCTTCCTTCCACCGGGGCGTACGTATACGTGGCCGTGACGGACAGGGCGCCCTTGGCGTCTGTCGGCCACCACTTCGGCCGGGTCCACTCCTGCACCCGTGCATTTTCAAAGTCTGTGACGTACAGGGCACCCGCCTGGCTTACTACGACACCCATCGGAAGAGCGAACTGTTCTAAGCCAGATCCGACCGACCCGAACTTCGTCACGAACCTACCGGTCGTCGTGATCTCCTGCACCCGGTTGTCACCCAGTTCAGTCACATATAGATCGCCGCTTATGGGATCGATCGCCACGCTCCGTGGATCGTAGAACTCACCGTTGCCAGACCCACCGATGCCAGCACGGCAACTGCTCGTGCATGCCTCCGCTTCTTCTTTGCCGTCGCTCACGCCCCAGCCCATCGCCTTGATGAACGAACCGGCCATTGAGAACTCGTCGATGCGGTCGTTGCTCTCATCGGCCACATAGACATCGCCGTTAGTGATCGCGATATTCGTCGGACTCTTGAACTGCCCGTTGCCGGTGCCTTCCGAGCCAAATTTCTGCAAGTATTCGCCTTTTTCGTTGAACTCCTCGATCCTATTGTTGCCGTCATCAACAACCCAAACGTTGCCGCTCGAATCGACAGCCAGCCCAGTCGTCCAGCTAACCTGACCGTTACCAGCACCGGCGATACCCGACCGGCATTCCGTCGTGCAGCTCTCGAATTCATCTTTACCATCCTTCACGCCCCACCCCACCGCCTTGATGAAGGCACCTGTGCTGGAGATCTCCTCGATCCTGAAGTTGTCCTGGTCGGTGATGTAAACGTTTCCGGTACGCTGATCTATGGCGATGCCCCACGGATTCCAGAATTGGCCGGCGCCAGAACCGTAAGAGCCGTACTGGTCTAGAAGAGCACCGGTCGGCGAGAACTTCTCGATCCGGTCGTCCGTCAAATCGGTCACCCACACATCGCCTGCCGCATCCAGCGCTAGGCTTACAGGACCCTTGAGCTCGTTCGGTTCCCGCCCGAACGAGTTCTCGAACACGGGCGGCGTGGTCTGAGTCGCCGCTGGCTGTTCAAACACTGTTTCGGTGCCGGCCTTCGAATCCTTCAGCAAGTACTTATGTTCGCTGGCCCTGTCTTCGAGCGTCAGGTTGCTGTCTCCCTTCGGGGCTTCGAACTGGTCTTTGGAGTTCAGCACGAACATCGTTTCCCCGCCGTTACTGGAGTCCAGCACCACACTCCCGTTCGGCATGACCGTTAATCCATCACCACCGCCGACGTTGATCGACCACTGTGGACCCAACGGACCTTCAGCACCCGCAGTCAGCTGTCGCGAGCGATACGTGCGCGACACCCCACTCAGGCCACCCAGCGAGACATCGCCGGCGCGCAGCGTGAGCTGACCTGAGCTCGGATCGACTGAGCCCGGACCGACCGATACCGGAGTTGCCCCGTGCACCCTGAACGTGAATTCTTCCTGCACGACGTTGCTGGCGTTATCGGTCGCGGTGACGATCAACGAATGCGTCCCGGGTGTGAAGTCCCGCGCCGCGAGCGTGAATTCCGTGCTCGCCGTGCACGGTCCCAACGAACACGACGCCGGCGTCGAACCGACTTCGGCCCCGTCGACGCTCGCCTTGATCGATTTCACGCCCGAGCTCGGCGTGCCGCTTCCCCCATCGGTCGCTTCGATCTTCAGATGCGATTCGCCCCCCATCGGCAGTTCATTGCCGTTCTGCAACCCCACGATCTTGATGTTGTGCGGCGGCGAGTAATCGACCTTAATCTTTTGCGGATAGATATGGGCATACAAACCCGCATAGTCTTCGGCGAGCGCTTCAAAGCTGTCTTCACCATCGGGCATGCCCGTTCGATACGTGTAGCCCTGATAATTGTATTCAGGGCATTGAATGCCGTAACATTCACCCATGTCGTAGTAGAAGCGCTCATCTCCCCAGCCAGTGGTGAGAACGCGATAGAAACTCAGCCCAAGACCGCGATCCTTAGCGCGTACTTCAAACGCACCATGATTGGGACCCAACCATCCACCGCTTCCATAGAGCACATTTGGAACGTATTCTTTTGCCTGAGAGTTGTAGATCGTTGAGCTCGTCGTGTTGAATTCGAGTTCTGGTCCCTGTTCCTGGGAGATCTCAACATAGGCTTTTGTTACTGTGTTTTCGCCACCGTGACCTTCGCCGGGACCTTTCGCCTCCTGTATATAGGCCGCCGTGTTATTGTTTTCCGGTGGGGCGGTGTCCACGACGGTTTCCGGACAATTCTTCGAGGGTAGGCAGGCATAACCACCGCCACCACGTTCAAGTTCCGTCGCTTCAGGCAACGGACCATAGTCCTCAGTGCCTTGTGCGTCTGCCAGCACGACGGCATTCCAAATGTGTGACCCTCCGTCGTTCCAGTGACCTTCCGCGTGCGCAACCGTGATTTGCGATATACCACGGGTCGTATAGAACAGACCGCCCGCTTCAGTGCTAGTATGACTGCCGGAGATATACTCTGTCCAGCTGCCGTTTTCCGGATGTTCCGGAGCGGTAAACGCACTACCTTCATGGTAGAAATACCACTCAGTACGATAGTAAGTGCTGTAATACCATTCGTTCTGCCAGATCGGATCCTCGACTTCAGGGTCAGCCACGATCGGATACCGGTAACGCCCCGCTGGGTGGGGCACGGTGACAGTCAGCACGTCTCCGGCGACCGTCATCCCGACGCCGCTTACAGCTGTGCCTTCAGCATCATTTGCGCTCGGCGGAAGAATCGTGGCTAGCGTCTGACCAGCGTCGCGCACCTGCACTTGCCCGCCCGCTTCCTGCACGAGCTCCGCGCCTTCGGGCATGCCAACCACGAAACGCAGCGTTTCCGGCGCCGCCTGACCGCGAAGCGAGACCAGCAGATCAAATCCCGTGGTAGACGGCTTGGCCATGAGATCGACAGCTGAGCCCATAGAAGCCCCGGACCACAATACGGTGTCGCCGGTCACCCTGCCCGGAGACGCGCTCACCTTGCCGCCCTTTTCATCAACCGGAGTCAACGACACTCCTGTTCTTCCTAGCGAGATTCCCTCACCGACACTGTTCGGCAGCATGGTCGGAACCAAGACACGCTTGGGCTGAAAACCGCCAGAAGCTTCCTGAAGACCGAGTTCAATAGGCGCCAGATGGCCTTCGGCGTCGGGCACGGCGACCGGATCGAGCGATTCAAGCGCCCCATGCCCCGGCTTGCCGTCCGCGCCAGCCGGTAACGAGAGCTGCGCCGCATACGGGCTGATCAGCTTCACCACCTGCTCGCCAGCGGACAACGACGGCATACCACCATCGGTGCGATCGAGGACACGGTGAAACTTTTCCCGCAGCAGATTGGCAGACGCTTCAGCATCAAGGCCTTCATATGCCGTCTCCGATTCTTCGCGGGCCTTGACCGCTTCTGGGCTCGCCAGACGAGCTTCTTCCTGCGCCTTGAGCTGTTCGGCTTCCGTCGCCGAGTCCCCGATCACCAGTCCACGCGTCAATGAAACCATCGAACCGGGCAGCGCTGCCGACGCACTGCTTGCGCCCGCGAGAAACATCGCGGCGCATACGACAGCCGCCACGCATCCAGAACATACCCGCCTCGTCCCCATAGACTTCCCTCCGCCCAATCACAAACGTCCCGTGAACAAACGCCACGGCTATTGGATGCGCAATCTACATGTTCGAATAGCTGCCGATCAAGCGTTCGATGACAAAACCCCCGCAATTTGCGCTGAAAATCGTTCAGGCCTTGGTGGGTGCTTTCCCAGTCAGTCGAACGACACGAATAAAGCGAAAAGAACGGGCACTACGCCACGTCGGAAGCCACGCGGCGCCACCGTAGGGGAACATCCTTGTCAGGCTTGAATCGCCGCCCTGAGCTGGGAGCGCTATCGAGGACGCGACCGAGCTGCAGCACGGCGGCTTGGAACGCCAACTCCTCACGGGGGTCCTCGGCGGCGGCGTCGATGTTCGCTCGCCACACGGCCAGCGCCGCCAGGGTCTCGACGCGCTCTGCGTGCTCGTGCCAGTCGTGCTCCAAGCGGGCGAGCACGCGCGGGTAGCGTTCGTATAGCGCGACGATCGCGCCCCGCATCCGCTCATGCCAGTCGGAGTCGTTCTCCGGTGCTATCCATGGCGCACCGGATAATGGACGGCCGGGTGGGCGTGTAGGCGAACGGCTTGGTTTGGCACGCAGCCCGGCGCCGCCCGAATCAGCGATCCCATTTTCGAGTGCAGCTCGCAGCAAATTTGATGCGGAGCTCGCCACCGGCTCGCCCTGGGCCTGGGCGCGCTGCTCAAGCAAGGCCAGCGCGGGGTCGGGCAAGCGGATCGAAATGCGCCTCACCTTGCGCGCTCCAAATGCTGCTCGTGCTCGCTGTCGACGTCGAAGACCGGCACGGTGATCCTCCGGTCACGCAGGTGAGCGAGCGGGTTCAGGCGATCCGCCGGGTCGTACTCCTGGTCGTACGCGACACGCTCATATTCGACGGACGGCGTCTGTGCTCTGCTGGATCGCATCTTCATCGACAGGCGCTCGATCCGGTCGATGTCGGTCCCCTCGGTCCCGAGCTCCTCGCGCGCGAGATACCAGTCCGTGCCCTCCCTCGCCCTCGATGCTTGAACGTATGAGGACTCCTTGCTCGTCTGCCAACTGCCCGTCAGCACGACCGCGCGATCAACGGTCGCGCCCTGCTGCCTGTAGACGTGGTGCGCGTACCCGAGCCTGAGCGCCTCGACGTCCTCGCCGGTGAGCGTCACGCGACGGCCGCTGCCGTCCAGCCTCACCGTCACGCGATCCTCGCTGATCTTCGTGACCTCTCCCCTCGTGCCGTTCTCCACGCGCGGGCGGTCCGGCTCGTAGTGCTGGCGAATGAACGCGACCCTGTCGTGTTCGCGCAGGCCGTAGTGGACTGCTTGAAGGGCGATCTCGCTCTCTCCAAGCTCGCCCCGCTCAGCGCGCAGGTGTTGAGCACGCGCGTTCAGCCGGTCGATCTCCCTGTTCGACGCGTCCGCGATCAACGCGACCCTCGCCGGATCGCGCGTCTCGGTGAGCCTTGCCCACTCCTGCACCGCTTGCTCTGCTGCCTGTTCGCGGGTGTCCTCGAAGTGCAGCTTGCCCTTGGCGTGGTAGTACGCCATCGCCTTCTCCGGCTCACCGGTGCGCAACGCGGCCCATGCGCGCTGCTCATCCTTGTCGAGGGTGCGCCTGACCTCTTCGATCTCGACGACCGGCATCCGCGTCGTGAGCCTGTCGAACATGCCTCCTGGACCGATCGACGGTAGCTGCTTGCCGTCACCGACCGGGATCAGCTGCGCGCCGGACTCGTCGACGAGCGCGATCAACCGTTCCAAACGATGCGTGTCCGCCATGCCCCCCTCATCGAAGAACACGACCGTGTCCCGGTCCAGCGTGACCGTGCCGCGCTCCGCGCGCGCGATCAACGAATCCACCGTCAACGTTTGACCCGCCAAGGCCGGGCAATCGTGACCCAACCGCTCGCGTGTGCTGCCCGAGACGGCGACGCCGATCGTCGTGCGACCGGCCAACTGCTCCGCCCGTGCTGCAGCGTCGATCACGACTCCCTTGCCCGTCCCGGCTGGGCCGACGAGCGCGGCGCCGCGCTCCGGACTTGTCAGGACGAGTAGCGCCATCTCCTGCTCATTGCTGAGCGGAGCGCCGATACGCTCCGCGACTTCGCGCATTGCCGTCGCACGCGCCGCATCCCCGACGTCGCGCCCTGCCGGCTTTGCGAGGTTCGCGGCGTGACGCTCGATCGCCTCCTCCCGCGCGCGAACGCTCAACGTCGTCATCAACCCGTTCTCCAACGGCAGGACACGACGCTCGGCGATCATGCCGCGCGCCACATCAAGCGCCTGCTCGGGGGACAACGTCCCCGCGGACTGCTCGAGCACAGCGGCGCGCAACTCCTTGGGCTCGAACACGGCTCTCGTCGCGGTCAAGCTGCGCTCCACACGATCGGGAAGCGAGTCTTCACGCACGGGCGGATCGTGCTCGCCGGCGAGCAGTCTCGCCGCCTCGTTTGGACCAAAGCTGAACCGCTCCGCTGTCTCGCGCCACGCCTGGTCGAGATCGTTACGGGTCGTCAACTCCTTCGCCCTACGGTTCTCGAGCTTCACGTTGCGAAGCTCATCGCGCTCCGGCGCCCGCCCGTACTTTGCCCTGAACTTCTCCGCCGCCGCGACCACTTCCCTCGTGCGACCCGAGAACGCATCACACAAGCCCTTCGGCACGCCCGCGATCTCGAAGTAGCGACCGTCCTTGCCCGTTCCCGACTCGATCGCGTAGCCCAGGTCTGCGAGCTCCTGCGCGAGCGCGGAGCGGTAGAACGCGCCGACCTCCCTAGCCGAGCGGAACACTGGACGTGACGCGACCGCGACGAAACGGTCGTCCTCGCGCACCGCGCCGGTCACGACCACATGACTGTGCAGCTGCGGGTCAGGGGTCTGCGCGCCGCTCACGCCACGCGCGGTCGTATGCCGGTACTCCGCCGCGAGGACATCCTTCGCATGCTCTTCGACGACCTCGCCGCCGTAGCGGCGACGCACAACGGGGACTGTCTCCCTGAGATACGCGATCGTGCGCGCCACCGCCGTGCCGTGCGCGTCCTCGATCTGCTCGCGCTGCCACGCGTCACCGATCGCCCACACCACAGAGACGCTCTTCGGCGCGCTCAGCGACGCGTCGATCCCACCACCGCGACCACCACCGGCGCCCTCCGGGCGCAACCATTCCCCGGACCCTGGGTGACGACCCTCCATCAGCGCGATGAAATCACGACCCTCAATCGTGCCGTCACCCGTGATCCCCAAGCGCTCTATCGTCGCCTCGTCCATGTGCCAGCGACCCGGCGCCTGCGCCGCCTCGCTCGTCGGGCCGAGGTAGTAGTCGCCGCGCTCCGGCGCGACCGTCTTTGACTCCAGGTAGCGGGCATAGCCGGCTGCGGAATCCGCCTTGATGCTCATCGCCGTCATCATCAGGCACGACACGATAAGCAGCCGATCGGATGCCAAACCGCACACCGTGCATCTAGTCTGTCCGGTCGTCGCTGTTGCCGCTGGCGTCGGGACGCGGGTAGCTGTCGTGATTGCGCGGGCGAGCGCTCTGCGCGGCGATGGATGTCGCTCGGCTTGGTGGATACGTGAAGCGATGGGATGCGGACAGCGCTGATCTGAGGAAGCAGAGCGCTGGTGAAACGATGGGCGGCGACGGCCGGTAGGAGCCTGCGTGGCAGGCGGTCACGGGCGCGGGCGCAGCCCGCGCGGTAGCCGAGAAACGGCGCAGCCGTGCCTCCAACCCGAATCGGCACACGTGACGCTCGGAGTGAAGGCTCAGACGGCCGTCCATGTCGCCTTCTTCGCGTAGATTGGACGAGTGCTAACGGCGACGCAACTGCTTGCCGAGCGCGCCGAAGCGGTTCAAGGCGACTTGAATCAACTGCTCGACCGCTCGTCCCTTACCGATTTTGGCCACCAGCTCGATGGCGTGATCTATGTAGGTCCCACTGGGAGCTGGGGCGAGCTGGACATCGAGGGTAAGCGACTCCAGAGTCGTGCACTTGAGGTTTATCAACGCTTCCACGCAACCCTCGTCGTACTGCTTCGCGGGCTACCTCAAGATGCCCTCAAGACGCTCAAGGAAGCCGATCGGAAGCTCCGAGAACTCATCGAACAGCGACCGACCTACAGCAGCTCGGTAGCCCAGGCTCGCGAGACGGGACATCAGGCAATACAGCAACTCGTCGGGCTGATCGAGCATCTGGATGATCCCAATCCTGGCCTCGATATCTACGCGCCAGACACGAACGCCCTTCTGCACAATCCCGACTTGGAGAACTGGAAGTTCGCCGAGTCGCAAGAGTTTGAGCTGACCCTACTTCCGTCTGTCGTCGGGGAGCTCGACGAACTCAAGGCGACGTATCGCAACGACGCAGTCCGCCAAAAGGCCGAGGGGCTCGTGAGTCGCATCAAGGGCTACCGGGCGCGCGGCTCACTCAGCAGCGGCGTCCCGCTATGCAAGCCGACCAGCACGATCCGAGCGGTCGCGACCGAGCCAAACATGACCGACTCTTTGCCGTGGCTGGACGCGAGCAACCGCGACGACCGGTTCATCGCGAGCGCCATCGAACTCATACGGCAACGCCCCCGAAGCTTGGTAACGATCGTCACCCGCGATATCAACCTACAAAACAAGACGGAGTTCGCCTCGCTCCCGTTCTTCAAGCCGCCTGACCCAACCTGAGTTGTGCGCGAGCATTGTCCGCGTCCCTCACGTCCTACCGCTCGGGATAGTCACGCTCGCCGCCGTCGCGGTCGAGCAGTCTTCCCAGGCGTTCGAGCTGGCGATCCAGGGATGCTCGGTCTGCGCCCTGCGGCGTGCCGGCGGGTTGGATCGGGCCGAGCAAATCACCGTCATCGGGCAGGGTCCAGCGGTCGCGGTAGTCCTCGATCAGCTCGGCCGCGTGATCCCAAAGACCACGCGCGCGGGGACTGGTGGGCCTCACTCCCAGCAACTCCTCCACGCGCGGATCGTGGGTCACCTCGCCGGGCAACTCCGCGACGGGACCGCGTACGTCTCCCGGATTCAGCTTGCCCTCCCCCAACAGCTCCGCGCGTATCCGCGGAAGGGCGTCCTCGTCCTTCGTGCGCCCCGCCTGCTCCTTGGATAGCAGCAAATCGGACGGACTGCCCACAAGCACCGACAAGCCATCAGCGATCTGCATGCTCGTGGCGTTGCGCACCCACGCGTCGTAGTCGCCGACACCGTCCGTCCAGCGCATGACCTCCACCTGGCCGAAGTCTGTTCGATACGCGCTCCCACGCTCACCGACAAGGAACGGCTGAGCGTGCATCGCCGCCAGCGCCGCCTCGACGTGACGTCCGTTGACCTCATCAACGGCGATCGTCACATCGACATCCTGGGTGACCCCCGAGTACCCATGCAGCTGGAGCGCCGTGCCCCCGACGAGCACGAAACGAACATCGTGGCTCACGAGCACTTCGATCAGCACACGGTGATGGGGTTCAAGCGGTGCGCTCACGCCGCGTGACAACGGTGCTCGTCGTGCTCGCGTGACCAGTAGCGCTCGGACGCGAGCACGGCACGCAGACCCTCGCGGTAGATCGCGTCCTCACTCCACGGGGAGCGCTCAGCGATCGCCAGCAGATCCTCCACGAGCGCCACCCGCACGCCACGAGTCTCGCCACGCCGGCTCAGGGCGACGCGGTGCGCCCGGTCGCGTATCGCACCGATGTCCTGCACGCCGGTAGCCATCGTGCGAACCGTGAGGCTGCCCCGCCCGCGACGCCAACGCTCGCGGCGCTCACCGCCGCCCGCCACCTGCTCGAAACCGTCCGGCCACGCATCCACGGCGAACAGACGATCGAACGCCCGCTCAACATCCTCCGGCGCTACGAGAACATCCACGCGGTTATCGACAGGACGTTGCGGAGCACCCGACAAAGCGGCCGCGACCGGCCCGACGAGGACACCCACATCACCGACGCCGGCCGCCGCGACAAGAGCGTCGCGGCACACGGGCCAAGAGGCGCCAAGCAAAGCCTTCAACCCCCCTGTCGGACCGAGATCGAGCTGATCGTTCACCAACTCCACGAGCTTCGCTTCCGCTGCGAGGAGACGCACATCCAGCTTCGCTCCGGCCGCCGCAGCGACACGGTCAAGAGACTCAAGGCTCGGCTGCTGCGCGCCGGACTCCCAACGCGACAGGGTCTCGCGGGCAACACCCGCACGACGCGCCAACTCCTGTTGAGTCATGCCATGAGCGCGAAGCGCCCTCACTATCTCAGCCGAACGCACGCACTCAGTGTGACACATGCATCACCTCGATGGTGTGTCCTCGCACCGCGTCGGACCGCATCGAAGAGCAGCGAAAATCCGCTGGCCGGTCTGGCGGGTTCGGGGTCAGAAGGGGTGTGCGCGACGATGACGACACTCCCATCCAGCCGTCCGAGCCGGTCGCCGCGCGGGGACGCGGGATGGCTGTCGAGGGGTATGAAGGGCTGCGCGCCGGGGCTGCTATCGCTGCTGTTCGCCGGCTCGGGTTGCGGCCATCGTTGGAGCGAGTCGAGGGGTACGAGCCGGGGATACACGGGTTCGTCGTAGGGCAAGACCCTTCGACGGGCGCGGAGGTCCAGGCGGGCGGGCAGGTCGTCCTGTTCATCGCCGCACCCGCGCGGACGGTCATCAGTGCTCATCCCGACCCCGCCGAGGATGCCGGCGCAGACGGCCCCGACGCAGACAGGGATGCCGACACGGACACCGACCTCGGCGCCGGGGCCGAGACGGACTCCGAGAGCGCGCCTGGCGAGCCAGAGGAGGACACAGCTCGCGGCGGCGCTGAGCTGCCGGTCGTCGATGGCGAGATCGATTTCGAGCGCTTGTGGGTCGGCGAGGCGGGCTATGAGGATGAGACGTTGCAAGTCCATGAGATCGGCGCTCCCGAGGAGTGGACAGACGAGCCGACCGAGGAATACGAGCGCTTTCTCGACGAGGGCGACCCGGACTCTGGAGGGTCGCCGGGCGTTGCGGAGCCCGCGGGCGTGGGGCGTTCGAACCAGCGGCGGGTAGCGCCGCGGGCTTATTGGCGGTCAGCACCGCGCGCCGTCCGGTGGGGCGTTCCGTCATTGCTCGCCGTGACCCTGCTCGTCCCGCTTGTGGGGATCGTCGATTCGCTCTCGCCCGCTCGCCCGCGCGGTGCGCCGGCCCTTACCTCGTCGTCACCGTTGACTTCGACGCAGACCATCGCGGCTGCGGGAGCGAGCACGTCGACGACTTTGCCTGCCGGGAGCACGCGCATGACCCCCGCCTTGCGCGGTCAGGCGGCTGGCACACGTCACGAGGGCGACGGTCACACGGCGCGGCCACCTCACCCAGCCCGCAGGCGTGCGCCAGGCTGGCGGGGATCGTCCCAGCAGGAGCCGGGCACCCCAACAGCGCCGGCACGCGAAGCGGCCCGGTCAGAGTCGGCGTCAGCAGCTTTGCCCGCACGCGAAGTGGCGTCATCAGCGCCGCCACCCGCATCGACGCCGCCAGCCGAGGTGAGTCCGCCGGCCCGCTCGACGGTTCCCCTGGACGCACGCTCACCCGCGCAGATGTCACCGGAAGAACACCTCGAAGCGGAGTTCGGGCCGTGAACGCTCTTGTCTTGCCGATCGATCCAAGGAGGTAGTTGTCGTGTCTGTTCTCTCTCGCCGAGCGGTGCTCGACGCGTTTCTTGTCGTGTCTGTCGTTGGCGCGGCGGTCGTGCTGTGCTTGCTCAGCGGCGCTCATGTCGATGCGTTGAAGGCCGCGGGGCTTGCTGGGGGGTCTGCGATCAACGGGGTCGCTGGGTTCTTCTCCGCGCTCACCAAGAACCTTGTGTGGCTCGGGGTGACGGTGATCGGGTTTGCGATCACGCTGATCGCGATCCTGTTTCTCTCCGGACATCACCGCGCGCACGAGATCGCGCTCAAGGTCGGGATCGGAGTGTTCCTGTTGATCGCGGCGCCCGGGATCGTCGCGTGACCAGCGTGGCGTGATGCTCGTGCCGTTCGCGTTCCTCGGGTTGCCTTCGGTCCAGTCGATCGTCGAAGGGATCGTCAACTTCTTCTTCGTCGACGTCGCCCAAGCGCTCGTCCCGAGCTTCCTGAAGAACGCGTCTGTCGCGACGATCAAGTGGCTCGTCGCGGTACCCGACCCGACGAGCTGGACGCACGTCGGGCAACTGGAGGGCGACATGACGATGCTCGCCGTCTCGCTGCTGGGGGTGAGCTTCGTCTCGGCGATCGTCCGCTACACGCTCGTCGGGCTCTCAGGGCACGGGCACCCGATGCAAGCGCTCTCCAGCACCGTCGTGTCCGCCGGGTTGCTGATCGCTTACCCGTGGGCGTGCCGGCAGACGGTCGCGTTCCTCAACACGCTCACCGACACGATCCTCAGCTTCCACGTCGTCGGTGAAGGACTCCAGCGGACGGTCGGAGTCATGTTCGGCGGGGCGCTGCTCGTCGGGTCCGGTGGCGTGTTCCTCGCGATCCTCGTGATCGTCGGCGTCGTGTTCGCCGCCGTCATGTTCGCGATGAAGGTGCTCATCCTGCTCGCGTTCGCGTTGCTGTACGTCACCGGGCCGCTGCTCATCGCCCTGCGACCCCTGCCGGAGCTCTCGCATCTCACGCGAGCGTGGGGCACCGTGCTCGTCGGAGTCGCGATCGTCCCCGTCGGGTGGACGATCCTGTTCGCGGTCGCGGGAGCGCTCAGTCTCGACGCGACATCGTTCGGCGCGGTCGGACACGCCGGATTGGTCGGCGCGCTCACCGCGCACGTCGCCGGGGCGTTCGCGGCGCTACTCACGTTCTATCTTGCACTGCGCTTCCCACTCGGCGTGCTTGGGCACCTGCGAGGCGCGCTCGGCGGGATCAGCGGCACTGGGATCGGACCAGCAGGTCAGACCTCCGGCGGCGGGGGCGTCTCTCGGGTCGCCGATGCGAACGCGCGGTTGCGTGGCGGGACGCTCGCCGCGGGACGCTCGGTCGGGCTCGCTGCCGGTGCGCTCGGCGCGCCCGCAGGCGGCCCGGTCGGCGCAGCGACACGAGCCGCTGGGCGGTTGTCGGGTCCGCTCGCCGCCGGCGCGGCAGGAGTCGCGGGCGGCGTGCTCGCCGGGCGGGTCGGCAAGCTCGGACAGCGCTTGAGCGACAGCAAGCCTGGACAGGCGCTCGCGCGCTCCCCACGGGCGCAGGCGGTCACGCAGAGCGTCAAGGATCGATTCGGGAAGGCCGGGCGCGTGCTGCGCGACGCGCCGAAAGAGGTACGAGACGCGGCACGCGACGCCGTCAGCTCACCTCGGCCTGCCGGGAACACGGCGAGCGTGTCGGGCGCGCGCTCGCCTCGCTCCCCGCAGCGACAGTCCGGTAGCCGCGGAGACGGGTCGGAGAGAATTGCGGTCGCGACAGATGCCGCGACACGACAGCCGCGTACGACTGAGCGCCAAACGCGTAAAGGCGAGACGACCGCCGGGCACGGCAACGACAAGAGCAACAGAGGGCCCACGGGCGCCGCGCAAGCGCAGAAGCCGCGCGCGGACACACGGGTTCCAGGTGGCGGGAAGTCGGCCGGTGCGAGCGCTCAACGGCCTCCGCGTCCCGGCTCATCGCCCCCAGGCGGCTCCCGCCGTTCGGCAGGCACGGGACAAGCGCAAAGCGGGCCGCCGACGCAGCCGAAGCCAGGTCAGCAGCCACCGAAGGAGGGTTGAGGTCGTGCACCGGACTTACCGGTGGCTTGACGCGCCGCCTCGCCTTTTCGGGTTCACGATCCGACAGTGGATCGTGCTGCTCGCTGCGGTCGCTGTGGGGTACGGGTGTGTGAAGGCGCTTCACGTCCCGGCGAAGGTCGCGTTGTCGGCCGGGGTGTTCGCGATCGGATTGCCGGCCACGCTCGCGTACCTGTCCGACGAGGAAGGGCTCGCGGTCGGACGCTTGTTGCGCGACGCGATCGCTTGGCCTCTCGCCCGTCGCGTGTTCGCGCCCGGCGAGAGCGAGCGTCTATTGGGGTTGGTGGCGATCGGTGAGGACGGGCTTGCGATACGCACGGACGGGACGTTTCTGCGCTACCTGGAGGTCGAGCCGGTCAACCCGCTTGTCAGTGACGAGCTTGCCAACGAGCAGGTCACGGACGCGTTCGGTGGGGTGCTCGGACGCCTCGACGGTGGACAGGCGCTGCAGCTGTACGCGCAGGCGCAACCGTTGGCGGTCGACGATCTCCTCGCGCGTGAAGCGCAAGCCGTCGCGCTCGCCGCCAGCGCCGCTGAGCGGGACGGCCAGGTCGACGTAGGGCGTGCTATCCGCCGGCTCGGCGTCGCGGTCGAGCATTCGCTTCGCACGCACTGCGAGACGGTCGCGGCGATGAGCGTGCGCTACGTGATCGTCTTGCCGTGGCGCGCGAACGGGATCGGGCGGTCGCGTCGCGGGGGGCTTTCGCTGCCCGCGCGTGCGTATGAACGGGCGCTGCGCGACTCGCTGCGCCACACCGAAGGGGTCAGGCGCGATCTCGAAGCGATGCGACTCGCCGTGCGATCGCTCGACGGGACAGAAGTGCTCGATCTGTTGTGGAGCCGGTTCGATCCCGGCGGTGCGCGCTCGGGCGCGCCGTCGGCGAGCTTCATGCGACCGGACGCGATCGGGCTGCCCGCGCCCGACGAGGCAGACGAGGCCGGCGTCGGGCGTGCCCGTACCCTGGGCGAGGCGATCGAGACCGGCGTCGAGCGCGCTCATGCGCTTGCCGAGGCGGTTTGCGTCGCGCCGATCGACTTCACCGATCGTTCGTGCGTACGTGTCGGGGACACGGTCGAGCAGGTGTCGTATCTGGCGGGGGTTCCTGAGCACACGTGGCTCGGGTGGATGCTTCACCTGATGCAGTCACCGTGCCCGTTCTCCCTGTCGGTACACGTGCAGGCGACCGACAGGTTGCGGGAACGCCAGGCGCAGCGACGGCGCTGGAAGCGATTGCGCGGCGTAAACCTCGGGACCGTTGCGCGGGGACGACCCGTCGATCCGCAGGCCTCAGAGCAGGAGCGTGAGGCGGAGGAGCTCGCGCACGATCTCGCGCTCAGCAGCGGCGCCGGGATCTACCGGATTAGCGTCTACCTGCAGCTCGCGGCGCCCGGCCCGCACCCCGACGTCGATGCGCTCGCCGAGCACGCGCAGGCGACCGGCCGGGAGGTCACGCTCGTCAGCGACGCACGGCTCGATCATGGCGTGTTCGCGCAGCGCGCACTGTGGGAGTCGAGCCTGCCGCTCGCTCGTGACGCCGCTTCGCGCTCGCGCCGGTACTTGACGCGCAACGCAGCCGACACGTGGCCGTTGGTCGGGACGGGTTGCGGCTCACCGTCCGGCATCCCACTCGGATACGCGCAACCCGGCAGGACACTTGAGCGATTGGACCCGTTCGATCCCATCCATGAAAACCACATGCTGATCGTCAACGGACGCTCAGGGACGGGCAAGACGATGACCGTCAACATCCTGCTCGTCCGCGCGCTCTGCAAGGGATTACGCGCGGCGGTGATCGATCGTGCGGGGCATTTCGCGTTCCTCGCCTCCTTGATCCCGGGCGCGGTGCAGGTCGCGCTCGGCGGGCGCGGCAATCGTGACGCGATCTGTCCCTGGGACGTACCCGACCCCGCCCGTGTCGAGCAGAGCAAGGTCGACTATCTGCTCGCGCTCCACTCGCTTCTGCTCACCCACCGCGACGGGGACGAGCACGGTGGGCTCGGGGATCTCGAGGAGAACCTGCTCGGGATCGCGATACGCGAGGTCTACGCGCGGTGTGCGCTCACCGGGGAGCAGTCGCGCGAGCTGATCCTGCAAGAGGAGCTGTACCGTCGCGAAGCGACCGAGGCACACGCGGGCGCGAGTGACATCGCGGCAGTGCTTCGCAACCTCGCACTGCGACTCAACAACTATGTCGAGGACGGCCCCTACGCGTACCTGACGGACTGGCCGACGACCGTCTCCGAGAACGCGCCGCTCGTGATCTTCGACACGCGCGCGATCCCCGACTCGCGTGCGGGCGCCGCACTGTTCATCGTGTGCGAGCACGTCACCGACCGAATCACGCGTCAGCGCGAAACGTTCCTTGCCGGTGACGGTCCCGGACACGAGTGGGCGGGCCGATACGCGCTCGTGATCGACGAGGCGTGGAAGCTCGTCGAGACACGCGCGACAGGCAGATGGCTGAACGACCTGATCCGCCGCTCCCGGCATCTCGCGCTATGGCTCATCGGGATCAGCCAACAACTCTCTGATTTCGACAACGAGCACGGACGCGCGCTCCTGAAGAACGCGGCGATGCGGCTGTTCCTCGGCCAAGACGCCAAGGAGCTCACCTACATGCGCGACACGCTCGCGCTCACCGGCGAGCAGCTGGCCGCGATCAGCGCGCTACGTACAGCGAAGCGAGAGTACTCCACCGCGTTTCTCATGAACGGCACACGCGGGTCGGGAACACTCTCAATACGCGTCTCGGACCCCGAGTACTGGATCGCCACGTCCGACCCCGTGCGCGACGAGCCATTGCGCCGCCGCGCGCTGCGTGACGCTCACGACGATCCATGGGAGGCGCTGCGGCTACTCGCCTCGCCCGAGTGGCACGCGGCGTTTACTTGACGTCGGAGCCGGTTTCCTCTCCCGGTAGCAAGGAGCGGCCAATCACGGGCCGAGTCGGGCTTGTGTCACTCGCCAGACCATGAGTCACGGTGGCGACGTACCAGCACTCCTGCATTGTGCTGCCCAGACAGAAGCGTGACAGCGTTGAACGCGGAGACCGTCCGAGTGGGCGGTAGATAGGTCTGACGTCGAGCATGGCTGGTCCTCCTTGTATGTGGCCTCGCCGCAAGCGGTCGAACAACCGCGACGTTAACCCGTGACCCTGAACAGCCTCACCTCGACACCCGGTAAACGATATGCTTGTGGTGATCCCTCACCCTGAACGGTCAACGATGTCCTTGTGGCTGTGAACAGCTGTGATTCCTGCCAGTCTGGCCGTCGATGAAGCGGGTGGGAAGCGGCGCCACGAACCAACGGTTTCGGCATCGCTCCATGTCGAATGTCCGCTGACAGTGACGGCATCGGCGACCTTGACTCACAAAGTCCGTTACTAGGCGTCCCAGCTCCTCCTCGCGTGGAGGTGGCTGCTCAGCGATGATCGACACTTCACCGCAGTCGCAGGCCACGGCTAGAGTGAGGTATGGAAAGGCTCGGCAGTCTGGACACGCCAAGCCACGGAGTCCACCGCCGTTGGCCATCATCGGATGACCACAATGGGGGCACGGCTTCCACCGGCCGACTGCCATACCAAGGAAGGCGCGCGGGAGCTGGAAACGCACCCAGCGGCGCCGGGCCGCTGCCGCAGCACCAAGCACAAGCTTAGCGTCTGTTTGCATCTGGCAGGAGGTTGTCCCACCTGGCGTAGAAATTGAAGTGGCGGTCCTCCCGCCTCGTCCGGTCGTGTTGCGACCGTGGCGAGTGCGAAATCAGTCCATGCGAGACAGGAGGAACCGCCATGAGCAAGGTACATGCTGGGCAGGTCGCCAGCGAGAACACGCAGGAGCAGGCGCCAGTGCTGCCCGAACGGGTGCAGGTCGTGCTCGGAGAGCTGGTTGGGGCGGCGAGGGAGGGCTTGCTCGCGTTGAGCGTCGGTGTCGGGCTCGGTGTCATGCACGAGCTGATGGCCGAGGAGGTCGACGAGGTGTGTGGGCCGCGCGGCAAGCACGACCCTGAGCGAGTCGCCTACCGTCACGGTTCAGACGATGGTGAGGTAACGCTCGGAGCGCGGCGGGTTGCGGTCTCTCGGCCGCGGATGCGCGCCAAGGACAGTGGCGGCGAGGTGCCCCTGCAGACCTACGAGCATTTCGCCAGTCGTGACGCGTTGAGCGAGGTGGTGCTGGAGCGGATGCTCGCGGGCGTCTCCACCCGCCGTTTCGTGCGCACCCATGAGCCGGTCGGCGAGCAGGTCGAGGCGAAAGCGCGCTCGACCTCGAAGTCGGCTGTCTCGCGCTCGTTCGTGGCGCGCACCGCTGAGACGCTCAAGGCGCTGATGAGCCGCCGTCTTGAGGACGTGCGCCTCGCGGTACTGATGATCGACGGAATCGTCTTGAAGGACCACACGAACATCGTGGCGCTGGGCATCACGACCGAGGGCGTGAAGGTCCCGCTCGGCCTGTGGGAGGGCTCCACCGAGAACAAGACGGTCGCGACCTCGTTGCTGTCCGATCTGGTCGACCGTGGTCTTGACGTCGAGCAGGGCGTTCTGGTCGTGATCGACGGCTCCAAGGCTCTCAGAGCCGCCGTGAACACTGTGCTCGGGCCGCGCACCCCGGTGCATCGGTGTGTTCGTCACAAGGAACGCAACGTGCTCGATCATTTGCCCGAGCGTGACCGGCCAGAGGTCAAGCGCCGGTTGCGCCGTGCGTGGGCACGCGACGATCACGATCAAGCGCTCGGGGAACTCCGAGCGCTCGCCGCTGAGTTGGAACGCTCGCATCCCGGTGCCTGTGCGTCTCTGCGGGAGGGAATGCGCGAGACGTTGACGATCACCCGTCTGGGAGTGAAGGGCGCGTTGAAGCGCACACTGCAGAGCACGAACCCCTGCGAGTCGATGATCGAGTGTGTCCGGCGATCCAGTCGCAACGTCAAGCGCTGGCAGTCAGGCGAGATGTGTCTGCGGTGGACGGCCGCCGGGATGCTCGAGGCCGAGCGACAGTTCCGACGGATCGTCGGTCACGCCGGCCTCGCCAAGCTCGCCCTCGCCGTCGAAGCAGAGATCACCCAACCCACCATCACGCACACGATCGAGGAGGCCGCTACGCTCGTCACCGTCTGAAGAATCACACCCGGGCCGCCACCGAAATTCCACGCCGGCCGGGACATCCTCTCTGGCAGGCGGCATCGGGATCTATTCGATAACCCCGACGGGGCGCGGTCGGGTCGACAAACTCGTAAGGCCCGAGGCCGTCGGCCGGATGGCGGCGTATGAGGAAGCGCTCAAGAATCGCTAGGACACTGGAACGGGGCATCGCACGGCGACTAGGGATGAGCTTGTTGAAGCTTACGGCCAGCTCGCCAAAAACAATGGCGGCGGTCGTCTCGCTCAGCATCCGGGTGTCATTGAAGCGTCTGAGCGCCCCAGCGAAGAGGGCTCGACCGATCGTATCGTCGCGGATCGGTCGCAGGTCGATGTAGTGGCCCTCTCCGATCTGGATCTTCAGCTTGTAGTGCTTGCGTAGCTCGGCTTGCAGAGTGCCCGGATTCGGAGCCGGCGGGGCAGTCAATCGTGCGCGCAGCGCGTCGAGATCGGCGGGCAGCCCCGACAGTTCATCGATCAACCCTGCCAGTGCGTGCAGTCGGAATCCGGTCGAACCCGGCGCTTCCTGCGACAGTGAGTCCCAGCGGCTAACGATGGACTCCAGGGCGAGCCGCCCGAGCTTCTCATCCTTGACCTGAACAAAGAGTTGCGACGAATCAGCGAACGCGACAATCAGATCGTCACCCTGCTCAATGCGGATCGTCCAGTCATTCACCGCTCGATGCGCGGGATGCACAGCAGCGGGATCGATCAGCAACTCCATTGCGAGCATGGCGGCAACCGGCCCCTGATGCATCAGCTTGGCGGCAGTCGAGCCGCCCTTAGCCGTAGGGCTGAAGTAGCTCACACTGGCAACACTACGCCCAGCCGTGGACGTTCCAATCCGACGAGCGGGCCAAGACTGGAGTAGGGCCGTGGCCTCACGTTGCCGCCGAAGCAGAAGTGCTTGCCGACGCTCAAATGGCGCTTTCGAGTTGGACGACTGCGAGCGCACCGGCTGACGTTCGGCTCACGCTTGATTCCACTGGACATTGCGGAAACGCTGTGCTCGATGCGGGCTTCGGCTTGGCAGCGTGTCGGGCGCTTCGCACACAACGTCATCGGCGATCGTGTCGTTCCGTCTGGAGAGCCCGGAGCGGACGGTCCTAGAGGCCGGGACCGGCGTACGGGCGGATCCGCACGGTCGCGTTCACGGTCTGGTGGTTCTACCGCGCCTCGCCAGACGCCGGCAACGGCTTGCCTGGCTCGCCCTCGGCGTGCGCGGAGTCCCTGGTTCCCGACCTCGACCTCCGCGCGAATACGTTGAGACCGTAAGCGACCACCATGAGCACGAACCCGGCGATCAGCATGGTCCCGGCATCCACCGCTTTGGTGAGGGTGTATTCGACGAGCGCGACTCCTGCGAGGACGGACGTGATCGCCACAGCGACGTAGAGAAGGATGGCCGATCCACGCTCTCGCCAGCCGTGCCCATCCGAAAACGGCTCGAAGTGCACAAGCGCCGCGTAAACGCCGATAAGGACACCGGCGGTTCGAAGGAGCTTATCGACGTCACTTCCGAGTTGACGATGGAGAACCACGAAGAGCGCTCCGTAGGCATAGCCGCCCATCACGAACGCCACGACCGTCGTAACGACTTCGACCGACCGACGGGAGGACTCCTCGAGCCGCTGAACCCAAGCGAGTCGAGGTCGTGTCAGTACGAGCCCGAGCAGGGTCCCGCCGATGATCGCGACTACTACATCTCTTCCGCTGATCGGGTCATGCATGGCTGCGAATGCTTGCACGCCTACAGGCCAGAGCAACTGAGTCGCGGAGGACGCGTTACCGAGCAGCCTATTCGTCGACGAGCTCGAGCGCCGATTGACGACCGCGGTCCAGTCGCCGGCACCGACCAAAGTCCTTGGCCGGTCCGCGCTGATGGGGGTCAGTAGTCGCAAATGGTTCAAGGAGGACACGAGCGATGACAAGGACTACCGATCTGATACTGGTTCCGAAGGAGCCCTCACAAACGCTGTGGAGCATGACGGCGGAGCAACGCCAGGACGCGATGTGGGCCGGCGAGTTGAGCGCAGCGGAGTGCTGGGAGTGGGCGAAACTCGCGCCCCACGAGGTTCCCCTCATTGAGAATGAGTTTGCGTTCATTGCCGCATTCACCCCTGAGATCGCGGAGGCCCAGGAGCGCGGACAATGAGCGCCCCTTCCCAGGATCGGCTCAAGGCGACCGAAACGTATGTGCGGATGCTGGCCGGGAGCGCTCAGCCAGGCACGCTGCTCGATGTCCGCTACCGCACGGTCGGCAGGCGCTTCGCGCAGTGCTTCCTCTCGATCGACGATCCGAGCGTGGCGCGACGGATAGCGACCATCGGACAGCGGACGGACGTGTACGTCGGGTGCGCGCCGCGAACACGAGGGCGCGGGACGCGCGAGGACATCGCGGCGACAGCGCTCCTGTGGGTGGACTGCGACTCCCGGGCGGCGCTCGCCGCGCTTGAACGGTTCGACCCGTCGCCGAGCATGATCGTCGCGTCGGGCACGCCCGACCACGCGCACGCTTACTGGCAGCTCATGCGAACCCTCGACGCGGATGAGGTCGAGGACGCGAACCGCCGTTTGGCGTTCGCGCTCGACGCGGATGTGAAGTGCGCGGACGCGACACGGATTCTCAGGCCGCCGGGGACGCTGAACTTCAAGCACGACCCGCCACGGCCGGTGCAATTGCTGCACCACGTGCAGACGCGGTATGCGCCGGAGACGATCCTCACCGGGCTGCCCCGACTGACGCTCGCGCGACCGGAGACCGAGCATGGCGATCTCACGCGGCCAGGTACACGCGAGGATGACCCTCTCCGGCAGATCAAGCCCGCCGCCTACGTCCGTCTGCTCGCCGGTGTCGATCCCGGCCGCGACGGGAAGATCGAGTGCCCATTCCACCGGGACGACACGCCGAGCCTGCACGTTTATCCGACCCCGGAGCAGGGCTGGGCTTGCTACGGCTGCCCAAGCCCTGACGGCAGGCCCGTCGGAGGGGACATCTACACGTTCGCGTCGATGTTATGGGGCATACCGGCACGCGGCGCGTCCTTCCACGACCTGCGCGAACGGTTGCACGACGTGTTCGGGATCTACCGCCACCTGCACGGAGCCTTGACGTCCTCGCGGGCAGCGCGACCACCGGTCGTCCTCTCCCCCATGCGCTCGACCGACACGTTCCGCGACACGACCGAGAGGCGGTGGAGCGATGATCGAGCTGACAGTGCGCTTGAACGATGAGCAATTGGCGGAGATCGCCAGGCACGCCGCCGCGCTCATCCCGAACGACACGGACGACGCGTCGCCGTGGCTGAACGTCACGGACGCCGCGGAGCGGTTGCGCTGCAAGAAGGACCGGATCTACGACCTGATCGCGCTCGGCAAGCTCCAACCGCGTCGCGACGGTCGCCGCGTGCTCTTGCACCGCGACGACCTCGACTCCTACGTCGAAGGCAGAACCGTCCGGAGCGCGGGGTAGATTATGCGCTCGAACATACAAGTTGGCGCCCGCGCTGTTGTAGCAGCCGGGCGCCGTGGCACCGAGAGTGGCAACTCCCGGCGCGCCAGCCAAGCTACCAGGCAAAGGGCTTGGCTTCCTCGCCCAAGAGCAGTCCTCCCGGGGCCTCCGATCACAAGGAGGAACCATGAGCGACACAACCACGCACGCAGTCCTCGCAGCCCTCACGGTCGAGGATCGACCGTGGACCGTCGAGGAGGTGATCCGCGAGTTCGGTGGCCGCGTCGTCGCCGAAGACGCCCTCGCCGAACTGTACGCAGCGGGACTCGTCAACAGGATCAACAAACGAGTCGTGTGTGCATCCCGCGCAGCGCTGCGCGCGGAGCAGCTCGGCTTCTGACGAGCGCCCACACGGCTGCCGCGCGTCGTCCTTCTCCGGCCGGCGCGCGGCGCCGAGCGGGCCGGTCAAAGCCAAGGCAAGAAGAGCTGTGATGGCAGCCAAGCTCGAGAAAACACGAACCCCCGGTATCTACAAGCGCGGCAGTCGCTACGTCTTCCCGTACCGCGTCAACGGTAAGCAGCACTGGGAGTCGTGCCGCACCCTCGATGAGGCTCGTCGCAAGAAGGCGGCGCGTATGACCGACATCGGGCGCGGCGAGTTCGAGGCGCGCTCGCGCCTGACGCTGTACGAGTATGCGAACGAGTGGATCGAGCGCTACCAGGGACGCGGCCGGCGGGGGTTCCGGGACTCCACGCGAGCCGACTATCGCCGCGTCCTCGAGCAGTACGTGTTCGTCTACTTCCCGCCGAGCACACGCCTCACCGACGTTACGCCGCGCAGCGTAGCCGGCTACATCGCATGGTTGTGCGAACGAACCAGGCCGGCGCCGACCAAGCAGGACAAGGACTGCCGCGTAGGACTGTCGGACAAGTCCGTGCGCAACTATCTCGGGCCGCTGAGCGCGTGCATGGCGAGCGCGGTCCGCGAGGGCCTGATCCGCCATAACCCCACGCGCGACGCCGACCTGCCACACCGGCCGACCGCCGAGGACATCGAGCACGAAGACGTGCGCGCGATGACCGACCCCCAACTCGCGAGGATCCTCGCGCTCCTGCCCGACGATCACCGGCTCTTCTTCCAACTTCTCGCCGCGACCGGGCTGCGGATCAGCGAGGCGATCGCGCTGCAATGGCGACATCTGGACCTGGACGACCAGGCGCCGAACGTGAAGGTGCGTCGCGGTGTCGTGCGAGGCACGCTCGGACCGCCCAAGAGCAGCTACAGCCGCCGCGACGTCCCGCTCGACGCCGAGCTCGCGTGCGCCTTGCGCGCCCGCCGGCGCGACACCCAATGGCCGGGCGACGAGCAACTCGTGTTCCCCGACACGCGCGGCGGCTACCTGCACGTCGGGAACCTGCGCCGCCGCGTCCTGATGCCCGCCCGCGAGGCAGCCGACATCGAATGGGTCGGGTTCCACGCCTTCCGCCACACGTGCGCGTCGCGACTGTTCGCCGCAGGCCGCAACGCCGTGCAGGTCCAGCGGTGGCTCGGCCACCACAGCGCGGCGTTCACGCTCGCGCGCTACGTTCATCTGCTGGACGGCGACCTGGGCGAGCCGCTCGCACTTCCGTCGCCGGAGGGTGCAAACAAAGTGCAAACATCCCCCACACCAACCAGCACCATGCGGGGTGAGGAGTAGAGCGCAAATCTGGCTCTATAGAGCCATTTCCGGTCCCCGGCGACGCTCGGCGACGCCCCCGGATGCGGTTGTGGTCCAGGCGGTCGCGGGTTCAAGTCCCGTCGCTCACCCCTCTTTTCCTCTCTCTCAACCCTTGAACGTCGATGCGCCGTGGTCCCCGAAGGGCACAGCAAGCGAACAACGGGTGGAGACGGTCCGCAGGCGCGAGCCCTGAAACGACGCTCGCCGCGGCTCAGGCGGCGTGTGGCGAGAATTGGAACGTGCGCGCGGCGATCAGCAGGGCGGCGATGCCCCACGCGGCGACTATGAGCAGGTTGGTGGCCGAGATGCCGTTGCCGTGCGTGTGGACGATCGGCTCACGGACAGCCTCGGCGAGATGCTTGATGGGAAACACGGCGGCGACGTCACGCAGGAACTTGGGGATCTGGCTTTCGGGCACGAACACGCCGGAGATGAAGTACAGCGGCAGCACGGCGAGGTTGGTGGTGGGCGCCGCGGCATCGGCCGCGCTGATGCGCGTGGAAACCGCAAACGCGATGCACACGAAGGCGCCGGCCCCGACGATGACCGCAATGACGAGCCCGAGCATCGTCGAATGTGGAAGGGGCACGTCGTAGGCGACCCTGCCGATGATCAGCAGCAGGGTGGACATCACGATGGCGACGACGACGCCCACGGCGGCGCGGCTTGAGATGACGAAGCTCGTGGGCACCGGCGTGCCGCGCAGGCGCTTGAGCTCGCCGCTCTCGCGCTGGGTGACGACGGCCTGGGTGAGGTTGACAAAGCTCGCCGAGATGATCCCCAGCGTCATGATCCCCGGGACGTAGAAGGTCGTGATGTTGATCCGCCGGCCTTCGACGATCGTTGTGCCTTTGAAGATGCCCGCGAAGATCACAAGGAACACGATCGGCAGCAGCACGGTGAAGTAGCGCGATTGGGGATTGCGCCAGAACCGCGCGAGGTCCGAGCGAAACTGATGGGCGAACAGGCGCCGGGTGCTCATCGCCCAGACTCCTGGGCGTCGGTTAGCTGGAGGTAAACGTCCTCGAGTGTCGGGCGGCCAACCGTCAGATCGCCCAGGTTCAGATCGTTTTGAAGCGCCCACCGGGTGAGCGCATAGAGCGAGCGAGCGGGCTCGTCAGCGGCGATGTGGACCCGGCCGTCGCGCGCCTGCGCCATGGACACAAGCTCGTCCGGCAACTCGGATAGGGCGGTGCCCGCGGGGAGGACGAACGAGACGTCGCTCATCGCCCGGTCGCGGCCGCCGAGCGTCTCGGGCGTGCCCTCGGCGACGATCTCGCCGGCGACGATCACCGCCACCCGGTCGGCCAGCGCCTGCGCCTCGTCCATGTAGTGCGTCGTGAGAAAGATCGTCTTGCCGAGATCGCGCAGCTCGGCGATCACCTCCCAGGCATGGTGGCGAGCTGAGGGATCAAAGCCTGTCGTCGGCTCGTCGAGGAACACCAGCTCCGGGTCGCCGACCAGCGCCAGGCCGACGTCCAGGCGACGCAGCTGCCCGCCGGAGAGCGCCCTGGTGCGCATCTCGCGCTGCTCTGTGAGACCGACGAGCTCGATCGTCTCCGCTGCCGATCGGGGGCGCGGATAGTAGCCGGCATAGAGCTCGACGAGCTCGCGAACCGTCAGCTCGGCGGGCATCGTGCACGTCTGCAACACCAGGCCGACTCGCGTGCGCCAGCGGCGATCGGCGGCGGCCGGATCCTCGCCCAGCACGCTCACCTCACCGGCGTTGCGCGAGCGATACCCCTCCAGGATCTCTACCGTCGTGGTCTTCCCGGCGCCGTTGGGCCCGAGAAACGCGAACACCTCCCCGGCGGCGACCTCGATGTCGATCCCACGAACCACCTCATGATCGCCGTAGGACTTGCGCAGTCCGCGAACGTCGATGACCGGCGCGCTCACATCCCTCTCTCGATCGGCGCCGGCGCGCTGCCGAGCATCAGCCGCTGAAGGGACGCCGGCGGGCATCAGCCTCACGCCCGCTTGCGTGCTGACACGAACTGTGCGAAGCCCCTCACATGCTGCTCGACAACGGTCAGGCCGCGATCGCGCAGCGCTCCAGTCAGCTCGTCGCGGCCGAAGACCCGCACGCCGCTCAGGGCGCGCACCAGCGCGTTGGCGGCGCCCACGGGCAGCGGGCCCCTGTTGCAGCTCGACAGCAGCGCAACACGGCCGCCGGGCGCGAGCAGGCGAGAGATCTCGTCGAGGGCGCTCATCGGGTCATCGATCAAATACAGCGCGGCGAAGCAGCAGATGCCGTCGAAGGAGCCGTCGCGGAAGGGCAGCGCGCAGGCGTCGCCCCGCACGTAGACCACGTTGGCGCCGGCGGTGTCCCGAACAGCGCGGACGAGCATCGTCTTCGACGCATCGACGCCCACGACCAGGCCCTCCTCGCCCACGGCCGTGGCAAAGCTGCGCGTGAAGTTGCCCGGCCCGCAGGCGAGATCAAGCGCCGTCTCGCCGCGAGCGAGGGCGAGCATGTCCAGCGCAAGGCGATGCTCCCCCTCCGTTCCAGGGCCGGACGGCCCCATCAACACGCGCGCCCCCAATGGACGCCACAGGCGCTCATAGATACGCGGCAGCACACTGCTCACCATCAACCGCTGGCCGGGATGCGATCCGGTGGGGTCCCTCCCGCCGAGCAGATCGATGCAGCCGTCCTCGATGAGCGCCGCGCGGCGGTGACTTGGCGTCAGCAGCGCCAAGGCCCGCCGGCTCGCGGAGGGGGACGAGATCGTGTCGGGGCTCACGGATCTGGGCATGGTCGTTACAGGCGCGAGCCCCGCGGATGGGGAGCCCGCCCAGCGCATTAGGGTACCCTAAGATCGCTGCGCCGCCCATATTGGGACACACGGACAGCGTGTGCGCGACTGGGGGCGCTATGGCGCCGCAGACATCTCGATGGCGAGCGGCTCGAAGACGTGCGGCTCGCAGGGCCGGTCCGGTGCGAGATCATTCGATCTGTGCTGCCGGCAGTTGAGAGCAATGCGGCGAATGCCACCCGCTTGGCGAGGGCAACCGGTCAGCCATGGTGCGGTGGGCGCGTAGATCGGCGGCTGCCTTGAGCGAAGCCGAAGAAGGTCCCCATCGAGGGCTGCGGATCGCCGGCGAGCTGACGATCCCGCTCTCGGAGGTGACAGTGCGCGCAAGCCGCTCCTCCGGCCCTGGGGGACAGCACGCCAATGTCACCGCTTCCCGCGTGGAAGCCAGCTTCGACGTGCTTGCCTCCTCCACGCTGACCGACGCACAGCGGGAGCGAGTGCTGGAGAGGGTTGGGCCGCGAGTGGTGGCGATCTCACAGGACGAGCGATCGCAAGCACGCAACCGCGAGCTGGCTCTGGCTCGCTTGGGCGAGCGGCTGGCGAGAGCGCTCGCTACTCCCAAGCGCCGCCGCGCCACCCGTCCCACCGCGGCATCGCGCGAGCGACGCCTCCAAGCCAAGCGCCGGGGGACTGAACGCAAGCGCGAGCGCCGCCCGCCCGAGGATGGGCTCAGTTGAGCCAGCCAGCGGGGGACCGAGGAATCGAACCTCGAGCAAGGGTTTTGGAGACCCCCATGTTACCGTTACACCAGTCCCCCAAAATGCCCGATTTTACAGGCGGTTTGGCCTTTGAGCGGAGCATCCGCAAGACGGCGCGCGCCGTTTCGGGTACGCATCTGATCATACGACGCGCCCACCGTGCGTTGCACATGCTCCGCGATTCAGGATACCCTTGGCTCGGGATGCTCGGACGCTTGGCCGCACTGACCGCTGTGCTCGCTGTGACGCTTGCGCCCGCCGAGGCGCTCGCGGCGCCGCAAGACGTGGCCTCGACACACGCGTACATCGTGGCCAGCTACAACCTGCTGCACACGGCCGTGACGACCTGGTCCAAAGTCGAAGCCGGCATTCGCCGACTCGACGCGAAGTTCCATACCGAATGCCCCGATGCCGGCGCGGGCTCGCCGCAGAACGAAGAAGGACAGGCGCTCAGCACCGAGGCGGCAGGCGCGCTGTGGGCATCCGGCTACCACACCGATGCGAGGATCGTTCGGGCCTATGTCAAGGCGATCGGTCGCCTGACGTGGAGCAATCCCGCGATCACCCGCAGCGACCGACGGCTCGCCAAGTCGCTGCGCGAAATGCTCGCCCTCCAGATCCCACCCCTCTGCGCGGACATCCAAGCCTGGAGCGCGACCGGCTTCAAGTCGGTGCCGGCCGACGCAAAGCACTACGCCCAGCACGTCGCGGCGATCGAAATCAACGAAATCCCGCGCCGCCTGCTCGCCCCGTACGTCCAGCCGAGCGATCGAAGCTTGCGCGCCCGTGCCGAACACCTCGCAACCAGGTATGAAGAACTGGAATTCCAGCGCGGGCAGGCCGACTGGGACACCCTGCTTGAAACGCTTGCGCTGAACCAGTAGGAGTAGTCCTCAAGCAAGAGTGCGGTGCTGCCGACACCAACGGTGATCGGCACGCGCGCATGCTTGTATCTTTTCGCACACTCCCTGCCAGGGCGAGGGCTCGGATCGCCTCCGAGGCTGGCTTCACGCTGATCGAAGCGCTGATGGCGGCGGTCATCCTGGCCGTCGGCTTGATCGGGCTGCTCGGCCTGCTCGACGACTCGGTTAAGGCAAGTGCGTCGACGCGCGCACGTGAGGGCGCGACCAACCTCGCGCGAGAGATCCTCGAGGACGCCCGGACGATCCCGTACTCGGAAATCTCGCCGACCTCCATAGAAGGCCAGCTTCAGGCGATGAACGGATTGAGCAACGCCACATCCGGCTCGGGCTGGCACATCGATCGGCGCGGGTTCACATACGCGGTGGCGGTGAGCGAGTGCGCAATCGACGACCCCAAGGACGGGCTGGCGAAGACCCACGACACCAAAACCTTCTGCGAAGGCCAGGAAGATTGGAAATCCGGCGAAGAAGATGCGACCCCAGAAGACCTGAAGCGGATCACCGTCGAAGTGAGCTGGACGATGCAGGGACGCGCTTCGGCGGTCAAGCAAGTCTCGATGCTCACGGCCGCGGGACAGGCCGTCGGACTGAACGCCACCAAACTCGAACTCACCGGCTCTTTCGAAGGAACTTCGACAGAACCCGTGATCACCAGCAAAGAAACCAAAACATTGACGTTCTCGGTCTCCTTCCCGGAAGACACCAGCGCCGTGATCTGGTCGCTCGAAGGGGCCAGACAGGAAGAGCTGACCCCCGCCAGCAAAGCCACGTCGCTGACGTTCTCGTGGACGATCAACGAATCCGCAAAAACAATCTACGTCTCGGACGGCACGTACAAGGTGGCGGCACAGACCGTCGACAAAACGGGTGTCATCGGCCCGCCGATCTGGATCCCGCTGCGCCTCATTCGTGGGACGCCCGCTGCCCCATCGAAAGTCAAAGGCGGCTTCAACCTCGTTTATAGAACCGGTGTCGCCACCGAAGTCGCCGAGCTCGAATGGGAAGCGAACGCCGAACGCGACGTGATCGGCTATCGGGTGCACGGCCCAAGTGAAGAACTCGTCTGCCCAGAAGGCCTCGAAGCGCTCGACACGTCCGTGTCGTGCATCGACTTCGGCGCCACCGGCAAACCTACTGAACGCACATACACAGTCGCGGCACTCTATCGCAATGTCGCCAACGAAGTCAAAGAAGGAACAGCGGCAACAGTGAAACTCACACA
This sequence comes from uncultured Solirubrobacterales bacterium, assembly GCA_963714635.1. GTDB lineage: Bacteria > Actinomycetota > Thermoleophilia > Solirubrobacterales > Solirubrobacteraceae > Palsa-744. The sequence goes on along the minus strand of CAVQPM010000008.1, from coordinate 131,012 downwards.
GGCGGCAAGCACTGCGCCAAATGCACCCACGAACCTCACCTTGACGAAAAACGCCGATGGATCTGTCACGTTGAAATGGACGGCCTCGGTTGGCGGCACCGCACCGTCGTTCTACCGGATATATCGCGGGTCGAAGGAATACACGAGCCGCTACGGCACAACATCCTCGACCGAATGTGTCTCGACCGAATGCTCATTTACGGACAATGACGCAGCAACCAGCCACGAATACTGGGTTACGGCGGCAAGCTCAAATCTGACGGAGTCGGCGACGTTCCTGGGTCCGGTGAGCGGATGACGGGCATACGCGACGAGCGGGGGTTCACTCTGGTCGAGCTCCTCATAACCATGATCGTCACCACGATCGTCTTCGGCGCGACTCTGTCGGTGCTGGACGTCTTCCAGAGCAACAACCGCTTCGATCAGTTGCGCAACGAAAACCAGGACATGGCCCGCACTTCGCTTGATCGTGTTTCGAGGCAGTTGCGCAACATCGTGGCGCGTACGACCTCCAGCGGGATCGTGCCCGGCGCGCTCGAGCAGGCCGAAGGCTATGCGATCACGTTTCAGACGATCGACACCACGAAAGCTTCGAGCGGCGAAAACAAAGCGAACGCCATGAGGGTGCGCTATTGCCTGAACGACTCAAATCCGGAAAACGAGATCCTTTGGGAAGAGGTGCGGCGTTGGGAAGAAAAAGAAGCGCCGGAACTCCCGTCCTCGACATCCTGCCCGGACAAAACCAAAGGCGACTGGAACAGCCTGACCCAGGTGGTCCAGCACATCACCAACCGCATCGGCGGCCAAAGCCGGCCACTGTTCACCTACTCCGCGAAGGAAACCCCCGAGATCCTCTCGGTCGAAACCGACCTCTTCATCAACATCAGCCCCAGCCAGTCGCGCCCCGGCGAGAGCCAGCTCACGAGCGGGGTCTCGCTACGCAACGCCAACCGCCGTCCAATAGCGGAATTCACGGCGACCGAGGAAAGCAACTATTCCGTGCGCCTCAACGCGTCGGAGTCATATGACCCTGACGGCCTCTCGCTCACCTACAAATGGTGGAACAACGGGGCAGAAATCCCGACGACCTCCCAGCAATACGTCACAGAAGCATTCGCTACGAAAACCACTCAGAAATTCAAGCTGGAAATCACCAATCCGGGTGGCCTCTCCGCCCACACAGAAAAGGAAGTGACGATCAAATGAGCCGCGCCCGCAGCGAGGACGGGCTCGCCGTGGTGGCGGCGATCGTCCTGCTGACCGTGATCATGGGGCTAGGGCTCGGGCTGTTGCTGTTCACTGACAGTCAGCAGAAAGCATCCACGCATGAGCAGGCGAGCGAGGCCGCCTTCAACGTGGCCGAGGCCGCGCTCAATGCTCAGGTTGGCCAGCTCGACCGCAAATGGCCTCTCAAATCGGAAGAAATGCCTGAAAGCTGCACCAATGGCTCCAGCACCGAATCGACAAACGATTGTCCCACCGCCACGGATCTCAAACTGGACCCCAACACCAGCTCGATGACGTGCTCGGGGACGGACACGTGGGGCTCCTCGCTCAGCAACCAGTGGACGACGTATGTCCGGCGAGGCGAAGGCTCGCTCTTCGACTCCACGAAAGAGCAGACGGAACCAACCTATGCCTCCTCAGAAGGCGGAGAGCTGTGGGTGCGTGCCGTCGGTGTCGTCCAGTGCCATGAGGTGGCCGTCGTCTCGCTCGTCACCCGCCAGCGCATCGCGCTCAACTTCCCTGAAGACGCGATCGCCGGCAACTGGTTCACGGTCACCAACAAAGGCAACAAGGTCATAATCAACCGTAGGGGCAAAGCCGCTGAAGCGGCGCCCGTGAGCATGCGCTGCGAATCTGTGCCATCAGGCAAAAAATGCGAGGAATACGACGCGTCGAAGAAACAGGTGTCCCCACCGCTCTCCGAAAACGCCAAAAGCGCGAGCACAACCCTGACCACAAGCCAGATGGAAACGCTCAAGTCAGAAGCACAATCGCACGCGACATTCTACTCGCCAACCTCTCCGTATCACTGCCCTACGAGCGTGACCGAATTCGAAGGAGTGGCGCTGTCGACGGGCTCCAGAGCACCTGTGTACGTGGAAGGCTGTGGCGAATTGACGATCACGGGCAAAGGTACCGCCAACAGTGAAGCATCGCCCGGGTTCCTTGTGATCGCCAACGGAACGCTTGAATTGAGCGGCACCAGCTCCTACTATGGCGTGATCTACGCCGCTAACACGCAGAAAAGCTCGGGTGCAGTGGTTAAGCTGCAAGGCAATGCACACGTCGTCGGCGGCATCATCGTCGACGGTTCAGGCGGGATCGAATTCGGCTCGAGCGGCGAAAACCTGGAATTTGGCTCACTTGCAATCCACAATCTCACCATCTCCGCCGGGGCGGCGTCCACCCGCAACAGCTTCAGGATCCTCCCCGCCGGCCAGTGATCGCCCGGTCTTTCCGCCCTACCCACCGCCCTCGAGCAAACTAGCCGGCCGCACCGCCAGCGCCCGCGCGACCTTTAGGATCGTGCGCAGATTCGGCGCACGCTCTCCCCGCTCGTACACGCTGACCGCAGCGCGATCGACATCGGCCCGCAACGCAAGCGCCTGCTGGGAGAGCCCGGCCCGCCGGCGTGCCGTGCGCAGGGCCACGCCGAACCGAAGGGCGGGATCAGCCCCGAGCTGATCGCGATGCTCGCGCTCAGGCGCCGGCCGGCGGTCGTTGGAACCGACCCCGCGCAACAGCTCACCCGCCTCCAGCCCAAGCGCCCGAGCTACGCGCAGCAGCGTGGAGAGCTCGGGCGAGCGCTCGGCCCGCTCCAAAAACCCGACTGCCGCCCGATCGAGACGAGCGGCGCGAGCAAGCTCGACCTGCGAGAAGCCGGCGCGACGGCGAGCTGTGCGCATGTTCTCCCCGAACAGCCGAATCTGCTCATCGAGCTCGGGATCGGAGGTATGCCTCACGGGCCAATCCTGCACACTCGACGGTGGGAAGGCCACTGGACAAACGCGAGCGCAGAACGGCGCGATGGTACCTTCTGCGGGTGAGTGACGACGTTATAGAGAGCGGGGTCGAGGACGCGGTCGAGGACGCGCTTGACGACGCGGCTACCCATGAGCGGCTGGCCAAGGCGCAGCGGCTGCGCGAGGCCGGGATCGATCCATTCCCGCACATAGCTCCAGCCGGGCGCATGCTGAGCGCGGCTGTCCACGCCGCCCACGATCCGAAGAAGCTCGGCCCAGGCGAGCACTCACAGCTCGCCTACCGCATGGCCGGAAGACTAATCGCCCGCAGAGGACACGGCAAGACGACGTTTCTCGACATGAGGGACTCCGCCGGCACGATGCAGCTGGTTGCCAAGCACGAGACCCTCGGCGAGCAGGCATACGAGCGCATGCTCGACCTCGATGTGGGCGACATCATGGAAGTGAGCGGCTGCGTGTATGTCACGCAGCGGGGCGAGCTCGCCCTGAGCGTGCACGAGTGCACGCTTCTGACGAAGGCCCTGAGGCCGCCGCCCGCCAAGTATCACGGCCTCGGCGATACGGGAACGCGCTATCGCTATCGCGAGCTCGACCTGCTCGCAAACGAGCAGACGCGCGAGCTGTTCCTGACACGCACGAGGACGATCGAGGCGCTGCGCGCGTTCTTGAACGGGCGAGGCTTCATCGAGGTGGAAACGCCCGTGCTGCAGTCCCTGGCGGGTGGCGCCTCCGCGCGGCCCTTTGAAACTCACCACAACGCGCTCGACCAGGACATGTCGCTGAGGATCTCGGTCGAGCTGTATCTCAACCGCTGCTTGATAGGCGGCCTTGAGAACGTATACGACCTTGGGAAGTGCTTTCGCAACGAGGGCATCTCCTACAGGCACAGTCCGGAGTTCACGATGCTCGAGTGGCTGATGAGCTACTCCGACCACACAGATGTCGCTCGCTTCACTGAAGAGCTGATCGCACACGTGGCCGAGGATGTGCTCGGCACTACGATGATCGAGCGCGGCGGCGAGCAGATCGACCTGTCACAGCCGTGGCGCAAGACGACCATGCAGGAGGAGATCAAGCGCGTCACCGGCGTGGACTTCCTGGCGGCCGATCGCGACGAGCTGGCGGCGCTCGTCGAACAGAAGGTGCATCCCGACGCCATCTGGGCGCAGGTGGTGCAGACCGTCTACTCAAAGCTCGTCGAGCCGACACTCAACCAGCCGACGCTCGTGTACGACTTTCCGCTCGAGGGCTTTCCGATTACGAAGGCAAGCGCGAGGGACCCACGGCTCGCGGAGCACTTCGACGCGGTGATCGGCGGAGTGGAGCTGGTGAGCGGCGACTCGGAGGTCACGGACCCCGTCGAGCAGTGGCAGCGCTTCGTCGAGCAGCGACGGCAGCGGCGGGCGGATGACGACGACGCGCCCCATCCCAACGACGAGGAGTATGTGCGCGCGCTCGAGTACGGCCTGGCGCCGTCGGCCAGCGGCGGCATGGGCGTGGATCGCCTGCTGATGATCCTGACCGGGCGGGAGACCCTGCGCGAGGTGATCCCGTTTCCGGTGATGCGAGAGCTTCGGTAGAGCCAGGCTATAGTCGCCAGCAGCCCATGAGACCGGCGGATCAGACTCCATCCGAGCAGCGATCGGAGCAGCGCTTCGAGGACATGCACTTCGAGCCTGCCCCCGTGCTGGCCGGAGAGGTGCCCGGGCCGCGTTCGCGCGAGCTGCTCGACGAGCAGGAGCAGCTGGAGAGCAAAGCGCGCTCCTATCCCCGCAGCGTGCCGATCGCGATCGAGGAAGGTCGCGGGGCGACGATGAGGGATGTGGACGGAAACACCTTCATCGACTTCTTCGGCGGCGCCGGAGTCCTCAACGTCGGCCATAGCCTTCCCGCGGCGCTGAAGGCGGCCGCCGAGCAGCAGGACAAGCTCGTTCACTCGCTCGACTTCCCCACGACACCCAAGCTGCGGCTGATGCGCAAGCTCAAGCAGCTGCTTCCCGGTCGATTGAAGGACAGCGCGCGCTTTCATTTCGGTGGACCGACCGGCTCGGATGCGATCGAGGCCGCGCTCAAGCTGACCAGGGCTCATACGGGCCGCGAAGCGGTGATCGCATTCCAGGGCTCCTATCACGGCATGAGCACCGGCGCCCTATCGGTCACAAGCGACGTCGGGCTGGGAGGCCCGCAGGCAAGTCCGGTGCACTTCATGCCCTACCCCTACTGCTACCGCTGCCCGCTGGGCCTGCGGCCGGACTCGTGCGAGATGGCGTGCGCCAAGCTGCTCGACACATCGCTCGAAGACCCCCACAGCGGAATCCCCAAGCCGGCCGCCGTGATCGTCGAGCCGATACAGGGCGAGGGCGGGACGATCGTTCCCCCGGACGGGTACCTCACAGAGCTTCGCAAGATCACGATCAAGCACGACGTGCCGCTGGTCTGCGACGAGATCCAGACGGGCTTTGGACGGACGGGCAAGATGTTCGCCTGCGAGCACGATGGGATCGAGCCGGACGTGATCACGCTGTCGAAGGCGCTCGGGGGGATCGGCTATCCGATCTCGTGCATCGCCTATGACGCGCGGCTCGATGCGTGGGCGCCGGGCGCGCACATCGGCACGTTCAGAGGCCACCAGGTGGCGATGGCGGCCGGGCTGGCCGCGATCGAGTTCATGCAGGACGTCGACCTGGCGAGCCATGCCGCCGAGCTCGGGGAGCTCGTACTGAGCGTGCTGCGCGACGCGCAGGAGTCCCTGCCGTGCGTCGGGGACGTGCGGGGACGCGGCTTGATGATCGGCATCGAGCTCGTCAAGGACCGCGACACGAAGGAGCCGTGGCCGGAGATGGCAGCGCAGATTCGAACCGAGTGCTTCCGCAGAGGCGTGGTCATCGAGGTGGGTGGCCACTTCGCCAATGTGGCCCGCTTTTTGCCACCGCTTGTGATTTCGCGCAAACTGCTGCTGGCGGGCACGGAGATCTTCATCGAGTCGGTGCGCGCCGCCCAAGAGGCGCTCGCCCGGCCCTCCGCGATGCTCGCCGGCTGAGGGAAGCTCTCCCATCGCTGTTCCGGTCGGCGCATGCGCCGACCGGCCGGACAGTGCATGCACTGTCCGGGACCAGGCCGCATGCGGCCTGGTCTTCCCTATCCAGGGAATGACTGGACCCGACGGCTATGCCCCGCCGTAGGTAACGATCAGGTCCGTGGCGACGCCCAGCAGGAACCCGGCGGCCAGCATCCACAGTCCGAGCGTGCGGTGGCCGTAGCGGCGCATGCCGTTCCAGATCTCGCCGATCACGTACAGCACGGCGCCACCCGCGAGCGCATAGAACAGCAGCTCGAGGGCGCTCGAGTTGACCTGGTAGCCGACGAGCGTGCCGAGGAACGTCGGCCCGCCGCCGACGAGCCCGGCGAGCGCGAGCCACTTCCAGGACGGACGAACGCCGCCCAGCGGACCGACGATGCCGAAGCCCTCGGTGGCGTTGTGCAGCCCGAAGCCGATGATCAGCACGGTCGCCAGGCCGATCGCTCCGGTGCCGGCCGACACGCCGATCGCGAGCCCCTCGGCGAAGTTGTGGAGGCCGATCGCGATCGCGATCACCATCCCGGTGTGCAGCGCACGGCGGCGCGCTTCGACGGCAGCCATGTCAGGCGCGGCGAGCCCGGGCGCCGCAAGGACCGCCTCGCTCGCGGCGCCACCGGCGATCGGCGGCGGCGCGGACCGGCCGCGCAGGCGACGCTCGAAGGCCGAGATCCCACCGACGCCGGCCGCGAAACCGGCACCCAGCACGGCGAACAGGCCAAGCACTTCCGCGAAGCTGCCGGTGTGGTTCTTGAACGAGGAGAGCGCTTCGGAAACGATGTCCTCCGCGTGCGTGGTGACGTCCATGAAGATGAACGCAAGAATCCCCACCGAGAGCATCGCCAGACCGACGCGCAGCCGGTCGCCGACGCTGCTCATGCGGCCGAGCGGCAAACCGAGATAGATCGTGAAGCCCGCGATCGCTCCAAGAACGGCAGTCTCTGTGAAGCTCATCAAACCTCCGGGGGACACCTACTTAGGGGTCCCTAATTTCTACCACAGAAGTCGGGATTAGCATGCGGGCGGAGGGATTTGAACCCCCAAGGGCCTAAGCCCACTGGCTCCTAAGGCCAGCGTGTCTGCCAGTTCCACCACGCCCGCGCATGAGGTGAGCCCAAAAGGGCCGCTGAAGATTGTATGGTCAGCGGTGGCATGCCATCCACTTCGACCAACAAGAGCGCGTCCAAGACGAGGCCGGGCGTGATCGTGACGCATCCGAACCGGAGCAAGCCGGTCGTCCAGACCACGCGCGCAACGGTTGTGCTGCTGCTGATCGCAAGCGCCGCGCTGATCCTGATCGTGACGATCGGCGGGTGGGGCACGCTCGCGGGAGACATCCCGATCCTGCTCGCATACGCGGCCGTCTATCTGCTGATGGCCTATTACGCGAGCCGCTGGAGCCGCGGGGTGCTGCCGCTGGCCGCGGTGCTTGCGCTGCTGCTCGCGATCTTCGCCCTGGTCGCCGCGCCCGGATGGTTCGAACGCGACAAACCGGGCTTTGCGGAGCCGAGCCTCAATGCGGGCCTGCTGGGAGTGATCACTCTGGTGATCATCCCCGCACAGATGCTGCTGATCGCGTTCACGATGCGCGGCTTCCAGCAGGGATGGAACGTCGAGCTCGAGCAGCTCGACCCGCACGCGCAGGGCAGCCTGCCGCACTCCGCATAGGCGGCCCCGCCGGCCTTATGATTGGCCTCGTTTGCGGCGGTGGCGAAATCGGTATACGCGATGCTCTCAAAAGGCATTGTCCGTGAGGACATGTGGGTTCGAGTCCCACCCGCCGCACCTCATTACACCGCCCTAGATCCCTATGTGAGGTGCTGTCTCTCGCTGGGCTCGTCCTCATCAAGCGCGCCGGACCCGGCGAGGCGGGAGGTCGGGTTTCCACCCGGACCGCGCAACACATATGCGCTGCCGACAGCGATCAGCGCCCCGGCGATCGGGCCGAGGACGTACACCCAATAGCTGCTGAAGTCCCCGCTCACCAGCGCCGGACCGAAGGAGCGAGCAGGGTTCATCGAGGCGCCGCTCACGGGCGCCGACCACAGTCCCGCGAGCGCGATGTAGCCGCCGACACCGAGCGCCGCGATCGCGCCTACGTTCTGGGCAGCGGAGGCGGTCCCCAAGATCACGCTCACCAACGTCCCGGTGAGGGCAACCTCCATCAGCAGCGCCTGCCAGTCAGCGTAGCCCGGGCCTGGCAGCGTGGCTCCGAGATGCTGAACGTCGCCGAACACCGCGTATAGAAACAGACAGGCCAGCGTGGCACCGACGAGCTGGATGAGGACGTACCCCGGGAGGCGTCTCCACGGGAAGTCTCCGCGAAGGGCGAACGCCAACGATACGACGGGGTTCAGGTGCGCGCCCGAGACGGCGCCCATGGAGAGAATGATCGCCATGACCATGAGCCCCGGCGCCACCACGGCTGCCGCCAGGCTGATCTGGCCCTCACCGTGAAGGAGCCCACCGCCGGCGGCGACGAGCACCAGCATGAACGTGCCAAGCAGCTCGGAAAAGAGCCTTCGCCACTCCAGCCGCGGGTCGTCGAACTCGGCCTTGGAGCCGAACTCGAGTGCCAGTATCTGCCGCGTCCGCGGACCATGCAGTCCGGGGGCAGCCTCCCACTGCACGCCGCGCTCATCGGGCACCGCGCCAACCTAACACAGCGGCAAACGGGTCGGAGTCCCCGAATCGCCGCCCTGCTCCCCGCGTTGCCTACCTCACGCTCCCGAGCGCGCCAGCCTTGGGCTCCAGATGATCTCCCACTGGAGATCGCTCACGGCGAGCGTGATCACGTCGATGTGCGGCTCCATCTCCATCCTTTCCGCCGGCACCCGATGAGTCTCGCCTCGGGCGGCCGTCTAATCTCCTGGTCCTGCGACCATAGGAGGATGACATGCCTGCGATCGACCGTGCGCGTATCGTGCGCTAGACCTACGCCGAGGTGTACCCCGACTGGAACCGCGACCGTTGCCGCGTGCGGAAAAGAGCGTCCCCAAGCGGATGGTGAAGCGGGCTTGTGCCCCGCTCCCTACCATGGGCCTGTGAGCGACCAGAGAGTGCCCGGTGGGGTGGTGCATAAACTGCCTGCGGACCTGCGTATAGCGCTAATCGCCAACGCCACGGCACTCGATGCCTGGAAGGACATCACGCCCTTGGCCCGCAACGAGTTCATCTGCTGGGTTGAGGATGCCAAGCAGGAGACCACCCGAGAACGTCGCATTCGGCGGACCCGGGAGGAGCTGGAGGAAGGCCAGCGCCGGCCCTGCTGCTGGCCCGGATGCAAGCACCGCGACCGCACCGGCAGGCAGCGGCCCGCGTAGGAGGGACAGGAGTGGAGATGGCCAAGCTGAGACTCAGCATCACGATGTCCCTCGACGGCTACGTCAGCGGCCCGGACCACAGCCAGGAGAACCCACTCGGGGCGGGCGGGATGGAGCTGCACCGGTGGTTCTTTCCGCTCAAGGAGTTCCGAGAGATGCACGGCGAGGAGGGAGGCGAGGTCAACGCAAGCTCTGCTGTCGTGGAGGAGCGGCGGGCGAACATCGGCGCCACGATCATGGGCCGCAATATGTTCGGACCGGTTCGTGGGCCGTGGCCGGATGAGTCGTGGCGAGGTTGGTGGGGCGAGGAGCCGCCCTACCACCATCCCGTTTTCGTGCTTACCCACCACCCACGCGAGCCGCTGGAGATGCAGGGTGGCACCACTTTCTACTTCGTCAGTGATGGGATTGAGTCGGCGCTGGCGCAGGCCAAGGACGCCGCGCGAGGAGGGGATGTCTGGCTCGCGGGCGGCGCATCCGTGGTCAACCAGTACCTGGCCGCGCGACTGGTGGACGAGATCGACATATCGATCGCGCCCGTGATCCTCGGCACCGGCGCTCGGCTGTTCGATGGACTCGAACCCGGCGCGCTCGAGCTCAAGCAGATCCGAAGCGTCGACGCGCCCGGCGTCACGCACATCAAGTACGAGGTCAGCTGACAGACCCGCTTTCGGGCCGCCGCAAGAGCCCGCCGGCAACCTGATATCGAGTAGTAGGGTGCAGCGATGGGAAGGCATGCAGGCGTCGTGCTTTACGTGCTCGCGCTGGTAGCCGTCGTGGTGAGGTTGTCCCACCTGGCGTAGAACTTGAAGTGGCGGTCCTCCCGCCTCGTCCGGTCGTGTTGCGACCGTGGCGAGTGCGAAATCGGTCCATTCGAGACAGGAGGAACCGCCATGAAGAAGGTACATGCGAGCGAGGACGCGCCGATGCAGGCGTCGGTGCTGCCCGAGCGGGTGCAGGCCGCGCTGGGGGATCTGGTCGGCGCGGCGAGGGAGGGTCTGCTCGCGCTGAGCGTGGGTGTCGGGCTCGGGGTGATGCACGAGCTGATGAGCGAGGAGGTCGAGGAGATCTGCGGCCCCAGGGGCAAGCATGACCCTGCGCGGGTCGCCTACCGTCACGGCTCAGACGAGGGTGAGGTGACGCTCGGCTCACGCCGGGTCGGGGTCCAGCGGCCGCGGATGCGCGCCAAGGACGCCGGCGGCGAGGTGCCGGTCGAGACCTACGAGCACTTCGCCAGCCGTGACGCGTTGAGCGCTGTCGTGCTGGAGCGGATGCTCGCGGGCGTCTCTACCCGCCGGTTCGTGCGCACCCAGGAGCCGGTCGGCGAGCAGGTCGAGGCCGAGGCGCGCTCAACGTCGAAGTCAGCTGTCTCGCGCACGTTTGTCGCGCGCACCGCCGAGACGCTCAAGGCACTGATGAGCCGTCGGCTGGAGGACGTGCGCCTCGCGGTGCTGATGCTCGACGGGATCGTCTTGAAGGACCACACGAACGTCGTCGCGCTCGGGATCACCACTGAGGGCGTGAAGGTCCCGCTCGGCTTGTGGGAGGGCTCCACGGAGAACAAGACGCTCGCGACCTCGCTGGTGTCCGATCTCGTGGAGCGTGGCCTGGATGTCGAGCAGGGCGTGCTGGTCGTGATCGACGGCTCCAAGGCGCTGCGAGCCGCCGTGAACGCGGTCCTCGGCCCCCGCACACCAGTTCATCGGTGTGTCCGTCACAAGGAGCGCAACGTGCTCGATCACCTCCCCGAGCGTGACCGGCCAGAGGTCAAGCGGCGGCTGCGCCGCGCGTGGGCGCGTGAGGATTATCGCCAAGCCCTCGCAGAACTCCAGGCGCTCGCCGCGGAGCTCGAGCGCTCCCACCCGGGCGCTGCCTCATCCCTGAGCGAGGGGATGCAGGAGACGCTCACCGTGACCCGTCTCGGCGTGAAGGGCACGCTGAAGCGCACGCTACAAAGCACCAACCCATGCGAGTCGATGATCGAGTGCATCCGCCGCAGCTCGCGCAACGTCAAGCGCTGGCAGTCCGGTGAGATGTGCCTCAGATGGACGGCCGCCGGGATGCTCGAGGCCGAGCGGCAATTCCGGCGAATCGCCGGTCATGCCGATCTCGCCAAGCTCGCCCTCACCGTCGAACGCGAGATCGCCCAGCCCACCACGACACACACCACCGAGGAGGCCGCTACGCTCGTCACCGTCTGACAGTCACACCTGGGCCGCCACCAAAGTTCCACGCCGGCCGGGACATCCTCGTCGTGGTCGCCGTGGACGTCTTGTTCTTCAGGCATCGGTTCTTGGAGCGCCTGATGGTAAACGTCGGGATTGTCCTGGTGTTCGCGGCGTTCTATTTGAGGTTTTTGAAGCGAGCATGAGCGGGACACCCCCGATGAACGCAGCCAACGAAAACGCCGCTCCGAAAGGTTTTCGCGGGTGGTGGGCATCTCCCCCGCGACCCGGTATGCAACGCCTGATCAATCCATGGGAGTACCGCCATCTCCACGCCTTTGGGGTCACGCGTATTGCCGGTGGCCTGGTCGCGATCACCGCGGGCGTCATTTGCCTTTCGTACGCCGTCTACGGATGGGCAGCCTTTTTCCTGGTTGTTGGGGTGCTGAATCTCGCGGGCGGCTACTGGTACACCACTATCGCTCGCTCCGCACCTCCCCGAGCCTGAGCCCGCCCGGGGCGACATCGCCGCGCTGCTCGTGTTCGTCCCATGCAGAAGCCTTGGCGAGCCCCAGGCGGACGCTTGCAATTCTGCGAAGGCGACACTGCCCCAGCCGCTGCGTGACCTAGACTCGCGGCCATGTCGTTGCATCTCTTCGCCGGTCTGCGTGTTCGAGACTTCCAAGCGGCCCGACCGTGGTACGAGAGGTTGCTGGGCGAGCCGACGTTCTTCCCCCACGCCACCGAGGCGGTGTGGACACTTGCAGAGGACCGGTCGGTCTACGTCGTAGAGCACTCTGATGGCGCGGGCAACTCCGTGGTGACGATCTTCCTCGACGATCTCGATGCCCATCTAGCCGCGATCGCCGTGCGCGGGCTCGAGCCCGACAAGCGCGAGACGTACTCCAACGGCGTACGCAAGGCGATCTATCGCGACCCCGACGGCAACGAGCTGGGATTCGGCGGCGCGCCACTCGACGCCGATTCATAGCGGCCCCAGTCCGCCTTCACCATCACTTTTTCGCGCGACGCGACCTCTCGCGAATCGAAACCTGCGGTGGCTCCTTGCGCCTGATGGCGGAGGCGGCGACGTTGAGGATCTGAAGCGGGAGGAAGGCCACGATGGACGATTGTCCGCCGCCCCTGCTTTGTGCAAACAGTCACACTCAGCGACGCGGGCAACCTCCCCGCTTCGCGCGGAAAGGAGGCGCGCCCCGCGTGGCCAGCGAGACGCCCGAGTTGGACGAAGACCGTGAGCGTTGGCCTCGGTAGAGCGGCTGCATGCACGTCCGAACTCGTCGGGAAGCGGCGCGACGGTGTCGGCAACGGTCGCGAGGGTAGGTCAGGGTCCGAGTCCGGCGACCGCGGCGTGTTCGCGAAGGTAATCGCGAAGATAGGGCAGCGCGAAGTCGACGTAGCCATGACGTGTTGGCTCGATGAGCTCCGAGGCGATCAGCCGTAGCCGGTACTGGCTTGCGAAGTTAGCGTCGATCTCGAGACGCTGTTGAATGTCCTTCATTCGCGACGGGCCGTCGTCCTTGGCCATCGCGAGAAGAAACGACTTGTCGATCGTTGAGGCGTCGGCGAGCGCCGGCTCGTAGACGAGCCTCCCGAGTCGGCGTAGGGCGTTCGACACGCCCTCATGCGCACTCTCCATCGAGATCTCTCTATCGGACTTGCGCAGACGCCATACCTGAGCGCCGACCAGTTGGATCAGGAACGGGTAGCCACGCGTGCCTTGCACCATCACGTCGAGCACGTCCTCGGCCACCGTGCGCCCACTCGCTTCCACAGGTGTTCTGATCGCACGCGCGACATCCTCGCTGGCAACCGATCCGAGCGCGTGTCGCTCGGCCCTACGGAGGAAGGTGAGCACTTCGTCGTTGACGACATCGGTGATCGCTGAGGCCAGCCCGGCCCCGACGAACGCCAGTTGCCGTTCCTCCCTGAAAGCGTGCTGCACGGTCGCCGCGAGTTGCCGCAGTTCGGCGATCTGGTTCTGATGAATCTCGTCGAGCGTGAGAAGCAGCCCGGTCTCGTTCTCGGCCAGCAGATCCGTGATGAGCTCGATCTGGCTGCGGAGCGTCGCCTCGGGAGCGTGACCCTCCGTAGTGCTCCACGTCACGCCGCCTGCTCCCAGCGGCCCCGTGATCCCCGTGACACGGCGCCGAACCGCCTTCGGGTCGAATCTCTCGAGGAGTCTTGGCAACTCCTGACGGGCGATTCGATCCACGAAACCGGGCGTGGCGGTGTCGTTCACGACGAGCCAGCCCAGCTCCCTCGCGCGGTCTTCGACCGCGTTCAGCATCACCGTCTTTCCAGACCCGCGAGCCCCCGTATAGAGCGTCGCCCTGGCAGCCGAACCGGGCCCGTCCTCGAGGCCCTCCACAAACTCCTCGATCAGCTCCTCACGGCCGACCAGCACGGGAGGGCTGACACCGAAGCTGGGCTTGAACGGGTTTGCCACCACAACCACAGATTATCACCTCTGCTTAGAGGTCTTTAGAACTTTTAGAGATCCTTAGACCTTACGTCAGGCTGGGTTGTGCCGGCGCCACCGGATGGTTCCTCAGATGCTGTGGGAGGCTCGTTCGTAGAGGGTGCAAGTTCCTCGGGCGTGACGACGTATCCGCTGCCTGGTGGCACGCCACAACGGTCCGTCGAGTGTTACCAGTCGGCAGCCCAGGAGTTGGGCGAGGGCAAGGTACTCGGCGTCGTACGTCTTCGCCCACCCGCGCCGAGCTGCTCCAGGGTGACCTCGACGATGACGTTCGCGTCGAGGACGAGCACGCTCAGTGCTCGTCGCGCACACGCCGCACGGCGGCGACGACTTCGGCATCGGCTCGCCGGTCAGCGTCTCTCCCCAACCCTTGGGCAGTCCGACCACGTCGGGCTCGGGGCGCCTGACGACGATCTGCGCGTTCTCCGCCTCTTGCTCGGAAAGTCCTCGAATTGTGCTCGCAGCTTCTCCTTGGTCGTCATGAGGTCAGCTTAAGCTGCGTCCCTCCGACCAGCGATGATGGGAGTGGACAGCGATGAAAGGCGAGACGGTCAACATCTGCACCCGGGACGGTATGGCGGACGCCTACCTCTCGCGGCCTCCTGGGCAGGACGGATCCCACCCGGGTGTGCTGTTCATCATGGACGCCTTCGGCTTGCGTCCCCGGATCCAGGAGATGGTCGACCGCATCGCGGCGCGAGGGTTCGTCGTACTCGCCCCGAACGTGCTCTATCGCGCCGGCCCGGCGTCGAACACGGAGATCCCCGATCTGCAGGACCCCGCACAGCGGGATCCGTTCTTCGCGCGGCTGAGGCCCGCCATGGCGGAACTGACGCCGGAGCGGATCGCCGGCGACGGGGCGGCGTACCTCGGCTATCTCGGCGAGCTCGCAAGCCCGCCGTTCGCGATCACCGGCTATTGCATGGGTGGACGAGTCGGCTGGCGGATCGCCGCCGCCTACCCGGAGCGCGTCGCGGCGCTCGCCGCCTTCCACACCGGGGGGCTGGTGAGCGACGATGTCGACAGTCCGCACCTGAGTGCCGGGGCGATCTCCGCAGAGCTCTACTTCGGCCATGCCGACAACGACCAGAGCATGACCCCGGAGCACGTAGCGACGCTCGAGCAGGCCCTTGCGGACGCCGGGGTGCGGTACCGTTCAGAGCTCTACGACGGCGCCGCCCACGGATACACGATGAGCGACACCGCCGCCTACGGTGAGGCAGCCGCCGAGCGGCACTTCACCGAGCTGTTCGCGCTGCTGGATCGGACTATCGGCGGCTGACGTACACCGCCCGAGTAGGTCTTGCGCTCGTCGGGCTCCAGGCCGCGTGCGGTGATCGCCGCGAGTCTAGGTCATTCCGCTGCAAAGGCAGCGGGCATGAGGTCAGTCTTCGGGAAGGGCGGCAAAATCACGCTTGGCCTTCCTGTACCAGCCCATTCCTGAAATGGGGCGCTTCCACCTGCCCTTCATCTCCTTCAAAGCGCTTTCGTGCGTTGCGTCCCCTTGTGCAACCACATCCCTTAGATGTTTGTCTTGTGCCTTTATGACCTCGTCCGCGGTGTCTCCATGGTGGGGGAAATCACATGGTCCGCCCAGTTGTTTACATGTCATCGTCTTCATGGGTCTCGCTTCCTTTTCATTGCTCCTCGTGGAATGCCAAGTAGATCTTACGTTCGCTGTGGCTGGTGCATTTGCGTGTGTGAGCGGGAGCTTGCTGCGCCAGCCAGTGCCGATTACGGTAGGTGTAATCCGTAGTAGCCGAGGTCGTGTTGGCGTCCGCCGGTGGGCGTGTAGCTGACCCATAGCCGGAGGGTGACGCGGTATGTGTGGTGCTTCACAAGTCGCCG
Organism: uncultured Solirubrobacterales bacterium; assembly: GCA_963714635.1. GTDB lineage: Bacteria > Actinomycetota > Thermoleophilia > Solirubrobacterales > Solirubrobacteraceae > Palsa-744. The sequence continues at coordinate 115,110 of CAVQPM010000008.1, read as the reverse complement.
TCCGCGGGGGTTGGGTTTGACGAAGATCTGGAGCGTTCCCCGGCCGGTGGCGGTCTTGTGTGCGCGGGCGAACACGAACCGTCCGGGCGCGGGATTGAGCAGCCGGGCGATGTGGACTAGGTTGTCCTTCCACGCGCTGACCAGGATGTTCACGGTGCCCGGCCCCGGCACCCTGACTGTGACGATGAAGCTGCCATCGGAATGCGCCTTCAGCCGCGGTCGATTGACCAGCTGGTTGGTCGGCAACAGGACCGTATAGGTCACGGTCTGGGTGGTCACCTGCCCGTCCAAGCTGGTGGCGGTCACGGTGAAGCTGTGCCCGCCGGGCGTTGAGGTGTCGACCGGCGCGCCGGAGGCCACCGTGCCGACACACGAGGCGATTCCCGGACCGCCGGTCCCCTCGGCGCAGCTAAAGCTGGCCGGCACGTTCTGGCCCTTGACGTACCGGGCGCCGCTCATTGGGGTGGACACAGACACCGACGGCGCAGCCGCCACCGTGTAAAAGATCGACGCTGACGGCGGCGCGGCAACGTTGTAGGTCACGCTCGCCGTCCCGGTCTGCCCGTCGCTGCTGGTCGCGGTGACCGTGTACGTGTGCGAGCCGGTGGTCGATGTGTCCAATGCCGTGCCTGAACCGCTGCCGTTCTGGTCTTCGCAAGTCGCGATTCCCGGTCCGCTGGCGCCCTCGCTGCACACGAAGCTCGAGCTCACCGCCTGACCCTGCGTATACGTCGCGCCGTTTGCGGGTGTCGTGATGCTCGCGCTGGGCGCGGCCGCGACAGTGTAGTGCCGGGTGGCGGTCCAGGTCTCGGTGTCCGTCTGCGTCGCCGTCACGGCGAAGCTGTACACGCCGGGCGTGTCGGTGTCGATCGATGACCCATCCGCCACCGGGCCCGAGCAACCCGCGGCGCCAGGTTCCAGCGCGGCCCCGTTGCCCTGACAGGTGTAGTCCGCGCTGACCGCTTGGTGCACGGCGTAGATCGCACCGCCGGCCGGCGTGTTGATGATCGCGGCCGGTGGACCCGCTCCGACACACTCCTTAGGGAGGGTGAAGACGCTGGCGTCAGGGGCCCCGCTGGTGAACGGTGCCGTGTACTGCACGGTGCCGGCGGGGGACGAGCGCACGACCACCGTGTTCGTCCCCGGCGATGCGCCCGGGGGCTGGCCGAGCCCCACCACGATCGATTGACCGCCCGAGGACCCCACCCAACGCTGGAGCGTCTGACCGCCGGCCACCAGCGTTCCGTCCTGGACGAAGTTGGTCACGTCGTTCCCGGAGTCGTCGGTGACGTTGCCGGACATGGTCTCCGTCGTGGGGATGTTCACGTCGCTGCACGAGTTGAACAGCGAGTCGTACGTATACGCCTTGTGGTGGTCGTAAAACGTCCACACGGTCCGGACCTCGCCGTCGTACGGCAGGTCGGTGTCCGTCCGGAGACGGTGGTTGGTGTAGTCGTGGTACTCCTTCCCGGAGTACGTCTGTGACCCCTGGGTGAGCGCGAGCGCGGAGGTGAAGTCCTCGGGGCTGTAGGCGATGGTCGCCGCGGTGGCCTGGCTGACCCACCCACCGAGCAGCAGCCATGCGCCCACCACAACGAGCGACAGACAGGCCGCACCCAACCGTCCCCCAAACCCCACAAACCGCTTCATCCTCGATCCTCTCGTCAATGGTCCCAGCGCGATCCCCCAACCGATAGCGCTACGCCCACGATAAGGCGGATCCCTCGCCAGGGTCAGGAAGTCTGTCACAACCTTCGGCGTGGCTCCAATATGTCTGTGATGCGTTCACGAGACTTGTCGAGGTGCACGGATGAGGAGCTGTTGCGGATCGGGCTACGGGACGCTGAGGCGCTCGGCGTGTTCTACGACCGCTACGAGGATCCGCTGCTCGGTTTCTTTCGCCGGGCGTCCGGGCGTGGCGATCTCGCGGCCGATCTCACGGGCGAGGTGTTCGCGGCTGCCCTGGGTTCCCTTGGCCAGTTTCGCCCGGAGCTCGGCAGCGCGCGGGCGTGGTTGTTCGGGATTGCCCGCCACGAGCTCGCGCAGACCTGGCGGCTGACCCCCACGGTCGGCCTCGGCGTGCCCGCCCGCGGCGGCTCGCGCGTGCTCGGCGTCAGCTTCGCCGACCCGGCGGGCGGGCCACCATGGGGCATGCGACTCGTCCACACGACCAGAGACCTCGTGTGCATACAGGTCGGGCGGCTCTATCGTGGCACGCTCGGCGTGCTCGGCCTCGACGGCGCGTTTCATGACGACGGCCAGTTTCATCCGCTGCCGCCCAACACAATCGGCCGTCAGCCCGGCGCCACGAGCTGCCAACCGCAGAGCGTTCGCAGGAGCCTTGAAGTGTCCGGGATCCCCGAAAGCGGCCTTATGCCCGAGATCGGGAAGCTTGGGCCGCTCTCCCGAGACCGCTGGGTCTCCTACGGCCTGCTCGGCCCCGACGCCGTGAGCGTCACCTACAGCTACCACGGCAGTTCTCACACGGTCACCGTCGAACCCGGCACCGGCGCCTACATGATCGTCCTGCCCGGGATCGAGACCGGTCCCAATCGCAATGGAATCACCTACGGAGGAAGCTCCGGCGCCAGTGGACCGGGAGGCTCACCGCTGCCAAATCCCGCCGGGGCGCTCACCGCGATCACCTACAGGCTGGACGGCACGACCTGCCAGGACGCCATCGCAGCGCGCGCGCCGAACCCCTGCCCGCGTCCTCAGCCGGCACCCAACCGCGGCCGATTCCTCGAACCTTCCATGCACCTCGATCGCCGCATCACCGTACATCTGCACCCCGCCGACGTCCCCGGTCGCTACAGCGCCGTGCTCACGTTCACAGCTCCTTACGCCGTCCCCAACGCACTGAGCGGCTACTCGATCGCGAGCCCCTCGCCATGCCATGAAGGCACCACGGTCGACCCCATCGACCACGACGTCAGGGCCGGCGCGACGGTCACCGTCCCCCTCGAAGCCGTATTCGCCAACGCATGCGGGCCCAGCGTCATCCTCGAAGTGCTCTACAACCCCCGGGAAGCAACGCCGACCGCCGGTCCCGGCAGCGTTGTCGTTGGGCGCGCCACCGTCGAGCGACCCTGATGGCGATGCCCTGAACCGCCGCCGAGAGCCTCTTTGCGAGGACCTCAGCCGACCATCTCGAGCAGCGGCTCGACGAGGGCCGGCGCGGCCACGAGCACGCCCGACGGCAGAGACTCGCGGGCCGGGAGATCCCGCACGATGAGGCCCGCGGGCTCGCAGATGAGCACGCCGGCCGTGACATCCCACGCCTTCACACCCCGCTCGAAGTAGGCGTCGTAACGGCCCGCGCCCGTCCAGGCGAGATCGAGGGCGGCCGAGCCGAGGCGGCGGATGTCGCGCGCGCGCGGGAGCAGTAGCTCGCGCTCGCGCGCGTTGTCGCATAGGTCGGCTGCGCGCTCGAACTCCTCGCGGGCCTCTGCCAGCCGCCCCAGGCGCCGGAGGACGTCGCCGCGTACGCCGGGCAGCAGATGGTAGCCACGCAACGCGGGCTCATCGGCGAGCGAATCGACGAGTACGAGCCCAGCCTCGGGGCCGAAGGCCATCGTCACCGCCACAGCGCGGTTGAGCTCCACGATCGGGGACCCGGTGAGGGCCGCCAGGGCGTCGTACAGCGCGACGATCTGTGGCCAGTCAGTCTCCTCGACGCTCCGCGCCCGCGCGTGGCAGGCGGCGATCGCGGCCTGCAGCGTGTACGGCCCCAGCGCGCCGCTGAGCTTCTCGGCCCGCCGCAGACCGGCCACACCCCGCTGCACGAGCAGATGGTCCCAGCGCGCGCGGTCCTGATCGGCGAGCCGCACCGGCTCTCCGTGCGACCCCACCCGCGCCCGCAACCGCGAGGCCTGCAGCTCCATTAGGGCCAGCAGGCCGTGGACCTCGGGATTGCGGGGCATCAGCGCCGCGAGGATCCTTCCCAGGCGCAGCGCGTCCGCGCACAGCGCCGGGCGGATCCAGTGCTCGCCCGCAGTCGCCGCGTAGCCCTCGTTGAACACCAGATAGATCACCTCCAGCACCGCCGACAGACGCTCGGCCGGCTCGTCACCACCGGGGACCTCAAACGGCACGCGCGCCTCGGCGAGCGTGCGCTTGGCACGAACGATGCGCTGCGCGACCGTGCCCTCGGAGACGAGGAACGCACGCGCGATCTCCGGTGTCGAGAGGCCGCCGAGCAGACGCAGCGTCAACGCGACCCGCGCCTCCCGCGACAAGACTGGATGGCAGGTCATGAAGATCAGGCGCAGGACGTCGTCCTCGATCTCGTCGACCCGTGCGGCCACGTCGACTCGGTCGAGCCGCTGCAGGATTTCCAGCTCGCGCCCGATCAGCGCCCGCTTACGCTCGAGCGTGACACGCCGGCGCAGCTCATCGATGCCCCGACGCTTGGCGGTGGCCATCAGCCATGCGCCGGGCTTGTCGGGAGGTTGTCCCACCTGGCGTAGAACTTGAAGTGGCGGTCCTCCCGCCTCGTCCGGTCGTGTTGCGACCGTGGCGAGTGCGAAATCGGTCCATTCGAGACAGGAGGAACCGCCATGAAGAAGGTACATGCGAGCGAGGACGCGCCGATGCAGGCGTCGGTGCTGCCCGAGCGGGTGCAGGCCGCGCTGGGGGATCTGGTCGGCGCGGCGAGGGAGGGTCTGCTCGCGCTGAGCGTGGGTGTCGGGCTCGGGGTGATGCACGAGCTGATGAGCGAGGAGGTCGAGGAGATCTGCGGCCCCAGGGGCAAGCATGACCCTGCGCGGGTCGCCTACCGTCACGGCTCAGACGAGGGTGAGGTGACGCTCGGCTCACGCCGGGTCGGGGTCCAGCGGCCGCGGATGCGCGCCAAGGACGCCGGCGGCGAGGTGCCGGTCGAGACCTACGAGCACTTCGCCAGCCGTGACGCGTTGAGCGCTGTCGTGCTGGAGCGGATGCTCGCGGGCGTCTCTACCCGCCGGTTCGTGCGCACCCAGGAGCCGGTCGGCGAGCAGGTCGAGGCCGAGGCGCGCTCAACGTCGAAGTCAGCTGTCTCGCGCACGTTTGTCGCGCGCACCGCCGAGACGCTCAAGGCACTGATGAGCCGTCGGCTGGAGGACGTGCGCCTCGCGGTGCTGATGCTCGACGGGATCGTCTTGAAGGACCACACGAACGTCGTCGCGCTCGGGATCACCACTGAGGGCGTGAAGGTCCCGCTCGGCTTGTGGGAGGGCTCCACGGAGAACAAGACGCTCGCGACCTCGCTGGTGTCCGATCTCGTGGAGCGTGGCCTGGATGTCGAGCAGGGCGTGCTGGTCGTGATCGACGGCTCCAAGGCGCTGCGAGCCGCCGTGAACGCGGTCCTCGGCCCCCGCACACCAGTTCATCGGTGTGTCCGTCACAAGGAGCGCAACGTGCTCGATCACCTCCCCGAGCGTGACCGGCCAGAGGTCAAGCGGCGGCTGCGCCGCGCGTGGGCGCGTGAGGATTATCGCCAAGCCCTCGCAGAACTCCAGGCGCTCGCCGCGGAGCTCGAGCGCTCCCACCCGGGCGCTGCCTCATCCCTGAGCGAGGGGATGCAGGAGACGCTCACCGTGACCCGTCTCGGCGTGAAGGGCACGCTGAAGCGCACGCTACAAAGCACCAACCCATGCGAGTCGATGATCGAGTGCATCCGCCGCAGCTCGCGCAACGTCAAGCGCTGGCAGTCCGGTGAGATGTGCCTCAGATGGACGGCCGCCGGGATGCTCGAGGCCGAGCGGCAATTCCGGCGAATCGCCGGTCATGCCGATCTCGCCAAGCTCGCCCTCACCGTCGAACGCGAGATCGCCCAGCCCACCACGACACACACCACCGAGGAGGCCGCTACGCTCGTCACCGTCTGACAGTCACACCTGGGCCGCCACCAAAGTTCCACGCCGGCCGGGACATCCTCCTTGTCGGGGATCCCCGACTCAGGCCACTGCTCGAGCGCGGCTACGAGTGCGTCCTGGGCCAGGTCCTCGGCCACCGCCACGTCGCGCACGATGCGAGTCAGCCCGGCTATCAACCGGGCCGACTCGATACGCCAGACGGCGTCGATCGCACGATGGGTGGCCGACGGGCTCACGGGTGGGCGGGCCTAATTCTGGGCCGTCTGCTCGCGCAACCGCTCGTTGGCCTCGCGCAGCTCCGGCGTCAGCTGCTCGCCGAAGTCCTCAGCCTCGAAGATCTGGCGCAACTCGATCTCGACACCGCCGTCAAACGGCGCTCGCTTGAGCCACTCGATCGCCTCCTCGCGCGACGCGCACTCCCAGACCCAGTAGCCCGCCACGAGCTCCTTGGCCTCGGTGAAGGGCCCGTCGATGACGGTGCGCTCGCTGCCGTTGAAGCGGATCTTTGCGCCCTTGGAGGTCGGGTGCAGGCCCTCGCCGGCCAGCATCACGCCCGACTTCACGAGCTCTTCGTTGTACTTCGTCATCGCCCCCAGGATCTCGGTGCTGGGCATCTCGCCCGCCTCGGATTCGGGGCTCCCGGGAACTAGAACCATGAAACGCATTGGTGTCTCCTCGTCGTGTCGTGTGGGGTGGCTTCTAACCGGACGTCGAACGAGAACGGCCGAAATCGACAGCTCCCGCGAGATTTTCCACGACGTCAGCCGCCGCGCGGCGCTGGGGCGGGGGGTGCCCACGTGACGGCGCAGACCTTTGCTCGTGACGTTCTGTGCGTTGGCGATGCGCGCAGCCGGCTGGAGCCGCGGTGGCGGCGGGCCAACGGCGCGACGCGGCCTATTCGAGTGGTCGTCGCGCGATGATTGGCGGCTCGCGTCCGGCCAGCAGCCAGCCGCCGAGCGCTTCGCGGGCGCGATCAACACGTTCGCGTGCGAGGGCATCATGGGCGACCGCAAGGCACTGCAACTCGCCACCAGCCACGAGCTGGGGCAGAACTTCGCGAAGGCGTTCGACATCACCTACACCGACCCCGAGGGCGAGGTGCAGCACGCTTGGACCACCTCGTGGGGGTCCTCCACACGCATGGTGGGCGGGCTCATCATGGCCCACGGCGACGAGCGCGGGCTGCGCGTGCCGCCCCGGGTGGCCCCCATTCAAGCGGTGGTTGTGGTGGTGCGAGACGAGGATGGCGCGGGCGAGAGCGCGGCGCAGCTGGTCGAGCAACTGAAAGCGCTCGGGGTGCGCGTGAAGCTCGACGACGCCGTGCACGTAGGCTTCGGCCGCCGCGCCACCGATTGGGAGCTCAAGGGCGTGCCGGTGCGCATCGACGTGGGCCCACGCGACCTCAAGGAGGGCAACATAACGCTCGGCAGGCGCGACCAGCGGGAGCCGCAGACCATCGCGTTCGAGCATGCAGCCGCCGCGGTTCCCCAGCTGCTCGAGCAGATGCAAGGCGACATGCTCGCGCAGGCCACCCGCTTCCGTGACGGCTCGCTCGTGGACGCGACCACCGTCGAAGAGGCCGGGGAGGCGGGTAGGAGCGGCGTGGCGCGCATCCCCTGGGAGCTGCTCGGCTCAGACGGCGAGCGCACGTTGCTCGACCAGGGCGTGAGCGTGCGTTGCCTGCAACGCGAGGACGGTTCGCTCCCGGAGGGCGAGCAGGAGACCGGGCTCCTAGCGATAGTCGCTCGTGCGTATTAGCCGCTGGCCGACTTGGTCGATTTGAGCTGTGACCAACACTGTGCGGGCGTTGGTCGTATGGGAGAATCATGCGGTGCCCGCCCGGCTGAAGCACGTCGACCCCAACCGTAAGCGCAGCTGGTTCACTCGTTCCTATGCCGCTCTTTCCAGCACCCGCCTGGGGAGGCTCATCTCGGCGAAGGTGATGTGGAAGGTTGATCCATACCTATTGCGTGCAACCCGGGGGCACCTGGGCATGGGGCTCGTCCTCCCCACCGCGCTGCTCGAGACCCGGGGCGCAAAGAGCGGCGCGGTGAGACGTAATGCGGTCATCTACTTCCACGACGGTGAGAAGGTGACGATCGTCGCCTCGAAGGCCGGCGCCGAGAAGCACCCGGCGTGGTTTCACAATCTCCGCGCCCACCCCGACGTCACATTCGGCGGCATCCCGATGCGGGCCGCGGTCGTGAGCGAAGAGTCAGAACGCGAACGGATCTGGAGGCTCGCAGACCGGGTCTTTGCGCCGTACGCGACCTACCGTGACGAAGCGGCGAAGGCGAACCGCGCGATCCCGATCGTGCAGCTCACTGAGCGGTAGTCAGGCCTTTTCGAAGCGGAGCCCGTCAGCAGCTTCCATCCTGTCGCGGCCTTTCCGTTTGGGGGCTGCCCGGGTATATGTTTGGGTACACACCCCGAACACGAGGAGGCCCCCATGTATGTACGTGTCGTGAGGTTCACCGATGTGAACGCCGAGCGGATGGAAGGCTTGTTGGCCCGCATAAGAGAGTCAGACGGGCCACCCCCCGGAGTGCCCGCCACGGGCTTGACGATGCTGTTCGACGAGGATCAGAGCACGGCGGTGGTGCTCCAGCACTTTGCCACGGCCGAGGATATGGCGGCGGGCGCCCAGGCGTTCAACGCGATGGATTCCTCAGAAACTCCAGGTGCGCGCGCCTCCGTGGACATGTGTGAGCTCAAGCTCGAGTTGGAGGCCTGACGCGCACAGCCGGAGGGGCGGGTCAGGCGGTGGGGGCCGGTTGCATCACAGTAAAGGAGGCTCCCTGGGGATCGATCAGGCCGGCGAAGCGTCCGATCGGCATGTCCATCGGCGCGTTCGTGACGGTTGCCCCGAGCGCGCGGGCCTTGGCGACGATGGCGTCGCAGTCGGCGACCGCGAAGCAGACGCCCCAGTGCGGCGGGATCTCGGCTGGGAAGTACTCGTCGGTCATCTGCATCATGCCCCCGACCTGTTTCCCGCCTATCTCCCAAACCGTGTAGGTCTGAGGCGCGCCCTCGAACGCGGGGGGACGCCCCTCCCAGCCGAAGACGGCCGTGTAGAAAGCCTTGTTGGTGTCGGCGTCACGGGTGAGCACCTCGTTCCAGCACAGCGAGTTGGGCTCGTTGACGAGGTCGGCGCCGGCGAAGGTCTTGGGTTGCCAAACGCCGAACACCGCGCCGGTGGGATCGGCGAAGACGGCCATCCTCCCAATGTCCATCACATCCATCGGCGCCACAACCTCGGTGCCGCCGGCCGCCTTGACCTTGGCGGCTGTGTCATCGGCGTCGGCGACGCTTATATAAGTGGACCAGGCGTTGGGCTGTCCCTCCTGCATGATCCCCATCAAGCCGGCGATGTTCTTGCCTTCCTGCTGGAACATGCGGTATCCACCGGTCTCGGCCGGCCCCGGCTCTGTCGGGTTCCAGCCCATGAGCTCGCGGTAGAACTCGGCGGAAGCGTTGGTGTCTGGTGAGGAAAGTTCGATCCAGGACGGGGTCCCGGGGGCGTACTCGGGCATGGGTTCTCCTTTGGGACGGGGACACTCACGATCCTGGCAGATCGGGGCCTGGATTTCATGCCAGTTCGGGGCTTGCGGCGGGGCGGTCCGGCGGCACGCAGACCATGCCCTCGCTGAACCCGGCCGAGTCGATCCCGAAGGCTGCGTTGAAGCGATCGAGGTTGACGAGCGTCAGCAGTGCGGTGATCTCGACGAGCTCGGCGTCGCTGAAGTGATCCTTCATCCGGGCGAACAACTCGTCGGTGACCTCCACCGGCGTGCACATCACAGCGACCGCGTAGTCGAGCGCCAGCTTCTCGCGCTCTGTGAACAGGTTGCTGTGGCGGTAGCGCGGCAATGCCAAGAGCTCCTCGTCGGAGAAGCCGGAGTTACGACAGATCTGTGAGCCGAGGTCGACACAGAACTCGCAGCCGATCATCTGCGCGCCCTTCAGCTCGATCAGGTTCTTGAGCCGCTCATCGACGGACTTCCCCTTGCGCACAGCCTGGTTGAACTTGCCCATCCCCATCATCATCTTCGGCTGGTGGGCCCAGATCTCCATCGGCTCGATCCCGCTGCCGCTCTGCGGCCCGCGACCGGTCAGCTTCTTCATCATCCTCGGTCCAAACCTGTAGACGAGCCTGACCATCGGCCCGGCCTTGCTCTTCGATACTCCCTGGATGCGTGCCATCGGGCACCTCCTGTCACATTGGTTGGGGTTGGGGGGTCTATCGGGTATGACCCGCGAGACGGTGACGATGTGACAGCCATGAACGAACTCGAGCTCGCCGATAGCTTCGACCGTCAGCGACCCCAGTTGCGGGCGGTGGCCTACCGGATCCTCGGCTCGTTGAGCGAGGCCGACGACGCCGTGCAGGAGGCGTGGCTACGGCTGCAGCGGACCGACGCCGAGCAGATCGACAGCCTCGAGGCGTGGCTGAGGACGGTGCTCGCCCGGATCTGCCTGAACATGCTGCGGTCCCGCCGTACCCGCAGTGAGCAGCCTCTCGAGGGCTTGAGGCCGGAGCCGATCATCGACGACCCGGCGGCTGGAACGGATCCCGAGCACGAGGCGTTGCTGGCGGACTCGGTGGGGATCGCGCTGCAGGTCGTCTTGGACACGCTCAGTCCGGCCGAGCGGATCGCGTTCGTGCTGCACGACATGTTCGCGGTGCCCTTCGAGGAGATCGCCGCGATGGTGGAGCGCTCACCGCAGGCGACCCGCCAGCTCGCCAGCCGCGCGCGGCGCCGCGTGCGCGAGGCGGCGCCGGCGCCGGATCCGGACCTGACCCGCCAGCAGGCGGTTGTCGACGCTTATTTCGCCGCAGCACGGGAGGGCGACCTGGAGGCGCTGGTGGCGGTGCTCGACCCGGATGTGGTTCTCCGCGCCCATCGTCGCGACGCCGACCCACTCGAACTGCACGGCGCCGAGCAGGTCGCGCGAGGGGCGATGAGCGCCCGGCGTTTCGCGCCGTACGTGCGCCCGGCGCTGGTGAACGGCGCCGCCGGCGTGGTGGCGTTCGACGGCGAGCAGCCCTTTGCGGTGCTGGCATTCACAGTGCTCGGCGACCGCGCGGTGGCGATCGACGTGTTCAACGACCCCGAGCTCGTCGCCAAGCTCGACATCCGCGGGATCACCGCCTGAGCGGCAGGATTCTGAGCGTGCCCTCTCAAACCGTCCGCAACGCTTCGGTCGGCGACAGCCGGGCGGCGCGCAGCGCGGGGAGCAAGCCGGCGAGCGCGCCGATCAAGAGCGCGGCGCCGAGCCCGCCGGCCCAGGCGACGGTGGGCACGACGATCGTCCAGCCCTTGGTGGAGGCGTAGATCGCCGTTGCCAGCGCGCCCGCGGCGATGCCGACGACGCCGCCGCCGAGCGCGAGCAGGATCGACTCTGAGAGGAATTGGGTGCGGATCTGCCCGCGCGTGGCGCCGAGCGCGCGGCGCAGACCGATCTCCGAGCGGCGTTCGAGCACGGAGATGACCATGATGTTGGCGACGCCGACGGCGCCCACCAGCAGCGCGACCGCGCCGAGTCCGAGGAACAGGCCGTTCAGCGCGCTCTGGGCCTCGGCACGGGCGGTGAGTGTCGCGGACGGTTGGCTGACGTCGACTTCGTTGGGGGCCTGTGGATTCGCGGTGGCGGCGAGCACCGATTGAACGGCGGCGACCTGGCTGTCCTGGGCGCGCAGGTAGACGGTGTTGGGGTGCCCGTTGAAGTGCAGGTAGCGTTCGGCGGCCTTGAAGCCGACGAGCACCGAGCTTTCGATTCCGGGCGCCAGCACCGACGGGCCGACGATTCCTGCGAGGTACAGCCACTGGTCGGCGGCCCAGATGCGCTCGCCCGGGTAGATGCGATCGATGCCCATCCGCTGCGCGGCGGCGTACCCGAGCACCGCCACCGGCTCCCGGGCGGTGGCGGCGTTCAGGTAGCGGCCCTGCACGACCTGGACGCCGAGCGTGTGCAGCAGGCCGAGGCTCGCCGCCTGGATTTCCAGCGCATTGGTTTCGACGGTGGGAATCAGCGGAGAGCGGTACACCTTCCCTTCGACTTTCCCCGTCTCCGCGACGCTTTCGACGGGCTCGATGCGGGCGATCATCGCCGGCGCCACCAGCGGCAGCTCCGCGGTCTTGCCGGCGAAGCTCTGGCCGTTGGTGACGGTCAGCAGGTTCGTCCCGAGCCGGTCGATCTCTTCGAGCAGCCCCGCCTGGCTGGAGGCGGACAGGCCGAGCACCGCAACGATCGCGGCGACCCCGATCGCGATCCCGAGCGCCGAGAGCGCGGCGCGCATCCGCCTGGTGCGCAGACCCACGCTCGCCACACGGGCGAGGTCGGAGACTCGCAGCTTCCTCGGGGCCAGGTCCGCGGCGCGCGCATGGGTGCGGGTGCGGTCGGCGACGGCGCTCACCGTGCCCTCACGCTGGTTCTCACCGTGCCATCACCGAGCTTCGTTGACGAGCGCGAACGCCGCTGGCCGTGCGGGCTCGACGCTCGCCTTGACGACATAGCCACCCGGCTTGCGATTCGCCTTGAACGGGGGCGCGAGGGCGATGCCACAGACATCGGTCTTGACGTGGGCCGTGCGTCTGTGGGAAACCCTGAAGCGATGGTCGCGGGCTGCGTGAGAACGGATCATGAAGCGACCGCTCGCGCCATGAGCGGGCGCCGAGAACGTGACCAGCGCTCCGGCGACCGGGTTCTCCTCCGCGTCGGTGACGGTGACGGCCAGCCGGATCGGAAAGCCGGTTCCGGCACGGGTGGCCTGTGTCGAACCGACGCCCGCGGTCAGCTTGACGGGCGGCCCTGCCGAGCCGGACGCCAGCTTGCCGAGCGTCGGGCACCAGGTGCCCCGGGCGGCGGCGTTGGTCAGGCTGAACGAGACAGCTCCGTACTGTGAGCTTGCGGTGACCGTGTAGCTGCCCTGGGTGTAGTTGGCGGTGAACGTCGGCGCGGTCACATTGCCCGAAGCGTCCGCCCCGACAATGACGGTGTTCGAGCCGCTGGCCGAGAACACCCCGCCGGCGCCGCCCGCGGGCGCGCTGAACGTCACCGCTACGCCGGCCGTACCGGTTACGGCGCAGCCGTCGCTGTTCGAGAGCGCGACCTGCAAGGCGCCCGCGAAGGCGGTGCCGAGCATGGCGGTCTGTGGGGTCCCTCCGACGAGCGTAAGCTGGTTGGGGGGGTTGGGCGAAGGGCAGCTCGGCACGTCCGTAGACGGCGATCCCGCCCCGCCCGCTCCGCTCTGCGGGCCGCCGATCTGCGCCGAGGCGGGAGCGGGAGCGCCGGCGATCGCGCTTGCCCAGGCGCCGAGGCCGACGAGGAGAACGAACGCGAGCGCTGCGGGACGTCGCGAGGTCATCGGCTGAGCGCTCCCGGAGCGCCGGAATCGGAGACGATGCGACCGTCGAGCACTTGGACGCGCCGGGGCAGGCGAGCGGCGAGGTCGTGGTCGTGGGTTATGACGAGGATCGTGGCGCCCTGGGCGTTCAGCTCTTCCAGCAGCTCCAGCACACCCACCCCGGAGGCGCTGTCGAGGTTGCCGGTGGGCTCGTCGGCGAGCACGATCGCCGGCCGGCCGACCAGGGCGCGCGCGATCGCGACACGCTGGCGCTCGCCACCGGAGAGCTTGCTCGGGCGGAAGGCGGCGCGCTCGGCGAGCCCGACCCGCGCGAGTGCCGCAGCGGCGCGCTCGCGGCGCTCGGCGGCGGCGACGCCCGCGTACAGCAGCCCGTCGGCGACGTTCTCCAGCGCCGTGGAGTGCTCGGCGAGGAAGAACTGCTGGAAGACGAAGCCGATGCGCGTGGCCCGCAGGGCCGCGAGCTCACGATCGGACAGTCCCGCTGCGTCGAGGCCGGTGATCGAGACCACCCCGGCGCTCGGGCGCTCGAGCGTGCCGATCACGTGCAGCAGCGTCGTCTTGCCCGAGCCAGAAGGGCCGACGATCGCGACCAGCTCGCCCTCGCGCACCGCGAAGCTGACCTCTCGCAGCGCGTACACGGGCGGCTCCGCGCCGTAGACCTTGCTGACGTCGCGCAGCTCGAGCACCGTCGCCACCTCGTCGCCGTTAGCGCGCGTGAAGCTCATCGTCGCCGTGCTCATAGGGCGTCTCTGCTCGGCGGTCTCATGACGTTGCCGGCACCACCACGCGCACGCCGGCGGACAAACCCCGGCCGCTGACCTGCACGAGCCCTTCCGCGTCGTCGAACAGCCCCGGCGTGACGGCCACGAGACGGTGTACGCCGCCTTCTGCCACCTCGACCGCGTACCCGCCCCCGGCGAGCGCCAGCAGCGCGTCGACGGGAACCGCCAGCACGCCTTCGACGCTTTCGGTCGTGATCTCGACGTTCACGGGCGCCTGGTCCAGGTGGCCCGTCGCGGCCGGGTCGCTGGGGGTGACGCGGACTTCCACTGTGGGGGCGCCTTCTTCTTCGCCGCCGCCGCCGTGACCGCCCGAGGACGACGGCGAGGTGGCGACACTGGACACGTAGGTGATCCTCCCCGGCGTGGTTTCGTTGTTCGGCAGCGTGATCGTGACGGCGTCGCCCACCTTGACGCTCCCCTGCTGGGAGGCGTCGAGCGCAAGCTTGACCTGACGCGCGGTGGAGGTCACGGCGAGCACCGGCCCGGGCATCACGGCCGAGCCCACCGTCGCTGTGACGCTCGTGACGCGCACCGCTCCCGGCTCGAACACGACCGATCCCAGCAGCAGCTCGCCGGTGACGGAAGCGCCGTGCGCCGACTGCAGCGCGCGGACGGCCGACGCGGTGGCGGCGGTGAAATCCTCGCCCGCGAGCCCCTGTCCGTAGCCGAGCGCGTCGAGGTTCGCGTTCAGCTCGGCCACGTCGCGTCCCGGGGACATCCCCGCGACGAACGCCCGCGTCGGCGTCACCGCGCCGTAGAGCAAGAGCACGGGCTGCCCGCCGATCTCATACAGGCTCTGCCCGCGCCTTACGATCCGCCCGACCGGGGGAAGCGCGGTGAACATGGAGCCCTGGCCGTAGAGGGCGGCCGAGGACCGCGCGGTGGAGGAGTCGGATTGCGTGCTTGTTAGCTGTTTTTCCGCTGAGGACACCTGGGCGCGGTCGGCGCTCACCTTGGCGGCGGCGCTGGTGACCTGTTGCTGTGCCGCGGACACCGCCTGGACGCCGCCCGAGCACGTGCCCGAACTGGAGGCGCCGGGGGTGGAGGAACCGGGGGTGGAGACGCCGGGCGTGCCTTCGCCGCTCGACGGGGAGTGAACGGAGGCGGCTTCGGCCGCTCCGTCCCCCGCGCAGTCGACCCGCTCCCTGGCCCGCGCCGCCGCGAGCGTCGCCTGCTCGCCCGCGCGCGACTTTGTGTCGGAGGCGAGCGTCGCCCGCGCTGCCGCGAGGGTCGCTTCGGCGCCTTCCACCTGCCCGGCGGCCTGCTGGACGGCGGAGGGCGCGGTGCCGGACGGCGCCCTGATGCTGGACGAGCCCGCGTAGCCGAGCGTGCCGCTCACCTGCGTCTGCTGGGAGAGCGACTGCCGCTTCACCGTCACCAGAGCGATCGCGGTGGCGTTGTCGGCGACGCCGCCGTTCGCTTTCGCCGCGCCGCCGAATGGGTTGGTGGCGATCAGCGCCACGACGGCCACGGCGAGTGCCAATCCCACGATCGCGAGCCACCGCTTGTTCATGAGTTTCTCGTCATCCCGCATGTCGTCCCGCGTGCCGCGCGCGAGATCGCGCGCCGCCCTGCTTGTACGGCATCGACGGTTTCGGGAAGGTATCGCCGATCTCAATGCACCCCGTGGAAAGCGCTCGTCCCACTCGCGCGCTCACCGTTGGTAGTTGACAACGTTCACTGAAAGCGCGCCGCATCAGCCGCCCTTGGGCCCGCCGATGCCGATGCCGATGTTGCCGCTTGCACCCGGGCCGCCCTTGGCGCCCTTCGGAAGGGGCAGGATCGACTGGCAGGCCTTCTGGGCGGCCTGGAACTGGGGCGAGCTGGGATCGATCCCGCCCGGGCCACCGCTCCTTGCCTTCAGCCGTACGGCGCCGCCGCCGTGGGAGAATTCGGGATCGGGGAAGCTGGGAACTCCGTGGGTGCGCATGCACTGCGAGAACTTGAGCGCCGCTTCCTGCATCTTGGCCTGCTCCGCCGGGGTGGGCATTCCGCCGTTGGGCAGCAGCTTGCCGCACACCTTCCGCGCGGCCTGGAACCGCGCCGAGCCCGGATCGAGTCCGCTCCCGTGCCCGTTGCGATCGCGGATGAGCAGCTGGCCTTCGGTCGGTTCGGGGAAGCTCGGGACGCCGTGGGTGCGCATGCACTGCGAGAAGGCGACCATCTGCTGCTGGGTGGGCCTGCCTTCCGAGGTAGAGGAGCTGCCGCCGGCCGCGCTCGAGTTGCTCGCGGAGCCAGAGGAGAGGTGCGCCACGCCGGCGCTCGGGGAGGAGCCCCCGCAGCCGGCGCCGATCATGGCGGCGCAGGCGAGCGCGGTCAGGGTGAGGGTGGTTCTCGTCATGGATCGGTCTCCTTCGCCTACGTGGTGGGTCGTCGTCGTTCCGGGTGGCGCTGCCCTCCGGGTCCTCGTTGGTGGTGAGCTCGGTCTCATCAGTGGTTGTGCAGCGGAAACGCGCACGTCGCCGCCGCATGCGTGAACTGGGACGACTGCTGGTTGATCGTTCCGGGGAACACGAGGATCACTCCTTCGATGTCGCTGATGATGCCGCCGCCCGGGCCCAGGGCGGCCCGGGGGTTGGAGGGGAGCGAGATCCTGGGGTCGGGGAAGTCGGGCACGCCGTGGGAGCGCATGCACTGCGCGACCTTCAGGTAATGCGCCAGCGTTTGCGCGGAGGGGGGCGGCCCTGAGCCGGGTCCGGTTGGCAGGTACTTCTTGCACTTCGCCTGCGCCGCCGCGTAAGAGAGCGATGAGGGATCGACTCCGGCGCTCTTGCGGAAGAGAAAGCCGCCGCCCCCGGACGGGTCCGGGAAGTTGGGCACGCCGCTTGAGCGCATGCAGCCGGCGAACGCGAGCGCCTGCGCTTCCAGCGAGCCGGAGCCTGGCGCGGCTGCGCCCCGGGTGGCGGTCGCGCCAGATCCCGCGCCTGAGCCGAGGCGCGCGACGCCTCCGTTCGGGGAGGACCCCCCGCCGCAGCCGGCGAGAAGCAGTGCGGCGCTCGCGAGCGCCGCGAGGCTCAGGCCCGTTTTGGTCATGCCCCTGTCTTCGCGAGTCCTCGCCACGCGGACATCATGCGGGAGTCAACCTGAGAATTGGCTGAGAGCAGGCGAGGAACTTCCTAAATGGCACCGGAAGCCGTGGGGGCGGGGGGCTCGGATGTGGTGAGCTCGTCGGCGGTCATCGCAAGCGGCGGGAGCTCGAGCGTCAACCGTGCTCCGCCACCGGGGTCGCTGGCGGCGTGTACGGCGCCGCCGTGAGTCTCGGCGAACTGGCGCACGATCGCCAAGCCGAGGCCTGACCCCGCGCGCGCCCGGGCGTCGGGCGCGCGGTAGAAGCGGTCGAACACGCGAGGGAGGTCCTCCGCGGCTATCCCGGGGCCGTGGTCGCGCACCTCCAGCACACCCTCGCGCACACGCACTTCGACGGGGTCGCTCGTGGGAGCGGACGGGTTGTGCTTGCACGCGTTGTCGAGCAGGTTCGCGATCGCGCGCTCCAGCCGCGCGGGCGCTGCGCGAACGAGGCATGGCTCGGTGTCGAGCGCGAAGCGGCACTGTGGCGCGTGCAATCGCGCCCGCTCGATCGCGCCCGCGGCGGCGAGATCCAAGCGCACGTCCTCGACCTCGATCTCCTGCACCTCGGTCTTGGAGAGGTCCACCAGATCGCCCACCAGCACCGCCAGATCCCGCAACTGCGCCCTCGCGTCGCTCAAGACTCGTGCCCGTTCGTGTGCCGGCAGCTTCTCGCCGATCGCGAGCGCGTCCAGATTCGCCTGAATGCTCGTCAGCGGCGTGCGCAGCTCGTGCGAGGCATCGGACACGAGCCGGCGTTGAGCAAGGCGCGAGCGCTCGAGCGCCGCGAGCATAGTGTTGAAACTTTCAGCCAGGCGCCCGAGGTCGTCGTCGCGGCCGGCCTCGATGCGGTGGCCGAGATCCTGCGTGCGCGCGACGCGCTCGGCGGCGCCCGTCAGGCGCCTGACAGGAATCAGCGCGGTGCGTGACACGAGCAGCCCGAGCGCCGCCGCGAGCGCGACGCCGCCCAGGGACACGAGCGCCAGCACCAGCTCCAGGTGCGCGAGCGTGTTGTTCACGTCGGTCAGCGGCAGCGCCACCTGCCATACACCTTCTTCGGGCGCGCGCTCGGTGAGGATTCTCACGGGTGTTCCCGCGATGGTGGCGTTCGAGAAGAAGGCGCCGCGCCGGCCCTGTGCCACCGCGCGTGTGGCGGCTGTCACGGGAAGCAGCGAGCCGCTGCCTTCGGTGCGCAGGACATGCCCGCTGGGCGGCACGAGCTGGGCGTAGCCGGTCGGGCCGCCCACCGTTCGATTAGGCAGCACGAGCTTGACGATTTGGCTGGAGGCGCCCGCCGCGTGGACCTCCGCCGCGGGCGGCTTTGGAAACGAGACGGCCGGCACGAACGCGGTGTTGCCTTTGATGGAGACCGTTTCCCCGAGGGGACCTTCCGCTCCGCGCAGCGATCCCCGCTTGACCATGTAGGCCTTCCCCGCCGTCGCCAAGCCCCCGAACAGGATCCGCGGCAGCCCCTGGGGCGGCAGCCCGTCTTCCCGCTGCAGCTTCGCGGCGGCGGCGGGTGAGACGGTGAAGGACTGGATCTGAACGGCCTGCGGGCCGGGCGTCAGCTTCTCGCGCAGGCTCGCGTCGATCTGCCCGCGCAGCCCACCGCCGGTCAAGAGGTACACCACGACCGAGGCGATGACGATCGCCGCAGCCACCGCGCCGGCCGCGAGCAGCACCATGCGCTGGCGAAAGCTCATAGGAGAGCCTTTGGTTGGCGCGTGGCGAGGCTCATCTCACGAGGACCTCAACACGTAGCCGACCCCCCGGACCGTGTGTACCACGCGAGGCTCCCCGCAAGCCTCGGTCTTGCGCCGCAGATAGCCGACGTACACCTCCAGCGAGTTCGACGCCGGCCCGAAGTCATAGCCCCAAACGCTCTCGAAGATCTTCGTACGCGAAAGCACCTGGCGAGGGTGGCGCATGAGCAGCTCCAGCAGCAGAAACTCGGTGCGCGTCAGCTCGATCGGGCGGCCCGCGCGGCGCGCCTCGTGAGCGACGGGGTCCAGCTCCAGGTCCTCGAAGCGCAAGGTCTCCTCGTTGCCCTCCCAGCCGGTGCGCCGCAGAAGGGCGCGCAGGCGGGCGATCAGCTCCTCGCCGGCGAACGGCTTGGCCAGGTAGTCGTCGGCCCCGGCCTCCAACCCCGCCACGCGCTCGGACACCTCGGCCCGAGCGGTCAGCATCAGCACGGGCGTGCGATCGCCGGTCGCGCGTATCCGCCGGCAGACCTCCAGGCCGTCCAGGCCGGGCATCAGCACGTCGAGGATCACCGCATCGTGGCGCTCCAGCGCCAGTGCGCGAATCGCCTCCCCACCGTCCGCCGCGCTGGCCACGGCGAACCCGTTGAGGTCGAGCAACAGCTCGAGCGCCTCGCGGACGGAGCGGTCGTCGTCAACCACCAGTAGACGCACAAAGCCGATGCTGACAGACCAACCTGAAAGCAAGCTGAGAACGGGCCGCGCCTATCCTCACACTCAACCGACCGCAGCCGGCGGGCACATAGGCATCAGGGCGCCGCTTGCCGTGTCGAGCCGCTGTGCGCCTGCCCGTTGCCGCCCGCGCCTCCGGGGATCAGCGATTCGCATGCGCGTACCGCCGCCTTGAACGTCTGAGAGCTCATGTCGAGACCCCTCTTGTCGATGTGGACGTCGCCGCCGGAGAACGTCGGGTCCGGGAAGCTCGGCACGCCGTGCGAGCGGATGCAGGCCGCGGCCCTCAGGTACTGCGCCTGCTCGGCCGGCGTCAGCGGAGCCTGGTTGCCCGGCCCACCACCGGGCAGCAGCTTGCGACAGGCTTCCGAGGCGGCCTTGAACCTGGGGTTCTGACCGACGCGGGCGGGAATGGCCATCTTGATGCTGGTTGAGCCGCCGTGCTCGCTGACCTTTGGCTCGGGAAAGTTAGGGATGCCGTGCGTGTGCATGCACGCCGCGTATGCCACGGCCTGGCTGCCTGGCGAGGGTTCGCCACCGCTCGTCGAGCCGGCCGCCGTCGAGCTCGTCGTGGACGTCTTTGACGCGTGTGAGCCAAGGCTTGCGACGCCGCCCGTCGGCGAGCCGCCCCCGCAGCCCGTCACGAGCATGCCGAGGGCGATGAGCGCGCTGGCCAGCAGAGCCGCCCTCGACCCGTAGGCGGTCGTGTTGCCGCGGCCATTGCTGTGGATGGGGTGGCGTTGCATGTCGTCTCCTTCGCTGCTCGTATGGCGGTCCTGGCCGCTTGTACGCCATACGCGGTTTCGGCAACGTATCGACGCTGGCCCGCTTGGCGATACCGCGCTGAAACCGTCGAGGGCTAGCCTCATGGCGTGCGGGTGCTCGTGATCGAGGACGACGAGGAGATGGCCGAGGCGATCGCGCTGGGCTTGCGTCGGACGAGCATGGCGGTGGACGTCGCGCTCGACGGCTCGGCGGGACTGGGGCGCGCGCTGCTGGGCGACTACGACGTGATCGTGCTCGACCGCGACCTGCCGGGTGTGCACGGCGATGAGTTGTGCGCCAAGCTGGCGGACAGCGAGTGTCGCAGCAGGGTGCTGATGCTCACAGCGGCGGCAACCGTCGACGACCTGGTCGACGGGCTCGGCCTCGGCGCCGACGACTACCTGCCAAAGCCATTTGACTTTCCCGTTCTGATCGCGCGCATCGGCGCGTTGGTGCGCCGCGCTCAGCCGGCGATTCCGCCGCTGCTGCGCCACGGGGACCTCGTGCTCGACCCTTCGCGGCGCCGTGTCTCGCGTGGCGGCCGGGAGATTGAGCTGGCCCCGAAGGAGTTCGGCGTGCTCGAGCTGCTGCTCGCCTCCCAGGGTCGCAGCGTCTCCGCCGAGGAGCTGCTCGCGCGCGTGTGGGACGAGGCCGCCGATCCGTTCACCAATGCCGTCAAGATCACGGTCAGCCGTTTGCGCGCCAAGCTCGGCGATCCACCACTCATCGAGACGATCGCCAGGTCCGGTTACCGGATATGAGCGCAACCGCCCCCGAGGCTCCCAGGACGCGACGGCTGCGCCTACCGCGGCGCACGATCCGCCTGCGTCTCGCCGTGCTCTACGGCGGGCTGTTCTTCATATCCGGCGCAACGGTGCTGGCGCTCACGTATGCCGGCGTGTCGCGCACGCATGCCTCCTATACGCGGGTCGTGCACGGGGCCGCCCAGCCCGGCGGTCTCGAAGGCGGCCCCCCAGCAGGCTCCCCGGGAGGCCCCGAAGTCTCTGAAGCGCTCCCCGGGCCAACCGGCTCGAGGTTGGTGCTCGACCCGAATCAGCGTAAGGCCGACCTGAAGGTGCTCGCGTTCGTCTCGGTGATCGCGCTTGCGATCATGGCGGTCATCTCGACAGCGCTCGGGTGGTGGGTCGCCGGGAGGGTGTTGCGTCCGTTGCGCACGATCACGAGCGCGGCGAAAGACATATCGGCGACGAACCTCCACCGTCGTCTGGCGCTGGAAGGGCCCGAGGACGAGTTCAAGGAGCTCGGAGACACCTTCGACGGCCTGCTCGCACGGCTCGAGGCTTCGTTCCAATCCCAGCGTCAGTTCGTCGCGAACTCCTCACACGAGCTGCGCACCCCGCTTGCCCGCCTGAAGACGCTCGCGCAGGTCGCCATCGCCGATCCGCACGCGAGCGTGGAGTCGCTTCGTGCCGCCCACGAACGCGTGCTCGCATCCGAGGGGCAGCTGGAGGAGTTGATCGACGCGCTGCTCAGCCTCGCGAGCAGCGAGCGAGGCGTCAGCCGCCGCGACCTCGTCGATCTGGCAGCGGTGACCGACGAGGCGATCGCCGCCCGCCGCGAAGAGATCGAGCGCCGGGGCCTTGAGTGCAACACTGTGCTCGACGGCGCGCTCGTGAAGGGCGAGCGGCAGCTGATAGAGCGGCTCATAGCAAACCTGCTCGACAACGCCATCCGTCACAACGCAACCGGGGGGCACATCGACATCGCGACCGCCACCACCGCCGCGGGAGCGGTCCTGTCGGTCGAGAACAGCGGCCCGACGATCGCGCCTGCCGAGATCGAGCGCCTCTCCCGGCCGTTCCAGCGACTCGGCGCCGAGCGCACGAGCCGGGGCGATGGTCACGGGCTCGGGCTGTCGATCGTTGGAGCGATCGCTCAGGCCCATGACGCCGCTCTGGTCGTGGTGCCACGCGCGGAGGGAGGGCTGCGCGTGCGGGTGAGTTTCCCGGCCTCTTGACTTCTTTAAGACCTACACCTTCGGGCCGAACGCCGATTGCCGGCTGGATCAGAACTCACCGTCGTCAGGAGGGCCGAGCCGCACGGCTGAGATGCGCAGACTTCCTTTTCACCACGGCAGGCTTGCCCAGGCTTAGCGGCGCATCTGCTTGATGCGGCTGCGCGTGAACCCAGGCCACGTTCGGGGACGTCGAACCAGGGCCAGCACCAGTGGCAAGGAATCGAAGTAGGTGAACCGCTCGGTGGCGAGTCCGTCCTCGTTGAGGACGAAGCGGTCGACCGACTGCCAGGAGATGGGGGCTCCGCTTGCTGTACCGCTAACCGTGAACTCGATCAGAACGCCATCGGAGGTGGCGCCCCAGCGATGGACTTCGGCGGTCATGTCGGGGATCAGTTCGAAGAGGTCGGCGAAGGTGCGCTTGCCCGCCTCCAGCCCATATGTGGTCGAAACCATCGGTGCGGAGAGGCGGGCTTCGGGTGCTAGCACCGTGTCGAGGCGCTCGACCATCGGCGCCTGCCAGAACTCGGCGAAACGTCTGACGAAATCCGCCGCCCGATCCTGGTCCACCCCCGCACCCTACCAAGGAGGTCAGAGCCGCGAGGACAACACGAACCACGCCAAATGACCCTCCGGCTGCTCACGATCACACTCAAGAAAGTTCTGGGGCAAGACTCGACGCACCGGTTTGGGTAGACAGCATTGCCCTCAGGCCACGATCTCGAACAACGCCTCCGCAAGCGCAGGCACGGCGGCGAGCACCCCCAGCGGCAGGCGCTCGCGGGCAGGCAGCTCGGCGAGGGTGAGACCAGCGCGCTCGCAGATGAGCATGCCCGCCGCGACGTCCCACAGCTGCACGCCGCGCTCGAAGTAGCAGTCGTAGCGGCCTGCCGCCGTCCACGCGAGGTCCAGCGCCGCCGAGCCGAAGCGGCGGATGTCGCGTACGCGCGGTAGCAGCCGCTCGCACAGCTTGGCCTGCTCGGCGCGCACGGCGGCGTCGTAGTAGAAGCCGGTCGAGACCATCGCCGTCGACAGCTCCGAGCGCTCCGACCCTTTGATCGTCGCGCCGTTCAGCGTGGCCGCGCCGGCTTGCGTGGCCGCCCACGTCTCATCGCGACAGGGATCGAAGATGACACCTGCGAGCGTCCGCCGGCGATCATCCTGGACGGCGACGCTGACACACCACTGGGGAATGCCGAACAGGAAGTTGACGGTGCCGTCGAGCGGGTCCACGACCCAGGTGAGGCCGCTGGAGCCGTCCTCTCCCCCGCCCTCCTCGCCGAGGAACCCGTCGTCCGGGCGGGCCTGCGCGAGCAGCTCGCGGATCGTTCGCTCGGAGGCGAGATCCGCCTCGCTGACGAGGTCCGTGGGCGAGCTCTTGCTCCCCAGCGCTCGCTCACCGCCGCCGTCGAAGCGCTCGAGCAGCAGCGCGCCGGCACGATGGGCGACATCGCTTGCTAGTGCCAGCAGCCCCGCCTGGGCCATCGGGTCCGTGGCGCCGGGCGGCTCGAGAAGCGGGTGCTCCCGCTCGGCGTCCCCGCTCACGCGAACTGGTCGGGACGGTATTGCGCCCAGGGACGCTCCGCCTCGATCTGGGCGGCGAGCGAGAGCAGCGTGGCCTCGTCGTTCGGCTTGCCAACGAATTGCACCGCGCGCGGCAGGCCGTCTGCAGCGAATCCTGCGGGCACGGAGCAGGCGGGCTGACCGGTGAAGTTCCAGGGCGCCGCGTAGGGGACGGTCGCGGACGCAGCGAGTGTCGCTCGCAGCCAGCCCCAACCCTCACGAGCGCCGATCCTCGGTGGTGGCGCTGGAGTCACGGGCATCAGCAGCACATCGTGGTCGGTCAGCGGCTCGTTCACGCGCGCGGCGTAGCCGGCTTGACGTCCGAGCGCCCAGTCGACCGTGCCCGACGGAAGCATGCCCCCGAGGCTGGCAAGCGCGCGGATGCGCCGCTGCAGGCGCTCGGGCGCGGCGAACGTGGCGGCCTCCTCGTGGATGCTGCGCAGGTAGATCGCGGTGAACTCCGGCGGCGGCGCCAGAGGACCGTGGTCGATCTCCCGCTCGTTGACCTCATGGCCAAGCCTCCGCAACAAAGCGACAGTCTCATCCAGCGCGGCACGATTGTCGGGGTGCAGTTTCGTCAGCGGCGAGGGCGGCAGCTTGCTCGTCACCGCGATCCTCAGCGGACGCGTCGCCTGGCCGTCCCCCGGAGAGGACGATGATGACCCGTCAGCCGTCCGGGCTCCTATCTGCCCAAGCGCCTCCATGAATGAGCTCGGCGGGACCGATGCCGCACCGGGATCGCTCGGCCCGCCGGCGATCGCGTCGTAGAACAGCGCGGTGTCGCGCACCGAGCGCGCCAGCACGCCGTTGACGACCAGGCCGTGCCACGCACCAATGTGCGGCGCGAGCGGCACACGACCACGCTGGGTCTTCAACCCGAACAGGCCGCAGTAGGCAGCGGGAAAGCGGATCGACCCCCCACCGTCGCCCGCCAGCGCGGCGCCCACCAGGCCGGAGGCGACCGCCGCCGCGCTGCCTCCGCTGGAGCCGCCGGGGCTGTGCTCCAGCCGCCACGGGTTGCGTGTCACTCCCCATGTGGGGGACTCGGTCCAGGGGACGGCGCCCAGCTCGGGCATATGCGTCTTGCCGATGATGACGGCCCCCGCCGCGCGCACCCGGCGCACGATCTCCGAGTCCTCGCGCGCGGGCTCGCCGTAGGCGTTAGTGCCGAACGTCGTCACCTCGCCGGCCACGTCGAATTCGTCCTTGACCGCTATCGGCACCCCAAGCAGGGGGCGCTCCCCGCCGGCGCCGCGACGCGCGTCCGCCTGGTCGGCTTCCATGAGGGCGCGCTCCGCGAAGACGATCCGAAACGCGCCCAGCTGCGGGTTGAAGCGCTCGATGCGCTTCAGGTACAGCTCGACCAGCTGGCGTGAGGAAACCTCGCCCGCGGCGATCAGCTCGGCCTGGCGGGCGATGCCCGCGAACGCTAGATCGGTGTCGTCCATCGCGCGAACTCTAAACGGGTGTGATCGGGTTGCGCTTGCGCGGCCACTCCCGGCGCTTGGCGGAAGCATGCTCGAAGCGGCGGATCAGGTCGTCTCGCAGCTGATCGGGCTCGACGATCGCGTCGATGACCATCTCGGAGGCGAGGTGCAGGATGTCTATGTCCTCGGCGTACTCGCGGCGCAGCTCCTCGGTCTTCGCCGCCCGCTCCCGCTCGTCGTCGATCGCCTGGAGCTGGTTGTAGTACACGGCGTTGATCGCCGCCTGCGGGCCCATCACCGCGATGGAGGCGCTAGGCAGCGCGATGCAGCAGTCCGGGTCGAAGGCGGGTCCGGCCATCGCGTAGAGACCGGCGCCGTAGGCCTTGCGCACGATCACCGAGATCTTCGGGACGTTCGCCTCCGAGACGGCGCTGATCATCTTCGCGCCGTGCCTGATGATCCCGTCGCGCTCGACCTGGGTGCCGATCATGAAGCCGGGCACGTCGGCGAGGAACAGGAGGGGGACGTTGAACGCGTTGCACGTCCAGATGAAGCGTGCGGCCTTGTCGGCCGAATCCGAGAACAGCACCCCGCCCTTGTGCTTGGGCTGGTTGGCGACGATCCCGATGGCGCGTCCATCGAGGCGCGCGTAGCCGACGATCAGCTCCTTCGCCCAGCGCGAGTGGATCTGCATCAGCGAGCCCTCGTCGACGACGGCGTCGATGAGCGAGAGCATGTCGAACGGCTTGTTCTCGTCGGCGGGGATCAACCCGGACCAACTGCGCCCCGTCGACGGCGGCGAGGGTCCGACCGCCGGTGCGGACGGCGGACTGTGCTCCCAGCTCGACGGGAAGTAGGAGAGGTAGCGCCGCGCAAGCGCTATGCCCTCCTCGTCGCTCTTGACGAGCTCGTGCGCGCAGCCGGAGACGGAGGTGTGCATGCGCGCGCCTCCCATCTCCTCCAGGGTGACGCGCTCGCCGATCACCATCTCGGCCATGCGCGGCGAGCCGAGATACATGGAGGCGTTGCCCTCGCGCATGATCACGATGTCGCAGAACGCCGGGATGTAGGCGCCGCCGGCCGCTGAGGGCCCGAACAGGACGCACACCTGGGGAATGACCCCGGAGGACCGCACCTCGTTGAAGAAGATCCGCCCCGCGCCACGCCGCCCGGGGAACATTTGGACCTGCTCGGTGATGCGCGCGCCGGCGGAGTCGACCAGATAGACCATCGGGATGCTCAGCGCGAGCGCCCGCTCCTGGATGCGCAGGATCTTCTCGACCGTCTTCGGCCCCCACGAGCCCGCCTTGACGGTGGGGTCGTTGGCCATCAGCGCAACGGGACGGCCGTCAACAGAGCCGATCCCCGTGACCACCCCATCCGCGCCGAGACCGTCCTGGTCCCAGTTGGCGAGCAGCGCCTCCTCCGAGAACGAGCCTTCGTCGAGCAGCAGCGCGACGCGCTCGCGCACCGCCAGCTTGCCCTGCTCGAGCGCCTTCTTGTGATGGCGCTCGGGCCCTCCAGCGAGCGCCCGCTCGGTTGCGTCGCTGAGATCGCTCATGCGCCGCTGAGCCTATAGATCGCCTCGGGATGGCACCCGGCGGAGTAGGCTGGCGGGTATGCTGGCCGACGACTTCGATCTGTCCGCCGCCGGCCTGCGCGCGGACGGCTCCGACCTGCGGATCTCCCTCGAGGTGCTGGCGAGCAAGCTGGAGAGCGCGCTGCCGGGGCACACGCGTGTGCAGCGCACCGGCGGTGGCCTGCTCGGGCGCGGGGAGAAGCGCGTTCGCCGGCTGCACGTCAGCCTCGGCGGCGCCTCCTATGAGCTGACGGTCGCCAGCGAGCGCATCGAGGGCTTTCGCGAGCGCGAGGTCGGTGGCATCGCGATCAAGCGCGAGCGGCTCGACCCCGGCGAGTGGGTGGCGGCGCTGGCGGCCGATCTGCGCGAGGAGGCCCAGCGCAGCGCGCAGGCCCGCGAGGCGCTGGAGAGGCTCGTGGGATGAGCGCCCCGTTCACATCCGACCTTTCGGTGGCGGACTTCGCCCTGTGCGACCAGCTCGGGCTCGAGCCGCTCGCGCAGGTGATGGGCAGCTCGATCTACCAGGTGGGCTATGAATCGTCGCCGTGGTCGCCCGCGCTTGGCGGCGGCTTTATGTTCGAGATGGAGGCGCTCTCGCAAGCGTGGAACGAGGTGCGCGATCGCGCGCTCGGCCGCTTGGCAGAGGAGGCCACACGCGCGGGCGCGGATGCCGTGATCGGCGTGGACGTGCGCACCGGCGCACACGACTTCGCCGAAGGCGCGATCGAGCAGATGGTGATAGGGACGGCAATGCGACACACCCGTGACCACGAGCGCCCGGCCGCTCCGGTGCTGACGGAGCTGTCCGTGGCCGACTACGCCAAGCTGCTCACCGCGCGGGTCGAGCCGCTGGGGATCGTGGCGTGGAGCTCGGTGTTCTTCGTGGGCGCGTCCTACTCGACGCAGATGATGAGCGGCATCGGCAGCCTGGGCTTCACCCAGAACCAGGAGCTGCCTGAATTCACCCAGGGCATCTACAGCGCGCGCGAGATCGCGGTGGGGAGACTAACCGAGCAGGCGGTCCGCCTGGACGCGAGCGGTGTGATCGGGACGCGGATCGCACACAGCATCCGGCAGGTGTCCGTCGGCGCCGGCACGTACTCGCGTGGCGGCCTGATGGTCACCTTTCATGCGATCGGCACCGCGATACGCGAATCCGGCGACGCCGCCGAGACCCGGATTCACCCACCCGAGACGACCATCGACCTGACAACCTGAGAGGGACCGGGCATGAGCCCTGTGGAAGGAGCCTGAGCATGAGCGAGATCGAGAGTGAGAGCGCATACGACCCCACGTCGCTGGAGGGCGTGCCCGAGGCCGGCAGGGCGCGCCTGCAGCAGAACCGCGCGGGTCTGTTCACCTCGGACTTGAGCGTCAACGAGTTCCTGCTCATCAAGCAGGCCGGCTTTGACCCGGTGGGGCTGGTGGTGGGCAGCTCGATCTACCACATCGGCATCCAGATGGCGGGGTGGAAGAAGAGCCAGGAGATGACCGTGCTGAGCGAGGCCATGTACGGGGCGCGTCAGCTGGCGATGACCAGGATGGAGGAGGAGGCCGACCAGCTGGGCGCCGACGGCGTGGTGGGCGTGCGGCTGGACATCGGCAGGTATGAGTGGGGTCAGGACATGGCGGAGTTCATCGCGATCGGCACCGCCGTGAAGCACCGCGAAGGCGTGCTTCACCGCGCCCCCAACGGCCGTCCATTCACGAGCGACCTGTCCGGCCAGGACTTCTGGACGCTGATGCGCACCGGACACCGCCCCGTGGGAATGGTGATGGGCAGCTGCGTCTATCACGTCGCCCACCGGGGCATGCTCCAGTCGATGGCGCAGACGGGGCGCAACGTGGAGCTTTCGAACTTCACCCAGGCGCTGTACGACGCTAGGGAGCTGGCGATGGAGCGGATGCAGAGCGAGGCGCAGGCGCTCAGCGCGGAGGGCATCGTCGGCGTCGATCTGCAGGAGAAGAGCCACGGATGGGGCAGCCACACGATCGAGTTCTTCGCCGTCGGCACCGCGATCGTGCCGAGCGAGGGTCACGACGGCGCGATCGAAGCGCCCACGCCGGTGCTGGACCTGAGCTGAGCGCCCGCCCCATCCCGGCGCCTGGACCCGGACACGAAGTCTCGATCCCCCCTGGACACTCACCGCCAAAGGAACATTCACATGAGCATCGTGATCACAGAGGACCGCGGGCCGGTCCGCCACATCGTCCTGAACCGCCCGGAGAAGCGCAACGCGATGAGCCAGGAGCTGCTGAAGGCGCTCGCGGGCGAGCTGCGGGCCGCGGCGGCCGAGGACTCGGTGCACTGCGTCGTGCTGCGCGGCGAGGGGCCGGTGTTCTCCGCCGGCGTGGACCTCGTGGAGCTGGCCGAGGCGTCGGGACAGCCGGGGACGCTGAGGCCCTTCCGAGAGGTGTTCCTGGAATGCCCGAACCTTTGCGAAGAGATGCCCAAGCCGGTGATCTGCCAGATTCACCGCACGTGCGTCGGCGGGGCGCTGGAGGTGGCGCTCGGCTGCGACCTGCGCATCGCGTCCGACGACGCCCAGCTGGGACTGCCGGAGGTGAAGTTCGGGATCATCCCGGACGTGGGCGGCTCTTCACGACTGCCGCAGGTCGTCGGCCTGGGAAGGGCCAAGGAGCTGATCATGACCGGCCGCACGATCGACGCGAGTGAGGCCGAGCGGATCGGCCTCGTCAACCGGGTCGTGGCGCCCGAGGAATTGGAGCAGGCCACGCAGGCGCTCGTGGATGAGCTGCTGGCCAATTCGCACTGGGCGGTGGGCAGGGCAAAGCGCGTGATGGACGCCTCGGCCCGGCCCGCGCTGGCGGCGACGCTGGAGATGGAGGTGGCGGTGCAGGAGTACTGCGTGGCGACGATCCGCGAGCACACGCGTCAGGCCGAGGGAGCCCCCGCCAGCTAGCCCTCACACGACTTCAGAAGCAGGCTCCTGAGACGGCCGTGGACCAAGCGATGCAAGGACGCAGGGAGCGTGGCGTGCTACGCACGCGAGCGACCGAGGACAAAGCAGCGCGCCGGGTCCACGGTCGTCTCAGTGCCAGTCCACCGACCCCGCCACGAGCGTGTGACTGCCGAGCGGGCGGCCGAGGATCTCCTGGGCGCGTCGCGAGCAGGCGAGCAGGGCGTCCAGGTCTATGCCGGTCTCAATCCCCATCTCGTGCAGCAGCGAGACGAGATCCTCGCTGGCGATGTTGCCGGTGGCGCCGCGCGGCACCGGGCAGCCGCCCAGCTCGCCGAAGCTCGACTCGAAGCTCGTGACGCCCGCCTGCAGCGCCGCGAGTACGTTGGCGAGGCCCTGGCCGCGCGTGTTGTGGAAGTGGGCGGTGAGCTGCACGCCCTGCTCACCTTGCGCGCGCGCGCGGACCTCCCCGCCGGGTGACATGTCCCCCCCACGCCCAAGAATCTCGAACGCTTGCCCGAAGAGCTCACCGACCTGCACCGGGTTGGCCATGCCTGTGGTGTCGCCGAACCCGATCTCCTGTGCTCCCGCGTCGCGCAGACGCGCAGCGATCTGGAGAACCCGCTCGGGCGGCACACGGCCCTCGTAGGGGCAGCCGAACGAGGTCGAGATGACGCCCTCGCAGCGCAGTCCCTCCGCACGCGCACGCGCCAGCACCTTTTCCAGCGACGCGAGCGACTCCTCGATCGAGCGGTTGACGTTCTTGTGGTTGTGCGTTTCCGAGGCCGACAGGAACACGTTGATCTCGTCGAAGGCAGCATGCCCTGCTCGGGCCGACCCGCCTCCGGCGGCGGACTCCCTGCCCCCCGCAAGCCGATCGCGCACCGCCAGCGCGCGATCGAGACCCCGCTCGTTGGGGATCAAGACGCTCAGCGACACCTCCGCCGGCACGTCGATGCCCGCCAGCACCTCCTCTGCGTCGGAGAGCTGCGGGATCACATCCGCCCGCACGAAGCTCGTCACCTCCATACGGCGAAGGCCCGTGCGCGCGAGCATGTCGATCAACTCGATCTTCTCCTCGGTGGAGATGACCTCCGGCTCGTTCTGAAAGCCGTCACGCGGACCGACCTCTCTGATCTGGACGGTGTCAACCATTTGCATATCCCTTATGTACCAGTCGGCGCATGCGCCGACTGGCGGGGACGTGCATGCACGTCCCCGAACCGAACCGTGCATGCACGGTTCGGCCGGCCGGCGCATGCGCCGGCCGGAACACCATCACCACATGGACAGGCCACCTGACACATTCAGCGTCTGTCCGGTCACGTACGACGCGTCCTCGGAGGCGAGGAACGCGATCGCGGCGGCCACCTCCTCCGGCTCGCCGGAGCGCTTCATGACGGTTTGGTTGACCATCCCCTGCTTGAGGCGCTCGCCGAGCTCGCCGAGCAGCTTGGGGGCCGCGTTGAGCAGCGGCGTCTCGATCGGGCCGGGCGCCACGGCGTTGCAGCGCACCCTGTAGCGCGCCGACTCGCGCGCGATCGCCTTGGTGAAGCCGATCACGCCGGCCTTGGCCGCCGAGTAGATGGATGATCCCTGCGAGCCGACGCGACCGGCCTCGCTTGCGACGTTCACGATCGCTCCGCTCTTTCGCTCCTGCATGCCGGGGAGAACGGCATGAGTCACGGCAAGCACGCCGCGCAGGTTGACCCCGAGCACGAAGTCCCACATGTCCTCGTCGGTGTTGACGAAGTAGGAGAACAAGTCGGTGCCCGCGTTGTTGACGAGCACGTCGATCGGGCCGAGCCGCTGCTCGATCTGCTCGACCGCGGAGCGCGCCGAGGAGGCATCGCTCACGTCCAGCTTGCACGCCAGCCCGTCGATCTCGCCCGCAACGCCCTGAGCGCCCTGCTCGTTGATGTCGCCGACCGCGACACGCGCGCCTTCCGCCGCGAGACGGCGTGCGGTCGCCGCACCGATGCCCGACGCCCCGCCTGTGACGAGCGCGGTCCTACCCTCGAATCTCATGGGCAGAAGCCTATACTCCGCCGCCGTGGCGCCCTCCAAGACCGAGCCTGTGGCCATCATCGGAGCTTCGGGCGCGCTCGGTTTCGGCTTGGCCGTGCGTCTCGGCCGGGCCGGAGTGCCGATCGTAATCGGGTCGCGCGACCCCGTTCGTGCGCAGGAAGCGGCCACACGCGCAAGGGAAGCGGTGCCCGAGGGGAGCTTTTCGGGCGAGGAGAACTCCAGTGCCGCGGCCGGCGCCGAGGTCGTGATCCTGAGCGTCCCGTTTCGCAACCAGTCGGAGACGCTCAAGAACATCCGTGAGGCGCTCGCGCCGGGTGGGCTCTTGATCGACGCGACCGTGCCGCTCGCCGCCGCGGTCAGCGGCAGAGCGACGCGCATGCTCGGCGTGTGGCAGGGGTCGGCGGCGCAGGCCGCGCTGGAGATGGTTCCCGACGGTGTGAAAGTGGTCTCGGCGCTGCACACGGTCAGTGCCGCGTCGCTGACGGACCTCCACTACGAGCTGGGCCAGGACGTGCTCGTGTGCGGCGACTCGCGCGAGGACAAGCGCCGTGCCGCGAATCTGATCGAGCGGATCGACGGCCTGCGCTGCGTGGACTGCGGTCGCCTGGAGATGGCGCGCATCGCCGAGTCGATGACCGCTCTCATGATCTCGATCAACGCCAAGCACAAAACGCATGCGGGCATCCGCATAACGGGCCTCCCGGACGACGGCTGGGAGTGACCGAGCCGGACCCAGCCGCGCACGGCACGCCGCTTGCCGGCCACCGCGCTCCTGCGGACACACCCGCGCCCAGATCGACGGTTGTCGTGCTTGCCGGCGGCACCGGGGGCGCGAAGCTCGCGCGCGGCATGCTCGACGTGGTGGGACCCGGCGAGCTCGTCGTGATCGCCAACACAGGCGACGACATCGACATCTACGGCGCGCACGTCTCCCCCGACCCCGACCTCGTCTCCTTCTGGCTCGCCGATCTGATCGACGAGCGCGGATGGGGCATTCGCGACGACACGTTCGAGGTGATGGACGCGCTGCGAGCGCTTGGATCGGACGTGTGGTTCAACCTCGGCGATCGTGATCTCGCGTGGTGTCTGGAGCGCAGGCGCATGGAGGATGAGGGCCTGCGGCCCACGGAGGCGCTGGAGCGACTGAACGCGGCGATCGGCGTCAGCGCGCGAGTGCTGCCGATGAGCGACGACCCCGTTCGGACCTGGGTGCGCACGACCGTCGGCTGGCGCTCCTTCCAGGAGTTCATGATCCGGCTGCGCGCCGAGGGAGCAATCGAGGGCCTTCAGTTCCGCGGCGCCGAGCAGGCCAAGCCGAGCGAGCACGCGCTTCGCGCAATCGAGTCGGCACGGGCGATCGTGATCGGACCGTCCAACCCGCTCGCCTCGATCGCGCCGATCCTGGCCGTTCCCGGCATCCGCGAGGCTCTGTCCGGCGCAAGCGCGCCCGTCGTCGCGGTCAGCCCGATCGTGGACGGCAAGGTTCTCAAGGGCCCCACCGCCTCGTTCATGGCGTTCGCCGCTCTGCATCTCGGGGCGAGCGGCGTTGCGGACTTCTATGGAGAGCTTCTCGACGGGCTCGTCGCCGACGAGCGCCCGCCCGGGCTTCCGGCGCTCCAGATCGCCACGCACATGACCGACGCGTCTTCGCGCGCGCGCGTTGCCGAACGGACGCTCACGTTCGCGGAATCGCTCGCGCGATAGCGGCCGCGCCGAGACGCGAGAACAGGCGCGAGACGATTCGCCGGGTACGCTCTGTGCGCTTATGCGCACCGCCGCGATCCTGCCCGTCAAGCGCTTCTCGCTCGCCAAGCAGCGTCTCGGCGCGACGGTCGATGACCCGCTGCGAGCCGAGCTCGCGCGAGCGATGGTGGGCGACGTGCTCCTCGCGCTGTCGCGATCCTCGGCGATCGATCTCACGGTGGTGGTCACGAACGAGCCATCGGTGACGTCCGCCGCCGGCTATACCGGGGCGATCGTCGTGTCCGACGCGGCCGAGGACGGCCAGAGCGCCGCCGCGAGGATCGGGATCGAAAGGGCGCTCGAGGAGGGCGCCGAGCGGGTGCTGTGCGTGCCGGGCGACTGTCCTGCGCTCGACGCGGGCGAGCTGGACGCGCTGCTCAACGGCAGCCGCGACCACGTTGTCATCGTCCCCGACCGCCACGGCACCGGCACCAACGGCCTGCTGCTCACGCCGCCGGAAGTGATCGCGCCGAGCTTCGGCCCAGGCAGTTGTGAGCGCCACCGCGAGCTCGCCGTGGCCGCCGATGCGCGCTGCCGGATCGAGCGTCCTGCGTCGCTGCTGCTCGACATCGACACCGGCGAGGATCTCGCCGCATTGCGCGAGCGACTCGCGGGCGAGCGTGTGCACGCGCCCCGCACGCGCGCCGTTCTGGGCCTCGTGGAGCGACATTGGCAGAGCTCGCGGCCCGCGGCCTGAGCGGCGTCCCGGAGGTCGCCGAGAGCGACGACCTCGCCGAGATGATCGTCGCGACGCTCGACGGGGAGCGGCCGGCGCGCCCATTGCGCGACGGACAGATCGTCGCGATCGCGCACAAGGTCGTCTCCAAGGCGGAGGGTGCCGTCGTGGACCTGCGCGCGGTGCAGCCGACCGCACGCGCGGTCGAGCTGGCGGCCCAGACGACGACAGGGGGCCACCCCGGCACGAGCGACCCGAGCAAGAGCGGCGCGCTCCCCAAGGACCCGCGCGCGGTACAGGTCGTGCTCGACCAGTCCGCCGAGATCGTGCGCGCCGAGCGGGGCGTGATCGTCGCACGCACCCATCACGGCTTCGTGTGCGCGAACGCGGGCGTCGATGCCTCCAACTCCTCGGACCCCGAAACGGTCATCGTGCTCCCAAACGACCCAGACGCCTCAGCGCGACGCATCCGCGCCCGCCTGCGCGAGCTGACCGGGGCTCGCGTCGGCGTTCTGATCACCGACAGCTTCGGCCGCGCCTGGCGCCACGGGCAGTGCGACGTCGCGATCGGCTGCGCGGGCCTGTCCCCGCTCGATGACTGGCGTGGCCGCACGGACAGCAAGGGCCGTGAGCTGCGCGCGACCTGGCTCGCCGTCGCCGATGCCATAGCGGCGCTCGTCGACCTCGCCCGCACCAAGGACTCTGCGGAGCCGGTCGTGATCGTGGAGGGCCTGGAGCGGTTCGTGCGCGAGCAGGACGGCCCCGGGGTGACGGCGCTGGTGAGGCCGCTCGGCGAGGATCTGTTCCGGTAGGGCGACACGACAGACTCGCCACCGCCACCGAAGGCGAGCGCCGTACGCGGTTGCTCAGCCGATCGTGATCGCCTCGCGCTGGTGGATGTGCCCGCGTGTGAGCGTGAGCATGTAGCGGCCCTTGACCACGCGCCGGCGCGGGCTCAGCAGCAGCCGCGTCCGCCCGCCGGAGCGTGTGGCTGTACCCGTCGCATAGACGACTCCTCCACGCGAGAGCACCGCGCTCGTCGCGGCACCGGAGGTGGTGAACTTGACCGGCGAGCTTGTGAGCCTGGTGGTGCACTTCTGCACGGTCTTCTTCTTCTTGCCCGTGCCGGTCGTCACGCTCTTGCAGGTCACCAGCTCGACCTGGCCCGCGGGGCCCTGGGGGCCGGTGGCGCCCTGCGCGCCGGTGGCGCCCTGCGCGCCGGTGGCCCCGTTGGCGCCGTTCGTGCCGTTCGTGCCGTTGGTCCCGGCCGGACCCACCGGCCCGGTGTTGGCCGGCTGGATCACGAACTGCGTGAGTAGCGTAGAGGTGTCAGCGTGGGCGTCGGCGAGCATCCATGACGCCTGGTAGCGGCCCTGAGCGAGCGGCGTCGGGCTTCCAACGCCCACCCCGGCGGCCACGTTGGCGTTGCCGACCGAAGTACACGAGGCGTTCGGGCACGCCGGCGTGTGGCTCAGCGGCGCGTACTGCAGTGCCACGGGGTCGGCGCCACCCATGCCTACATCCGCGTAGGCGGTGAACACACCGCCCGAGATCGAGTCGCCGTCACTGGGCACGGTCCTGTGGATCGACGGGACGTTGACCGAAGTCGTGCCGCCGCTGAGCTCGTCGGTCTGGGCGACCGGGATCGGAATCCCGCCCTCCATATCCTGGGGGATCGTCGTCGTGGTCGTGCCGGGCCCCGGGCAGACCAACGGGAAACCTCCACCTCCCATCATGGGGTTCACGTAGAACCACAGCGCCTGCGTGCAGGTGCTGGTTGTGCCGGTCACGTTACTGCCACTGCCAAATTCACCGGTGAACTGGAGCAAGTCGACCCTCATGCTGGCGACGCGCAGCGTCGTCAGGACCAGCGGGGTCGGTCCCCCCGTGACATGGTTAACGAGCGTGATCGTGTCGCCCGGGCTGATGGCGGGGAAGGTGGTGCTCGCTGTGGCGCCCTGGCCACCCTGGAAGTTCGCGGGCACGCCGGACATCGTGACGCCCTTCGTGACGTCGGTGATGTCGTACGTGGGCGACGGTGGTGTGCTGCCGCCCGGGGAAAACGTCTGCAGGAGGTTTGAGCACGTAACGGTGGACGTGACCAGGTCGGCGCCGCAGGTCGGAGCACCGCCGCCGCTGCCGGGCATTGGCCCCTGGAACTTGTAGACCAGGTTGCTTTCGCTGCCGTTGGTGTTGGTCGGCACGGTGACGGTGAGTGTCAGGGTGTCGGAGGGGTTGTAGCCCGGACTGCTGCCGATGGTGGCCGTGTAGTTCCCAGGCGTTCCGGAGTTGAAGGTGAAGCTCAGCGGCGTGGACGTCGGTCCCGGCTGGTTGAGGTTCCCGCTCACGGCCGAGATCCCACACGTCGACGGATTCGCCGCAGGACAGTTGACCGTGATGGTCGCGCCCCCGTTCGGCTGCCCGAAGACGTTGACGATACCGTCCGCCATGTTGAAGCTGAGACCGCTGAAGCTGAAGCTGCCATAGGTCGCGCTTGGCGGCGCACTCGCGCCGCCGCCGTACGTCACGACCACCGTGTCGTTGCCGTCGCCCGGAGCGTGATTGGGGAAGGAAGTGGACCAACTACCGTCGCTGCTGGACACGGAAGCGGAAGGCGTCTGATCGACGATGTTGTCGCCCTGCATCGGCGTGCTCATCGAGCCACAGTTGTCGGACGGCTCGTTGCAGTTCCCGCGAACGAGATACGCGACGGCGGTCACTCCCGTTGTGCCCGTTGCGCCGATGTTGCCGCTGATCGCCTTGCTGTAGCGCGTGATGTTGACCGTCGGTGTCGGCGTCGCCAGCACGCTCGCCGGCACGGCAAGCATCATCGCCGCCAGAAGCGCGATTCCCGGAGACATCCGCTTCAAAGCTCGGCGGAGAACTGCGACGATCTTCATCTGTGGCGCTGCCATCGGGAATCGCCCCCTTGCGTGGGATGAAACGGCGGGATTCCACGACGGTAGAGGCGCCGCGGCGAGTTGTCATCAGTGGGAGCCCCTCTACGGAGCGGGTGGTTCCTACTGCCTACCGATTCCAGTTCGTTAGTGGACTCCAAACCAGCGGTTATGACGGCTCAACTGCGCCACCTGGATCGACGGTCGCCGACGCGCTCGCGGCGGCCGTCGATCTGGCGCGTGCGAAGGACTCGCGGGGGCCGGTCGTGATCGTCGACGGGCCGGAGCGCTTCGTTACAGAGGACAACGGGCCCGGCGCCGCGGTGCTGCTCCGCCCACTGGAGGAAGACTCTGCCGCTTGCGCGCCAGTTAGTCTGCGACGCGTGCGTAGACGCATTCCCGTCCGCAGGCTGTTGCTCGCTCTCCTCGGCGTGCTAGTGCTGGCAGTGGTGGTCCTCAACTGGACCTACGGCCGCCTACCGGCCGAGCCGACGCCTACCGGTTCGTTCATGCAGGTCGGCAGCCTGCGCATCCACTACATCGAACGCCCCGGAGCGGGCACGCCTTTGGTGCTGATTCACGGCCTGCCGGGGACAGCTGACGATTGGGAAGACGTCACGCCACTGCTGGCCGGCCATCGCACGATCGCGATCGACCGGCCCGGGTTCGGGTACTCGAGCGGCGGATACGTTCCCCTCGAACGTCAGTTGAGCACGATCCACGAGCTGCTCACCAAGCTGCACGTCGTGCGCCCGATCCTCGTCGGGCACTCCTATGGCGGCACGATCTCGCTCGGATACGCCGAGCGCTACCCGAGCGAAGTGCGTGGGCTGGTGCTCGTCGACGCCGCGGCCGCCGGGACTCATCCGGGCACCTTCGCGGACCTGCAGGCGTACGCGATCAAGTTCATGCAGCTGCCGGTCATCAAGCAGATCGCCGACGCAACCTTCTCGCAGCTGCTGCGCAAGGTCTCAGCCGAAATGGGCGACAGCGAAGCGTTTCACCCGCAGCCGGTCGTCGCCGCGCACGAGCAGCGCATTCTCGCGATCAACATGACCACCGGCAACCTCAAAGCGCTCGCCGGCGAGTACCTCGCCGCCGGCGGCGTCGTCGAACGGATAGACAGGGGCCTGAAAGCGATTGAGATACCGGCGGTCGTGATCCAGGGCGAAGAGGATCAGCTCGTCAAGCCGATCTACGGCCGCCGCCTCGCCGCCGATCTCCCCCACGCCCGCCTGGTGATGCTATACGGAGGGCACATGCAGCCCTATGACCACCCGGCGGCCATCGCCGCCGCGGTCGGCAGCCTGTCGGGCGCGAGGTCGTTCCAGCGATAGGTATCAGGCTGGGGCGACGGCGTTCAGTCGCTCGCGAAGAAACGGCACCACGACCTCGGCGACTCGCTCCGGATCGTCCTGGAACGGCCAGTGCCCGCTGTCCTCGAGGATCGCGACGTCCTGGACGTCGAAGTACTCGCGCTGGCGCTCGGCGTACTTGACGCTCAGGAACGGGTCGGCGGCGCCCCACACCACGAGCGCGGGCTTGCGCAGCTTGGCCAGCTCCGCGCCGAGGAGGTCGGCCAGGTTCTCCGCGCCGGGGGTCGCCGCGTCGGGGGTGGCCCGGTAGAGCTTCAGCACCGCGCGGCGCGTGGCCCGATCGTAGTCGTCGTACATCTTGTCCACGAACTCCGCGGGCAGACCCTTGGGGTTGGCTCGCTGCATCGCGCGCCGCCAGCCCGAACGGGGAATCCATGCCTGCATGAGCTCGCCGAGCACTGGCGTGCGCCAGCGTTTGGCCATCGTGTGCCAGGTGTAGCCGGGGAGGACGCCGATATTGATCAGCACGACGCTCGCCCAGGCAGCGGGGTGCGCCAACCCCCACGCCAGGCCGAAGGGACCGCCGAAGTCGTGCACGACCAGGTGGACACGCTCGATTCCAAGCTCGGCCAGCGCGCCCTGGATGAAGTCGGCGTAGGCGCCAACCTGGTAGTCGAAGTCGCGCGGCTTGTCCGCCTGGCCGAAGCCGGGCATGTCGAACGCCACGGCCCGCCCGTATCCGCCCACTGCTCCCACAAGGGCGGTCCAGTCGGTGCGGGAGCCGGGGTTGCCGTGTACGAACACGACAGCCTCGCGCGCGTCCCGCGGCCCCGCTTCGATGACGGGCGAGCTGACGCCGCCCACCGTGATTCTCCTAGTCGCGCTCATGCGCGGGTCACCTCCATGGCATTCGATGAGCCGCCCCCGCGCCGGGACAGCGCGTGGCGCGCGTTCACAAACACTGCGCGCGGGACGGTCGTGGCGAACATGCGGGCCGGGCCGATGCTGCGTGTCC
This sequence comes from uncultured Solirubrobacterales bacterium, assembly GCA_963714635.1. GTDB lineage: Bacteria > Actinomycetota > Thermoleophilia > Solirubrobacterales > Solirubrobacteraceae > Palsa-744. Next base: position 75,701 of record CAVQPM010000008.1, on the reverse strand, counting down.
CGAACGCCTCGAAGGTCCTCGCCAGGCGCTCGTCGCGCGCAGCGGAGGAGAACAGCAGGCGTTCGGGTGGAGTGATCTTCCTGCCGCCCGCATAGTCGTACATCAGCATCGCATGTCCGCGCAGGGCGCGGGTGTGGCGACGCCAGTAGCGCTTCAACCCCTTTGCGAGCGGCTCGGCGCCCAGCAGCGCCGGGGCGACGCTGTCCGACAGCCACTCCGCCGACTGCAGCGCCCAGCCGCAGCCCACTCCCCACAGCGGGTCGATCGCCAGCGCGGCGTCTCCGACAAGCGCAAGCCCGGGAGCGGTTGGGACATGGGCGACGTTGGTCATGTCGATCTTGCCCTGCACAGGCTGGGCGAGGCGCGAGGCGCGGATCGGCGGAGCCTCGGGGACGGCGGCCACGAACTCAACGAGAGCCTTGGCGGGGTCGGTGCGGAACTCGGGCAAGCGCTCCATCGTGGGCATCGCGGCGTAGAAGATTTGACCGCTGTCCGTGGGGAAGCAGGCGGCCATGTCCGGGTCCAGCAGCCACAGCGAGGCGTCGGGCGAGCCTTCGGGCTCGGGACCTTCGAAATAGCCGCCGTAGGCGAAGCGCCCGTGGCGTACCGTCTTGGTGTCCACCCCCGAGAGCTTGGCCACGCGCGAGCCGCGACCGTCGGCGCCGACGACGAGGCGGGCGCGCAGCGTCAAAGTGTGCCCGTGGGAGTCGTGTGCCTGCACGCCGCAGACGGCGTCCCCTTCGCGTAGGAGCTCCTCGACGGTGTGCCCGAGCATCAGCTCCACCCCGGGGGTCTCGGCGGCGATGCTCCGCACGAGCGGGTCCAGCCGTTCGCGGCGCAGGTTCACCCCGGCCGGCACCGTGCTACCGCCCGCGGGCGCCACCCACCCCCAGCGCGTCCAAAGGCGCGCGCGCGAGCGCCGGGCCCCCGCCTGTTCCATCGGCTCCAGCAGCCCGGCACGTTCGAGCGTGGGCACCGCCGAGGCCTGGATGTAGTGCGAGCAGATCTTCTTGAACGCGCCCGCGTCGGGGCGCTGCTCGATCAACGCCACCCGCGCGCCGGCCCGGGCGAGCATGATCGCGGTCGTGCAGCCTGCGAGACTGGCGCCCACGATCGCCACGTCGTAGCGGGCCCGATCGGAGACGATACGCGACGCATGTGCGGTGCCGGCCATCTCTGCACTCCTCTCTATAGTTCGAGACGAACTATACAAGGCGAACTATGAAAAGCAAGTCCATCCGACTCACCACAACCTCATACGCGGTCATGAGCCTGCTGGAGCTGCTGGGCGAGGCGACCCCGTACGACCTCAAGCAGGCGCTCGAGAGCTCGATCGAGAACTTCTGGCCGGTGCCGCACACCACCTTCTACGACGAGCCCGCGCGGCTGGCAAGCGCCGGCTATCTCTCACAGAGCCAGGAGCAGGGCGGGCGCCGGCGCAAGCGGTACTCGCTCACCGATACGGGCCGCGAGGCGCTGCGGGCATGGGCCGACACGCCGGGAGCCCCACCCTCGCAGTACCGCGACGAGGCCATGCTCAAGGTCTTCGCGGGCGCCGACCCGCAGGCGGCGTTCGCCGGACGCACCGACTGGCATCGCGCCAAGCTGGCCGAGCTGGAGGGCTACATGGAGAATCCGAAAGACGGCCGGCAGGGACAACCGGAGGAAAGGTGGCGCGGTCCCGAAGCGACACTCGTCGGTGGCATCGCCTACCACCGGCAGATGATCGCCACGTTCGAGCGACTTCTGGCCGAGGACGACGTTCGGGCTTCCTAGACAGGGACAGGCAACGGATAGCGCCGCCTGATCTCGTACAGCGTCGTGCGCTCCGCCGCCGGCCGACCTGCGGCATGGGCAGCCGCGACGAGCTGCTCGGGGTCGAGCTTGGTGCCGTGGTAGCTGCCCGCGAGCCGCGAGATCGACTCCTCCATGAGCGTGCCGCCGAGGTCGTTGACGCCCCAGCGCAGCGACTCGGTGGCGGCGTCGATACCCATCTTCACCCAGGAGGCCTGCACGCTTTTGACCGTACGCCCGAGCGCGAGCCGGAAGACGGCGGTGTGCTTAAGGTTCTCCTCTTGGGAGATCTCCTCCACCCCATGCGTGCGCCCGAGCAAGGTCTGGAACGGGATGAAGGAGAGCGGCACGAACTCGGTGATCCCACCCGTGCGCTCCTGGAGCTCGCGCACGACGCGCATGTGCTCCGCCAGCTCCCAGGGCTCCTCGATGTGGCCGAACATGACCGTCGCCGTCGAGCGCAACCCGGCCACGTGAGACGCCTCGATGATCTCCACCCAGCGGGCTACAGGCAGCTTGTTGGGCGAGATGCGTTCCCGCACGCCGTCGTGAAGAACCTCGGCGGCGGTGCCAGGCGTCGAGCCTAGGCCCGCCTCCTTCAATCGCGCGAATACCTCGGCGGGGGCCAAGTCCGAGATGTCGCACATGTGTGCGATCTCCATCGGGCTGTATGCGTGCAGGTGTAGGTCGGTGCCGGCATCGCGCGCAGTCGCCTTTGCGAGCCTCAGCCATCCGAGATAGTCCTCGAGATCCCAGTCGGGATGGATGCCGGACTGGATGCAGAGCTCGCTCGCGCCGTAGTCGATCGCCTCGATGACGCGTCGCGCGAACTCCCGCTCGTCGTGCTCGTAGGCGTCGGGTGAGCGCTTGCCCTGGCCGAAGCCGCAGAATGCGCAGCCGACCGTGCAGACGTTGGAGATGTTGATGTTGCGGTTGACGACGAACGTGACCGTCTCCCCCGCGAGCTCTTCGCGCAGCTCGTCCGCGGCCATTCTGATCTCCTCGATCGCCTCGGAGCGCGTCTCGGCGAACAGCGCGGTCAGCTCGTCGGAACTCAGCCCCTCGCCGTCGCGCCCCCTCTGGATTGCGCCCGCGACAAGGTCGGCGCGGATCGGCGCCGACGGGTCGGTGCGGGTGGGCGGGCCTCCGGATCCCCGGCGCGGGATGAAGCTCCAGTAGGAGCGCTTGATCGTGTCGAGCACCCCCTGCGAGAGCCACTCGGGGTCGATGTACCTCGAATAGACGCACAGCCGCTCGGTCAGCGCGAAGCCGTCTGCCTGCAGACGCTTGCGCACCTGGTGGGGCGAGGGGAAGGGATGCTCCGGAGAGATGTGATCCCCGTTGGCCGACAGCCCCCCGAGATCGGTCGCGCCGGCCGCTACGAGCTCGCTCCACCAATCCGCGAGGTTGGGTGGGATCTGAATGCCCACATCCGGCATGAGCCGGCGCGTCTCGGCGATCAGCAGCTTCATGTCCTCGATCGAGACCGGACCCGCGCCTTCGGTGGCCCACGCCGGCAGCGACAGCTGGGGACGACCATCGGCTACGCCGGTACGCCAGTAGTCGCGAGCGGCGGCATCGGCGATCTCAGCCGGCTCGCGTCCGTAGTAGCTCTGGTGGGGAACGAAGTTCTGGAGGATCACCTCCTGGATGTGGTCGTAGTCGGCATGCAGGGCGGCGAGCGCCTCCAGCGAGGCGACGCGCTCCTCCAGGGTCTCGCCGATCCCGACGAGGATGCCGCTCGTGAACGGGATCCGAAGCTCGCCGGCCATACGGATCGTCTCGAGGCGACGCGCGGGGTGCTTGGTGGGCGAGCCGGCGTGGACCGTCTCCATCAGCCGGGTCGACACCGACTCGAGCATCAGGCCCTGCGAGGCCGTCACCTCGCGCAGCCGCGCCAGGTCGTCGCGCGCGAGCACGCCAAGGTTCGTGTGCGGCAACAGGCCGCGCTCCAGCGCCCGTTCGCAAGTCCACACGACATACGCGGTGAAGTCCTCGTGGCCGTATGACGCGAGCCGCTCGCGCACCCGCGGATTCACCTCGGGATGCTCGCCGGTGAGCACGAGCAGCTCCTTGACCTGCCGGCGCGCGGCGCCGTCGAGGATCGCCAGCACCTCCTCAGGCGAGTACAGGTGCGCCTTGTGGGTGGCGAATGCGCAGTACTTGCAATAGCAGCGACACGTCCGCGACAGCGAGAGCGTCAGGTTTCGCGAGAACGTGACCCTGCGGCGCACCGGTCGGAGTGTATTCCGTCCGATCGGCTCCATAGGTTTCCACGCCATGTCCGAAGACACTTTGCGTCGCGCCGTGGCCGAGTTCGTCGGCGCCTTCACCCTCATCTTCATCGGCGCCGGCGCCGCGGCCGCTGCCGGAGCCGTCTCCGACCCCTCGCTGATCGGCGTGGCGATCGCCAACGGCCTGGCAATCGGCGTGATGGTCTGCGCGCTGGGGCACATCTCCGGCGGGCACTTCAACCCGGCCGTGACGCTTGGATTCTTGATCGCGCGCAAGATCAAACCCGCGCTCGCCCCCGTCTATTGGATCGCGCAGTTCGGCGGTGCGGCGCTTGCCGCATTGCTCGTCAAGGAGCTCTTGCCGCGGGCGACGACCGAAGCCGTCAAGCTCGGCGTGCCGGCCCTCGGCCACGGCGTCGATGCGACCTCCGGCTTTCTTCTCGAGGCGATCCTCACGTTCTTCCTCGTGTTCGTCATCTTCGGCGCGGCCGTTGACGCGCGCAACCAGTTCAGCGTCGTCGCTGGGCTGGCGATCGGCCTGACTATCGCAATCGACGTGCTCTTCGGCGGCCCGTTCACGGGTGCCGCGATGAACCCCGCACGCGCATTCGGCCCCCAGCTCGTCGGCGGCCACTGGGCCAATGGCTGGGTGTGGTATGCGGGACCGTTCCTCGGCGGTGTGCTCGCGGCGGGCCTGTATGCATTCCTATATCTGCGCAAGCCTGGAACCGAGCCGGCAGAGCCGGCGGCGCGCTGAGGATTCTCAGGCTGAGGACGGCCGGGCCGTCACAATACGAACGAATGACCCCGGCGCGCGTATACCTGGCCAGGCACGGCCAGACCGCCTACAACCTGGAGCGCCGCTTCCAGGGGCACTTGCCGGTCCCGCTGGATGAAACCGGTCGTGCACAGGCGCAGGAGCTGGCCGAGCGGGCCAGTGCCAACGGCTTCGCGGCCCTGTGGTGCAGCCCGCTGCGACGGGCGCGGGAAACCGCGGAGATCGTCGCGCAGGTGATCGGCCTCGACCCGGTCGAGGAGCCACGCCTGATGGAGACGGACGCGGGCGAGTGGACCGACCGGCTGTTCGCCGAAGTGCAATCCGAGGAACCAGAGCGCTTCGAGGCTTTTGTCGCCGGCGACCCCATGTTCGCATTTCCGGGCGGCGAGTCCTTCGCGAATCAGGAGGAGCGCGTGAGCGCCGCGCTGAGAGACGTCGAACGGGCAACGCTGCCGGCGCTCGTGATCTGCCACGGCATGGTCATCCGCGCCGCCCTATCGTCTCGCGCCGGCCACTGGGAGCCTCACGCAGAGCGCGTCCCAAATGGAGCGCTCGTGCCGCTCAGCCCGGAGGAGGCCAAGCGCACCGATGTCGGCGACGGCGAGGCGCTGCCGCCGAGTTAGCCCGCTTCAGTTACCCCGTCCGCCGTCTCCCGGCAGTCCTCGCCGGTTTCTTGGCGCATTGCGACCAACGGGGTCGAACCGATCAGCCGCCCCCGACCAGACGCGTGACCAGCTCCGCGCCTTCGCGTGCCATGCGTGAGCGTGGGACGACCAAGTCGAACCCGGCGTTTCCCCCCGCTCGCCGAGCCTCGACATCCACGTGCGAGTAGAACGCGAGCGTGCGCACTCCGCCGAGCAGGCCTTCGCGCGAGATGGCGTCGAGCAGGCCCACGCGTCGCGCGAGGTCGTCGGTGAGATCGACGACGAGCACGTCTGCGCCGGTGACAGCGACGCGGAGGCCCTCCTCGTCACCAACTAGAGCCACCTCGTGACCGGCGGCTCGCAAGCTGCCCTGTACTTGGGAGCCGAATAGGAGATCCGGGACGAAGGCCACCACCCGCGTCATCGCATTAGCGCCTTCGCGTCCGGGCTACTGAGCCCGCATGTGCGCGAACTCTTCGCGCACGGACTGCGGACGGCCCCACATCTGAACTGTCTCGACGCGACCGCTGCGCTGCTCGCGCACAGCAAGCTCACCCTCGATGCCAGACTCGTCGAGCAGCCTCAAGGCCGCGTGAACAGCGGGCGCGGCAGCGGCATGACCGAAGCGATGAGCGACCAGCAGACGCCAGTGCCAGTCGTGGTGGGAGTACGGCTGTGCGTTGCAGGTGACCAGATAGACGGAGGCGTCGATATAGCGCGACTCGTCGGACAGGCGCAGGTCGAGCTCGAGGTCGGTCCAGTCGTCCGGGAGCGAATCGACGATCCGCTGGAAGGTGTCGGCGAGGCCCATCTCCGTGAACCCTAGCGCGCCGCGCCCCGTCCCCTTTCCTTTGAGCCGCACCGCTACCCCGGTACTTGAGCCGCACCGCGACCCCGGTGCTTGAACGGCGCCGCCATCCCTATCCTCGAAGCTGTGGCAACCACCGACACCACCTCGATCGCCGGCGAATACGAGGCGCTCACCGAGCGCTGCGCCCTGGTCGACCGCTCCGAGCGCGGCAAGCTCGCCCTGACCGGCGCGAACGCCGTGGAGTTCTTGAACGGACTCCTCACCAACGAGCTGCTCGACCTGGAGCCCGGCGAAGGCCGCTACGCCGCCTTTCTCAACCACAAGGGCAAGATGCTCGGCGACCTTCGCATCCTCGCCGTCGGCGATGCGGGCCGGCCCCCCAGCGAACTGCTGCTCGACACCGAGCGTGTGGCGCTGCAGGCGCTGTTCGACATGATCCGGCGCTTTCAGATCGGCTATGACGTGGAGCTGCACAAGCGCACGCTGGAGACCCCGCTGCTCTCCCTGATCGGTCCTGGAGCGAGGTCAGTCGCCGGACGCGCGTTCTCCTCCCACCCCGAAGTGTTGCCCGAGCGAGAGCATGACCATGTTCTCGCGGGACCGGCTCGCCTCATCGCGACCGATGTCGGACTCGACGTGCTGTGTGACGACGACGCCAAGGAGGACGTCCTCGCCACGCTAGAGACAGCAGGCGCAGCGGCCGTGAGCGAGGCCGCCGCTGAGATCGTGCGCGTCGAGAACGGCCGGCCGCGCTACGGCGTGGACGCCGACGACACCACGATTCCACAGGAGGCGGGCCTCAACGAGCGCGCCGTGAGCTTCACGAAGGGCTGCTACGTCGGGCAGGAGACGGTGGCGCGCCTGCACTACAAGGGCAAGCCCAACCGCCACCTGCGCGGACTGCGCCTCCCCCAGCCGCCTGCGCCGCTGCCTGATTCCGGGGCCGAGCTGCGACTCGGCGATCGCCCCGTGGGACGGATCGGAAGCGCGGTCCTGTCCCCGAGACTCGGTGCGATCGGCCTGGCGCTCGTACGCCGCGAGGCCGTGCCGGGGACGACCGTGAGCGTGGGCGAGAACGGCGCGCGGGCGACCGTCGTCGAGCTGCCGTTCAAATAGGGCCTGCGAGCCGGCCCGGACCGCGCCGGGTAGGATTGCGGGCCGTCCCGTCCCCAACACGAGAGGTCCCGACGCGCCGTGGCAATCGATCTTCAGCAGGTATCAAAGGTGGGCGTCGAGCCCGGCGAGGTGCCCGCAACGATGGCCGCATGGGTCATCCGCGAGGAGCGCCAGGGCGAACCGAAGGACGCCTTTCTCCTCGAGGAGATCGAGGTGCCGGAGCCGGGCGCGTTCGAGGTGATCGTGCGCGTGATGGCGGCGGGCGTGAACTACAACAACGTGTGGGCGGCGCTCGGCAAGCCGGTGTCGGTCATGAAGTACGGAGACCATCCGCAGTACGGCCATCACATCGGCGGCTCGGATGCATCGGGCGTCGTGTGGAAGGTCGGCGCGGGCGTGACTCGCTGGAAGCCGGGCGACGAGGTCGTCGTGCACTGCAACCAGGCCTCCTACGAGGACCCCGAGGTGCACGGACTCGATCCCATGGCCGCGCCCTCACAGAAGATCTGGGGCTATGAGACCACCTGGGGGTCGTTCGCCCAGTTCACGAAGGTGCAGGCTCAGCAGCTGCTGCCCAAGCCAAAGGCGCTGAGCTGGTCGGAGGCAGCTTCATATGGCCTTGTCTACTTCACCGCCTATCGCATGCTCATCACCCGCTGCAACCTGCAGGCCGGCCACAAGGTCCTGATATGGGGCGCGGCCGGTGGCCTGGGAGTGTTCGCCACCCAGCTGTGCGCCGCGGCCGGGGCGCACTGCGTGGGGGTTGTCTCCTCGGCGGAGAAGGGCGAGCTGGTGAAGCGCCTTGGCGCCGTCGACTACATCGACAGAGGCGAGTTCACCGGGATGATGCGCAAGGGCGGTGAGAGTCCCGAGGAGGAGAAGGCGCGCTTCCTCGCCTCGCGTGATTTCGCAAAGCGCGTCAAGCAGATCCTCGGCGATGCGCCCGACATCGTGTTCGAGCACGTGGGGCAGGCGACATTTCCCACCTCCGTGTTCACCGTCAAGCCGTTCGGAAAGGTCGTGATCTGTGCGGGCACGACGGGCTTCAACCTCGACTTCGACGTCCGCTATCTGTGGATGAAGCAAAAGGAGATTCTCGGATCGCACTTCGCCAATGCGTATGAGTGCATGAAGGCGAACGAGCTGATCGAGTCTGGGCAGATACGCCCGGTGCTGTGGCGCACGCTCGGCTTCGAGGGCGTCGCCGAAGCGCATCAGCTGATGCTCGAAAACAAGCACCTCGGCAAGATCTCGATCCTCGTCGGCGCGGAGTCGGAGGGCGAAGGCAAGACAGCCGAGGGTCCCGGTGCAATTCATGCTGAGGTAGGAGGTTGAGATGGCAGGAACGGTGATCATCCCGTGGTACGCGACAGGCCTTCGGGCGGACGCGTTCGAGGCGGCGTTGAATGAGATCGCGCCCGTGGCGCTCCGATACGGGGCGAGCTCGTATGCGGTCTATCGCTCCAGCGACGACCGCTATCGCTTCCAGCAGCTCGCCCAATTCGACGAGCACATCGACTGGGAACGCTACTGGGACGGCCCTGAGATGACCGACTTCAGAGTGCGCTACTCGAGCTGGTATCAGGTGCCCGTGCTGTACGGGTGGTGGAATCAAATCACTGCCGGGTCCATCGGCGAGCGGCCGCCGGCGCCCGCGACAGGCGAGGCCAACGGCCACACCAACGGCGCGCTCGCCGGGCGCGAAGCCTGAACGCTCAGCCCTGTTCGAGAGGCGCCATTGTGAGCCCGGCGCCCTTGAGCAGCTCCCAGTAGTGCTCGGCGGCCTCCTGGTGGCCGCTGAACACGATCGCAAGCCCCGAGCGGTGGATCAGGTTGGCGATCTCATGCCCACGCTCTAGCGTGATGCCCGGGATGAAGCGAGCGAGCGTGCGGGCGACGTGATCGAAGGTGTTGTGGTCGTCGTTGCGCACGATCACCCGCCAGGAGTCGTCCAGGCCACTCCCGGGCGGCCCAGTGCGCGGCAGCTCGATCGTTTGGGCCATACGACTGTCAGGATAAAGCGCGGGCGCGCTCGCGCAAGCCCCGACAGGGCCGCGACCATACAATTGCAGACATGAGCAGCGACCCGACCGTTCGCCTCGCGGAGCGCGACCGCGCGTGGATGATGCGCACCTACGCCGGACACTCGACCGCGAGGGCCTCCAACGAGCTGTACAGGCGCAACCTGGCCAAGGGTCAGACGGGGCTGTCGATCGCCTTCGACCTGCCGACGCAGACAGGACACGACCCGGACGACGAGCTGGCGCGAGGAGAGGTCGGAAAGGTCGGTGTGCCGGTGTCGCATCGCGGCGACATGGAAGCCCTGATGGAGGGCATCCCGCTCGGGGAGATGAACACCTCGATGACGATCAACGCGACCGCGGCATGGCTTCTGGCTCTGTACGTCGTCGCCGCCGAGGAGCGGGGCGTCGCCCAAGAGCAGCTTCAGGGAACGACACAGAACGACATCATCAAGGAGTTCCTCGCCCGCGGCACCTACGCGTTCCCCCCGGCCCCCTCGATGCGCTTGATCGCGGACATGATCGCCTACACGGTCGAGCACATCCCGAAGTGGAACCCGATCAACGTCTGCTCCTATCACCTGCAGGAGGCGGGCGCCACTCCGGTCCAGGAGATCGCGTACTCGATGAGCAATGCGATCGCTGTGCTCGATGCCGCGCGCGAGCGCATCGGCAGCGCGCGCAACGCGCGTGGTGAGCCGCTGATGGGCGATGTGTTCGGGCGCATCTCGTTCTTCGTCAACGCCGGCGTGCGCTTCATCGAGGAGCACGCCAAGCTGAGGGCGATGGGCATCCTGTGGGAAGAGCTCGGGCGGGAGCGCTATGGCGTTGAGGATGAGCGTCATCTTCGCTTCCGCTACGGAGTCCAGGTCAACTCGCTCGGCTTGACCGAGGCCCAGCCGGAGAACAACGTCCAGCGGATCGTGCTGGAGGCGCTGGCGGTGACGCTCGGTCGCAATGCCCGTGCACGCGCCATACAGCTGCCGGCATGGAACGAGGCGCTCGGCCTGCCGCGGCCCTGGGATCAGCAGTGGTCGCTGCGCATTCAGCAAGTGCTCGCCTATGAGACGGATGTGCTCGAGTATCCGGACATCTTCGAGGGCTCGAAGGTCATGGACGGGCTCGTGCAGGAGCTCCTCGACAGCGCTCGTGCCGAGATGGCCGTCGTCGCGGAGCACGGCGGCGCGGTTGAGGCCGTCCCGTACATGAAGGCGGCGCTCGTCGACTCCCACCGCGAGCGCATCGGCCGGATCGAGGCCGGCGAGCAGGTGGTGGTCGGTCAGAACCGCTTCACCGAGACCGAGCTCTCACCCCTTACGGCCGACGCCGAGGGTGGCATTCTCGTCGTGGATCCCGCTGTCGAAGCCGAGCAGATCGAAGCGCTCGGCGCGTGGCGCGCGGCGCGCGACCAAGGCGCGGTGGACGAGGCGCTTGCCGAGCTTGCGAGGGTGGCGCGGGAAGAGGATTCTCAGGAGAACCTGATGGTGCCGACTATTGCGGCTGCGCGGGCGGGCGCCACGACGGGTGAGTGGGCGCGTACTCTGAGAGAGGTGTTCGGCAGCTACAGAGCGCCGACTGGCGTCGGGGAGGCGACCGCTGCCCCGGCAGACCACGAGCTGGCCGAGCTGCGCGAGCAGGTCGCGCGTCTGGAGGAGGCGCTCGGGCGCAGGCCGAAGATCCTGGTCGGAAAGCCTGGGCTGGACGGACACTCCAACGGCGCCGAGCAGATCGCGGTGCGCGCTCGCGACGCGGGCATGGACGTCGTCTACGAAGGAATTCGCCTTACGCCCGCACAGATCGCCGCTTCGGCCCTGCAGGAGGGCGTGCATGTCATCGGCCTGTCGATCCTGTCGGGCTCCCACCGCGAGCTGATACCGGCCGTCATGGAGGAGTTGCGCCACGCCGGCGTGGACGTGCCGGTAATCGTCGGCGGGATCATCCCCGAGCAGGATGTCGTGCCGCTCAAGCAGGCCGGGGTGGCGGCGGTGTACACGCCCAAGGACTTCGAGATCACGCGCATCATGCACGACATCCTCGAGATCGTCGGCCAGCGCAACGGCGTGCCGGCGTCTGTGTGAGAACAGCGTCGGTCGTGAGCGTCCCCGGGGACAGGGCATCGTGAGCGGCGCGGAGCTCGGCAGGCGCCTGCGCGACGGCGACCTGGCGGCGGCGCCCGCCGTGCTCAACATATTGGAGAGCCGGGCGCCCGGCGATCGAGAGCAGGCGAAGGCGCTGCTGCACGAGGTCTCTCCCGCCGCTCTCGGCGGCGAGGCGCAGGGGCACATCATCGGAGTCACCGGTCCACCCGGAGCGGGCAAGTCGACCCTGCTCTCGGCCCTGCTGCGCGCATGGCGAGCCGCCGATGGCGCGGCCGGAGCTCGAGTTCGCACCGTCGCGATGCTCGCTGTAGATCCGAGCTCCAAGCGCTCGGGCGGCTCACTGCTCGGCGACCGGGCGCGCATAGACTTCGACCCGTCCGACAGGGGCGTGCTGATCCGTTCCACGGCGGCAGGCAACCGCCTCGGCGGCCTCGCGCCCGGCACCCGCACCGCCGCGCAGGCGCTCGCGGCGGCATTCGACATCGTCGTGATCGAGACGGTCGGCGTGGGCCAGGCCGAGACGGAGGTCGCGGACGTCGCCGACACTGTGGCGGTGGTCGTGCAGCCGGGCAGCGGCGACGTGCTGCAGTTCCTGAAGGCGGGCATTATGGAGACTCCCGACGTGCTCGTGGTGACGAAGGCCGACCTCGGAAAGCTCGCGCTGCGCACGAGACGCGACCTGAGCGCGGCGCTGCGCTCGCTCGGCGCGAGCGGGCCCGGCGCGACGCGCGTGATCGCCGTGTCCTCACTGCCGCCGGCCGAAGGCATCGAGGAGCTGGTGAGCGCGCTCGACGAGCATCGCGCGACCCTCGATCTCGCACAGCGGCGCCTGAGGACACGCCGCGCGAGCGCGCTGCTCGAGTTCGCAAGCGAGCACGGCGAGCAGGGCCTGCGCGCCGTGGGAGGTCGTCGCGGGGCCGAGCGTCTGCTCGAGCAGCAGGATCCAGGGTTGGATGGTCCGGCTCTGGTGGCGGCGCTCGAGAAGCGGATGGGCGGCTCGGGAGAGATGGCGAGCTGAGAGATGGTCCGGGATCTCACCACATTGCTCGCGGCATTCGTGCTGGGCAGCGCGCTCGCGGGCGCGCTCGGCGCTGTCGACCTCGGCACAGCGCTCGCTTTCGGCCAGATCGCCTTTGCCACGAGCCTCGTCTACGTGATGCTCAGACGTTGATCTGCGCCGGCGCGAAGCCGCGCCTCGTAACCTCTCGACCGAGATGATCGTCTTGCTCGGATTCGCGCTGCTCGCCGGCGCCGGCACCGCGCTCTCCCCTTGCGTGCTGCCGGTGCTGCCGGCGCTGCTGTCGGCCGGCGGCGTCGGCGGCAGACGCCGGCCGCTGGGAGTCGTGATCGGCTTGACGGTGACGTTCACGGTCACGATCGTGGGCGTCGCGGGCGTGGTCGGCGGAGTGGGGCTCGGTTCTGACCCACTGCGCGACCTGGCGGTGGCAGTGCTGTTGACGGCCGGGCTTGCACTGATCGTCCCCGGTCTGACCGACCGCCTGGAGGCGCGCCTTTCGCACGTGGCGGCGCTCGGTCCGCGCTCGCGCGGGGACGGCTTTCGCTCAGGACTTCTCGTGGGGGCCGCGCTCGGCTTCGTTTACACCCCGTGCGCGGGGCCGATCCTCGCTGCGGTGATCTCAGTGAGCGCGGCGAGTGGCCGCACGGTGGCGGTCGCGCTCGCCTACTCGCTCGGCAGCGCCGCGGTGCTGTTCGCGCTGATGCTCGGCGGGCGCACGCTGTTCGACCGCGTACGTGCAGCGGGACGGGGAGACACACTGCAGCGGGCGCTGGGAGCGGTGATGGTTGTGACGGCGCTCGCGATCATCGTGGGCGCGGACGTGAGCTTCGACCAGTATGTGGCCGAGCACATTCCGGAAGTCAACCTGACCTCCCCTCTCGAGAAATCGCACGCCGTGGAGAGCCGGCTACCGGAGCTCACCGGGCACGGCGCGAAGTTCCTGGCGAGCACGAACACGGCGGTCGCGCCCCGGACCGCGAGCCAGGCCGCGCTGCTGGCCGACGCGCGCGGCCTGAAGGATCTTGGGCAAGCGCCGGAATTCAGGGAAACCGAGCGCTGGTTCAACACACCGGGCGGTCGGCCTTTGACGCTGGCTTCGCTGCGCGGGCGCGTGGTGCTGGTGGACTTCTGGACCTATACGTGTATCAACTGCATCAGGACGCTTCCATACCTGAAGGCGTGGGACGCGGCCTATCGCAAGGCTGGCCTGACGATCGTGGGCATGCACACGCCGGAGTTCGCATTCGAGCACGACGCCGCCAACGTGGCGAGCGCGATCGGGCGCTTTGGGCTGCGCTATCCGGTGGCGCAGGACAACGAAATGGGGACGTGGAACGCGTATGGAAACCAGTACTGGCCGGCCGACTATCTGATCGACGCGAAAGGGCACGTCCGATATGCGTCGGCCGGAGAGGGCGACTACTCCCAGACGGAGACGGCGATCAGGGCGCTGCTCGCCGAAACGGGCGCCACGGTTGGCGGGATGAGCCGCCCGACAGGCGTGGTGAGGCCAAGCGAAGTTGCGACGCCAGAGACATACCTCGGCACGACACGCGCCCAAGGGTGGCGCAGCGGGCCGCAATCGGGTGTGCACGACTACGGCGCGAGCGCCCCGGCGCGACTTGCGCTGAACAAATTCGCCTACACGGGCACGTGGAACATCGCCGAACAACCGGCCACGGCCGTGTCGGGCGCAGGGATCGACGCCGAGTTCGACGCCGAGAACGTGTATCTGGTGCTGAGCTCGAAAGGCGGGCACCCGCGCACGGTCCAGGTGCTGCTCGACGGAAGGCCGGTCCCGAACCGCTTCGCGGGAGCGGACGTGCGCGGCGGCGCGGTGACGGTCACGAGCCAGCGTCTGTACTCGCTCGTGTCGCTACCGGGCGATCAGCGGCACCGACTGACGCTGCGCTTCTACCCGGGCGTGTCGGGCTACGCATTCACGTTCGGGTAGGCGTCCGCTGCGGAAAACCAGCTTCCGCCTTTCCCACCATCCCGCCATCGCTGCAGACCAGCGCCCCTGCGGGTCTTCGCGCAGGCATACAATGACCCGTATGGAGGGACCGGCCCCAGAGACGACCGCAAGAGCTTGGCTGCGCTGCTATCGCTGCTGGTCGCAGAACCTCGAGGTGCAGGTCCACTACGAGGGGATCCACAAGATCGACTCCGAGACGGGTGAGCGCTCGGAAGTGGTAGATGAGCTGCAAGAGGCTGTCGTGCAGTGCCTGGACTGCATGCACGACCAGCCACATCTGGGCTTCGCGAACGGGCGGGTGGAGCCGATCGAGGATCGCTGGGAACGGATGATCGCCGGGACCCCATGGGTGGCGTCGTGCACTGTCACGGTGGACGCCGACGAAGTGGAGAGCTGCTCGGGGCCGGAGGCCGGCGACGCGCTGTCGTATGCGGCGTTCGGCGAGTATGGGGTCAGGGAGTTCTTCACGCATGTGCGCTTCCACAAGCACGAGGACGATCAGCGCATCGTGGTGCACCTGCTCGTGGAGCTGTATGCACGCTCGATCGAGGAGGCGACCGAGGTGCTCGAATCCGCGGCCAGGGGCGAGCTGACGATCACCTCGCTCGCCGAGGAGTCACGACCGCCGGCGTCGGCCGGCGAGCCTCACGGGCACGAGTAGAGGCCTGAGAAGACGCTACTCGGCCAGGCGCTGCTCGAGCGCGTGCAGCTGAGCGTGCAGCTCGGAGGGCAGGCGCTCGAACTTGCCGAGATGCTCGTGGAAGTGGGGCAGCTGGGCAAGCCACTCGCCGACGTCGACGCGCAAGAGCTCGGCGATGTCCTCTTCGCTGATGTCGAGGCCGGAGGTGTCGAGCCCTTCGGGTCCGACGGGCGGCATGATCCCGATGGGCGTATCCACGGCCGCGCCGTGGCCGGCGCAGCGGGCGAACACCCAGGACAAGACGCGCGAGTTCTCGCCGTAGCCGGGCCACAAAAAGCGCCCGGAGGCGTCCTTGCGGAACCAGTTGACATAGAAGATCTTCGGCAGCTTCGAGGCGTCCGCTTCACGCCCGATCTTCAACCAGTGGGCGAAGTAGTCGGCCATGTTGTAGCCGCAGAAGGGCAGCATCGCGAACGGGTCGAAGCGCAGCTCGCCGACGGTGCCGGCGGCGGCGGCGGTCTTCTCCGAGCCCATCACCGAGCCGAGAAAGACGCCGTGCTCCCAATCGAGCGCCTCGGTGACGAGCGGCACGACGGTGGAGCGCCGCCCGCCGAACAGCATCGCTGAGATCGGCACGCCGGCTGGGTCCTCCCACTCGGGCGCTATCGCGGGATCCTGGGCGGCGGAGACGGTGAAGCGCGAGTTGGGATGCGCGGCCGGCGTCTCAGAGGGGGGCGTCCAGTCTTTGCCGCGCCAATCGATCAGGTGCGAGGGCGGGTCTTTGGTGAGGCCCTCCCACCACACGTCGCCGTCGTCGGTGAGCGCGCAGTTGGTGAAGATCGTGTCGTGGGCGACCGTGGCGATCGCGTTGGGGTTGGTCTCGACGCCGGTCCCGGGTGCCACGCCGAAGAAGCCGGCCTCGGGGTTGATCGCGTACAGGCGCCCGTCCTGCCCGAACTTCATCCAGGCGATGTCGTCGCCGATCGTCTGGACCTCCCACCCGGGGAGCGTTGGGATCAGCATCGCAAGGTTGGTCTTGCCGCAGGCGGAGGGGAATGCGGCGGCGATGTACTTGACGTCCTTCTCCGGTGAGGTGAGCTTGAGGATCAGCATGTGCTCGGCCATCCAGCCCTCCTCGCGAGCCATGACCGATGCGATGCGCAGGGCGAGGCACTTCTTGCCGAGCAGCGCGTTGCCGCCGTAGCCCGAGCCGTATGACCAGATCTCGCGGGTGGCGGGGAAGTGGACGATGTACTTGTTGTCGGCGTTGCACGGCCACGGCACATCGGAGACGCCGTCGGGCAGCGGCATGCCGACCGAGTGAAGGCAGGGGACGAACTCCCCGTCCTCGCCGAGCGCGTCCAGGGTGGCGGAGCCCATGCGGGTCATGATGCGCATCGATACGACGACATAGGCGGAGTCGGTCAGTTGGACGCCGATCTGGCTCTTGTCGGAGCCGAGGGGGCCCATGCAGAATGGGACCACGTACATCGTGCGGCCGCGCATCGAGCCTGCGAAGAGCTCGGTGAGCCCTTCCTTCATCTCGCCGGGCTCACGCCAGTTGTTCGTCGGTCCCGCTTCGTCCTCGTGGGGCGAGCAGATGAACGTGCGGTCCTCGACGCGCGCGACGTCGCCGGGGTCGGAGAGGCCGAGGTACGAGTTGGGGCGCTTGGCGCCGGAGAGCCGCTTGAAGGTGCCCGCGTCCACGAGCACCTGACAGAGACGGTCGTACTCCTCGGAGGACCCGTCGCACCAATGGATGGACGTGGGCTCAGTCAGCGCGGCGATCTCCTCGACCCACGCCAGCAGGCGCTTGTTGTTCGTGTTGGGGGCGGTGGTGGCAGTTGTGTGCATGACGCGCAAGCCTACTCCACGTTGCCCTCGGCGCCTGCCCCGTCGGGCTGGCGGCGGGGCACGAGCACCAGCCGCTTGAACTCGGCGACGAGCACGCCGTCCTGGTTGTAGACACGCGTGTGCACCTTCACGGTGCCGCGGTCGGGCTTTGATTTCGACTCGCGCTTCTCAAGCACCTCGGACTCGCAGAAGAGCGTGTCGCCGTGGAATACGGGCG
Organism: uncultured Solirubrobacterales bacterium; assembly: GCA_963714635.1. GTDB lineage: Bacteria > Actinomycetota > Thermoleophilia > Solirubrobacterales > Solirubrobacteraceae > Palsa-744. The sequence continues at coordinate 58,500 of CAVQPM010000008.1, read as the reverse complement.
CGGGGTGCGAGAGCTCCTCGGTGGCGAGGTTGGCGATCGCCTTGCCGCTGACGTCGCTCACCGACATGCCCAGCGCAAGCGAGTACACGAGCGGACCGACCACCACGTTCCTTTTCTGCTGCGAGGCGGCTGCGTACACGTCGTTGATGTGCAGCGGATGGTGGTTCATCGTAAGCAGACAGAAGAGATGGTCGTCGGCCTCGGTGACCGTCTTGGCGGGCCAGTGCTTGTAGACGGCGCCGACCTCGAACTCCTCGAGGTAGCGCCCATAGGGATGGGCGCCGCTCGCCTCGCGAGCGGCCTGGCTGGTCTCGACAGACGGTGTATCACTCATCGGTGGGATCGGATCTCCTGTGTGCTTGGGCTTTCGAAGGACGGGCGCGGAACTCTATGGGATGAACCGATAGCGTTCCTAACGCAGTCCGAGCGTCGTAACCTCAGCCCACCAGGAGACCCACCTTGCGCAACCCCCGAGCCTTCGAGCACCCCCTCGCGATCGGCGCGCCGCAGCCGGCGCACGAGATCCCGGTCAAGCCGTCGCGGATGATCCACTTCCTCGACTTCTCGAACGAGAAGATGGTGGCGAAGGTGCCCGACATCGCGCCGACGGTCGACATCCTGCTCGGCAACCTCGAGGACGCCGTGCCGGTGGATCGCAAGGAGGCGGCCCGGGCCGGCCTCATCAAGGTCGGAAGGGAAATGGAGCTCGGCGATACAGCGCTGTGGACTCGGGTCAATGCGCTGGAGTCGCCGTGGGTGCTCGACGACCTGACTGAGGTGGTGACCGAGATCGGGGACAAGATCGAGGTGATCATGATCCCGAAGGTCGAGGGACCCTGGGACATCCACTACGTGGATCGGCTGCTTGCCCAGCTCGAGGCCAAGGCGGAACTGGAGCGACCGATCCTGGTGCACGCGATCCTGGAGACGTCTCTGGGCGTGGCCAACCTCGAGGAGATCGCCGCCGCAAGCCCGCGCATCCAGGGGATGAGCTTCGGGCCGGCGGATCTGGCGGCCTCCCGTCGCATGAAGACAACGCGCGTAGGCGGCGGGCACCCCGGCTACCGCACGATCGCCGACCCCGACAGCGAGAACCCGGATCTGCCGCGACCCAGCTATCAGCAGGACCCCTGGCACTACTCGATCGCCCGCATGGTCGATGCCTGCACGGCGGTCGGCGCCCTGCCGTTCTACGGCCCCTACGGAGACATCCGCGACACCGAGGGCTGCGAGACCCAGTTCCGCGCCGCCTTCCTGCTGGGCTGCGTGGGCGCCTGGTCGCTTCATCCCGGCCAGATCGCGATCGCGAAGAAGGTCTTCTCGCCCGAGCCCGAGGAGGTCGCGTTCGCCAAGAAGGTGATCGAGGCGATCCCCGACGGTCGCGGCGTGCACATGATCGACGGCAAGATGCAGGACGACGCCACCTGGAAGCAGTGCCAGGTGATGGTCAAACTGGCCGAGATGCTCGCCCGCAAGGACCCCGAGCTGGCGGAGGCGTACGGGTTCGTGCCGGCGGGAGCCTAGATGAGTAGTGCCACGGCGTCACGCGGTGTAGCAGGCGAGAGAGCGGCTGGGGCGGCCGAGTTGGTGGTTGAGTGCGATGCCGGCGGCGAGTGCTGCGAAGCGGCTGGCGAGGCGAACGCGGAGGTTCTCCAGGGTGCGGGCGCCGTGGCGCTCGAGCGTGAGGATGTCCTTGCAGGTCCAGAAGATCGACTCGATGCGTTGGCGTATCGGCGCGAGGTGCGGTCCGTGCCCGGGCTCGTCCTTGCGCCGAGGACGCATGATGGTCGCGTCGAGGGTGGCGAGTTCGGCTTCGAAGTCCTTGCCACGGAAGTTCTTATCGCCGATCAGGATCAGCGTCTGACCGGGCGCTCGCTCACAGCGCGTGACCAGTTGCAGGCACACGAGCTTCTCGTCGATCTTTGGCGAGGTCAGCGCCAGCGCTCTGGGGGTACCGTCCAACGCGAACAGGGCGTGCAGGCGGAAACCCCAGAAGTGGCGGCTGTGACTGGCGCAATAACCGTAGTCGGCGGCGTTTGCGAGCGCGTCCCCGAGACTGGAATGCCCGCCACGCTTGACGGTCTCACGGCTGCGAGCGCACTCCACCGGTGTGGAGTCGACCAGCAGGAGGTCGTCATAGAAACCGGGGCTGTGCTGCGCGAACTCCCGGATCAACGCCTCGATCGTCGCGGACAAGCGCAGCCTGCGCTTGTGGAAGGCGGTCCGCTCGGGCAAGCGGGGGAACAGGTGGCCAAGCTGACGACGAGCGGCCCGCAGGAACCGAGCGTCGGATGGCATCCCCATCATTGCCTGGGCGATACACAGCGTGACGACCTCCCCATCGGAGATCCTTCTTCTGGCGTTTTCTGCCCGTTCGGGCAGGAAATCGTCCACCGTGCAGTAAACAGCGATAAGCAGCAGATCGAGGTCGGCGTCCATCGTGGCCCTCCCAAGAGTCGACGGTCGGTATTGAGCACCGCCGACTTCGATCTGTCTGCCTACAACCCCTTCCCCAACCACAGAACCACGGCGTCAGCCGTGGCACTACTCATCTAGAGCGCCGGCCGAGAGCATCCTGACATGGCGACAGTGCCGCAGTTCACGCTGGAAGCCCAGCACCTGCTCCGCGCCCCCGGCCTGTTTCACTGGTCAACCGTCACGCTGCTCGCGCTCGTCGTCTACGTCTACGCGGTCGAGGTGGAGCGGGCCAACTGGAGCGCGATCCTCGCCGGCCTGACCTTCTGGCTAATGGACTGGGCGAACGAGATCGTCAACGCGCTCGTGCTGCACTTCAACGGCCACGCGGCGCTGTGGACCGTGACCGGGTCGAGCAGCTTCGTGATCCTGATCGGGCTGACGGTCGAGATCTCGCTCTTCTTCGCGATCAACGGCATCGTCTTCACCAAGCTGCTGCCGGCCAACCGCAGCGCTCGCATCCTCGGCCTGCCCAATCGCTGGGCGATGGCGATCGGGCTGTCGCTCGTGTCGGTCGGCGTCGAGCTGTTGTTGCACGCCGACGGCGTCTTTCACTGGTACTACTGGTGGTGGAACGTCGCCAGCTTCCCGGTGATCGTGGTGTTTGGCTACCTCACCTTCTACGTCGTCACGTTCTGGGTCTACGACATGCCAGAGCGAGTGCGCCAGCTGCGGGTGGTCGGCTCGCTGGCCGCGCTAGTGCTGACCGCGGGCCTCGTGTTCGGCCCGCTGCTGGGCTGGATCTGACCTCCTGGCCCGGGACTCTGAGCGCTACATTTCCCGCCGTGTGAGGCGGCTCGTCAAGAGAGCGCTCGGCCATATAGGCTTCCGCGCCGCATGAGATTCTTCGAGTTCGAGGCGCGCGAGGTGGTCAAGCGCGCCGGCATACCGGTAACCGACTACGGCTTCACAACCGACGCCGGCGAGGCGAGGCAGATCGCCGAGCGCATCGGGGGACCGACCGTCATCAAGTCCCAGGTCTTGACCGGCGGGCGCATGAAGGCGGGAGGCGTCAAGTTCGCCGACACTCCCGAGGAGGCCGAAGCCCACGCGCGCGACATCCTCGCTTTGGAGATCAACGGCCACATGCCGCGCGGCGTGCTCGTGGACCCCAAGGCCGAGGTAGAGCAGGAGTACTACGCGGGCGTCGTCTGGGACGGGATTCGCAAGCAGCCGGTGATGATCTTCTCGCCCGTGGGCGGCATCGACATCGAGCAGGTTGCCGAGGAGCAGCCTGAGGCGGTGGGACGCCGGCACTTCTCGAACATCCTTCCGTTCAGCGAGTTTCAGGCCAAGGAGGTGATCGCCTCCACGGGCGTCACCGGCTCGGCGCTGAACAAGCTCGTGCCGATCCTGACGCGCCTCGCCAAGCTGTTCGTGGACAACGACATGACCCTCGCGGAGATCAACCCGCTGGGACAGCTGAAGGACGGCTCGTTCGTGGCGCTCGACGCGCACATGGAGATCGAGAACGAGGCGCGCGGGCGCCACAAGAAGCTGCTGTCCGAACTTGGCGTAGGCGATGAGGAGACGCGCCAGGCGCGCGAGGCCACCCCGTTCGAGCTGGCCGGCGAGCGGGTCGACGCCACCGACCACCGCGGCGTCGCCGGCAACGTGACCGAGTTCGACGGCAACCTGGGTCTCGTGATCGGCGCGGGCGGCGGCTCGCTCACGCTGTTCGACGCGGTGCGAGCCCATGGCGGCCAGCCGGCCAACTACTGCGAGATCGGCGGCAACCCGTCGGTCGCCAAGGCGTGCGGACTGGCCAAGCTCGTGCTACAGAAGCCCGGTGTGGACAAGATCGCGGTGATGATGTCGATCGTGTCGAACACGCGCGTGGACATCGTGGCGCGGGGCGTCATAAAGGCGTGCCTGGAGCTCGGTATGGACCCGGCCGAGAAGATCGCGATCTTCCGCATTCCGGGCGCCTGGGAGGAGGAGGGCTTCAAGATCCTCGAGAAGTACGGCGTCGAGTATGCCGACCGGTCCGTCTCGCTCAACGAGGCCGCACGCAGAGCGGTCGAGAAGATCCAGGGAGTGGCGGCATGAGCATCCTCATCGACGCAGACACGACGTTCATCGTCCAGGGGATCACCGGCCGCGAGGCGGTGAACTTGACACGCGAGTGCCTTGACTACGGTGAGGGCGCGAAGGTGGTCGGCGGTGTGACGCCGGGACGCCTCGGCCGCGAGGTTCACGGCGTGCCGGTTTTCGACACGGTCGCCCAGGCGGTCGCTCACCACGGCGGGCCGATCTACGGCTCGGTCGTGACGGTTCCCCCCGCCTTCACGAAGGACGCGGTGTTCGAGGCGATCGAGAACGGGATAAAGCTGATCGTGATCGTCACCGAGCGCATCCCCCGCCGCGACGTGGCGCAGATGGTGGAGCTCGCGACGCTGCGCGGCGCGCGCATCATCGGTCCCAACTGCCTCGGGATCATCGTCCCCGACGTGATCAAGATGGGCGGCATCGGCGGTCCGGCGCGCAACGCCGCCCAGGCCTATACGCCCGGCCCGGTCGGCGTGATATCGCGCTCGGGCGGGATGACGACCGAGATGTCCTCCACCCTGTCCGCCGCGGGTCTCGGCCAATCGACCGCGGTGTCGATCGGCGGGGATGCGATCATCGGCTCCAGCTATGCCGAGCTGATGGGGCTGTTCGAGGCTGACGAGCAGACGCAGGGCATCGTGATCTACACCGAGCCGGGCGGCCGCATGGAGGCCGAGCTGGCGCGCTGGGTGACGGAGAACCAGGGAGCGAAGCGACCGGTCGGCGCCAGCCGGCGCCTGCCGATCGTCGCGTTCATGGCCGGGCGCTTCATGGACGAGATGCCGGGCATGAGCTTCGGCCATGCGGGCACGATCGTGGAAGGCAAGGAGGACACCGCCGGCGAGAAGATCGCGCGCCTCGCGCAGGCCGGTATATCGGTGGCCGAGCGGATCGAGGACATCCCGGAGATGATCAGGGCGAAGATCGCCGAGAGGAGCCTCGTATGAGAGCCGATGGAGTGTTCATCGCCGTCGAGGTCTCGGACGAGGTCACCTCGGACGCGCAGCTCGCCACCAAGCTGACCGAGGCCTGCCCGGTCGACATATTCGCCCAACGGGACGATGGCGGGACGCAGCTGGTGGAGGGCAATCTCGATGAGTGCGTGCTGTGTGGCCTATGTCTCGCCGCCGCGCCGGAGGGCTCGGTCAAGGTGATCAAGCTCTACGACGCGGAAGCTCTGCTGACTCGAAGCTGAGCCGCGATAGGGGTGGAAGTATATATATATTTTTCGCATAAACTACAACAGTAGCTACTATATGTAGTTACAATCGTAGCGTCGATAAAATATATATCCCTCCCTTCCCATTTATCTTCGAACGATCGATGTTCCCGCGCAGCATCCCGTACACCGCATCCCGCACACCGCTACGCGCGCGGCAGGCACTCGCCGCATCCCCCGCCCGATGGGGGCGATAAGGTACTGGCGTGAGCGAAAACTTCTCGTTGATAGTGATGTGCGTCTTCCTGCTGGCCTCGCTGGCCTTCCTGGCCCAGCAGATAACCTCATATCACTGAGACGCTCCCTGGGCGGCGCGATACGGGATCAAGATCGCTTGCGGGCCGTTTTCGCTCGTTCGCGTTCCTGCTGCTTGTCGACGACACTCGATATGAGGCGCAGGAACTGGGAGGGCCCGGTCGCCTTGGCCATGCCGTAGGTGAACGCCTCGATCCAATCGGGGACCTTGCCCTCTTTGGCGATCACGTTGAACTGCTCCCTGCGCATCTCCACATTGATGCGGGCGTCGCTCGCGGGACCCTTGGTGGCGGCGACCTCGGGCATCTGAAGACGGAAGTGCTGGATGTCGCCGCGCCCGCGCAGCTCGACGCCGACGACGAGCTTCATCGGGGCGAGCGCCGGCACTTCCTCGACGAAGCGCCTAGCGGCCGTCTCGATGAGGGTCTTGGCGTCCTCGGACATCAGATCTTGTGGCGCTGGAGGAGCTTCTTGCCGATCACCATGCGCTGGATCTCCGAGGTGCCCTCGCCGATCAACAGCAGCGGCGCGTCGCGATAGAGCCGCTCGATCTCGTACTCCTTGGAGTATCCGTAGCCGCCGTGGATGCGGAAGCACTCCTCCACGCAGAAGCGACCGGCCTCGGAGGCGAACAGCTTGGCCATACCGGCCTCCAGGTCGGAGCGCTCGCCCGCGTCCTTCAAGCGCGCCGCGCGCAGCGTGAGCAGGCGCGCTGCATCCACCTGCGTGGCCATGTCGGCGAGCTTGAACTGGATCGCCTGGTGCTCGGCGATCGGCTTGCCGAAGGTCTTGCGCTCCTGGGAGTAGCGCAGCGCCAGCTCCAGGGCGCGCTGGGCGATGCCGACGCCGCGCGCGGCGACGTTGACACGGCCGACCTCCAGCGCGTCCATCATCTGGGAGAAGCCCCTGTTGAGACCGGCGTCCTCGCCACCGAGGATGTTCTCGGCGGGGCAGCGGTAGCCGTCGAACACGAGCTCGGTGGACTCCACACCCTTGTAGCCCATCTTTTTGAGCTTCGGGGGGATGTTGAGGCCGGCGTAGTCGCCGGTGTTCTCCGAGACGCCCCCCTCCTTCTCGGCGATGAAACAGGTGAAGCCCTTGTGGCGCGGGGAGGCGTCGGGGTCGGTCTTGACGAGCACGAACACTAGGTCTGACATGAGGCCGTTGGTGACCCACATCTTCTGGCCGTTGATCTCGTACTTGCCATCCTCGCCCTTCTTGGCGGCGGTCTTGATGGCCTGGACGTCGGAGCCGAGCTCGGGCTCAGACAGCGAGAAAGCCGCGCGAATCTCACCGGTGGCCATGCGGGGGAGGTACTTCTGCTTCTGCTCCTCAGAGCCGAACTTCATGAGCAGGTAGGAGCCGATGAAGTGGGTGTTGATGACGCCGGAGATCGAGATCCAGCCGCGGGAGAGCTCCTCGACGATCATCGCGTAGGTCGTGAGGTCGAGACCCATGCCGCCATACTCCTCGGGGATCGTGACCCCGAACAGGCCGAGCTCCTTCATCTGCTCGACGATGGGGCCCGGGAAGACGTCCTCGTGGTCGTAGTGCTCGGCGTTGGGGAGGATCTGCTCGTCGGCGAACTGGCGAACCATCTCGGTGATCGCCTTCTGCTCGTCGGTCTTCTCGGTGTAAGGGGCGGGGGCTACGGCCATTCGTCGGGCTCCAGGGTCGCTTTTCTTCGTGTATCGAGAGAATACCCGCCGTGAACTTCGCCAGGGACCTGCTCCAGGCCCGGCCGGCTGCCGGCCGGGCGCTGGTCGAGCTCGCGCGCGACGGCGGCAGGCGCGAGTGGACATTCGCTCAGATCGAGCGGGCGAGCCGTGGCGTGGCGCAGTCGCTCACAAGCCACGGCGTCGGGCGCGGCGATGTTGTGATGACCCTGATCGGCAACCGGCCCGAGTGGGTGCTGAGCATGATGGCGTGCTTTCGGATCGGCGCGTTGGCCCTGCCGTGCAACGAGCAGCTGCGCGCCAAGGATCTCGCCCTGCGGATCGCGGTAGCGCAGCCACGGCTGATCGTGGCCGACGTCCGCGATCGCGACGAGCTCCAGGCCGCCCAGCCGAGCTGCGAGGTTTTGTGGATCGGAGACGAGTCTCCGCTCAACCGAAACGGCGACGGAGAGGACGGGGATGGACCGCCGTATGCGGAGATGGCCGAGAGCGATCCCTGCTTGATCACGTTCACAAGCGGAACATCGGGAGAGCCGAAGGCGGTCGTGCATGCGCTTCGCTACCTGTACGGTCAACGTGTGCAGGCGGAGCACTGGCTCGGTGCGGGAGCAGGCGACCTGGTGTGGTGCACGGCGGCGAGCGGATGGAGCAAGTCGGCGCGCAACGCGTTCATAGCGCCTTGGCTGACGGGCGCCGCCGCGCTGCTCCACGACGCGCGCTTCGATCCTCACGAGCGACTCGCGCTGATCGACCGGGAGCGGGTGAGCGTGCTGTGCATGGCGCCGACCGAGTACCGCGTCATCGCCAAGCGCGCCACGCTCGAGGCGCTGCCGAGTCTGCGCGGAATGGTCGCCGCCGGTGAGGCGCTCAACCCCGATGTGCTGAGCGCGTGGAGAGAGACGACTGGACTCGACATCCGCGACGGATACGGGCAGACCGAGACGGGCCAGATGACCGGCATGGAGATCGGCGAGCGGGCGCGCCCGGGCTCCATGGGGCGGCCGCTGCCGAATATGCGTCTGCGTGTCCAGGACGGCGAGCTGGTGGCCGATCCGCAGAGCGTGCCGACGTTCTTCCTGGGCTATCTGGGCGAGGGCGTCGATCGCGACGAGCACGGCAAATGGCAGATCGAGGACCGGCGCTACGGGGGTACGTGGCGAACCGGCGACCGGGTGACGCAGGACGACGATGGCTATCTGCGTTTCGAGGGAAGAGCAGACGATGTGATCATCTCAGCCGGCTATCGAATAGGGCCTTTCGAGGTGGAGTCGGCGCTCGTCTCCCATCTCGCGGTGGCCGAGGCCGCCGCGGTCGCCGCCCCCGACGAGGAGCGCGGCGCGGTGGTGCGCGCGATCGTGGTGCTGCGCGACGGCCACGAGCCCTCGGAGGACCTCGCGCATGCCCTCAAGGAGCACGTCAAGCTCCAGACGGCCCCCTACAAGTATCCGAGGATCGTCGAGTTCGCCCCGGAGCTGCCCAAGACCTCGAGCGGCAAGATCAGGCGGGCCCTCTTGAGGGGCGAGGACGCGCCCTGATCGGCGCCGATCCGATCGCCCGTGTGGGACCGCGCGCGAATCCGGGGCGCCGTGCACCGGGCGGGGTCCGTCGAGGCCGAAGACCCGAGGTCGAGCACAGCGACGTGGCTCTCAAGAAACGGCGACGATCGCGTCGATCTCGACGAGGGCGCCCTTGGGAAGGGCGGCGACGCCGACGGTCACGCGGGCGGGCGGGTCGCGCTCGAAGAACGTCGCATAGGCCTCGTTCACCTCGGCGAAGCGCGAGAGGTCGGTCATGTAGATCGTGAGGCGCACAGCCTCCGCCAGGGACGCGCCCGCCGCCTCGCATACCGCGCTCAAGTTCGCAAGGCACTGTCGCGCCTGCTCGGCCGGTGTCGATCCGACCAGCTCGCCCGTGCCGGGGTGCAAAGGGATCTGCCCCGAGCAGAACAGCAGCGAGTCGACCAGCACGGCATGACTGTAGGGCCCGATCGCGGGTGGCACGCCGGCGGCGATGATTGCGCTCCGTTCGATGTTCACGACGACGCGAGACTACCGTCGAGACCGGCCGACCCGCGATCGCTCATCCAAACCTGTCGTGATCGCTGACGATTGTGCGCGACAAGCTCGATCGTGCGGTAGATTCCGACTGATGCAATATCTCGTCAGGACCCTTGCGATCATCGTCCTGACAACTACCGCGTATGCGGCAGTCCCGCCGAGCATCGCGAGCGCCTCGATCTCATGGGCGCCGTGCGGGAACTCGAACGTGCAGGCGTGCGGCCATCTGACGGTGCCGCTCGATCCGACCGGCGCCGTGCCGGGAGTCATCACGCTCGCGATGCGCCGTCAGCGCGCCCCGGTGGGCGAAGCCAGGGACGCCGTGATCGCGCTCGCGGGCGGACCGGGTCAGGCGGCGATCCCGTTCACGAGCGATTTCGCCGATCTGCTCGGCCCGATCCTCTCCACGCGCGACTTGATCGTGTTCGACCAGCGCGGCACCGGCCTGTCGCACCCGCTGTCTTGTCCCGCTTTCGAACACCTCGGCCCGAGTGGGCCATCGCCCGGAGCCGTGGCGATCTGCGCCCAGCAGATCGGTGATACCCGCCCGCTCTACACGACAGCCCAGACCGTCGCCGACATCGAGGCGATTCGCCGAGCCGGCGGATACGAAAAGCTCGTGCTGTACGGGACCTCGTACGGCACGAAGGTCGCCGAGGAGTACGCCCAGGCATATCCGAGCCATGTCGAGGCCCTGATACTCGACTCGGTCGTGCCCCCTGACGGGCCGGACCCGCTCAATCTCTCCACGTTCGCGGCAATCCCGCGTGTTTTGCGCGCTCTGTGCGTCCTGGAAGCGTGCGCCCACATCACCCGGAACCCTGTCGGCGACCTTTCGCGGCTCGTGCGCCGGTTGAGCCGCCGTCGGTTGCGTGGACACGTACGCGAGCGTCACGGACCCGCTCAGACCCTGACGATCAGCTCGAGCGACGTTCTCGGGATCCTGATCGAGGGGGACCTCGACCCGCGCCTTCGCGTCGCGTTCCCCGCGGCAGTGCACGCGGCGCTGACGGGCGAGGAGGGACCGCTTGCCCGCTTGCTGGCGCAGGCGAAGAGCGACTCCGAAAGCGAACCGGAAGGCCTTGCCGAGGGCTTCGATGCGCCGCTGTACTTCACGACGACCTGCGAAGAGACGCGCTTTCCGTTCAATCGAGCGGCGAGTCCCGCCGCCCGCCTGCACGAAGCGCTCACCTTGATCTTCAAGCTGCCGAAGCGCGTGTTCGCGCCCTTCACATCCGCGAACGCGCTTGCCCTGGGGGACATTCCCGTCTGCGCGCGCTGGCCCTATCTGAGTCCCGCGCCCACCCCGAGCGAATCTCCGATCCCGGCCGTGCCGACGCTCATCTTGAGCGGCGCGGACGATCTCCGCACCCCCACCTCGAACGCTCGCGAGCTCGCCACGGAGATTCCGGGAGCGCACCTGCTAGTCGTCCCATTTACCGGCCATTCGGTGCTGGGCAGCGATCCGAGCGGCTGCTCTCAGCATGCGGTGCAGGCGCTGTTCGCGGGCAAGCCGATCAGATCCTGCCCGAACGCCCCGCCACCGTCGTTTTTGCGTCCGACGCCGCTGCCGCATACCCGCCATGCGTCGCCGGCGCGTCCGTAGCGGACCGCAGGCGACCGCGGACACTCCTCACGGCGTGCGGCTGAGCTGCCGATAACGTGAGTCGGATGCTGCGGCGGACTGTGACACTCGCGCTGACAGCAACGCTCGTCTCGGGAATAGTGGCCGTGACAGCGCCCGCGCGCGCCGGCGCGCTCGTCTTCTCGCCGTGCCTGGGCGGTCATGGATTCTCGTGTGCGAGCCTGAGCGTGCCACTCGACCGCACCGGGTCGCTGCCGGGCACGGTGACGCTCAGCATCGAGCGGCTTCAGAGCGGGCCGGTGCCCAGCCGTGATGCCGTCGTGACGCTCGCAGGCGGCCCCGGTCAGGCGGCGATACCGCTTGCCCAGGATGCCGCGACCGTGATGGCCCCGGCCCTGACCGGGCGCGATCTGATCGTGTTCGACCAGCGTGGCACGGGCGCCTCGGGCCCGCTGCGCTGCGACGCCCTGGAAGGGCCTGAACCTGCAGGCCCTATCGGGCCTGTCTTCGAAAGGTGCGCGCTTCAAATCGGCCCGGCCCGCGGTTCGTACACCACACAGGAATCGGTTGCCGACATCGAGGCGGTCCGCCAGGCCGGCGGATACGAAAAGCTCGTGCTGTATGGCGTGTCCTATGGCACGAAGGTCGCGCTGGAGTACGCCGAACGCTATCCCCAGCACGTGCAAGCGCTCGTGCTCGACTCGGTCGTGCCGACCGGCGCCGCGGACCCGTTCGATGCCTCGACGTTCGCGGCGATGAGACCGGTCTTCTCGGATCTCTGCGCGATGGGCGCGTGCGCGGGCATCACGACCAACCCGCTCGGCGACGTCGCCCGGTTGGCGGCGATGCTGCGCGATCACGCGCTCAGAGGCTTCGTGTTCGACGGCTCGGGCCATGGACATGCCTCATCGCTCTCAGAGCTCGGCCTGCTCGATCTGATTGGCGCCGGCGATCTGAACCCGGCGCTCCGTGCGCTGCTGCCGGCGTCGGTGCGATCGGCGCTGCGCGGCGATCCCAATCCGCTGCTGCGCCTCAACCTGCTGTCCGAGGGGCTCATTCCCAACCTGCCGGGCGGGCCGCTTGCGAGCCGGGCGCGCGTGAGGGGCAACGCGCGCTTGGCGCACACGGCGGGCCCGCCGCTCTCGAGCCCGAACGGGGTCGACGAAGCAGTGTTCGTGGACACCACCTGCGAAGAGGAGCCCTTTCCGTGGCAGCGCTCAGCGCCGCCGACGACGCGGGTTGGAGAAGCGATGGGCGCGCTGCACGCCCTTCCCGGCTCGGACTTCTTTCCGTTCGATGAGAGCACGGCCTGGCGGCACAGCCCGATCGCAGGATGCGCGCAGTGGCCGAACGTAGCCCCCGCCCCGCCCGCCGCGGGGGCACTGCCTGATGTGCCAACGCTGATCCTCTCGGGGAGCCAGGATCTCAGAACACCCACGGCGAACGCCGAGTTCATCGCCGCGCGAATCCCCGGGGCTCAGCTGCTCGTCGTGGGGCACACGGGCCACTCTGTGCTCGGCGCCGACTTCAGCGGCTGTGCCGAGGCGGGCGTGAGAGAGTTCTTCACAGGCGCGGGCGTGCAGCCGTGCCCGGCGACTCCAGACCTGTTCTCTCCTACGCCCATCACGCCGAGGAGGCTGGCCTTCGTCAAGCCGGTCTCCGGCGTGCCCGGCAGGCCGGGCAGCACGCTCGCGGTGGTGCTCGAGACGATCGTCGACCTCGAACGCCAGGTGGTCGGCGCGACGCTGCAGGCGGCCCAGGCGCTCCCAAGCGGATCGAGCTTCGGGGGCTTGCACGGCGGCTATGCGCGGATCACCTCATCCACGCTGCGCCTGAGCCGCTTCTCGTTCGTGCCGGGGGTGCGGGTGAGCGGCTCGTTTCACATCGTGCACGGCCGCCTGCTCACCACCGTTCTGCGCGTGGGTGGCTCGGCCGCATCGCGCGGCACCGTGCGGGTGGGCTCGGGCTCACGCGTGAGCGGTACGCTCGGGGGCAGGCGCTTCAGCGTCGATCTCGCCAGGGTGCGTCTCGCCTCGGCCGGCGCGACGGACACGAACAGGCCACTGATCGATCTGCGCTTTCCGGAGCCCTCGCTCGCCCGGCTACGCTGAGGCCATCGTGGCCAACGCGCTTGCCGCCGAGAGCTCCCCCTACCTGCGTCAGCACGCGGACAACCCGGTCGACTGGCTCCCGTGGGGGCCCGATGCTTTTGCGAAGGCGAGCCATCGCAATGTGCCGCTGCTCGTATCGATCGGCTACAGCTCCTGCCACTGGTGCCATGTGATGGAGAGAGAGTCCTTCGAGGACGAGCGCACGGCCGCACTGATGAATGAGAGCTTCGTGTGCGTGAAGGTCGACCGCGAGGAGCGTCCCGACGTGGATGCCCTCTACATGGAGGCGGTCCAGGGAATGACCGGCAGAGGGGGATGGCCGTTGAACGTGTTCCTCACGCCGGATGGCCTGCCGTTCTATGGCGGCACCTATTTCCCGCCCGAGGAGCGTCCGGGCATGCCGTCCTTTGGTCAGGTTCTGCTCGCGGTGAGCGAAGCGTGGAGCGAGCGCGGAGAGGAGATCAAGGCAAGCGGCGAGCATCTGCGCGAGCGGCTGTCGGGCGGCGCGCTGCTGGAGCCCGTGGCCGAGCCCTTCGACGCGGCTGTGCTCGATGCGGCTGTCGCGCGATTGAGACAGTCGTTCGATTCGGTGAACGGCGGCTTTGGCGCGGCGCCGAAGTTCCCGCAGGCTTCGGCGATCGAGTTCTTGATGGTGCGCGAGGAGCGCGAGATGGCGCTGTACACGCTGCGCTCCATGGCCGGCGGTGGGATCCACGACCTCATCGGCGGGGGCTTCCATCGCTATGCCGTCGACGCGACTTGGACTGTGCCGCATTTCGAGAAGATGCTCTACGACAACGCGCTGCTCGCGCGCGCGTACCTGCACGGCTTCCAGCTCTCCGGTGACAGGCGCCTGCTGGATGTGTGCATCGACACGCTCGAGTGGGCGTTGCGCGAGATGAGGGGTCCCGAGGGAGGCTTCTACAGTGCGCTCGACGCCGACTCCGACGGCATCGAGGGAAGCTTCTATGTGTGGAGCGTCGCCGAGCTCGAGGCGGTGCTCGGAGAGGACGCGGACGGGGCAATCCGCTGGCTGGGAGCGACCGAGGAGGGCAATTTCTCCGATCCCCACCATCCTCGGCCTGGACTGAACGTGCTCGAGGATCGCGGCCCTCGCCCGGACGAGTCCACCCGCCGGCGGATCCGCGAGCGGCTGCTGTCGGCGCGCTCGGAGCGCGTGCGGCCGAGCCTCGACGACAAGCGCCTCACGAGCTGGAACGCGCTAATGATCGCGGCGCTCGCCGAGACGGGAGCCGCGGTCGAGCAACCGCGATATATCGACGCGGCGATTGGGTGCGCGGAGTTCGTTTTGCGCGACCTGCGCGACGCCGACGGCAGGCTGCTTCGCACCTATAGCTGCGGCGAGGCGAAGATCGCGGCCTACCTCGAGGATTACGCCTTCCTTTTGGAGGCGCTGATCTCACTGTTCGAAGCGACGTGCGACGAGCGCTGGCTCGCGCAGGCCACCAGCCTCGCCGATGAGCTCATCGAGCGCTTCTCAGACGCCGAGAGCGTCGGCTTCTTCTCGACCGCCGCCGACGGCGAGCGTCTTATCGTGAGGCGCAAGGAGCTCGAGGACGCTCCGATTCCAAGCGGCCAGTCGAGCGCCGCGATGGGCCTGCTACGCCTGTCTCAACTGACGGGCAATCGGGAGTACCAGCGCCAGA
Organism: uncultured Solirubrobacterales bacterium; assembly: GCA_963714635.1. Taxonomy (GTDB): domain Bacteria; phylum Actinomycetota; class Thermoleophilia; order Solirubrobacterales; family Solirubrobacteraceae; genus Palsa-744. The sequence continues at coordinate 43,406 of CAVQPM010000008.1, read as the reverse complement.
GCCTTGGCGTGATCAGCTTGCTGCAGACCATCGCGCCGAAACATCCGACGGCGTTTGGACACCTGCTCCAGGCGATGCACTGGCACCTCGCGCCAATGCGCCCAATCGCGTGTGATCTACCGGCACGACTCAGACCGACCACCCCCTGACGGTCGAAGGGCAAGCCTGGCCAGGACGCAGGGAGCGTGGCGTGCTACGCACGCGAGCGACCGAGGACGCCGCCAGGCGCCGCCATTCGACCGTCAGTGTCCGGTAGCGGCCTTTAGTTCGGAGAGATCCACCGAGTTGGCCGGCGGGGTGATCGTGACGGGCTGGTTCCAGCGATCGAATGTGATCTTCCCGCTTTCCGATCCCGTCTTGCGGATTTCGAGCGGGTAGGGCTGACCTTTGGTCGCCACATACAGCGTCCCGCCCTTGGTGGAGTCCGTGACGGCGATCGCGCTCTTTCCACCGACGGTCGTGGTGGACCCCTTCGACAACGTCCCATGACTTGCGAGAGTCGAACCGATCAGGTTGCGCATGTTGGCCAGTGAGCCGAACGAGGCGAATTCCCCGCTCGTCGCGGAGGCCTTCAGCCACTTGCCGGCGAGCAGCTGGGCGGCCGCCGTGCCACCGAGATGGCGGTAGAACGCCGGGCTGCCGCTGATGTAGACGGTGTTGCCCGTCATGATCAGCTTGAAGCTCAGCCCGCTCTCCGATAGCTCGCCGGTGGCGCCCTTGCCCGCGGCGAGGGTCAGGTCGAGCGTGACGGGGGTGCCGCCGGTGACGATCGAACCGGAGACGTGCACCGAGCTCGCGCTGTCCGCGGCGGTCTTGCTGGCGCTCACGATCTCTTCGGCGCTCTTGGAGGCCACTCCGTTGCCCGACGAGGAGCCCCCGCAGCCCGCGAGCACCGGCAGCGCGAGCAGCAGGGTGGCGCCGATCGATGCGAGGGGTCGGGTGCGCACGATTGCGAACCATACATCGCGCCCCGGTCGGAGGCCCTGGGGCTCGCGATTCGCGGGCCCCTACAGGATCGCGAGGTACCGGTCGAGCTCCCACTGGGTCACCTGGACCCGATAGTCCTCCCACTCCTGGCGCTTGATCTCGATGTAGCGGTTGAACATGTGCTCGCCGAGCGTGCGCAGCACCAGCTCCGACTCGGCTGTGATCTCGATCGCTTCGCCGAGCGACTCCGGCAGTTGCTCGATGCCCAGACGCCGCCGCTCCTCCGCCGTTAGGTGGTAGAGGTTCTTCTCCATCGGCTCCGGGAGCTCGTAGCCCTTCTCGATGCCCTCGAGGCCGGCCTGCAGCAGCACCGCGAATGTGAGGTAGGGGTTGCATGCCGGGTCCGGGCAGCGCAGCTCCATGCGCGTCGCCTGCTCCTTGCCGGGGTGATACAGCGGCACGCGCACGAGCGCCGAGCGGTTGCGCCGCGACCAGGCCGCATATACGGGGGCCTCATAGCCGGGAACGAGACGCTTGTAGGAGTTGACCCACTGCGCGAAGATCGAACAGATCTCGCGCGCGTGCTTGAGCTGGCCCGCGATGAAGGCCTTGCCCACGTCGGAGAGGAAGTATTGGTCGTCGGGATCGTAGAAGGCGTTCTTGCCGCCGGAGGACAGCGACTGATGGGTGTGCATCCCCGAGCCGTTCTCCCCGAACAGAGGCTTCGGCATGAACGTGGCGTGCCAGCCGTACTTGACCGCGTACTCCTTGACGGTGATCCGGTAGGTCATGCAGTCGTCGGCCATCTTGAGGGCGTCCGCATAGCGCATGTCGATCTCGTGCTGGCTCGGGCCCACCTCGTGATGGGTGTACTCGACGTGGATGCCCAGCTGCTCGAGCGCCAGGACGGTCTCGCGGCGGACGTCCGTTCCCGCGTCGAGCGTGGTCAGATCGAAGTAGCCCCCTTCGTCGAGGACCTCAGTCGATTTGGAGTCCTTGAACAGGAAGTACTCCAGCTCAGGACCGACATTGAACGTTTCAAAACCCATTGCTTTGGCGCGCTCGAGCGCCCGCCGCAGAACGTGCCTGGGATCGCCCTCATAGGGCGTGCGCTCGGGTGTGATGATGTCGCAGAACATCCTCCCCACCCCCTGCTCCGCCGGGCGCCACGGGAGCACGGCGAACGTCGAGGAGTCGGGCATCGCGATCATGTCGGACTCCTCGATCGCGTTGAAGCCGGTGATCGAGGATCCGTCGAAGCCCATTCCGGCTTCGAACGCGTCGTCCAGTTCCTCGGAGTTGATCGAGAACGACTTGAGCCGGCCGAGGATGTCGGTGAACCAGAATCTGATGAACCTGATGTTGCGCTCCTGCACGAGCGCCTTGACGTCCTGAGCGGTCTGCGGTCGGTCGGCCATCCCGACGGACTTTAGCCGTGAGCGCTCAATATGGCCGCGAGCACCAGGGCGAACCCGAGCACCACGGCCCAGGCGGCCACTCGATCGGGACGTGGTCCGACACGCCGCGTCAGGCTCGTGCGCGACCGCCTGCGCGAAATCGCCGGGAGCGAGTCATCGCTCGGCGAAGGGGCGCCGGCTCTTACAACCGTAAGGTGCCGACCGGGCCGCACATCGCGCACGCCCCGGCGCGGCACAGAACCCTGAACGGCGCCTCGAGCTTCGCGCTCTCGCCTGCGCTCAATGCGCTCGCGCACGTCCTCCACGTCTGCCCACCAGGTGCGGGCCTGGGCTGCTCGTGGCATCGCGGCGATGCTAACGAACGCCGCGGACGGCGCGCGCCGGTTCTTTGGAGAGACGCGTCAGTGACCCGCTACGGCCGCTACGAAGCTCGCTATCGCTTCGGCGTCCCGGCCCTGGTAGAGCTGCGCGGGCATCTGCCCGAGCCCGCGCGCGCGCCCTTCGGCGATCGCGTTGAGCACCAGTTCTCTGCGGCCCGTTTCGGTGGGAATCTGGCTTCCGAGGCGGATGTCGAGGTTCGGCCCGATCATCCCGTTGGATTTGGCGGCTCTGAGCGTGTGGCAGACCGCACACGACTGCGAGAAGAGGTAGCGGCCGTGCTGCTGCTCGGCGCTCAGGTGCAGGCCGCCGGTCGCCACGCTCGCCTTGTCGGCGCCGTTGAACGCGAGCACGAGCGCGGGGACTACGAGGCCGAATGCGAACACGACCGTGACCGCTGTCAGCACCGCCCGCTGGCCCGCCCGCGACTCGGTGTGCAGCGACTCACGCGCGCCGCGCGGCCCTCCGCGCATCGCGAGGAAGAAGACTGCGAGGCCGAGGACGACCCAGAAGATAATGAATCCGTAAATCATCGCGCGGCACAATATCGGAGCGCTAACCTGAAGGGCGTGAGCAGCGTCCTGCGTCGTCTTTCTTTCTCGCGCCTGCTGCTGCTGTGCGGCGTGATCGTGGCGGTCGTGATCGGTGCGACCGCTCTCGCCCTGGCCGTGAGCACGGGCCCCACGCCCCCGCCCAAGCCGCTTGCCGAAGCGGTCCACGACGCGCTGTCCGCGCCGAAGGTCGACGGTGTGACGGCGCGCGTCCAGCTGACGAACCATCTGCTCGAAGGTTCGAACCTCGCGAGCGGCGGCGGCGGCGGCGAAGCAAGCCAGCTTTCCTCGAGCCCGCTGATATCCGGCGCCTCGGGACGCCTGTGGATCGGCTCGGACGGACGCGCGCGCCTGGAACTGCAGTCGGAAAAGGGCGATACGCAGATCCTGTGGGACGGGAAGACGGCCGAGCTGTACGACGCGTCGACGAACACCCTCTATCGCTATACGCCGGCGGCGCACACTGAATCGGGGGCGCAAACGGGATCGAGCTCGAGCGGCACGGCTACGAGCGAACCGAGCTCAGGCGCCGGGGGCTCAGGCGACCACGAAGCCCCGAGCGTCGCCAAGATCGAAGAAGCGATCGACCATCTGAAGGGCCACGCGAACGTGTCGGACGCGACGCCTACAGATGTTGCGGGCCAGGCCGCCTACACGGTCAGGGTCTCGCCGAAGGAAGGCGGCAGCCTGATCGGCGGAGCCGAGCTGTCCTGGGACGCCGTGCACGGCGTGCCGCTGCGCGCCGCGGTCTACTCGACGAGCAGCTCCGCGCCGGTGATCGAACTGGCCGCAACGGAAATCTCCTACGGACCGGTCGCAAGCTCTGCGCTCGACTTCACGCCTCCAGCCAACGCGAAGATCGAAGATGTGAAGGCGCCGAGCAAGAGCGCGGAATCGGGCTCCACCGGCGAAGCGGGCAAGCCTCGCTTCAGCACCCACGGCAAGGGCATCACGGCGATCGCGCTCATCGAAAGCCCCGTCAAGGCGGGTTCCAAGGAATCGCTGGGGTCACTGGAAGGGCTGCAGAAGGTCGACATCAACGGCACGAGCGCATCGGAGCTGCCGACCGCGCTCGGTACGGTCCTGACGTTCGAGCGGGCCGGCGTGCGCTACCTGGTCGCGGGCTCGCTCACGCCGAGCGCGATCGAGGCTTTCGCCAGGAGCCTGTGACGTGACGGACGCCGACGGCGCCCAGCCCGTCACAGCGCGAGGGCTCGTCAAGCGCTACAAAGAGGTTCTCGCGGTCGATCACGTCGACCTGAACGTCAACGTCGGCGACGTATACGGCTTCCTTGGCCCGAACGGAGCCGGCAAGACCACGACGCTGAGAATGGCGCTCGGCCTGATAACGCCGACGGAGGGCGTCGTCGAGCTGTTCGGGCGCGACCCGTTGCGCGAGGGCGCAAAGGCGCTCGAGGGCGTGGCGGGGTTCGTGGAGGCGCCGCGCTTCTATCCGTACCTGACGGGCCACAAGAACCTCGAGCTGCTCGCGGCGCTCGACGGGGACGGGGCAGGCGAGCGCATTGGGGAGGTGCTCGAGATCGTCGAGCTCGCGCCAAGGGCAAGGCACAAGGTGGGGGGCTACTCGCACGGTATGCGCCAGCGCCTGGGGATCGCCGCGGCGCTCTTGCGCAGGCCGCGCCTTTTGATACTCGACGAGCCGGCCACGGGCCTGGACCCGGCGGGCATGAGGGACATGCGCCGGCTGATCAGGCGCCTCGCCGAGGAAGGCATCACCGTCCTGCTCTCGAGCCACCAGCTGCCCGAGGTCCAGGAGCTGTGCGACAGGGTTGCGATCGTCGATAGCGGCAGGGTCGTCTACGAGGGCGCGCTCACCGATCTGCGCAGGCAGGGCGGCGCCGGCTACCGGCTGCACACCACAGACGACACGCTCGCGCTGCCGGTCGTGCAGGCGCAAGCGGACGTCACGCACGCGACCGCGGACGAGCACGGATTGAGCTTCCAGGCCGACGAGCACCATGTCGGGATGCTGTCGCTCGCGCTCGCCCAGGCCGGGATCGGCATCCTCGCGCTGACCCCGGAGCTGGCGACGCTCGAGGACCTGTTCTTCCGCTTGACCGAGAGCGACGGCCGGACGGACGCGCGGCCCCCCACCCCGCCCGCTCCGTCCTCCGGATCTTTGGTGGGCGCGTCATGAGCAGCGTCGCTGCCCCACTCACGCCCGCGGTCCGCGCCGAGCGCATACGGCGTCCCTCGACGCTCGTCGCCTACCGCTGGGAGCTGCGCAAGCTCCGTTCGCAGAAGCGCACCTACATGGGCTTCGGGCTGGCGATCGTGCTGCCGCTGATCTTCGTCGTCGTCCAGAGCCTGCGCCAGCACGGTGGCCACGGTGGCGACAGCATCTTCGCCGCGCAGATCACCCAATCGGGGCTTGCGACCCCGGTGCTGATGCTGCTGTTCGAGTCGGTCTTCTTCCTGCCCCTGATCGCGTCTCTGGTGGCGGGTGACATCGTCGCCGCCGAGGACGGCAACGGCACGCTGAAGACGATCCTCACGCGTTCGGTGGATCGTGGCCAGGTGTTCGTCGCCAAGACGCTCGCGGCGCTGACCTACGGCACGATCGCGGTGTTCCTCTCAGCCGTCGTCGCCACCGTTGGGGGCGTCGCCTCGTGGGGCTTCAATCCGATCAAAACCTTCTCGGGAAGCATCGTGTCCGCCTCGGAAGGCCTGCTGCTCGTGTTCGCCGCCAACGCCTGCTATCTGATCCCGCTGCTCACGGTGGTCTGCATCGGCGTGCTGCTTTCCACCGCCACGCGCAACAGCACGGCGGCGGTCGTGGGCGCGATCGGGTTCGTCATCCTGCTGTTCATAGTCTCGGGCATACCAGGCCTCGAAGGCATCAAGCCCTACCTGCTGACCGAACAGTTCGAGAACTGGCACGGCCTCTTGCGCACACCGACCGACTGGGCGCCGATATGGCACTCGTTGTGGGTGTGCGCGCTGTACGCCGTCCCCGCGTTGATCGCCGGATACCTGGTGTTCCTGCGCAGGGACGTCGCGGGCGGCTGAGCGCAGCTGACGCCCAACGTCACTGACGGCGAACCTCTACGCGGCGACGAGCGCAGGGCCGATAACGTCCGATCCGACGTGGACGACCTCAGGGAACGTGATCTTGATCTCACCCTCGCTCGCCAGCAGCGCCTTCGCGTCGATGATCGTCACGCCGACGAGATCACCAGCAGCGTCGAACCGCAGCGCGTGACCCTCGGCGGACTCGTCGAAGTCCACGGCTGTCGAGGGGTCGCCCTTGTGCAGGTAGAGTACATCGACGTCCGCGTCGTAGAAGACATTGTCGAATGTGATTGAGCCGATCTTGATGGTCATGGCGCCGATTTCGTCGCGTGGGCGGTCACGATGTGCCCACGCCCTCCAGCGTAGGCTACGACGACCTTCAGCCAGTCGCTGGGAAGCAGGGTCCTTCAGGCCGCCGCGGTCTTCTCGGCGATGACGCCGTAGACCTCCCTGCCTTTGTCGGTCAACCGCCAAGCGTTCGGTTCTCCGCGTGCGGGCCCGATACCCGTGTTCTCGATCAGGCCGAGACGCTGTAGGCGCGCGAGCAGCTTGGAGATCTGTCCCTGGTCTGTGATCCCCGCCCCACCGCCGATCGCGCGGTTGGACGAGCCGGGACTGGCGGCGACCGCCAGCAGCACGCAGATCGTGCGATAGGTGAGACGCATCTCGAGCCCGCGTAGCGGATCGCCGTTCACCGGACGCGGGTGGACCGGCGCCCGCGGGACCGGCCGGGCAAGCTCCCTGCGCGCCGCGGCCGGCCCGAGATACGGCACCACGATCATCGACATGAGCGGACCGGTCAGCTCGATCAGCCGTCCGATACGCCCCTCGACCATCCGCCCGTGGATCACGGAGAGCACAGCGCCGGCGAGGCCCTCCGCGGTGAGGGGCGGCGACTCGGAGCCCCCTTTCGCTTCAAGACGCCCCCCGTCCACCGCGCTGATGATTTGGGCGAGTACGTGCCCGCGGCGCTCGAGCGCCCTGGGCCCCGCTCCGAGCGTCTCAACGACCACGAGCCGGCCCGTACCGGGGTCATCGTCAAGGAACGAGAGAAACTCGATCAGCGCAGCCCGGATGCGCTCCCGCCACTTCGAAGGACGCTCGTAAGCAGCGACCACGTGCTGCGAGACCCGCTCGATCGCGTCGTCGAACGCCGCGAGCAGGCAGTCGTCGCGATCGGTGAAGATCTCATAGAACGTCCGGCGCGAGATCCCCGCGCGCTCGACCACATGCGCCACCGTCACATTGGCCGCGCCGTGCTCGGCTACGGCCTCGACCATCGCGGTGAGGATGCGGGAGCGCTGGATGTCGACGACCCCCTCGCGACCGAACCCGTTACGGGTCTCGCCGCGCTCGTGAGCAGCGCCGGCGACCTGGTGTTCTCGTCGTGTGGACATTGCTCGCGCACCTCGCCGGGCGGCGGGCCCCGGGCGTCGGGAGGAAGTGACGCCTGGAGTTTGTTGGAGACATGCGGCGCCGCAGATCGACATCACACAGCGCGTCCCGTTCGCCTATCACGGCCGGATGGGCATGCGGGCACCCATGCGCACACTCGAGGACATCACTTATGAGACCGGCCGCCAGGCCGTGGCCGACCAGGAGGCCCTGGTGGCGGGGATCCGCCAGCGCACCGGCACCCTGCTCGCGGCCCATGCGCTCGTGGCCTCTTTCTTGGGCGGCGCCACGCTCCGGGATCACGGCCCATCTGCGCTGACCTGGCTCGCGCTCACTGCGCTCGCGCTTGGGCTGTTCGCAGCGGCGATCCTGCTCGCCCCCTGGCGGCTGCGCTTTGCTCTGGACGCTCAAGAACTCTACGACGGACTACGTGAACGAGCGGCCTCGGAAGAGGACACCGACACCTTCGGCTGGCTGGCCAGCGCCGGCTTCGCCCATCAGACGCTCCACACCAAGAACACCGCGAGAGTGCGCCGCATGTCTCGGCTGTCGGGTGTCTTGGCCGCGCTCATGGTCGTGCAAACGCTCGCGTGGCTCGCGGCCCTCGTGGTAAATTGATCACATGTCCAAGCCCTTGCCATCTGACCAGATCCCGAGATTGTCGGCGGACATCGGCATTGAGCAGTTTCGCGGACAGTCCACGCGCCGGGAAGCGCTCCGCCGCGAGGCCAGGTGGAGCCCTTGGACCCAGAGCTCGAGCCGCATTCGCAAACTCATCGGCAGGATCGCGATCGCGCGTCGCCTGGGGTAGCTCGCGCCGTCTATCGGCGCTCAGACTTCCACCGTCAGCTCGACCTCGCCCCCTCGACGTCCCCCATCAGCCGGCGGGCCTGCGTGGGGTCGATCAGCCCGGCGCCCGATCTCAAGGCCCGAGCGCGCCGATCGGGATGACGGCCACGCCGTCCTCGCGGCGATAGCCGTAGCCGGTCGCGACGATGACACCGAGCAGCGTCGGGCTTCCACACCTCGCCGTGTCGACGCGTGCGGCGAACCGCGTGAGGCTCGCCGCGGCGTCATCGATGTGCCCGTGACCGAGCTTCACCTCGAAGGCCATCCAGCGGCCGTCGCCCGCCTCGACGATCGCGTCGACCTCGAGCCCGCTGCTGTCGCGATACTGCGAGACCCGCGCATCCGCGGCCTGTGCATAGACGCGCAGGTCACGGACCACGAGCGACTCGAACAGGAAGCCGAGCAGCTCCAGGTCGCCCAACAACCGATCGGGGGTGGCGCGCAGCGCCGCAACGGCCAGCGACGGATCGGCGAAATGACGCTTGGGAGCCGTTCGAAGCCGGTGGCGTGAGCGCAGGTGCGGCGCCCAGGCGGGCTGATCCTCGACAACCATGAGCCGCTCAAGCGCAGCGAGATACTCGCGCGCCGTGTCGTCCTTCAAGGGACCGTCAGCGCCGCCCGCATCCCTGGCGAGCGTTGTCGTCGCGGCGTGCGTGGCGACGTTGCGTGCGAAGCTCGCCAGCAGCCGTGCCACACGGCTGGGGTCGCGTTGGGTCGCGTCAACGCGACCCACATCCACCCGCGCGACCTCCTCCAGGTAGTCGCGCACCGCCAGGACACGATCCGGGACGCTTCGCTCACGAAGGCCCGGCCATCCGCCGACGGCGATCTCCTCAGCCAGGTCCGCCACGGTAAGCCCCGGGTCGGCGCTGGAGCCCACGTTGCCCTCCAACAGGTCGGTGAGCGAGACGCACCCGCTGCTCCGGCCCGTCTCGAACAGGCTCATGGGGCGCATCCGCAGACGGGTGATACGCCCGGCGCCGGTGTGCCGCGTGACGTCGTCCGCCGGGACGGCGGAGCCGGTCAGGATGAACTGACAGGGGCGCGAGCGTTCGTCGATCGTCCGCCGGACATGGTTCCAGATCGACGGCTCGATCTGCCACTCGTCGAGGAGTCGAGGTGTCGGGCCATCGAGCACGAGCGCCGGATCGACCGCGATCGCGCGCCGAGCGTTCTGGTCGACGTCGAGCAGGACCTCGCTCATCGCGACCTGGCGTGCGGTGGCGGTCTTGCCGCACGCCTTCGGCCCCTCGATCACAACGGCGCCAACGGCGCTCAGACGAGCCGCGAGCTCACGGTCTACGATCCGCGGCTGATAGCTGGCGGGGAGAATGCTGCAATTCTAGCGGGGAGATTGCAGCCTGTCCAGCGGGGAGATTGCAACGTTTTCAGCGGGGAGAATGCAAGATCGATGCGAACCTGGGCCAGACCTCAGCTCACTTCCACCGGCAGCTCCACCTCGCCCACCTCGACGTCCCCCATCAGCCGCCGCGCCTCCTTCGGGTCGATCAGGCCGGCGCCGAGGCGGGCGGTGGACTCCGCGCCGCAGGCCACCGCGAAGCGCAGGCACTGGTCGGGTGAGCGGCCCTCATAGCGCGCGGCGACGTAGCCGGCGAGGAAGGCGTCACCGGAGCCGCGGCGGGCGATCGGCTCGCGCGGCTCGATGCGCACGCGGCGCAGGCACGGCTTGCCGCCCACAAGCACCTGTGCGACGCAGCCGTCGGCCATCGTCAGGATCGCCTCGCGCGGCCCCAGCTCCGCGATCTCGCGAACGGCGAGCAGGCGTTCCTCCTCGTCGGTGAACTCGTGGCCGACCAGCTCCTCGGCCTCGAGCACGTTGGGAGAGACGACGTCAGGCTCGGCCCGCACCGCATGGTGGAGCGGCTCGCCGTCGGTGTCGATCACGGTGGTCACGCCGGCCTTTTGCAGCTCGCGGATCAGTGTCGCGTACAGCTCGGCATCGACGCCGCGAGGAAGCGAGCCGGCGAGCACGACGATCGCGGCGCCGCGCGCCAGATACAGCAGCTTGTCGCGAAACAGCTCGACCTCCTGCTCGGAGACCATCGGACCGCGTTCGTTGATCTCAGTCTGCTCTCCGTTGGTCGGATCGAGCACAGACGTGTTGGTGCGCGACTCGTCGCGGATGCGAACGAAGTCGTTGAGAATCGCCTCCTCGGTGAGCTGCTCGACGATGTGGGTGCCCGTCGCGCCGCCCGCCATGCCGGTGGCGATCACGGGCTGGCCGAGCGCCTTCAGCGCGCGGGCGATGTTCACGCCCTTGCCCCCAGCCATGGTGCGCTGCTCAACGGTCCGGTGACGCCGTCCGAGCCGGAAGTTCGGCACCGAGAGCGACTTGTCGATCGCCGCGTTGAGCGTGACCGTGATGATCATCTGGTGCTCTCTCCACCTCTTCCTGCGCCCCGAACGCCCAACGGCGCCACGACGCACGTCAGAGCGTAGCGGACCGCCTTAGACGCTCATAAAGTGCCTGCTCAGCGGCCCCTTATCGGCTGCGCGGAGGTTCAGCGAGCACGCGCACGGCTCGCCGAACGGCGGCCGGGTCATGCTGAGGCGGTCGCCGCAAGCTCCCAGGCAACCGCGCGCAACCGCTCCGCCTCGGTGCGGGCCGCCTGCGCCGGGTCCCCGCCGGTGGCGAGGTGCGCGCCGGCGATCGAGCGCGAGGCGGTGATCAGGCCGCCCGCGCGGCCCGCCGCGAAGGCGGGGGCGAGATCCTCGACGCGGCCGCCCTGTGCCCCGACGCCCGGCAGCAGGAACACGGCATGTGGCATCAGCTCGCGCGCGCGCGCCAGGTGCTCGGGGAAGGTCGCCCCGACGACCGCGCCGACGTCGCTCAATCCGCTCTCCCCCACATTCGGTCCTCCCAGCTCCTCGACGAGCGCCGCGATCCGCTCCCACACGCGACCGCCCACAGCGAGCTCGAGGTCCTGCAGATCGGCGGCGCCCTGGTTGGAGGTGCGCACCAGCACGAGCAAGCCGGCGCCAGCCGCGCGCGCCACGGACACGAACGGCTCGATCGCGTCGCGGCCGAGCAGCGGGTTGACGGTCACCATGTCGAAGCCGAGCCCGGGCACCGGCCCGAACGGCGTGTCGGTCGCTCCCATGAGCGCCTGCGCGTAGGCGCGCGCGCTCACGTCGATGTCGCCGCGCTTGGCGTCGGCGATCAGGAGCAGGCCGGCCTCGCGCGCGTGCGCGACCGTCGCGGCGAGAGCGCTCCACCCATGGGCGCCGAGAACCTCAAAGCGCGCGAGCTGCGGCTTGACCGCCACGCACGCGGGACCGGCCGCGTCGATCAGGGAGCGGCAGTGATCGAGGATGGCCGCGGCCGCCCGCTGGGCCGGCGAGCCCTCCGCCGGCGGCTCGATGCCCGGCCACAGAGCCATCGGATCTGGGTCCAGCCCGAGCACGATTTGCGACTCGCGCTCGGCCACGCGTGCGGCAAGCCGCTCGCCGAAGGCGGAGGCGGATGGGAAGACACCTGTGGCGGACGTGGATGCAGGTGGGGACACCGTCGGGAACAATACGGCGCGCCAGGACCCTCGCCAGAAGATATGGTGGTCTTGGGGTGGCCGGGCCGTGGATGGGATGCGCCGCACGCGAGCGCAGGCGTACTGGTGGTACGTCGAGCATCGCGGGTGGCGCAGCGCGCCGCGGAACGGCCGCATCCAAGGCCGCCAGATATTCTGGCGCGGGTCCTATGCCACTGTCCCGCGCCGCCTGGATCGCAACCGTGCTCGTCGCCCTCATCACCGCGGCGCTGCTGTTCCTGTCCGACTACAACGGATACGCGGTGCTCAGCCTTGCCGTCGGGGCCTCGGCGGCGATCAACCTGCTGTGAGCCACTCCAGCAATGCGCGAGCGGCGCGGCCGCGATGGCTTATCTCGTCCTTGCGCTCGTCAGAGAGCTCGGCCATCGTGACGTCGCCCGGTTCCTCATCGGGCAGGAAAGCCGGGTCATAGCCGAAGCCGCGCTCGCCCCGCGCTTGCTCCGCAAGCCGGCCACGGCAGCGGCCCTCGAAGATCCGCTCGGCGCCGGTTGCGGGATCTACGTATGCGAGCGCGCATACGTACTCGAGCCCGCTGCCTGCCGGCGCCTCGGCAAGCAACTTTTTCAGGTTCTCCCCGTCCGAGGCCCCCTCGCCCGCGTAGCGAGCCGAGCGCACCCCGGGCGTGCCGCCGAGCGCCGCCGCGCAGATGCCTGAGTCATCCGCGATGCTCGGCCGACCGGTCGCGGCGGCCGCCGCGCGAGCCTTCTGGAGAGCGTGCTCCTCGAAAGTGTCGCCGTCCTCGGGCGGCAGCTGCACGTCATCCGGGAGCGAGTCGACCTCCATACTGGGCAGCAGACGCGCGAACTCACGGCGCTTGTGCTCGTTGCGGGTTGCCAGCAGCAGTCTCATCGGAGGAATCGAGGTATGTGCGACCCGGACCTCATTGCTAGGCCGGCCTCGTCAGGATGCGGCCTCATCGCGATGCGAGCCTCACGAGACGGCTATGGACGCGTCCTGGCCAGAGCGCAATTGCTCGATCCCGATAGCCGCGAGAGCCAGCAGCTCGTCGAGGTGGGCGCGCGAGAGCGGGGTGCGCTCAGCCGTGGCCTGCACCTCGACGAGGCCGCCCTCGCCGGTCATGACGACGTTGGCGTCCACCTCGGCGGTCGAGTCCTCGGAGTAGTCGAGGTCCAGCAGCGCGACGCCCTCGACGATCCCGCAAGAGACGGCCGCCACCGAGCCGGTCAATGGGGAGCGCTCGAGCTTCCCCTCCGAGAGCAGCCGCGCGATCGCCAGAGACAGGGCGACATACGCGCCCGTGATCGAGGCGCAGCGCGTGCCGCCGTCGGCCTGCAGGACGTCGCAATCGAGGTAGATGGTGCGTTCACCCAGCGCATCGAAGTCGATCACCGCCCGGAGCGAGCGCCCGATCAGGCGCTGTATCTCCACGGTGCGCCCGTCCGGGCGTCCGCGCGAGACGTCGCGCTGCTTTCGATCGCCTGTGGAGGCGGGCAGCATCCCGTACTCGGCCGTCACCCAGCCGCTGCCGCGTCCGTTCATCCAGCGCGGCACGCTCTCCTGCGCCGACGCGGTGCAGATGACGCGCGTCTCGCCGATCGAGATGAGCGCCGAGCCGGTGGCGGTACGCACGAATCCCGGCTCGATCTCGATCGGGCGAAGCTCGCTCGGGGAGCGTCCGTAGCTGCGCTCGCTCACGCGAACGCTCCCAGCTCAGCCGGCTGCACCTGCTCGACCTCGCCGAGCGGCATCTGCAGAAAGCGGGTGCCCAGCTCCCTGAAGGCCTCGACGTCGCCGGTGCACAGGAAGCTGTATCGGCCCTCCCCCTGCTCGCGCGGGTTGCGCAGACAACGGGTGGACAGGGCGTGCTCGACCTGGCGCGCGAGCGCCCCACCGGAGCTGACGAGCTTCACGTTGGGTCCGAGGATGCGCTGCAGCATCGGGCTGATCAGCGGATAGTGGGTGCAGCCGAGGATGACGGTGTCGACCGCGGCTGCGAGCAGCGGCTCGCAGGCCTCGCGCACGCTCGCTACGGCGCGCTCGTCGAACTGCTCGCCGGCCTGGATGATCGATGCGAGCGTCGGACACGCGACAGGGTGCAGGGTGACGTGCGGATCGACGGCCCCCACCGCCCGCTCGTAGCTGCGACTCGCGACCGTGACGGGGGTGGCAAGCAGACCGATTCGCCCGTTGCGCGTAGCCGCCACCGCCTGCAGCGCCTCCGGCCGGACGACTCCGAGCAGCTCCACGCCCAGGGTCGTCTCCATCATGCGCCGCTCGAGTATCGGCAGGGCGGCTGAGGTGGCCGCGTTGCAGGCGACCACGAGCAGCTTCGCCCGGCGGCGCAAGAGCTCCTCCGTGATGTCGGATGCGAACTGCGCCAGTTCCTCGGGGGAGCGTTCGCCGTAGGGAAAGCGGGCGGTGTCGCCGAGGTAGATGAAATCCTCCCGCGGGAGCTGGACGAGCAGCTCGTGCAAAACGGTGAGCCCGCCCACACCGGAGTCGAACACGCCGATCGGCCGGGCGCGTGCGTCGTTCGAGGGGCTGGCTGTCACGCACAGCATCATCCCAGAGCGCTACGGTCGGGGCCTCGTGCGCGCGCTGGTCGTGTCAAACATGCTCCCCGACTCAGAGCACCCCGAGCGGGGCCGGTTCGTGCGCGATCAGGTGAGCGCGCTGCGGCATCTGGAGAACGTGACAGTGGATCTGTACGAGTTCCCGCCCGGCGCCCGGGCTCTCGTGCGCGCCGCGAGCGACCTGCACGGTCGTTTTCTAGGCGAGCCCTTCGACGTGGTGCACGCGCACTTCGGACTGTCCGCCTGGCCGGCGCTCACCGTGAGCGCGCGAGCTCGCGCCCTCACGGTCCATGGGACCGACGTGAGCCATCCCCGCACCCGCCTTGCGACGCGGGCCGTGTTGCCGGCGATCGGGCTGCTCGCCGCCGCATCCGAGTCGCTTGTGGAGGAGATCCCCGGAAGGCGCGCGCGAGCGCGAGCAGAGGTGCTGCCGTGCGGCGTGGACACGGCGCGCTTCCAGGCGATCCCGCGCGCACAGGCGCGGACGGAGCTCGGCCTCGACATTGCGCGGCCATGTCTTTTGTTCGCGGCCGATCCCTCTCGCGTGGAGAAGCGCCACGACCGTGCGCGCGCACTGGCCGATGCGCTGAAAGCAGAGCTGTTGACCCTCGGGGGCGTGGATCCGGCGCGCGTGCCGCTCTACATGAATGCGGCCAACGCCGTGATCGTCCCGTCCGATCGCGAGGGGTTCGGACTGGCCGCCCTGGAGGCTCTCGCCTGCGATGTGCCTGTGCTCGCCACGCCCGTTGGAGTCCACAGACAGGCGCTCGAGGGCATCGAGGGCTGCCTGTGCGCGCCGTTTGAGCTGGAGCGCTGGGGGGCCGTGGCGGCGGGGCATGTTGCTCAGCCGGACCCGCGCGTGGAGGGTCGCGCGCGGGCCGAGGCGTTCTCGGCCGAGCGGATGGCGCAACGGGTCCTCACGGCATGGCGCTCTCTCGTCGCAGCCTGCGGATAGCATGAAACGCGTGACGGACTCCGCAGCACCGGAGAAGACGCCCGGATTCGGCGAGCGCGGTCGCATGCGCCGCCGCGGGCGCTTCTTGCGCAAGGCCCGCGAGCTGGCCTATCGCGATCTCGGCGGTCTCGTGTTCGACCTGCACCGCTTCGGCCAGCGCAACGACCCGGTCGTGATGGCCAAGCTGGCGACGCTGCGCCAGATGGACACCGAGCTGCGCGCGCTCGAGGACGCCCTGCGCGAACGTCGCGGCGTGACGGTTCTGCGCGAGGTTGGGATCGCGGCCTGTCCGCGCTGCGCCGCGATCCATGGAAGCGACGATCGCTTCTGCCCGGGGTGCGGGCTCGCGTTCGACACTAACGCGGAGCGGCCGATGTCCACGGCTCCCGTGACGCCCGGACCCTCACCGATGCCCTCGACGGCGCCCGCCTCGCCACAGGCGCAGCCGGCGCCGCCGGTCGCGCCACCCCCACCGAAGCCGGCGGCGACACCGGTCCCCGCCAAGCCGCCGTCTCTGGCGAGGCCCGAGCCGAAGCCCGCCGAGGAGGACCAACCCACCCGAATCCTCCCGCCTCCCGCATCGAGCGCGTGAGCGTCACACCCGCGACAGAGGCCTGTCCGCTGTGCGGGGCCCCCCTGCGAGCCGAGCAGGACTGGTGCCTTCGCTGCGGCGCGGCTGCCCGCACGCGGCTCGCGGCTCCGCCTAAGTGGAGGGCGCTCACGACGGCGCTGCTTGTAATCGTCGTGGTCTCTCTGGCGGTCCTTACGATCGCGCTGTTGAAGCTCGCCGGATGATCGACCTGATCGTCGTCGGCGCCGGCGCCGCGGGCCTGTATGCGGCACTGTGCGCCGCTCGCGAAGGCGGGCGTGTCGCGCTGCTTTCGGCCGCCCCGCTGGCGCAGACCGCAAGCTACTGGGCGCAGGGAGGTCTGGCCGCCGTGCTCGCGGCCGACGACAGCTTTGAGATGCACCTCGCCGACACCGAGCGGGCGGGGCGCGGGGCGGTGCGGCGCTCCGCGGCGGAGGCGCTCGTGAAGGAGGCCCCCGAGCGCGTGCGCGATCTTCAGGAGCTCGGGTTCCACTTTGACGCCGATCGCCATGGACGGCTCGTGCTCGGGCTGGAGGGCGGGCACTCGGTGAGGCGGATAGTCCACGCCGGCGGGAGCGCCACGGGACGGCGCCTGCTGCGCGAGCTGTCTGCGCTCGCTGTCGCCGAGGAGCGCATCGAGGTGATCGAGGGCGCGCGCGTTCGTGCTCTTTGGCAGACGGAGCCGCTTGGGCGGTGCAAGGGGGTCGTGTGTGAGGATGGGCGCACGCTCAACGCCCGAGCCGTGCTCCTCAGCACGGGCGGCGCCGCGGCGCTGTGGTCGCGTACGACGAACCCACCCGGCTCGCTCGGGCAGGGATTGCTGCTCGCTCAAGCGGCTGGGGCGCAGCTCGCCGACTTGGAGTTCGTGCAATTCCATCCGACCGCCGTGATCGGAGTGCCCCACCGGGAAGGCTTTCTGATCACCGAGGCGATTCGCGGCGAGGGCGCCACGCTTCACGACGCCGGCGGAGAGCGCTTCGTGGACGAGCTGGCCCCGCGGGATGAGGTATCGCGGGCGATTCAGGCCCGTCTACGCCAGACGGGGGCGCAGTCGGTGGGATTGGACATGAGATCGATAGATCCCGCGCTCTTCCCGAACGTGGTCGGCTCGCTGCGCGAAGCCGGAGTCGATCCGGCGAGCGAGCTCGTACCCGTCGCGCCGGCCGCCCACTACACGATCGGCGGGATCGTCGCCGACCTGCACGGACGCACAGGGGTGCAGGGCCTGTACGCGGTGGGCGAGACGGCGTGCACGGGGCTGCACGGCGCCAACCGGCTCGCCTCGAACTCGCTGAGCGAGTGCTTCGTGTTCGCCCGGCGCGCGGCGCTGAGCGCGCTCGACGGACCCCTGCCCGAGACGCTGGGCGAGGGCTCGACCCACGAGGCCGCGGACGCCACGCCGGCGCTTCCCTCCGTGGCCCGCTCGACTCAACACGCGCTGTGGGAGCACGCCGGCATCGAACGCTGCGAGCAGGGCCTGGGCGCGCTGCTGGACGATCCGCATCCGCTCGCCCGCCTGATCGCCATGAGCGCGCTCGAGCGCAGGGAGAGCCGCGGGACGCACATGCGGACAGACCATCCCCGGCTCGATCCCGCCCTCGATCGCCGCCACCTGATCGTGGACCGGCCGAAGACAACGCCTCGATGGGAGCTGTGGGGATAACCCCAGGCAATCACAACTTAACCCGCCGTTAACCATTTGCTTCCCTGGGCCTTAGGAACGACTCGGATACTGGAGAGCGTCGAGACCCAAGGGGGCGCAATGTACAGGTTCAGCCGCGCCATTTACAGGGAGCTGGCTCCCTATGTGACGGAATCGCAAGAGGACTTCGGCGGAGCGTCGAGTCATGAGCAGCTGCTGCGCGCGTGCGAGGCGGCGATGCGGCGCCTTGCCACGGATCGCCACTACTTCGCCAAGCCCGCGAGGACCCTGTTCTGCGACATCCGCGGCTACTTCCCGATGAGCGCCCAAGCGCGGGTGAGGCGCGTCGTCGATCACTACATGGTGCTCGCACAGCGCTTTCTCGCCGAGAACCCGGTCGCGGGCTATGCCTCCGTCAGCGATGAGCCCCCTACCTGCAGGGCGACGACTCGCAAGGGCTCGACCTGTCAGCGCGTGCCCTTGCCGCACAACGGCTACTGCCCCTCGCATCAGCATCTCGCCGACACGGAGCACTCAGAGCGGTTGGCCGCAGCCTGAGGACTACCCTTCCCGAGCGATGCTGCTCGGAGTCGACGTAGGCGGGACGTTCACCGACGCGGTGCTCGTGGACGACGAGGGTGTGGCGTTCACCGCCAAGGTGCCGAGCACCCCCACCGATTGGAGATCGGAGAGATCTCCAATCGGCCAGCAGCACGTCGGAGTGCTGCGAGCCGTCGAGGAGGTGCTCGAGCTCGCGCAGGCAGGCCCTGAGCTGGTGCGGCGCTTCGCGCACGGGATGACCGTCGCGACAAACGCGTTGCTCGAGGAACGGGTGGCGCGCACCGCGCTGGTGGCGACCGAGGGCTTCACCGACATCGTCGAGCTCGGCCGGCAGGCGCGGCCAAGCCTGTACAGGCTCTGCGAGCAGGGGCCGCGACCGCTCGCGCCGCCAGAGCTGCGCTTCGCCGCGCCCGAGCGCATGGGGCCAGGTGGGCCGTGGCGAGCGCTGGACTGCGAGGCCGTAGCGACGCTGCTGGAGCAGCTCGCCGCCGCCGAGCCGGAGGCGATCGCGGTTGTGCTGCTGCACTCCTACGCCCACCCAGAGCACGAGCGCCGCCTCGGCGAGTTGATCTCAAGCCGCCTGCCAAAGGCCCACCTATCTCTGTCGCACGAGCTGGTGGGCACCTTCAGGGAGTACGAGCGGGCCGCCACAACCGAGATCGACGCGGCGCTCTCTCCCCTGCTGAGCGCATATCTGGCGCAGCTGCGATCCGAGACGCGGCGACGCGGTCTGGTGGAGCCCCGGGTAATGCAGTCCTCCGGCGGCTTGGCCGACGCGAGCGAGGCCTCAAGGCATGCCGCTCTGACGGTCCTGTCAGGCCCCGCGGGAGGGGTGGGCGGCGCGCTCATGCTCAGCGAGATGGCGGATGAGCGAGACCTGCTGTGCTTCGACATGGGCGGCACCTCCTGCGACGTGTGCGTAATCGAGGAGGGCAACGTCGCCGAGACGGCCGAGCGGGCGGTGGCCGGCCGGCCGCTGGCGCTGGCGGCGCTCGACATCCACACCGTCGGCGCCGGCGGCGGGTCGATCGCCTGGCGCGATGAGGGCGGCGCGCTGCGGGTCGGGCCGCAGTCGGCCGGCGCCGTGCCCGGACCGGCCTGCTACGGGCGCGGCGGGGAGCGGCCGACGGTCACCGACGCGAACCTGGTGCTCGGCAGGCTGCTCGCGGACGCCCCGCTGGCAGGGGGCGTCTCGCTCGATCGCAGGGCGGCCGAGCGGGCGATAAGGAAGCTCGCGTCGGCGCTTGGCCTCGAGGAGATCGCGTGCGCCGAGGGAATCGTGAGAGTCGCCGAGACCGAGATGCTGAGGGCGCTGCGGGTGATGACGGTGCAGCGCGGGATCGACCCGAGGCGCTTCGCGCTGATGCCGTTTGGGGGCGCCGGACCGCTGCACGCCGCCTCGATGGCGAGCGAGCTCGGGATCGAGCGGGTGCTGTGCCCGCGCGCCTGCGGGGTGCTGTGCGCGCTGGGGCTTGCGGCGGCCGCCCCGCGCCAGGACGCGGCGAGCACCGTCATGTTGTCGGGCGACACGCTCACCGAGGAGCGCCTGCGGGCCGAGACCGAACGGCTTCTCGAGCGGGCTCGAGGCCGCCTCGGCGGGCCGCTCGAGAGCGTGAGGGTCCGCTGCGAGACGCGATACAGCGGCCAGTCGTTTGAGCTGGCGGTCCCTGCCGAGCTCGAGTCGCTTGACCCTGCGCGCCTGCGGGCGGCGTTCGAAGAGATCCACGAGGAGCGCTACGGCTATCGCGACGCGCAGGCGCGGGTGGAGCTCGTCAACGTGAGGGTCTCCGCGATCGGCCCGCGACCGCCGATCCGTCTCGCGGGCATCTCGGCGCGGGGAGCGCAGCAGAGCGCGACACGCGTTGTGTTCGAGGGGCGCGAGCTCGATGCCGAGCTCTGGCGAGGAGAGCTTGCGCCGGGAGCGCGCATTGGAGGGCCTGCGCTGTGCGCGCTGCCCGAGGCGACGCTGCTCGTCCCGCCGGGCTGGAGCGGCGAGGTGGACGAGCGGGGAACGATCGCGCTGGAGCGAAGCGCATGAGCCCGCTCGACCCGATCGAGCTGCAGGTCATAACGGGGGCGCTGAGAGCGACGTGCGAGGAGATGGGCGCGACGCTGGTCAGATCGGCGTACTCGGCCAACATCAAGGAGCGAAGAGACGCGTCGACGGCGCTATTCGACCCCGACGGGCAGATGGTGATGCAGGCCGAGCACATCCCTGTGCACCTCGGCTCGATGCCGGCTGCGGTGAGAGCCGTGCTCGACCGCGAGCACCGGCCGGGCCTGTCGTGGTTCCTCAACGACCCCTTCGCCGGAGGGACGCATCTTCCGGACATCACGGTCATAACACCTGTGTTCGCGGGCGCCCTGATCGGGTTCGCGGCGAGCAGAGCCCATCACGCCGACGTGGGCGGGCGCATCCCGGGGTCGATGCCGGCCGACAGTCGCACGCTGGAGGAGGAGGGCGTCGTGATCTCTCCGCAGCCGATGACCGAGGAGGCGATCGAGCGGATCGTCGCGAGAATGCGCCAGCCGCGCGAGCGCCGAGCCGACCTGCGCGCCCAGTTGGCGGCAAACCGGATTGGCGCCATCCGGTTTGGAGAGCTCGCGCAACGGGTGGGCTCAGAGCGCCTGCGAGAGGCGACCGACGCCGTGCTCGACTATGCCGAGCGGCGCACGCGCGCCTGCATCGCTGCGCTGCCGGACGGGGTGCGCGAGGCGCGCGAGGAGCTGGAGGCCCCCGAGGGCGACCTCGAGCTGCGCCTGAGGGCGACCGTTGAGGGGGAGCGATTGACGCTCGACTTCTCAGGCTCGGCGGAGCAGCATGCGGGCAATCTCAACTGCCCGCTGCCCGTCACGCTGTCGGCCTGCTGGTTTGCGGTGAGAGTGCTCACAGACCCCGACATACCGCCCTCTGCGGGCGCCTACCGCCCGGTGCGGGTGATCGTGCCAGAGGGCTGCCTGCTAAACGCGAACGCGGGGGCGGCGGTGGTGGCCGGCAACGTGGAGACGTCCTCACGCGTCGCGGACCTCGTGATGGAGGCGTTCGGGAGGGCGGTGGGCCAGGGCACGATGAACAACCTGACGCTGGGCGATGAGCGCTTCAGCTACTACGAGACGCTCGGCGGCGGCCAGGGAGCGTGCCCGGACGCGGAGGGCCCGAGCGCGGTGCATGTCGCGATGAGCAACACGCTCAACACACCGATCGAGGCACTGGAGCGCGAGCTGCCCCTGCGCGTCACGGAGTACGCGCTGCGAAGGGGCTCGGGCGGGCACGGCAGGCACGGGGGCGGCGATGGCGTGATCCGAGAGCTGGAAGCGCTGAGCGACATGACCTTCTCGCTGATAGCCGAGCGCCGCAGGCATGCGCCGCGTGGCGCCGATGGCGGCGCGCCGGGGCAGCGAGGGCACGACCGGCTGATCGCGCCTGGCGAACAGGAGGGACAAGTGCTTCCGGGGAAGGTCACCGGCAAGCTTCGCGCCGGCGAGCGCCTGCGGATCGAAACGCCCGGCGGGGGTGGTCATGGCGCTTAAGGGCCTCCCGCGCGAGCGCTCCGATCCCGCCATTGATCCCGCCGCCTACGCGTCGGTGGCCCAAAATAGCCGGATTTTGCAGGGGATTTGGGATTCTCGCTCGGATTTCGTATCTTTAAGGGCAGCGAGTCCGCGCCTTTAGCCATCGCGGTGGTGCGGACAGCGTCGTTTTGTAGTCAGAAGAACCCTCGTATTCAGCTTTCCATGCCAATTGCTCTCAAGGAATGGGCGGTCACCGTCCGCGCCCTCGCCGAAGGCGAGCAGCTCATCACGCTGCGCAAGGGCGGCATCCGCGAGCCTGACAAGCACTTCAAGCTCGAGCACGACCGCTTCTTTTTGTACCCCACGTTCGACCATCAGCGCAACGATCTCGTGCGCGAGTCCCACCAGCCCGAGCTGCGCCGGGCGCTCGAGGAAGGCGTCTGGAACGACGGCGAGCCGCCGGTGCAGGCGTTCTCGATCGAGGGGGGCATCCAGCAGCCCGAGCGCGTGCGGATCAGGGCCTGGGCGGAAGTGGCGGGCCACTACACGATCACCGATCCGCGCTGCGTGGACGCGCTGTCCCCGTTCTACGTCTGGAGCACCGACTACGCCGAGAAGCGCCTGGAGTGGAAGCGCCGCTATCCGCTGCACGTGCTGCTGCTCCGCACCTACAGGATCCCGCGACCGGTGACCGTCAAGGTCCGGGAGGAGTACGTCGGCTGCAGCTCGTGGTTGGAGCTCCAGCGCGAACTGCCGTTCGAGGGAACGCCCGTGCTATCCGACGGCGAGTTCGAAAGGGCCGCCGAGGAGATCGAGGCGATCACCCGCGAAGCCGGTCAGTCGGCTCGCCAGCCCGTCCTGGTCTGAGAGGCCATTCATGGCCCGGGGAGCGCATGCGCTCCCCGGCCGATCGGCACATGTGCCGATCGGAATGGAAGGGTCGCATGCGACCCTTCCCGGGGCCGTGCATGCACGGCCCCGCTGGTCGGCGCATGCGCCGACCAGAACAGCAAGACCTCAAGGGAGCAGTTCCCGCGCGCGAGCCGCATCCGTGTCGGGGACGAGCACGTCGCGGGCGCCGGCCGCGAGGAAGCCGGCGTAATCGGAGCTGCCGCTGCGCTGGACCATGCTCTGGATGCCCTCCTGGCGCAGCAGGCCCTGAATCATTTCGGCCTCGGCGAGGTTCTCCGCGAACGCGACCTTCACTAACGAGTGCTCCTCCGGAGACTCGCGCGAGGATCCCTCCGGCTCAGGCCGTGATCTTTTCCAAGGCCACCTCACGGATGGCGCCTTTCTCGATCAGGTAGGAGCGGATCTCAGGCGCCGAGGGGTCGGCGAGTCCCACGATGATCCACTCGACGCCCGGCCAGCTCGCGGCGAAGTTGATGTCGGTCTGAGATGGGTATGGAGCGGTGTGCGTGTGCGAGTGGTAGATCGCCCCGATCTCCCATCCGGCGTCGTCGAACTCGTTGATCGCCGCGAGCACATCCCTGCCGTCGATCTCGAAGCGCTTGGGGCTCTCGTGGACATTGCGCGCGCGCCGAACCCGCATGGCGCGGGCCGGCTCGCCGTCACGGGAGGACGTCACCGCGACGATGCCGCAGCACTCGTTGGGGGCCTCCTCGCGCGCGTGGGCGAGGATCTGCTCGAGCATCTCCGCGGCGATGTCCACGCTCGATCACCACCAAACGGTGGCGTCGAGATTCTCGATCTCGTCGACCGGGAGCGTGTAGATGCCGCTCGACAGGTACTTCCAGCCGTCGTCGGCCACGACGAACACGACGTTGCCCTCATCGAGCTCGCCGGCGATGCGCACGGCCACGCGAGCGATCGCGCCGCTGGACACGCCGGCGAAGACGCTCTCCTCGGTGAGCAGCTTGCGGGTCCAGATGATCGCGTCCCTGTTCGTGACGAAGATCTTCCGGTCCAGGATCGAGAGGTCGATGATCGGCGGGATGAAGCCGTCGTCGAGCGAGCGCAGCCCCTGGACCGGCTCGCCCTGCATCGGCTCGGCCGCGACGATCTTCACGGCGTCGCCGAAGGTCTCCTTCAGGCGCCGGCCGTTGCCCATCAGCGTGCCGCCGGTCCCGAGGCCGGCGACGAACGCGGACACCTCGTCGAGCTCCTCGAGGATCTCCAACGCCGTGCCGTTGTAGTGAGCGTCGGGGTTGGCCTGGTTGCCGTACTGGTAGGGCATGTAGTAGGAGGAGTCCGCCTCCGCCATGTCAAGCGCCTTCTCGACCGCCCCGTTGGAGCCCTTGGACCCCTCGGAGTAGACGATCTGCGCGCCGTACATCTCGAGCAGCTGGGTGCGCTCGGCGGTGACGTTCTCGGGCATGACGACCTTCACGGGATATCCCTTGCGCGAGCAGATCATCGCCAGCGAGATGCCGGTGTTACCGGAGGTGGGCTCGAGGATCGTCTGACCCGGCAGCAGCGCCCCCTTCTCCTCGGCGTCCTCTATCAGGGCACGCGCCACGCGGTCCTTGACCGACCCTGTCGGGTTGCGCGACTCGAGCTTCGCCCAGATCCGCACGCCCGGTTTGGGAGACAGGCGCGGGAGCTCGACGAGCGGCGTGTTGCCGATCGACTCGACGATGTCGCCGTAGCGACCTCCGCACGGCTTGTTCTGAACCCGATCCACCGCCATTACTTCACGGAATATAGCGCTCGGCCGGCGCCGCTCCGAGCGGTGGCCGCTCGACTGGCCACGCAACCAATATGCTGATGTCACGGTGAGCGAGGCCTACGACTACGACTGGCTGGTGATCGGCTCCGGCTTCGGCGGCAGCGTCTCGGCGCTGAGGCTGTCGGAGAAGGGCTACAGCGTCGGCGTGCTCGAGTGCGGCAAACGCTTCTCGGACCGGGACTTCGCGAAGTCCACGGCGGATGTCAGGCGCTACTTCTGGCGACCGCGAGTGGGGATGAAGGGCATCTTCAGGATCACCAACTTCCGCGATGTCACGGTCCTCAGCGGCTGCGGCGTGGGCGGTGGAAGCCTCGGCTACGCCAACACCCTGTATGTGCCGCCGAAGCAGTTCTTCGAGGACCGTCAATGGGCGGGGATCGAGGACTGGGAGAGGACCCTGGCACCCCACTACGCCGAGGCGCAGCGGATGCTGGGCGTGACGAGGAACCCCCACGACGACCCCGCCGATCAGCTGCTGCGCGAGCTCGGCGAGGAGCTCGGCGTGGCGGACTCCTACAAAAAGACGCCGGTCGGCGTGTACTTCGGCGGCGAGGGCGAGTCCGGCAAGACCGTGGCCGACCCCTTCTTCGGCGGCGAGGGACCGGACAGGACCGGCTGCATGCTGTGCGGGCGCTGCATGGTGGGCTGCCCCCACGGCGCGAAGAACACGCTCGTCAAGAACTATCTGTACCTGGCGGAGAAGCGTGGCGCCCAGGTGACCCCCGAACGCACGGTGATCGACATCCGCCCGCTCGGCTCCGGCGACGGCAGCGAGGGGTATGAGATCGAAAGCGTGCGCTCCGGCGCGTGGGTGCGGCGCGACCGGCAGGTCCATCGCGCTCGCGCGGTCGTCTTGGCGGCCGGCGCACTGGGCACCAACCGGCTGCTGCAGCGCTGCCGGCTGCACGGCTCGCTTCCGCGCGTTTCAAAGCGACTGGGTGAGCTGGTGCGGACCAACAGCGAGGCGATCCTCGCCGTGACCGTGCCAAGAGACTATCCGGACGATCTGACAAAGCGGGTGGCGATCACATCGAGCATCTACCCAGACCCCTACACCCACATCGAGACGGTCTCCTACGGCCACGACGGAAACTCGATGGGTCGCCTCTACACGATGCTCGTCGGCGACGGCACGCGCGTGACGAGGCCGCTGAAGTGGTTGGGCCAGATAGCGCGTCACCCGGTCCGCTTCGTTCGCTTGATCTCCCAGCGGGAATGGTCGCGGCGCACGATCATCGTGCTCGTGATGCAGACGCTCGACAGCGCGATGGCCCTACGTCCGAAACGAGGGCCGTTCGGAACGATCTGGCTGAGCTCCGAACAGGACCGCGAGCGCCCCAACCCGACGTTCATCCCCGTCGCCAACCAGGCAGCCGAATGGCTCGCGAAGCGCACCGGGGGCATCGCCCAGAGCTCGGTGCTCGAGGTGCTGTTCAACGTCCCCACAACCGCCCACATCCTCGGCGGCGCCGTCATCGGAGCAGACGCCTCTCAGGGCGTGGTGGACGCCCATCAGCACGTGTTCGGCTATGAGAACCTGCTCGTCTGCGACGGCTCGGCCGTGCCCGCGAACGTGGGCGTCAACCCGAGCCTCACGATCACAGCGCTCGCCGAGCACGCGATGAGCCACATCCCGGCCGCCGAAGCGGCCACAGAGATAGCCGCGGCTGCCTAGCGTCCCCCGGCCATTGCCGGGAGGATGACCACTGTGTCGCCGTCGCCGACGACGGTGTCGAGCCCGTCGAGCACGCGCACGTCCTCGTCGTTGAGGTAGACGTTGACGTAGCGGTTGAGCTCGCCGTCGGCGGAGAAGATCTGGCTCTCGGTGGCGGGGTGATTGGCGGCGAGGTCGCGCAGGATCTCGCCGACGTTCTCGCCGCTTGCGCTCACCTCGCGCTCGCCGCCCACGGAGGGCCGCAGGACCGGTGGGATCTTGATCGTCGCCATTGGGCTCGGCAGACTACCCGGCTGCGGCGCAGAACGCCTCGTAGTCGGGGAACACGCCCATCTCATCGTCGGAGATCTCCTCCGGCGGGCGTGAGCAGATCGGGCACTCCGGGTCGCGATGGACCTTGACCTCCGAGAGGGTCGCCGCCAGCGCGTCGTAGAGGAGCAGGCGACCGATCGCCGGGTCGCCGATGCCGACGATCAGCTTGACCACCTCGGTGGCCTGTAGGAGGCCCATCGTGCCTGGGAGCACGCCGAGCACGCCGTTGGCGCCGCAGGACGGGGCCAGCTCGGCCGGCGGCGGCTCGCGGAACAGGCAGCGATAGCAGGGACCCTCGTAGGGCTTGAACACCGACAGCTGACCGTCGAAGCCGAGGATCGAGGCGGAGACAACGGGGATCTTCAGGCGCACAGTGGCGTCGTTGAGCAGGTAGCGCGTCGGGAAGTTGTCGACCCCGTCCACGATCACGTCGTAGCCGGAGATGATCTCCATGATGTTGCTCGCATCGAGGCGCACCGGGTACTTGACGACGTTCACGTCGGGGTTGAGCGCGTGGATCGACTCCTCGGCGGAGTCGACCTTCGGAATGCCGATGCGCTGCGTGGAATGGATCACCTGGCGCTGCAGGTTGGACAGGTCGACGTCGTCGTCGTCGACGATCCCGAGCGTGCCGATGCCGGCCGCCGCGAGATACAACGCCGTCGGGGAGCCGAGGCCGCCCGCGCCCAGCAGGAGCACCTTGGAGTCGAGCAGCTTCTGCTGGCCCTCTGAGCCGATCTCGGGGATCAGCAGGTGGCGGGAGTAGCGCTCGCGCTGCTCGACTGAGAGCGCCCTGGGGACCGTGACCTCGTAGCCGCGGTCCTTCCACAGCGTGATGCCGCCGGTCATCGACTCGACGTGCTCGTAGCCGAGGTCGTCCCGCAGCGTGCGCGCCCCATAGGCGGAGCGGTTGCCCGATGCGCAGTACAGGATGATGTGCGCCGAGCGATCGGGCACGAGCCCTTCGATGCGCGTCTCCAGATAGCTGCGCGCCACGTGCTTGGCGCCGGGGAGCATGCCCGAGGAGAGCTCCTCGGTCTCGCGCACATCAATGATCGCGACTCCCTCCTGCAACAGCTCCTTGACCTCGGAGGGGTCGACCTCGTCGATTTCGCTCTTGACCTGGCGCAGCAGATCCGCGCTGGACGGACTCATCGAGAAACTCCTAAATCTGGGTCGGGATTCATAGAACTTCAGAAAGTATAGTCGCAATCCCATACCCTCCCGGCGTGAGATTCCCACCCCTCTTGATCGTAACGATCGCGACGCTGGCGCTCGCGCTGGCCGGTTGCGGAGGCGGGCATGGCGCCGGCGCGTCATCCACCGGCGGCGAATTCGACGGAGCGGCGCTCCCACCGGGGCTGAGAGCGCCCGACTTCACGCTCACCGATCAGCAGGGACACAGGATCTCGCTGAGTGGGCAGCGCGGCAAGGTCGTGGCGTTGACGTTCCTCGCAAGCGACTGCCGGGCGTGCACCCTCGTTGCCCAGCAGATAAGGGGGGCGCTCGACGAACTGGGCTCTCCCTCGGATGTGAGCACGATCTTCGTGAGCACCTCCCCGCGCACGGACACCTCCGCGGGCGCGGCCCGCTTCCTTGCCGACACCTCGCTCACGGGTCGCGCGAGCTTTTTGATCGGCAGCCGACGGCAGCTGCAGTCCGTATGGCGCGCCTATCACGCGAACGGCGCCGAAGACGCGACCGCGGTGCTGCTGATCGACAGAGCCGGCCTCGAGCGTGTCGAGTTCGGTCTCGAACAGCTCACGCCCGACAGCCTCGCCCACGACATCCGAGCTTTGCTTGCCGGCCGATAGCAGCCGACGGCGACCGGCTGATACCCTAGCTGGGAGGTAGGGTTTCCCAAGATGATGTTCTCGACAAAGGCCGAGTACGGCGTGCGTGTAATGGTGGAGCTGGCCCGGCGGGCCGGTGAGAGCGCCGACGGTGCCGAGCCCGTGGTGCCGCTCGCGGAGATCGCAGAGCACGACGGCATGCCGCTCGCCTACCTGGAGCATCTCGTCGCGCGCCTGCGCAAGGCCGGCCTGATCGACAGTCGCAGGGGCTCACGCGGCGGCTACCTGCTCGCGCGCCCCGCGCGGGAGATAACGATGGCCGAGGTCGTCGAGGCGCTCGAGGGGTCGATCGCACCGATCGAGTGCATCTCCGAGGGCCCGGACGGCAGCGTCGTCTGCTCGCGCGAGTCCGAGCCCGACCACGTCTGCCCCACCAAGCTGCTGTGGACGCGCGTGCGCTTCTCGATCGTGCGCACGCTCCAGGAGACTACCCTCGCCGATCTGCTCGACGGCCCGCGGGCGCCGGTGCTCGCCGCGGCTCCGGGCAATACAACCGCCTCCGCCATCACGGGAGCCCTCACGTCGGTTGCGGCCGCTCAGGCGGCCATCCCCCCTTCCCCGTCAACACCTCAACAGGCCGCCACAAGCGCGGCATAAGCAAAGGAACCATGGCCGATCTGGAAATCAAGAACCTGCACGTGCGCACCGAGGACCGCAAGATCCTGCGAGGCGTGGACCTGAGCATCGACCGGGGCGAGATCCACGCCCTGATGGGCCCCAACGGCTCCGGCAAGTCGACGCTCGCCAACACGCTGCTCGGCCACCCCTCCTACGAGGTCACCGAGGGCAGTATTCACTTCAAGGGCCAGGACATCACCGAGGCCGAGCCGCACGAGCGCGCGAAGTCCGGCCTGTTCCTCGCCTTCCAGTACCCCGTGTCGATCCCGGGGGTGTCGGTGGCGAACTTCCTGCGCATGGCGATCAACGCAAAACGGGATGAGCCGATCAGGGTGAAGGAGTTCGGAGAGCAGCTCCAGCACGCGATCGAGCTGCTCGACGTGGACCGCGCATTCACCTCGCGCCATCTCAACGACGGCTTCTCCGGAGGCGAGAAGAAGCGCGCGGAGATCCTGCAGATGGCGATGCTCTCGCCCGACGTGGCGATCCTCGACGAGACCGACTCGGGCCTTGACATCGACGCGCTGAGGACGGTGGCCGAGGGCGTCCAGCGCCTGCACGACGAGCAGGGACTGGGCGCGCTGATCATCACCCACTACCAGCGCATCCTCCACTACGTAAAGCCCCAGTTCGTGCACATCCTGATGGACGGGCGCATCGTGCTGGAGGGCGGCGTGGAGCTGGTGGAGCGGCTGGAGCGTGAGGGCTACGACCAGATCCGCCAGGAATTCGGCGAGTCGGGAGAGCTGGCGGCATGAGCGCGGCTGGCAACGGCGCCCAGCCCACGCCAAGCGGCTCCTCCGGCGGGGTGGCCGTCAAGCCGGGGCGACACCGCGAGGCCTCGCTCTACCACGCGTTGGCGGGCGCGGGCGCGGGAGGTGGCCGGACGCTCGCAGAGCTGCGCGCCGCGGCACTCGAGGCATTTGAGCACAGCGGGCTCCCGGTGTGGCGGCGCTCGGGCTTTTGGACCACCAGCTTCGCCGAGCTCGACGAGGGGTTGCTCGTTACCCCCGAGCACCCCGACGCGGGGAGGTTGGTGGACGCCACACACATGCGGGCGCAGGGTGTCCCCGACTTTGTTGCCGACGCCATCCCCGATCGTCCCCGCGCCGGACGGATCGTGCAGCTCGACGAATCGGTCGTGTACGTCGAGCTGGACCCGGCCCTCGCCGAGCGCGGCGTGATCCTGTGCCCGCTGGAGGACGCGGCGCGCGAGCACACGGCGCTGTTCGAGGAGTGGTACTCCAAGCGCCTCACGATCGACAGGCACAAGCTGGAGGCAGCCAACGCCGCCTTCTGGAGCGGCGGCGCGTTCCTGTACGTGCCCGATGGGCTCGTGGTCGAGGACCCGTTCGAGATCGTCTATGCGATCGGCGGTCCCGGCGTGGCCCAGTACGGCCGGACGCTCATCGTCGGCGGACCCTCCAGCGACTTCAAGGTCCACGAGCACGATCTGGCGGAGGACTTCGACGAGGGTCAATCCCTCCATGCGGGAGCTTTCGAGCTGTACCTGCAGGACAACGCCCGCTGCCGTCTCGCCCAGGTCCAGGATTGGGGCGCCGGCCACGTACTCGATGCCTCGACCCGCTTCGTGGGCGTCGGCAGGGACGCCTATTGCCACTGGCTGCCGGCGCTGTTGGGCGGGCATCTCGTGCGTCACCACCTCGAGCTCGCCGTGAGCGAGCCGGGCGGCGACATGGCCTTCCGGGGCCTGTTCTTCACCGAGGCACAAGAGCACCTGGACACGTTCGCGGTGGACCTGCACGAGACCGGCCCCTCCGGCGGGGATGTGCACTGGCGCGGCGCCGCCACCGGCCAGAGCCGGGCGAGCTTCGAGGGCTTGATCCAGATTGACCCGGGCGCGCAGAAGACGCACACCTACCTGCAGATCCACACGCTGATGCTCTCGCCGAAGGCGCGTCTGGACGCGATCCCCTCGGTGCTCGTCTCCGCCGACGATGTGTCGGCCTCGCACGGTGGCACCGTGGGCGAGCTCGACGAGGCGTCGATCTTCTACATGGCCAGCCGTGGCCTGGATCGCCCTTCGGCCGTGCGGCTGCTCGTGGAGGGCTTCTTCGAGCCGGTGCTCGGCCAGCTCGAGGATGAGCCACTGGAAGAGCTCGTGCGCGGGAAGATCGCCGCGAAGCTGGCGGCGGCGCGTGAGGACATCGAGGCGTACGCGGAAGCGCGATGAGCACGCTTGAGAGCGAGAGGACAGCCGTGAGCGCCTTGGACGTGCGCGGCGACTTCCCGGTCTTCGCGCGGCGCTTCGAGGGCAAGCCGCTGGTGTACCTCGACTCGGGCGCCACCTCGCAGAAGCCCAGTGCGGTGATCGAGGCGATGGACACCCACTACCGCGAGCACAACGCGAACGTGCACCGGGGGGTGTATGCGCTCGCGCAGGAGTCCGACGCCGCATACGACGAGGCGCGGGCGAAGGTGGCGAAGTTCGTGGGCTGGGAGCCGAAGACAACCATCTTCACCAAGAACGTCACCGAGGCGATCAACCTCGTGGCGTACTCGTGGGGTCGCGCGAACGTGGGACCCGGCGACGCGGTGCTGACCACGCAGATGGAGCACCACGCGAACATCGTGCCATGGCAGCAGCTGTGCCGCGAGAGGGGCGCGGAGCTGCGCTACCTGGAGGTGGACGAGCGCGGAGAAGTGTCGCTCGACCAGCTCGACCGGGAGCTTGCGAAGGGCGACGTCAAGCTGGTGGCTTTCACACACGTGTCAAACGTGCTGGGCACGATCCTGCCGGTGGTGGAGATGACCGCGCGCGTGCGGGCGACGGGCGCAGTGTCACTCGTCGACGGCGCGCAGGCCGTTCCGCACATGCCCGTGGACGCGGGATCGATCGGCGCTGATTTCTACGCGTGGACCGGCCACAAGGCGCTCGGGCCGACCGGCATCGGCGTGCTGCACGGCCGCGCGGAGCTGCTCGATGAGATGGAGCCCTTCCTCACGGGCGGCGACATGATCGCGTCGGTCAGCTTCGAGGGGGCGACCTGGAACGAGCTGCCTTACAAGTTCGAGGCGGGCACGCCGCCGATCGCCGAGGCGGTCGGATTGGGCGCCGCCGTGGACTACCTCGACGCGCTGGGCATGGAACGCGTGAGGACGCACGAGCGCGAGCTGACCGCATACATGCTGAACCGTCTCAGTGAGGTCCCGGGCCTCAATTTCGTAGGCCCCCCCGAGGCCGAGAGGCGCGGCGGCCTCGTGTCGTTCACGATCGAGGGGATGCACGCGCACGACATCGCCGAGCTGGCCAACCGCGGTGGTGTTTGCATCAGGGCCGGGCACCACTGCGCGCAGCCCTTGATGCGCCGCCTCGGCGTATCCGCCACAGCCAGGGCCAGCGTCGGCGTGTACAACGAGCCCAGTGACGTGGATGCCTTGATCGACGCACTGCTCGAGGGCAGACGGGTGTTCGGGCTCTAAAGCGCGATTACGAACAAACAGCTATCCCCAATAAGAGAACCCGACAGACGAAGCCAACATGGACGACCTCTACCGCGACTACATCCTCGATCACTACAAGCGCCCACGCAACTTCGGCGAGATGGAGCCCCACGACATGGAGGGGCTCGAGCACAACCCTCTTTGCGGCGACGAGCTGGGCGTGCACATCAGGGTCAAGGATGGGAAGATCGAGGACCTGCGCTTCCACGGCCACGGCTGCGCGATCTCCCAGGCATCGGCGTCGATCGCCTCCGAGGAGCTGGTGGGGATGCCGGTCGAGCAGGTCGGCGAGCTGGACGCCGATTGGGCGATCGACCTGCTGGGCATCCCCGTGTCGGCGACTCGGCGAAAGTGCGCCCTGCTTGGCCTGAAGGTCGTAAAGGGCGCCGTCACCGGCGACAACAGCTGGCCCGTCAGCTCGACCGGATGACCTCGATACAATTCCTAGTCCGCAGCACAGGATTCACAAAGGGAGCCATATGGCCACGCTAGACCGCACCAAGATCGCCAAGCCCAGCCCGATCGTCGAGGACGAGCAGGGTCAGCTGCTGGCGCGCAAAGGCATCTCGCGCGAGGTGGTGCGCGAGCTGTCAAAGGTCAAGGGCGAGCCCGCTTGGATGGCCGAGAAGCGCGTCAAGTCGCTTGAAATCTTCGAGCGCAAGCCCATCCCCACGTGGGGACCCGACCTGAGCGGCCTCAACCTGGACGAGCTGGTGCTCTACTCCCCCCCGACCGCCGGGCGCTTCAACTCCTGGGACGACGTGCCCGAGGAAATGAAGAAGACCTACGAGGACCTCGGCATCCCCCAGGCCGAGCGCGAGCACCTCGCGGGCGTTGTCGGCGTGTGGCGCCAGGAGCCCGTGTACGAGGGATTGAAGGAGGAGTACCGCAAGCTCGGGATCCTGTTCTGCTCGATGGACACCGCCATTACCGAGTACCCCGACCTGGTGCAGAAGTACTTCATGAACAAGTGCGTGCCGCCGCAGGACAACAAGTTCTCCGCTTTGCACGGCGCGGTGTGGTCGGGCGGGTCGTTCCTGTACGTGCCCAAGGGCGTGAAGGTGGATCTGCCCCTGCAGGCGTACTTCCGCATGGAGGGCGCCGGCGAGGGCACCTTCGAGCACACCCTCATCATCGCCGACGAGGGCTCTGACGTGAACTACATCGAGGGCTGCACCGCCCAGACCTACTCGGTCAACTCGATGCACTCCGCGGTCGTCGAGATCTTCGTGCACGAGGGCGCCAAGGCGCGCTACACGACCGTGCAGAACTGGTCCAAGGACGTCTACAACCTCAACACCAAGCGCGCCGTGGTCGACGCCGAGGGCACCGTCGAGTGGGTCGGCGGCTCGATGGGCGCCAAGTACGTGATGCTCTACCCAGGCTCCTATCTGATGGGAGAGGGCGCTCGCGCCGACCACCTCAACGTCGGTGTGGCCGGCAAGGGCGTGCACAAGGACACCGGCGCGAAGGTCGTCCATCTCGCGCCCAACACGACCTCCAACATCCTCGCCAAGTCGATCTCCAAGGACGGCGGCATCATGGGCTACAGGGGCCTCGTCAAGATGGGCTCCAACTCCGCCGGCTCGAAGGCCAGGGTGCAGTGCGACGGCCTGATGATGGACGGGATCTCCCGCTCGGACACCTGGCCCGACATCCAGATCCAGAACCCCAACGTCGCTGTCGCGCACGAGGCGACCGTCGGGCGCATATCTGACGACCAGCTCTTCTACATGGGCTCGCGCGGCTTCACCGAGGACGAGGCCGCCGCGATGATCGTCAACGGCTTCATCGAGCCCGTCACGAAGGAGCTGCCGATGGAGTACGCGGTCGAGCTCAACCGCCTGATCCAGCTGGAGATGATCGGGTCTATTGGATAGGGCCCGCGTTTGCGAGCCCCTGTAGACACGATCGTCGCGCCGCTGTTCCCCACGAAGCTGCCGTGGGTCAACGCGCAGGGCGGCGCAGCCGGCAAGAACGGCGGCCATGCCTCGATTTTGCAGCGCGGCAAGCCGATGCTCGTCGAGTTCTGGGACTTCTGCAGGCCGAACTCGATCAGGACGCTGCCGTATGTGAAGGCGTGGCACGAGCGCTATGGTGCCGACGGGCTACGCGTGATCGGGGTCCATTGTCCGGGTTTCGAGGTGTCGCGGGATGAGCAGGCCGTGCGCGACGCGGTCGCGCGCCTCGGCATAGAGCACCCGGTGCTGATCGACAGCGAGCTCGAGGTGTGGCGCGAGTACGAGAACATGGGCTGGCCGGCGCGCTATCTGTTCGACGGGAGAGCGCGCCTGTCGCACTATCACTACGGCGAGGGCGCCTACGAGGAGACCGAGCTCGCGATCGGAGAGCTGCTCGGCATACAGCGCGAGCCGCTCGCCCCGCTTCGCCCAGAGGACGCCGAGAGCGCTCTGCTTGCGCCGCAGAGCGAAGATCGCGAGGGAGCCTGGTCGGGGCCGTACGAGGCGGGCGGGATATGGGCTGTGCTCGCCGGCAGGGGCAGCGTCACCGCCACATCCACCATGGGCGGCGACGGGGAGAGCATGGTCAAGACGCTCTCGATCGAGCATCCCGGCGCATACCCGCTGTTCGAGCACGAGCGCCACACCGCGGGCGTGCTGGATCTCCGGATCGGCGAGGGCGTCGAGTGCCTGGGGACGTGCTTCACGCCGGGCGTCGTCTGAGCGCCCACCCCGACGCGAGAGCCCGAGCTCGCTGATCGATCGAGCCCATCTCTCAGGCCGCCGTCGGCGAGAGCTCCGCGTGCTCGAGGTCGTCCAGCAGGCGCAATAGCCGAGGCGGCCCGTCATCCTCGACGAGCACGGCGCCACCAGGCCAGTAGGGGCTCTCGCCGGGACGGCCGCTCAGGAAGTAGGAGTCGTACGTCCAGCAGCCGGAGTTGAGAAGACGCGCGCCGGAGGGCCCCACCCACTCGCTCTGTACATCGTCCGGCAGCGGCCCGCGGCGATGGGTGTGCCCGAAGATCAGGTATGCGTCGCGCAGCTGCAGGCGGGCGGCCACCTCCCCCATCGCACGCAGGCCGGCGCGGCGCAGCTCGGGGCCTGAGATGTCGGCGCGAAACGAGCCGAGGCCGGCTCGGTTGAGCGCCGCGACCGCGACCGGAAAGGCGCTCGCGAGCAGGCGCGTGCGCCAGGGGACGCCCGGTTCGCCGCCCCCCTTGTCTCCACCGAGCGCGCGCCAGATGCGGACCGTGGACTGGCCGTTGAGCGTCGAGCCGGTGGGCGCCTGGCGCGCGACGGCGTCGATCCATGCGAACACGGGCCCGAGCACGGCCTCGTAGTCGTCGACCGAGGAGAACGACTCCTCGGAGCGGCGCAGGACGCGCCCGGTCATGCCGATCCCGAGCCGCTCGAGCGTCGGCACCGTCAGGTGGCAGTCGAGGTAGTGGCCGTGAGTGGCGTACACGTCCTCGCGCAGCCAGAGGCCCGGATAGGCGGCGCTGACGCGCGCCGGGCCGGCCCACTCGGCCAGCGTGGCGAGCATCGAGGACGCCTCATAAGCGGGGAAGCGTTGCTCGACTCCGAGTGGCACGGGCGTCGGCAACTCGCCGCGACGGCGCAGCCATGACTCGACGAGCGCATGATCGTGGTTGCCGGCCACGACGACGATCTCGCACCCGGAGAGCGCGCGACCGACCTCCTCGAAGAAGGGCCGGGCGGCCGCGAGCGCGTCGCGTCGCGGCCCGTGGCGCAGCTCGAGCACATCTCCGAGCAGCACGAGCCGCTGCACCCCGTCCAGCGCATCCAGCAGCGCGGCGCGCGGCGAGGGCCGGCGGAGCACATCGACGCCCGAGCTCGCGCCGAGATGCAGATCGGAGACGATCAGCGTGCGCATCGAGCTCTACGCGCCGGACGCGAACATGGTCGGCACGATCATGTCCTACGGCACGATCCGTCGCACCCTGTCAAGACGCCGCGGCTACTGCCTCGCGGATCGGCTTGGGGAGCATGAAGCGCACATCCTCGCGGACGACATGGACCTCGGAGACCTCCTCCACGCCGCGGGCCCGGAAGAAGTCGAGCAGATCCTGGACGAGGTCGTCGGGGGCGCTCGCGCCCGACGTGACTCCGACGACGCGCTTGCCCTCGAGCCACTCCTCGCGTATCTCGCTCGCGTTGTCGATCAGATGCGCCTCGGTGCCGCAGTCCTTGGCGACCTCGACGAGGCGCACGGAGTTGGAGGAGTTGCGCGAGCCGATCACGAGCATCAGGTCGCAATCGCCCGCCATCTGCTTTACGGCCGCCTGGCGGTTGGTCGTGGCGTAGCAGATGTCGTCGGTGCGGGGACCACGGATCGTGGGGAAGCGCTCGCGCAGGCGCGCGACGATCGAGCTGGTCTCGTCGACCGAGAGCGTCGTCTGGGTGACGTAGGCGACGCGCTCGGGATCCTCGACGACGAGCTCGTCAACGTCCTGCTCGTTCTCGACGAGCACGATGTGCTCGGGCGCCTCGCCCATTGTTCCCTGTACCTCCTCGTGGCCGGTGTGGCCGACGAGCACGATCGTATAGCCGTCTTGCGCGAAGGCGACCGCCTCGCGATGGACCTTCGTGACGAGCGGGCAGGTCGCGTCGATCGTCTGCAGGGCGCGCCGCTCGGCGCTCGCGCGCACGCTGGGCGCGACGCCGTGGGCGGAGAAGACGGTGAGGGCGCCCTCGGGGATCTCGCTCACATCCTCGACGAAGATCGCGCCGCGCTCGGAGAGCTGCTCGACGACGTGCTTGTTGTGGACGATCTGCTTGCGCACGTACACCGGCGGCCCGTGGACCTCGAGCGCCCGTTCGACGGTCTGCACGGCACGGTCCACACCGGCGCAGTAGCCGCGAGGCGCGGCGAGCAGAAGCTTTTCGACGGTGTTGGTCACTACGGCCATTGTAAGGGGGCGAGTACGCTAGAGAGGCGATGACGCAACGTCACCTCGACAGGCTCACTCCGGTGGATGCATCGTTCCTGCATCAGGAGAGTCCGAGCTCGCACATGCACGTGGGCGGGCTAACGATCATCGAGGGCCCACCTCCCACGATGGAGGAGTTCCTGGAGGCGATCCGCGGCAGGCTGCACCTGGTGCCCCGCTACAGGCATAAGCTCGCCTTCACCGCCCTGGACAGCGGGCGTCCGCTGTGGGTCGACGATCCGAGCTTCAACCTCGAGTTCCACGTGCGTCATACCGCTCTGCCGGCCCCGGGCGACTGGGACCAGCTGCGGGACTTGACGGCGCGGATCTTCTCGCAGGCGCTCGATCGCTCAAGGCCGCTGTGGGAGATGTGGCTGATCGAGGGCTTGGACGACGATCGCTTCGCGCTGATCTCGAAGACCCATCACTCGCTGATCGACGGGATCGCCGGGGTCGATCTTGCGACGGTGCTGTTCGACCTGACTCCCGAGCCTGCGCCTGCGAGACACTCGGGCAGGCCGTGGAAGCCGCACCAGGAGCCCGATGCGGCCGAGCTGGTGGCGGTCGGAGTGCGCGCCGCGGTGCGCGCGGGAGCGCAGATCGTTGAGGGGCTGCTGGGAGCGCTCACCCATCCCGAGCGCACGATGACGAGGGCGCTGGAGGCCGCCGAGGGCATCGGGGAGGTCATCTGGGCGGGGCTGAACCCGGCGCCGCCAACGCCGCTGAACGTGGAGATCGGCCCCCACCGGCGCTTCGTTGGGGTGGCGGCGAGCCTGGAGGACTTCAAGCTCTGCAAGAACGTCCTCGGGGGCACTGTCAACGACGTCGTGCTCACGGTCGTGACGGGCGCGCTGCGCTCGTTCATGATCGCGCGTGGCGTGCGCACCGAGGGCCTCGAGCTGCGCGCGCTCGTGCCCGTCTCCGTGCGGACCGTCGGCGAGCGCCATGAGATGGGCAACCGGATCGCCGCGATGAGGGGGCCGCTGCCGGTGTACATCGCCGATCCGGTCCAGCGGCTGCGCTTCGTGAGGCATGCGATGGACGGGTTGAAGGAGTCCAAGCAGGCCCTCGGCGCGGAGGTGATCGCCGGCGCCCAGAACTTCGCGCCGCCCACGATCCTCGCGCAGGCGTCGCGACTGAACTTCTCGACGCGCCTGTTCAACCTGATCGTGACGAACGTGCCGGGCCCGCAGTTTCCGCTGTATGTGCTGGGACGAAGGATGGAGCGCGTCTATCCGGTCGCGTTCCTTCCCCAGAACCACGCGCTGGCGGTCGCGATCATGTCCTACGCCGGCGAGATGAACTTCGGCCTGCTCGGCGACTTCGACGCGCTGCCGGACATCGAGTCGATCGGGGAGAGCATCGCCGAGGAGCTGGCCGCGCTGGTCGCCATAGCCCGCGAACGCCAGGCCGAGGAGGCTAAGACGAGCAAGAAGGCCACACGAACCCGAAAGGCCGCTACTAGCGCGTCAGTAGCCTAAGGCGAACTTCGCGTCCTCGCTCATCTTCTCGGGCGACCACGGAGGCGTGAAGACCATCTCCGATTCGACGCTTTCAACGCCTTCGAGCTCGCCGACGAACTCTTCTATCTGCTCAGTCACCTGAGGGCCGATCGGGCAGCCGGGCGTGGTGAGCGTGAACGTGACGTGCACGTCCCCCCCATCGACCTCGACTCCGTAGATCAGGCCCAGCTCGACGAAGTCGAGGCCGAGCTCGGGGTCGATGACGTTGGAGAGGGCATCCATGACGTCGTCAACCGTGGCTGTGGGCTCGTCAGGCATCCGGGGTCAAGTCTAGAGGCTCTGATGCTCAAGCGACGCTGAAGCAGCTCGGTGAATGCGAGAGAAGGCGACGCAATGATGTATAGCTGTCGACTCGATGCTCACCGCGCAGTCGATGACTCGCGCACCACTGCACGCCTGTAGTAGCCGTCCCCGAGCCACCTTACGACGATCCCAGCAGCGCGCGAGCACGCGTTTCATCAGCCACCGTCCGGAGTGACGGCCAACCATGCGCATAGTGGCCAGCGGCGCGATAGCGATAAGTCAGCACGTAATGCAGCTCGAGCCAGACAGCAAGGTGTTCGCGGTCACACAGCTCTTGTCCAGCGGCGGTGTTGTAGCAGTCCAGCACATCCTCAATAGCCGGCCGACGACCGTGGGTCATCGCCCAGGACAGCAGCAGCTTGCCGAGATCGTAGCCAGCGGGCGCGAGTGTTACGTCATCGACGTCTACGTGCCGAACCACGCCGCCATCGAGAAGGACGTTGCGGACGTTGACATCCTTGTACACGCTCGTAGTCGCACCAGCGGCTAGCGCCGCGAGGGTGGGAATGTCCGCTGGGGTGACGATCGCACCGGGCGCATTTGCGCCACTCAGCGGCTCGGCTCGGACCGCGAGGAAGCCGTGCAGTTCGCCGCCATCGATCGGCAACGACGCGTCGGCTTCGACGTTTACCAGCTCGCGTCGGGCCAGGCGCGCGTGCCAGCGCCCGAGATCCGCCGCCACGAGCGCGAGGTCGTCGGACGCGACCGCGTGCCGATCACGTCGACGTGGCGGAGCGCGGGAACGGCGAGGTCAGTTTCGACAACCCATGCGTGATGGACAACAGACCGGCGGAGATGATCGTCGGACACGTAATCCTTCCACCACACCGCAACGCTCATCGGTTGCGTCCCACCGCGAACGAGACAGTCGAGGTCATCGTAAGTCCACCCGTCGGCCAGGCGTCAGCCAGTGCGAGGGCAACCCGGTCAGGGTCCTCGCAACCACGGTACTTCGGCACGGTGCAGGCATACGCCGCGGCGTCTCCTGGCGTGGCGAAGGTGAAGCGCTGCCGGTCGTGGCGAACCATCACCTCCAAGAAGACGCTGCGGACAACATCCTCCAGGTTGTCGCTATGAAAACTCTCGTAGAGGCTCGGGCGGTCCTCGGCATCAGGGTCGAGGCCGGCGGCGGCCACGGCGGCGTCAAGCTCGTGGTAGCTGTCAGCCGACTTTGTGACTATGACCGCTACACCGCCGTCGTCCAGACAGCGTGCGATCTCGACACAGACGCGGGCGGGGTCGTCGGAGTGGTAGAGGCAGAAGGCGCCCACCACGAGATCGAACACGCGTGGCCCGAAGGGCAGGTCGTGGAAGTCGCCGACAACAGTCTCGAGTGCGCCGCCCGTAAGCGCGCGGACAGCCCTTAGCATCGCCGGCGAGCGATCAAGCGCGACGGCACAGCGAGGGGCTATGCCTGTCAGCAGCCTCCGCGAAGCACCGCCTCGCCCGCAGCCAATCTCCAGCAGTCGAGGTTTCTCCGTTGTGTGGGTGCGAGCCAGCTCGACGATGACAGCGTTGGGATTCTCACCCGCGGTCTTCGCGGCCGTGAGTGCGCCGATGCGCCGGCGTTGGCGATCTTCGGTGCGGTACAGCGACGCGACGCGATCCTCGCCACGGAAAGGGTGATCGTCTGCCCTCGCACACTCGTCGCCGCAGAGGAGGTCGGCGATGGCCTCAAGCTGGCGCGAGACGCGGAAACGCTCCAGACGCTCCAGACAGGCGTGCACCAGCTCATCGAGCGTGTTGGCAGCCGCTGCGGCGCGCAGAGCCTGACAGCGTTCGACGACCTCGGCGCCAGAGCGGACGTGCAGAGCGGGCGGGACGAACAACGCGCCACCGCGGATTTCAGCGGGCAGCAGCGGAAGGCAGCCGGCGATCAGCGCCTCGAATAGCCGCTGGGTAATCTGGCCAATGGTCGCGTAGCGGTCTGGCAGCAGCAAGACGGTACAAAGCGCCGAAGCGTGGACGGCAGCTACATCGCTGAAGCCAATGCGTCCGGCGAAGTCGACTTCCGGCCAACGCTCACAACCCGTCCACTTGCCGTACACGCGGTGGCGCAACACGCGTGCCGCGGGGACAAAATAGCGCTCGAAAGCCAGATCGCGGTCATAGCGGTTGCCGACGTAGACGAGGTCGATATCGCCATGGCCGAAAGTGGACGGCGGCGCACGCCGGACCGCGTCAAGGAGCGTGTCAGCGACCGGGAACAGCAGCGTGCGGGCACCGTTGCGCGGCCATAGCGCCGGCTCGCAGACCGTGACGTGCGGCAGCGCCCGCACGGGGTCGTTAAGGTCAAGCATGAGGTCCTTGTCCCAGAGGAGGGTGGGAATGCCCATCTCCCGCGTATAGTGAGCTATGAGAGTGTCCTGCCGGTCGAGATCGGGCGTGAAGCCGGGCTTGCCTCGGTCGGCGGCTGTGTTGCGTCCTGGGATCGGCCAACGCCACTCGAGCCACAGCAGATCGATCTCCGGCAGGCAACTCGCCCATGTGATCCCCGGTCCCAGGGTCACCGGCGCATCCGCCTCGAGGCGGTCGCGGTCAGGCTGGAGGAGTACGAGATCGTGGCCGCAATCACGAAGGGCGGCGAGGAGTGTCGCGCGATGACTACGCCCGCCGTCGGGTGTGTCGAGGATGCCGTCGCCCAAGAAACCCCAGAACGAGTACCCAATTCTCATCGCGTCAAGTACCGATCCTCAAGGAGAAGGCCGTCGAGTCCACACGCGTCGAAGCACGCGATCGCGGCAGCCGGCGTGCCCGCGATGGGCGCGCCCTTGACGTTCAACGAGGTGTTGATAAGCACAGGAACGCCCGTCTGAGCCGCGAACCGCTGAAGCACCTCGTACAAGAAGGGGTTGTCGGCGCGGCGCAGAGTCTGTACGCGCGCGGTGCCGTTGGCGTGGACGACGGACGGTATTTCCCGGTATGCGCGGGCTCGCGCGGAGAAGGCGAACGACATGTACGGGCTGGCGTCGGTAACCGCGAAGAACTCCTGCGCGACGTCGAACGGGACGACGGGCGCAAACGGCCGGAACCTCTCGCGGAGCTTGATGCGCTCGGCGAGGCGATCGGTGACCCCAGCCACCAGCGGCGATGCGAGGATCGAGCGGTGTCCCAACGCCCTCGGCCCAGCCTCGAGGCGCCCGCGGAACACGCCGATTATCCGGCCGGCCACCAGTTCCCGCGCAATGTGCTCTGCGGGGTCGGCAAGCTGCTCGAGAGGTTGTCCCACCTGGCGTAGAACTTGAAGTGGCGGTCCTCCCGCCTCGTCCGGTCGTGTTGCGACCGTGGCGAGTGCGAAATCGGTCCATTCGAGACAGGAGGAACCGCCATGAAGAAGGTACATGCGAGCGAGGACGCGCCGATGCAGGCGTCGGTGCTGCCCGAGCGGGTGCAGGCCGCGCTGGGGGATCTGGTCGGCGCGGCGAGGGAGGGTCTGCTCGCGCTGAGCGTGGGTGTCGGGCTCGGGGTGATGCACGAGCTGATGAGCGAGGAGGTCGAGGAGATCTGCGGCCCCAGGGGCAAGCATGACCCTGCGCGGGTCGCCTACCGTCACGGCTCAGACGAGGGTGAGGTGACGCTCGGCTCACGCCGGGTCGGGGTCCAGCGGCCGCGGATGCG
Organism: uncultured Solirubrobacterales bacterium; assembly: GCA_963714635.1. GTDB lineage: Bacteria > Actinomycetota > Thermoleophilia > Solirubrobacterales > Solirubrobacteraceae > Palsa-744. The sequence goes on along the minus strand of CAVQPM010000008.1, from coordinate 527 downwards.
CGCCAAGGACGCCGGCGGCGAGGTGCCGGTCGAGACCTACGAGCACTTCGCCAGCCGTGACGCGTTGAGCGCTGTCGTGCTGGAGCGGATGCTCGCGGGCGTCTCTACCCGCCGGTTCGTGCGCACCCAGGAGCCGGTCGGCGAGCAGGTCGAGGCCGAGGCGCGCTCAACGTCGAAGTCAGCTGTCTCGCGCACGTTTGTCGCGCGCACCGCCGAGACGCTCAAGGCACTGATGAGCCGTCGGCTGGAGGACGTGCGCCTCGCGGTGCTGATGCTCGACGGGATCGTCTTGAAGGACCACACGAACGTCGTCGCGCTCGGGATCACCACTGAGGGCGTGAAGGTCCCGCTCGGCTTGTGGGAGGGCTCCACGGAGAACAAGACGCTCGCGACCTCGCTGGTGTCCGATCTCGTGGAGCGTGGCCTGGATGTCGAGCAGGGCGTGCTGGTCGTGATCGACGGCTCCAAGGCGCTGCGAGCCGCCGTGAACGCGGTCCTCGGCCCCCGCACACCAGTTCATCGGTGTG
>CAVQPM010000007.1:0-66120 GCA_963714635.1 uncultured Solirubrobacterales bacterium | reverse complement strand
TGGCGACGTACGCTCATGCAGCGTCCGCCCCCACTGTCGTGGTGGGCGATTTCCATTTGGGCATTGGCCACGGTAGTCGCGCTCGTGCTGATGCTCCTGAAAATAAGCGGAGCGTGGCAAAGCGTCGCTGGCGTTGTATTGCTTGTCGGCCTCGTTCAGGTCTTTCGGGGTGTCCTTCGCAAGACGTGGTTGGGGTTGGGAGGCACGGATCGACCTCTCAAGACGTACCTGACCAGGCTCTTCGACAGGTCATAAGACGGGAGCTGCTTCTGGGGACATTCTCGAACACTCGTCCACGGCAGTGGCGCGTTCCCCCTCCGTGACGCGCTGCGCGGTGGGACACTAGGTCGCCATGCATGAAGAGGTGCTTCTGTTCATGTGGCGGCGGAACGCTCGCCTCACGACGAATCAGGCGATGTTCGAGCAGCTACTTAGTAGAGCCGCTTGCGTCGCCTGAGTCTCGGGGCTTCGTCCACGGAAGGCGCCTCGGTTTGCGCAATTGCTCGTCGTAGCGTTCGAGTAGATGCCCGATGAGGAGCAGTAACGACGCCATGACGACGGCCCCGATCAAGCTGCCTCCAAATAGCCACAGCCACAGCACCGCGCCGACAGCGATCGCCAGGGCATAGCGGAGCAAGAGGACCCAGCGTGGCGTCGCTGAGTGCCCTTCGATCGCTCGGGGTCCGGCGTCTCGCCACCTTCTCCAAGAAGTCCTCACGTCGCGCTTCTTGGGCACCGGAATCTCGATCGGCTCGCCCTTCTTGGGTTTCGTCTGCTGAGTAGGCTCCGGCTCGTGGTCGGTCATCACTATCGAGGGTAGCGCCGCGTTGGGCGCAAAGGCCTGCATCCTCTGCGAGGCAGCCTCTCCGCCGACGCTGACGGGCGGGCGCTTCAAGAGACATTCCCGAACACTCGCCCATGCTGCGGGCTGTCTCTCCGGCGATATCTCGCATCCATTTCTCACCTAAATGCGCACGCCCGCACGCTTGTGCGCAGACCACTTGCGGGCGTCCGCAGCCATTCGACGGTCACGGCGCCGCGACGTTCTTCCTCTGCCCCAATGCGGATGACGTGGTGCTTGCGCCGTTTGGCGCTATACGGATGGCGGTCGAACGCGATAAGGACGGTGTCGCTCGGGACGTTGAGCACGCTACCGACGTCGAGCACGCCGTATGGACCGCTCGGCGGACCGGGCCCTTCGGGCCCGACGGGACCGCCGGTGACCTGGAGGCCCTGGTTGGTCAGGCACGTTCGTACTCTCGCCATCGCGGTGAGCACCGTCCTGGGTACCACCGGAATCGCGACCCGGCTCGAAGGGACACACGCCTTGTTGTCTGCGAGTTCGCTTGCGCTCGGTCGCGATCCTTCAAACACCGACCCGTGGCACTTGAATCTCCGTCCGTCCCTCAGCGCGCGTGAGGACCGTGTCGTGGTCGACGCCGGAGTGGGCGGTGACGATCAGTACGAGGTCGGCGTCTTGCAATGCCTCCTCCAACGGGATGCTTGAGAGGCCGTGGTCGGGGAGCACTGGGACGTGGGGGTTGTGGTAGCGGAGGTCCGCGCCGCGTCGACGGCCTCCCAGATGTCGATGCCCATGCGGTCGGTGAGCATCGCGAGTTCGTTGACGAGCGCGATGTTGACCGAGCGGAAGATGTTCTCCGCGAGCTTGGTGAGCTCTGCCGCCTCGAGGGTCGCAACCCGTACGAGGTGATCGCACACCATCCCGTAGATCGCCTCGGCCCGTTCGGCGCACGCCTCGGTGAGGCCGCCCACCACCTTCGGGGTGCGATAGGGGCCAGTCCTTCGAGCTGACGGTCCGTGAGGAGATCGACCCGGGGGATGGTTTTGGGGGAGGGTTGGGCTTTCTACTGAATAACACACCCAGTTCCAGCGAACGCGCCCGGGTGGAGGACGCGCCCGTGTACGGCTTAGACTGTCTCCGCCGGAGGTTCAGACTGCCAGCGGGACGAGGCGGTCGGCGAGCTGGGCGTCCATGTTCGTAGCGTCGTGGTGGCGCGTCGTCAACAGCGTGATACCGACGGCCTCGGCCTCGACGCGCGTGGTGTCCTCCCAGTCGGCGAACCACCCGAGCACTTGCTCGCTGGGCTGGCCCATGCTCAGCACGTGGAGGCGCACAGCGACGGGCTTCAGTCGCGTGCCATCCTCGATCTGCAGGCCCAGGCGCCAAAGCTGGGCCCAGACCGGCCGTGACTTTCCCTTGTTGTTGGACTTGCGCTTGCCGATCAGGTGGATGACGGTGTCGACCAGCTCGTTGGCCAGCGCGGCTCGCGCGCGTCGGGTGCCGAGGAGCCGCCGAAGGCGTTCTCCTGCTCCTCGGTCGCGAAGCCGCGGATCGGCACGCGCCCGGCAAGCAGGCTCTTCTCCAGTGGCAGCTCGATGCGCAGGTCTGCGACGAGGCCTTGCCGGCCGGCCCGGTCAGCTCGACGAGGTATGCCTTTCGCGGCGGCTCGTCGCCCTTCAGCGGGTACACAGGGCTGACCTGAATCCAGGGCTGTGTAGGCGTGCCCCGCTCATCGAGGTCGCAGGTCTGGGTCGTGATGATCCCGTAGGGCGGCGCGTCGTCGGGATGCACCTCGTGCACCTGCGACTCCTCCTCGGCGAGCCCACCGGCGTCGAAGATTTCGATGGTCGCGTGCCGGCCGTAGAAGAACGGCGGGCGCTCGATGAGATCGCCCTGTCGGAAGTGTGCGAGCGCCTCGGCGACCTCCGGCGGCCAGGGTGCCTTGATGTGGCGATCGATCACCGCCGCCGGGGGCCTCGGCGGCGAACGCGCCGCGGGGTCCCCGCCGCCGCGGGGTCGGGCGCATGGGTCGGTGGCGTCGCGTCGTTGTCGACCCACGCGTCCAAGCGGGACGGCACCGCGGCACCAAAGATCATCGCCTCGGCGCGATCGTCCGCGGCCGCGACATTGCCGGAGCAGAAGCTCCAGTGGCGAGGGCGTCCCGCGCCCCAGCCAGCGGCGCGCCTCGTCGGTGCCGAGCCGGCGGACGAGGGTCTTGACGAGCGCGTGCGTCTGGAAGAGTCGCCGCGCGCGGGCGGGCTGGGGCTCGTGGCCGCGACGCCAGGCCAAGGGTGTCGTCCGGCCGATCCCGAGCAGCGTGGCGGTCTCCTCCTGCGTCATGCCTAGCCACGCGGTGAGTTCCGTAAACGCGCGGTAGGCGCGCGACCGCGGCACGGGCACTATGCGCGGCTCAAACCGCGCATAGCGATGGGGAATGCGCAGCGGCGGAAGGTATGTCGCGGTCGCCGTCGGTGCAACGAGCGGCTGCAGGGCGATCGATGCCAGGCGGTGAACTTGGTCAAACGCCGCGCCGACGAGCGGGACCGGCGTGGTGGGCGCTGCCAGCGGCAAGACGGAGAACAGTGCGAGGTCATGGAGATCGGCCGTCGGGTGTGTCGTCAACGGACCGTCGAGGACGACGAAGCGCTGGGCTGTCTGCGGAACAAGCATGCTCTCCTGCCGGGCCAGGGCGTCGGCGATCGGTCCGGCGGTCACGGTTGCCTCGATCGGGGTACCAGTCGCCCACGGCTCGGCCGCTCCACACCGCGGCGGGGTGAGCACGCCGGTCATCGGGCCTCCACGGGGTCGCGGAACACGCCTAGCAGCTCATCGGTGACCGATGCATGAAAGAGCTTCAGCGCATCGGCGTGCAGGACTTCCAGGGCGGCGCGGATGCCGTCAGGGTCGAACGGGCGACCGCCCTCGCGCGAAAGGTCGTAGTCCAACAGGTAGTTCAGGTGCTCGCCGTCCTCGGGGAGTAGGCCGTGGGTGAAGGTGCACGAGAAGCCTTCGTCGAGGTCGAGGAGCAGCTGCTGACGCGCGGCGGTGACCGCCGTTCCGAGCGCCTCGTGGCGTATGAGGCCGAGCAGCTCCGGAACGAGGTACGGTTCCCATTCGCGGGGCGTGCGCGCTTGCACCTCGCTGATGCGGTCGATGTAGCGCAGGCCCAGGCGCTGCTCGATGCCAGGAGCGACGTGGTCGGCGGCCGCGTCGACGAGTTCGAGCATGCGGTCGCGAAAATCGTCCCAGACGGTGTAATCGGTGGTCTCCAACGAGACGTGGTCGGGCATCAGCGAGACGCTCCACCGGCTGTCGGGCGACTGCAATCTCCAGCCGGTCGCGGCCGGCGCCTGGCCCATCGCCGGAGCGACGCCTGGCCCCAGGACGACGTTGAACGCCTGCGCCTGTACCTGCTCGAGCCGCGGATAACGCGTCTCGCCACCAAGCGCGGTCTGGACGGCCAGCGCAAGCGCAGCGCCGCCCACCTGTGGCTGGGCCTCGAAGCGCAGTTGGCAGACGACGAGGTCGAGCGGCGAGCGCGGCAGTCGCGACTGATCTGGTTCCGGGAGCCTCAGCGGCATGTCCATCCTATCGTCACGTTTTGAACAAGAGTTGAACACAAGCATATCGCGCAGCGGACGCTACGGCCGCCAGATGCTGTCGTGACTGCCTGTCCTGCGGGTGCTGTGACTGCTTCGACACCGAACACATGTTCGCCAGGTCTCCGGACGGAATCGTCGCGGACGGCTGTCGGCATTCGCCGGAGAGGCTGTGGCAGCGGGTGCGAGTGGCCCGCGCTCCGTTCGGTGCGGCCCGGTGAGACGATGCTCCTGTGCACCGCGCGGGGAACGTCAGGGACCGCCGGTGGATGGTGAGCCGGGCTCCGCGTGTTGCCTACAACCGCACGACGTTCTCCACGAGCGTTCCGCGTGTGATGCCGCGTAGGTCCACGACGAGGCGTGCGCGCGTGAGCACCGTGTCGTGGTCGACGCCGGGGTGGGCGGTGACGATCAGGGCGAGGTCGGCGTCTTGCAATGCCTCCTCCAACGGGATGCTCGATAGGCCGTGGTCGGGGAGCGTGGGGACGTGGGGGTCGTGGTAGCGCAACTCCGCGCCGAGCGCGGAGAGCAGGGTGAGGATCTTCAGGGCGGGGGACTCGCGGATGTCACCTACGCCTGGCTGCGAGCGCATGAACCGTAGGGCTTGGTGGAGGCGGCGTCGAGGACCTCCCAGATGTCGATGTGCATGCGGTCGGTGAGCGGGCGTGTGTTTTGGGGCGCATCCGCGCGGCCCGCGGCGGGAAGGATGCCCGTGGGGGCGGGGCGTCCTTGCCCCGCCACGGAGCATGGTGCAGGCCCTGGGCCCGTTCACCCGTTGGCGCATCCTTGTACGATCGGCTTGCAGCGCGGCCTCCGCCCGCACCTGTGATGGGTCACGGAGATTGGTGTTTGATGAGAAGGCGAGATGGGAAAAGCAGGTGTGTGCCAAGCCTCAGTCGGTGCTCTCGAGGTTCGTCCTTTGCGCTGGTCTGCTCGGCTGTCGCTTCCCGACACGCTGCCGACCGCCGGCGTCATCCGTGACCGCGACGTGGTCCTCGAGCAGTAGGGTGCAACGATGGGAAGACAGGCAGCCGTCGTGCTTTACGTGCTCGCGCTGGTAGCCGTCGTGGTCGGCGTGGACGTCCTGTTCTTCAGGCACCGCTTCTGGGAGCGGCTGATAGTAAACGTCGGGATTGTCCTGGTGTTCGCGGCGTTCTATTTGAGGTTCCTGAAGCGCCCATGAGCGGGACGCCCCCGATGAACGCGGCCAACGACAACGCCGCTCGGAAAGGTCTTCGCGGGTGGTGGGCATCTCCCCCGCGACCCGGCGTGCAACGCCTGATCAATCCATGGGAGTACCGTCACCTCCGCGCCTTTGGGGTCATGCGTATCGCCGGTGGCATCGTCGCGGCCGGCATTGGCGCATTCATACTTTCGTACGGCGCTTACGGATGGGCAGCCTTCTTCCTGGTTGTTGGGGCAGCGAATCTCGCGGCTGGCTACTGGGAGATCACTATTGCTCGCTCCTCACCTCCCCGAGCCTGAGCCCGCGCGCGGCGACATCGCCGCGATTGATCCTCCCGACTGACCGTCGTGAAAGCTCCACCAGGTCGGGGGTCGTGGACTCCTCGGCTGCCATTGCGCAAGCATCACCTACGCCTCTGGCTACCGCTTTGCGAACCGGAGCGAGCGCCCAGGCAACAATCGAGCAGACGATCGCTGCGGACGAGGCTCGAGCGTGTCGGCTGAGGCCGGGACATACGCCTGCTGGCGCAGCGCCATGCGCCAGCGTGCGTGTTCTTGTGCGTAAGTGCTCGCGTTCGCGCCTTGCAGGACGCCGGTCTCGCGCGATGTGTAGGGTTTTGAATGTGGCCGATGCGCCCAGACCCATCACAGGCCGCTGCCTGTGCGGTGGCGTGGCTTATAGCGTCGACGCCGAGCCGGTCTGGCAGGGGGCTTGCTACTGCGCGAACTGCCAGCGCCAGACCGCTACGGCATTCTCGGTGATCGTGGGTGTACCGAGCAATGCGCTCACGGTCGAGGGCAGCACACTCGCCTCGTTCAAGACCGCCAGTGAGGGCTACCAGAGCACCACGGAGCGGCGGTTCTGCTCGGCCTGCGGGTCGCCGATATTCAGCACGATAGAGTCGATGCCGGGAGTGGCTTTCCTGAAGGCAGGGACGATCGACGATACATCTTGGATCGAACCGACGGTCGAGATCTGGACGCGCTCGGCGCCGCCGTGGGCACCGCACTTCGAGAACGCCGTGCGGTTCGAGCGTACCCCTGGCTAACTGACTTCTGCCTTCACGTCATTCCGCCGGTCTCGACGACGGGTCGGGGCGCTCGCGCTCAGGACGATGTCGATGCGTTTCGTAGGAGGGGTGGTGGCTTCCGGTGTACGCCCGGGCGGTGTAGAGCGGGTCAGGACCCTGGAAGCTCGATGTTCTCGAACGTGAGGACTTCGGCGAGCTTGTCGAAGTGCGCATCGCGATGGAGTACCGCAATGCCGCCATGTTCGGCGGCAGCTGAGGCGATCAGCGCATCGGTGAGCGGCACGCGGTGATACCCATCGCCGTGCTCGGCCAACTCGCCGATCGCACTCATCGCGGCGTCGGCGACGGCACGATCGTTGCGCAGGATGCGCAACGCGTCGAGTTCAGTCTCCAGCGCTATGTACTCGGAGGTGCTGCGAGCGGAGTACAGGATCTCCATCCGCACGATCGGCGTAGTCCACAGCCGCTCGTCGGCTACCGCTGCCTTGATCAATCCGGCAAGCTCATCGGGGAGTGAGGAGAACCGCCACCACGCTGAGGTGTCGGCGATGAACGGCGCGTCGCCTTGCAGCAGCTCGACAGCGTCCACTGCGGTCGTTTACGACTCGTTGCCCGTCAACTGCTCGATGTGCTCGAGCGTGTCCCGATCCAACCCATCCGGGCTGAACATGCGCTCGGTGAGCCGCCGCAAGCGCTCGGCACGCTCCTCGTCGCTCAGCGCGGGCTTCTCAGCGGTCGGGGTGGTGCTCAGAACCGAATGTTTCACGATCCCAGGGTAGCGCCTGAGCACAACAGGAGCTGATCGGCGGACGCATGTTGGGGGTTGCCCGATGGGCTGGTAGAGCAGCGAGAACTGTCCGCTGTTCGATCCCGAGGAGGATCCCATGACTGTTTCTGCTGTTCTCGATTCCGCTGGGCGGCGTCGCTCACCGGCAACTCTGCCTGGCTTCCACGCCGGCCGTCCGCCTCACAACAAGGGCATGCTCTACCCGGCCGACCCGCCGACCGTCGAGGAGATCATCGCCGTGATGCGCCATGCGGGCGAGAATCGTCACGGCTGGCGGTTGCGTGCGTTGATCGTCGTGCTTTGGCGTGGCGGGCTGCGTATCCAGGAGGCGCTTGCGCTGGCCGAGCCCGATCTTGACCCGCGGCGTGGGTCGCTGCTCGTGCGCAACGGAAAGGGTGGCCGCCGCCGCGAGATCGGGATGGACGCTTGGGGCTGGGAACAACTACGCCCATGGTTCGCATCTCGTTGCGATCTGCCCGTCGGACCGCTGTTCTGCGTCATCGACGGTCCGACCCGCGGCCGACCCTGGTCAAGTGCCGCGGTGCGCGTTGAGATGCGTCGGCTCGCCGCCCGAGCAGGGGTACGGCGCCGGTTTGCGCCGCACCAGCTGCGCCATGCCCACGCACTTGAGCTCCGCCCGGGAGGGCGTCCCGCTGAACATCATCCAACGCCAGCTCGGAACACGTCAACCTCGGCACCACCTCGATCTACCTCCAGGGGATCGATACCGAGGAGATCATCGCCGCCGTCAGCTCCCGGCGAGCGCCGATGATGCCCGCCAGCGCCGGGCTCCAGCTCTGAGACGCAGAATCACTGAGGCAGGAGCGCTAACACGGACGCTCCTGCCCTCGCCCTGAGCCAGCCATGCGCGGAGCGTCGTCAAGATCGCCGCGGCTCGTCCCGAGCGAGCACGAGACCCGCGGTGCGGTTGGCTCCGCCCGCAGAAAAGCAGGCGCGGTGCCCCTGCCTTTGGCGACGAGCAGGTCGAGTCTATGTCCCTGCGTCGGTCATGCTGCGGGTCAGCCGTCGTCGCGCACGTGCGATCGCAAGCTGACAAAGCGATCTCCGCGTTGGGTAGGCGTTGGCGATGATGTCGGTGCGGCACGTTAGGCTTCAAGCATCCAACGAAGCAGACGGCAGTTGACGATGTATGGAGGTGGGGAATGGCGCGCGCCGACCTGATCCTCGACCTCGTAGAGGCCGAGCGCCGTGGCGACCGAGACAAATTTCGTGTCTTGGTCGAGGCTGTGATCGCCGAGGAACGCGCCAACCAGCACCATCTGCTGGCCGACCGGCTCTCAGAAATCATCACCACGACGGGCCAAAGCCTCGTCCGTGATGACCGCGCTGCCGCCATCCGCGATCTGGCACACGAGGTCGTCCCGAACCGCCGCCTGGACGATCTGGAGCTAGCACCGGTTCCGCGTCGAGTTGTTGCTGAACTGATCGAGGAGCAGAGACGCGCAGATCTGTTGCGTAGCTATGGGATCGAGCCCCGCAACCGCCTGCTGCTGTCAGGACCTCCCGGCAACGGGAAGACCAGCGTCGCGGAGGCGGTAGCTTCGGAATTGATGCTGCCGTTCTATGTGATCCGCTATGAGGGCGTGGTTTCCAGCTTCCTCGGTGAGACTGCCGCGCGTCTTGACAGCGCTTTCGAGTTTGCTCGCACCCGTCGCTGCGTGCTCTTCTTCGACGAACTCGACACTATCGCCAAGGAGCGCTCTGACGAGCACGAGACCGGCGAGATCAAGCGCGTCGTCTCGACCCTGCTTCTCCAGATTGATCAGCTTCCGCCACATGTGGTCCTGGTCGGCGCTACCAACCACAGCGAACTGCTTGATCGCGCTGCGTGGCGTCGCTTCCAGATCCGTGCCGAGCTCACGACGCCGAGTCGTGCCCAGGCCACCCGATTCTTGGAGCGGCTTACGGCGCGTATGGGCGGTGACCTCGGCTTCACGCCGCGAACCTTGGCCGACAAACTGACAGGGGCGAGCTACGCCGAACTGGAGGAGTTCGCCCTTGATATACGACGCCGGGCGGTGCTTGAACTGCCCGACGGCGATCTGCGCCGAATCGTCCAGGAACGCCTCGAGAACAGGCGCGATCAGGCGGCCTAGTGGGTCTCCCGTAAACGTTGCACTTGGAACTTTGTTGCTCAGGCCGCGACGAGGAGGCGGCGCTCGGCTTTGATGAGGCGCTCGTCGCGGTGGGGTCCGTTGCGGTAGGTGATGTGTGTGGCCATCGCGCGGGTGAGGGTGTCCCAGTCGGGATAGTCGGCGTTCTTGACGACGAACTCGCCGATGGCCCAGAAATGGCACTCGATGCGGTTCAGGAAGCTCGCGTAGGTGGGCGTGAACACGAGCTCGACGTTGCTTTTCTCGGCCCATTCGCGGATAGCTGGTGTCTTGTGGGTGGAGAGGTCATCTGCAACGAGGTAGATCCGCAGCCGCGGGTCGTAGCGCATCCTGATCTGCTTATAGAAGCCGAGCACCTCACCGGAGTTCTTGTGCTCACGTAACCGCCCGTGCAGACGGTCGGCGTGGACGTCGTAGGCGCCGAACAGGTAGCGCACCCCGTTCTTCTTGCTGTAGGTCGCGCGTAGCCGCTCAGGTCGCCTGGCGGGTGCCCAGCCCGAGCCTTGGTGGGGGATCAACTGGATCGGGCCCATCTCGTCGAAGCAGACGACCACGCCGTCCTCCGGAGCCTGTCAAGTCGATTGAGACACTTGGTCGTCGAATTTAGTGTGCAACCTCCTCTGTGGTTGGCTTGTTGATCCAGGCGGCGGTCGGTAGCGCTGGTGGCCGCGGCGGCCGGCGGACGAACCGCTCGGGTGTCGCGGCGTAGGCGGCGGAGAGGACGCGTTGGCGCTCGGCGTGGAGCGCCTTCGCCTGGCCGTGGTGGACGGCGGCCGGGGTCATCAGGCCGATCCCGGAGTGGCGGTGGGAGTGGTTGTACCAGTCGAAGAACGTCCGGCAGAACGCGCGGGCTCCCTCGATGTTCTCGAAGCGCTTGGGGAACTCGGGCCGGTACTTCAGCGTCTTGAAGTGCGCCTCGGAGTAGGGGTTGTCGGTCGATGTGTAGGGCCGGTTGTGCGAGCGGATCACGCCGAGGTCGGCGAGGAGGAACGCGACCGGCTTGCTGGTCATCGAGCTGCCGCGGTCGGCGTGCACGGTCAGCTGCTCGCGTTTGATCTTCTGCTGCTCAACTGCCTGGGCGATCAGCGCCTTGGCGAGCTTGGCGCCCTCGCGGTGCTGGACGGTCCAGCCGACGGCGTAGCGGCTGAACACGTCGAGGATCACGTACAGGTAGAAGTACGTCCACTTCGCCGGGCCCTTCAGCTTCGTGATGTCCCAGCTCCACAGCTCGTTCGGGCGCTCGGCGAGCAGCTCCGGCTTGGCGTAACCGGGGTGCGTGCGCTGGTCGCGCCGCTCACGCACCTCGCCGTGGCGAGCCGCGAGCAGCCGGTACATCGTGCGCTCCGAAGCCAGGTAGCGGCCCTCGTCCAGCAACGTCGCCCAGACCTGTGCGGGGGAGCAGTCGACGAACCGCTCGCAGTGCAGCTCCGCCAGGACCGCCTGGCGCTCGGGCTCTGAGAGCGCCCGGGCCGGGACGGCCCGCGGCCGCGTCGGCCTGGGCTCCGGCGGACGCCGCCGACGGTAGATCGTCGCCGGCGCCGCGCCGAGTGCCCGGCACGCCGGGCGGGTCCCGACGATCGGGGTGAGCTCTTCCACGGTCTGCTCGATCATCGCTCGGTGCTCCCGGGCTCGGTCGCGCCCCTGGGCTCGAGCAACTGCCCCAGAAGCGCGGAGACGTTTCCCTGCACCTCGATCACCTTGCGCGCCTTCTCGAGCTCCGTCTCAGCGCGCTCGGCGCGCTTGCGCAGCGTGGCGTTCTCGGCCTCCAGGGGATGCGGCTGGCTTGCGCCCTCGCGGCCGTGAGAGCGCCTCCAGCGCCCCCGCGTCGCGCTGCTTGCGCCACGTCACCAGATGCGAGGAGTACAGGCCCTCGCGGCGCAACAGCGCCCCGACCTCGCCCGGCCGCGTGCACGCGTCGGCCTCGCGCAGAACCGTCAGCTTGTACTCAGCCGTGAACCGCCGCCGTTTCGCCTGCTCGACCAGCTCGGGGTCGGGGACCCCCACCGGCGCGGCGCGCCCGGCGGCCCCTCCATTGCGCTCGCCTACGGCTCGCTCCACTCCGCGCCCGCCGGCTCCGTTCTGCTCCATGTCCAACATCGTGTCGTGCTCCGTTCTCGCCCTCAAGGGTCAGTAATTCCTTGATCATGAGCGTCTCACACGACATTGGCAGAGAGGGGTCGGATGATCGGCCCGCTGCAAGGCGCGATTGTGGGACTACCGCGGGGCAGCATCTTCGAGCAGTACGACCCAGGGCAGAGGGCCGTCGCGTTCCGCGGCGACGTTTACCACCTTGAGCCCGTCGTGGCCGAACTGGTCCGGCTGCGCGAACTGACGGATCCGCTCATGGCGACGGCCTGGTGGGATTGGGACCTACCGGACGATTGGCCAGGGGACCCATCCCTGTCTGAGTAGGGCCGTGGTGGGCCTCGGCGGTCTACGACGGGTAATTGACTCTCCCGGCGAAACGTCGCTCCGCCCCAAGGGGCGGGGCCTTACTCAAGGTGGGACGCTCACATGACGACCTGGGTCCTATGGCGTCTCGGCTGCTGAACCTGCGTTGGTCCGGTATATGCGTCGTGTGCGATTCTGCATTGCCGGCGGGGACACGGGCCTGGTGGGACGCCGCGACGCGGACGGTGACGTGCGCGGCCTGCCGGGAAACGACTGCTGAGCCTTCCGCCACGCAGACGATACGGCCTGAGCTTGATCGTGGACAGCCGGGAGCCAGCGTGGCACGCGAGTATCAGCGGCGCAAGAGCAACCGTGAGGCTCGTACCCGCAAGGCCCATCCACGGATCGGGGGGATGCTGCTCGCGTTGCGCGGCGCACCCCAGCACGAGTCGGCCTTTCACCTTGGTGAGCTTGGGGAGCAGGCGGTCGCGGCATCGCTCGAGCAGCGAACGGCACACGGGCCGACGATCATCCTGAACGACCGCCGCATGCCCAACGGTTATGGCAACATCGACCATCTCGCGATCGCTGCGACCGGCGTGTTCGTCATCGACGCCAAGAACATCAAAGGAAAGGTGCGCGTTGTCAAACCGCTGTTCGGGGCCGCAAAGCTGCGGATCGCCGGGCGCAATCGCACCAGGCTCATAGACGGCCTCGACCGCCAGGTGTCCGCCGTGCATGACGCGCTTGAGGCAAGCAGTCACGCCGGCGTGCCGGTACAGGGCGTGCTGTGCTTCACAACGGCCGACCTGCCGCTGCTCGGCACGCTGAAGATACGCGGACACATCCTGCTCCACCGCAAGGCGCTTGCCAAGAGACTGAACACCAGCGGGCCGCTGCAAGCCCCCGCCATCGAGGCGCTCACCAACACCCTCGCAACCGCTCTTCCACCCGCTTGAGGGACCCTGCCTGCCAGAGCATGCTGGTAAGGCCGAGCGCCACGACTTCTCCTTTTCGGAAGCCGCCTTCCCGCATCGCGCGAGGAAAGCATTCCTGCGTAACACGGGAGACGCGGGGGCCTTCGATGGTCTCGTCCGTCTTGCGTGGCAGGCTTGCTCACATGAAGGAGGACGTTCTGGAGCAAATAGTCGATGACTATCTGCAGTTCGATGGCTACTTCACGATCCACAACGTGCCCTTCCGCCCACGCTCTGATCATCCGGAATACGTCGTGGCGGAGGACTCGGTCCCGTCGGATGTCGACGTCGTTGGCTACGACCCGAACAAGTCCGGCCGAGAGCCGGTCATGGTCGTGAGCTGCAAGTCGTGGCAATCCGGCTTCGATGCGACTGCGAAGCTCGCCGAGCTACGGGGCGAGAAGTCGAACCCCAAGCGGGCCACGTGGCGGCACTTCCGCGAGCTTTGGATACCCAAGTGGAGCGAGGCTTTTCGTCAGGCCATCTCCGAGTGTTCGGGACAGCGCGACTTCACCTACCGCATTGCGGTAACCCGGCTGCGCGGCGACGCCGACGCCTGGGGCGAGGATCCGACGATCTCGGCGAACCTCAGCGGGTGCTCGGTCGGCTTTCTGCCGCTCGAGAATATGTGGGTCGCGATGCTTGACGAACTGACCACGACGCCTGCGCCGAGCGAGATCGGCCGCCTCGCTCAGCTGCTCAAGGCTGCGGGTCTGACCGCAAAGAAGGTCGTCGCGGAACCCGCTGGGCCTGCTCCTGGGTCCGAGGCCGCAGTGCTACAGGAGGCCGAGAACAGCGAGTAGCGCGGCTTCCGCCCTGGGCGAGATAGAGCAGCAACTCGCGAGTCAACGGAGACGCCTGCTGTTTGTCCAACTCGACAGTCTCGATCGCGACGGTGGCTGCAGCTGCTTGCGGTCGAAGGAGAACCGCGCGTGGCTCCGCGAGTGGTGGTGGTTCACCGATTGTGTTCGCCGCTGAGCGGCGCGATAGGGTCGAACGTCCCGCGCCCATCATCCGCTTGCCCTCGCCGTATCAACCGAGTACCCGCAGCAGATCCTCGCGGTCGGGGCCTGGCATTTGTAGGCGCTCGTGCTGACCCGCCAACTCGTGGATGCGCTCGGGCACGCCGTCCTGCGTGAAGGTCTCACTCAGCGGCGTCAGGCAGCAGCGGGATTCCAGGAAGCCCCTGAAGAGGTCGGGATCGTGCAGCATTGCCGTGAGCAGCGCTCCCCGCAGGGCCTGCGACGGGTCACTCGGCTGTGGTGGCTGAAGTCCGGCACGCAGCGCCTCAATTTCGTTCAGCCGGGTGCGATCCTCCGCGACCGTCTCCCTATACCAAGGCATCAGCCGCTCCTCCGTGGCCGCGTCCCACGCCTGCGCGAACTCGAGTGGATTCTCCAAATGCGAGCTGACGACCTCGCGCAGGCACTGTGCGTGCAGCAGCCCGAGCGACATCCCGCGACCTAGCGAGGGGTTCGTGCACGCGCAGGCGTCGCCGAGCAGCGCGATGCCGGTGAGCAGAGGTTGCCCGTCGCGCAGCGGACGGCGGTAGCGGTCGATCACCCCGCCCATCGCCATCATCTCGCTGATCGGCTCGCCGTCAAGCCAGTGCGCGTGGACCGGGCACGCCTTCACGACGGCGCTCCACACGTCTGGATCGCGCAGTCGCTTCAGCGGTTGGTCGCCGCTTGAGACATAGACGGTCACCGACCATGTGCCGTTGTCTGAAGGGAGAGTCAGGATCGAGAAGCTCCCTATCGGCGCCAGCAGAGGGCCGAAGGGCTGCGGCGTCGTACCGTCCGCCGAGCGGAAGTAGCGACCGTAGTAGATGAACCCGGAATCCTCGGACTCCTCGTGCGGGGCCTCGATGTTCGCGTCGCTGCACCAGCGCGGCAGCTGCGAGCCCCGGCCCGTTGCGTCAACGACGAGGTCGGCGTGCATCGTCTCGCCCGAGTCCAAGCGGACGCCGGTCACGTGCGGCGTCCCGTTGTCGAGCCGCATCGTCGGCTCCTTCACGGCCACGCCTCGGCGTACCTCCAGGCTGGGCTCATCCTCCGCCGCCTTTCCCAGAACCTGCTCGAAGACCGGCCGGCGAGCTGTGTACGTGACGAACCGCTCATCGCCGGCCCGCGGGTCGCGATCGGCCACAGTGGGGGGCATCAGCCCGAGCAGATCCATACGCATGGCGCCCGCCGAGACGAGCCCGTCAAAGACGTCGGGGAGCTCCCGCTCCAGCACGATTCGACCCGCGGGCTGCAGGAAGTGGGCCATGCGGAACTGAGTCACGCCATCGCGCGACCACCCCTCCCACGCCTCATCGACAGACTCGGGCACGGGCGCTGTGTCGCGCTCGAGCACCGTTACCTCGTGCCCGTCGCGTGCCAGCATCAGTCCGGACGCCAGTCCGCACACCCCGCCGCCCGACACCAGGATCCTGGCCATCCGCCTCAGCCCCCCGCCGCGCCGTTGCGCTCGCCGTGAGCACGGTCGACACGGCACGGCTCAGGATGACAGAGGCTCATGCGGGTAGAAAATCTACCAGCAGCCGGTTCACCGCACCCGGCGCGTCGAGTTGCATCCAGTGCCCCGGACCGTCGAGGCACTCGTAGCGCCACGGACCGGCGACGTTCTCGGCCGACCTGATCATCTGCCCCTCGGTGAGCGCGAAATCTCCCGAGCTCCACACGCCCATCGTCGGGGCCTGGATCGGTGGCGGCCGCAACCCGGACAGCAGGAAGCGCTCGGGGGGAATGTTCGCCCGGTAGTAGTTCAGGCCGGGAGTCAGTGAACCGTTTGCCTCCAGCTCGGTGATCGCCGCCTCCGTGTCGGGGTGGTGACCCCAAGCGCGGAAGTTGGCCCAGTCGTTGCCCGACAGCCACTGCTCGGCGACTCGCGCGAACTGGAACAGGAGCATGTACCACGACTTTTCATACTGCTCGAAGCCGTCCGCGAAGAACGTCGCGGGATGCCCGACCGACATCGCGACGAGATGGTCGACGCGCTCGGCGGCCGTAAGCGCGGTGGCCCACGCCACGCCGGCTCCCCAGTCGTGGCCAACCACATGGGCCCGATCGGCGCCCGCCGCGCCCATCACAGCCAGCACGTCACCGACAAGCAGGTCCATCGTGTAGGCGTTCACGTCCTCCGGCTTGTCCGAGCGGCCATAGCCACGCAAATCGGGGACGATGACCTTGAACCCCGCCTCCGCCAGCGCCGGGACCTGGTGGCGCCACAGCCGCCCCGAGTCGGGGAACCCGTGCAGTAGCAACACAGGGCGACCCTCGCCGGTCACCTCATACTCGATACCCACACCACCAACGTCAACGCGCATGGTGACCACACCCTACCGCTCGGCCTGCCCATCCCCTGCCTCCCCCAAGCGCCAAGCGCCGCGGCTCATCGTTCTCGTCCGGAGCTGCCGGCCGCGACGCCATAAGTATGCAGGCCGATCGGCTGGGCCGGCAAGTCCAATGATCGGCATGCTTGTCCGTTGCGGCGCGCAAACCTCTCTTCCCAGAGAGCGTTGCAGAAGTCAAACCTGGCCGAGTAACGCTCGGTGCGAGAGCGCCCAAGCGTTGGGCCGCCGCCCCCGGCCTCGGCGTAATGCGTGGATCGAGAGCCCTCTGCGCCTCACTTGGCCCGGGTGTGGGGGGGTGTGGTTTTGGTGCGCATCCGCGCAGGCCGTGGCAGGGGCCTGGTGCCAGTGGGGGCGGGGCGTCCTTGCCCCGCCGCGCAGGCTTGGTGCGGACTCCAGGCCGCTCACCCGTTGGCATATCCCGATACGAGCTGCCTGCGGCGTGACCTAAGTCCGCAACCACGATAGGTCTCGGGGGTGTTGATGAGAAGACGAGATAGGGAAAAGCGGGCGTGGACCGACGGGCGACGTTGACTTCTCGAGTTCGTCTGGAGCAGGCACGAGCGGCGGCACCGGCGAGACGCTCGGATCGCGAACAAAGCGCTCGCCGTGCGCTTCAAGGGACAGAGCGCTGACTCATGGCACGCGTGCCTCTCCCGCATCGGCGTCGCGCTCGGAAGGCGCTTGGAGAATGAGTAGCCGCGCCAATCATGCGACTGCTTGCGCCATCCGATACTGGATGCATGGGGCCACTGGGAATCATTCGAGCGGGACGCAGATGGCCGGTCCTAGCGCTCGCGATCGCGTTCGTGTCGCTCGGTTTCAGCGGCTGCAAAAGGGTCGTCGCGTGCGGTCTGGAGAACACCTACTGCGCGACCAGTCAGCTGAAGAACGGCTACTACGCGGGCGAGGTCAGGGATCCAGTCTCCGGCCAACCTGTTGCTAACCGGCGCCTGCCGATCTGGTTCGAGTCTCGTCGAGACTACAGGGCCACCATCAACACCGACGCGAGCGCCCACTACTGCATCGTCTGGGCCGACGAGCACATCTACCCGGCCGTCAAGCTCACCCCGAACCTCGACGCGAACCTGCATGACGACTGGCGACCGCTGGGCGGACAGGCCCCGCCGCAAGGCTGCCAAACAAGCAACGCAACGATTCCCTGGGACCGCGCCGAAGACCTCGGCTCGGCGTGGCAGTGGAAGCTCCTGGTCGCGGTTCCGCTGCTTGCCGTCGCGTTACTGCTCTGCGGACGCCTGCTCCGAAGACGCTCCATGTCCAAGGCGCTCGACGCCGTCGGTGCTGCGGCTGTGGTCACCAGCGTCATCCTCAACTCCACGCTGTGGTAGACGAGGCCGTCGAAGGAACATTCCCAAACACTCGCCCAGGCCACGACCCGGTCGCTCGACGCGCAACATGCATCATCGAGCGCTCATAGTGGTGTCTCAGCTTCGTCTAGCCAGCCCGCTTCGAGCGCCTGCGACTCTCCCACGCGGCGACGGCAAGCGTTGGCCTGACCCCCTGAGTTCGGTCCGGCTCTTGTGAGAGTTTCTCGCGTCCATGATGATGGGCGAGGAAGGAACTCTGATGAAGCGACGCAGGCACACGCCGGAGCAGATCATCCGCAAGCTGCGGGAGGCCGAGCGGATTCTCGGTGAGGGCAAGACGATCCCGGAGGCAGCGAAGGATCTGGGGATCTCCGAGCAGACGTTTCACCGCTGGCGCAACCAGTACGGCGGGATGAAGGCCGATGACGTCAAGCGGCTGAAGGAGCTTGAGCGTGAGAATTCGAGCCTGAAGGCGATCGTCGCCGATCAAGCGCTTGAGGTCCGGGCGCTCAAGGAGGTCGCCCGGGGAAATTGGTAGGCCCGGTCCGTCGGCGCCAGGCGGTCGCGATGTTGCGCGACCGTCTCGGCGTCAGCGAGCGCTGGGCATGCCGGGTCGTCGGGCAGCATCGCTCCACGCAGCGTCACGAACCCAAGCGGGCTGAGGACGACGCGGTGTTGCGCGCAGAGCTGCGGCAGTTCTCGAAGGACCGTCCGCGGTGGGGGTACCGCCGTGCGCATCATCATCTGCGGGAGTTGGGCTGGGAGGTGAACCGCAAGCGTGTGCAGCGCCTGTGGCGCGAGGAGGGGCTGCGAGTGCCGCAGCGTAAGCGCAAGCGCCGGCGCCTCGGGGAGTCGACCGTCCCGGCCGAGCGTCTGCGCGCCGAGCGGCCCAACCACGTGTGGGCGTTCGACTTCCAGTTCGATCAGACCGCCTGCGGGCGGGCGCTGAAGCTGCTGAACATCGTGGACGAGTTCACGCGCGAGTCGCTGGTGATGATGGTGGAGCGCAGCATCGACGCCGAGACGGTCGTCACGACGCTCGAGCGGCTGTGCGCCGAGCGCGGCGCCCCGGAGCTTTTGAGGTGCGACAACGGTCCGGAGATGACCGCGCACGCGCTCAGAGACTGGTGCGTGCTGGCCAAGACAGGGACCGTGTTCATCGAGCCGGGCTCGCCGTGGCAGAACCCATTCGTCGAGTCGTTCCACTCGCGCGTCCGTGACGAGCTGCTCGACGTCGAGGAGTTCTCCTGCCTGGCCGAGGCGCGCGTGGTGATCGGCGACTGGCAGGAGGACTACAACTGGCGGCGTCCACATTCGGCGCTCGGGATGAAGGCGCCGGCCATGTTCGCCGCCGAGTGCTCGAGGACCAGCGAGCTGCCGGCGGCCGCGTGACCACGCCAACGGGGATCGGGGACCCGGGGGGGCCGGCGGCGGCGCTCCGCGGCTATCGCCGCTCAGGCACTCGCGCTACGCGCTCGGCCTTCGCGACGACAGCCGCGGAGAAACCCCACGCCTTCTGTCCGTCCGAGCGCAGCGCTACCTTCCTCCTCGTCATATCCACCACCCTCTCACTCGTGGTGGACCGACAAACGGGGGCCGGTCAGCGTCACTACCGACACGATGAACACGAATGCCCCAATTTCGCTAAGCGTCTTGTCGCTCGCGAAGACCCATAGTCCGAGGCCTACCAAAGGCAACAAGCTGGTACGCACGAGCTTCATCGCTAGAGCTTTGCACGTGACGCAGACCGAGGGCCCGCAAGGGACATTCCCGCGCACTCGTCCAGGGCAGCGCTACTTCGTGAGTACGCTGTTCTCGTGGCTGGCCGCGACGAGGAGCGGGAGGTTCGTGAGTTCCTACGCGAGCGCGTGAAAGCGATCCAGGGGCTCTCTTGGGTGGAGTTGGATCGTTACGGGCAGGCGGGCCGCTCGACTGGCTGCGAGGGTTCTAGCCGGCGCGAGGATGTTTCCAGCGCGTCTGAGCGGCCTTGCGGGCGATCTCTGACCGCTTCTCAGGCGAGAGCTTCTCGGCCCGCACAACGCCGCCCTTGAGGCCGCCGTTGCGCCCGTTGATCTGCCCAGGCGTCTCGGGCTCTCTCGGCTCCGTGGACTGCTTGACGATCCGGTAGGCCATCTGGTTGAGATCAGCCATGAGGAGATCGTACCGCTCAGGTCGGCCTATGGCTCACGCGATCACCGGGCGACCCGTCACATGGGGCGGCAGACCCTCGGGCCGGTAACGCGCGAACTTCTCAAGGTTGCGGACGACGGTGTTGCTGGTACCGAACTGTGCCAGCCATCTCTCGGCGCCGGTCGTGACCTCGGCGACGAACATGTCGATGGCCAGCCAGCCCACTTGTTCCCCATTGACGACCGTAGAGAGGTTGTGAAGCCCTCCGGGCGGGAACGTGCATGCGATTGGGAACGTCCCGCCGTGTGGCATCGTTTGGCCCTGGTGAAGCAGCGAGCACCGCAGGCCGTAGATCGAGTCAGCGTCTGCTGCCTGCTCGGGCACATAGGCCTTGAGCCAAGCCTTGTACTTTGGTCCAGATGCTTTCCCGTTGGCCGACGCAAGAGCGCCGCAAATGTCAGGGAGTGCGAGGGCACCCATCAGGGCGAGGTAGTGCAGGCCCTGGGCCGATGCAAGGCGAATCTGCGCGATCAGCTCGTTCATCCTCGGAATGATCGACCATCAGCGCAACAGAGGCTCCCTCGACCTCGACGGCCGTCACCTCGCCTTCTGCGCAACCGCAGTCGTAGATCGCCACCACGGAGGCATCGGCGGGGAGGGCCGTGAGGCGCGCGATGAGGTCAGCGACGATCAAACTAGCCCACTACCAACCCGTAGGGCTTGGTTGCCGCCGCGTCTACGACCTCCCAGATGTCGATGCCCATGCGGTCGGTCAACATCGCGAGTTCGTTGACGAGCGCGATGTTGACCGAGCGGAATATGTTCTCCAAGAGCTTTGTGAGCTCTGCCGCCTCGAGGGTCCCAACCCGTACGAGGTGGTCGCACGCCAGCACGTAGATCCTCGGAGGGGACATCCTCGATGTAGGGTCGTCCATCTCGTT
Source organism: uncultured Solirubrobacterales bacterium (assembly GCA_963714635.1). Lineage (GTDB taxonomy): Bacteria > Actinomycetota > Thermoleophilia > Solirubrobacterales > Solirubrobacteraceae > Palsa-744. The sequence goes on along the minus strand of CAVQPM010000007.1, from coordinate 45,459 downwards.
TGAGAGGCCGGAGCGCTTCGATATGGGCGTATCGTCGGGTGCGGGAGTGCGTGGTGAGCGGAGTGTGTTTTTGGTGCGCATCCGCGCGGCCCGCGGCGGGAAGGATGCCCGTGGGGGCGGGGCGTCCTTGCCCCGCCGCGGAGCATGGGTGAGCAGATGAGTGTGCTCTCAGGCGAGCGGACTTGGCAGGTGCCCGTGCCCTTCGCGGTCGCGGCCGCTTTGGCGTCGTCGTCGCAAGCTGCCGGTCGATATGCCGGCGTCTGGCGCGAGCGTGCGAAGTCCGACGATCCCGGCCAGCAGGATCGCCAGCCCGTAATACCAGCCGGCGTCAGCACCGAGCCGGGCGAGCACGATGCCTCCAGCGAACCCGATCAGGCACGCGCCGGCGAGCGTGATCGCAAATCGTGCGATGCGGACCATGCCCACCATCTTAGGCGACCTTCTCCGCCGCGTAGACGGCAAAACCGATAAGTGCGCCGGCGAACGCGCCGACGGTGACCCCCGAGACGAGATTCGACAGGGCCTGCTGCAGGTCCCGCGGGCGGAGCAGGAGCCCGATGGTCCCGCAGATCGCGGTGCCACCTGCCGTCGAGACCGTCAGGAGGTCTGTGAGCGTTGGGCCGTGAGTGAGCGTGGCGAGCACCGCCCCATGATGACCGATCGAACGGATGTTCCCGTCCAGCTCGCAGGCGCATGCTCCCATCCGACGGTCCGACGGAGCCCTGGACCGGGGTGGACTGTGAGCCGGGCTGTCTTCCGTCCCTCACGGCCGCAAGATGTTCTCGACGCGCATTATGTGGTCATGCCACGAGGCGGCGGTGGGGTCGCGCTTACGGTGCTCGCGTCAAGTGGTGTGCACTTATCTGGCGGCCAGGTGGATCAGCCGCTCAGCGCGCACGCCGGTCGGCTCGCTGCGGCCGCCCAGCCTCCAGTGACCCAGCGGCGCCTCAGCGAATCAAGATCGGCTCGCTGTAGCCCGACACGTGCGCGCCGTCATCGGAGACCTTGACCAGGGTGCGGTAGAGGCCGCGGAGGCGGATGCGCACGGCGATCTCCACCGCGCGCTTCACCGAGCCGCAGCGCTCACGGCGTGACCCCGAATTCCGCTTCGGTTACTTCCTCCAACCCGCCGAGGAGGGTGGATGCGAAGTGGGGAGCCTTGCCGAGACGGCCGCCCGTCACCGAGGAAACGGCGCCGGAGGCTTCCCCGCCTCCGCCGCCGCCGATGGAGGAGCCTTCGCCCGTGGCCTTGTTTTCCTTGCCGGCGCTGATGGTGGCGTAGTTGGTGGTCGTCTCGTTTGAGAGCCCGGAGCGCTTCGATATGGGCGTATCGTCGGGTGCGGGAGTGGGTTGGTGAGCGGGATGTGTTTTTGGGTCGCATCCGCGCGGCCCGTGGCGGGGACCGACGCTCGTGGGGGCGGGGCCTCCTTGCCCCGCCGCGAAAGCTTGGTGTGCGGACCGGGCTCGCTCACCCGCTGGGGCGGCCCGATGCGATCGGGGTTGCGCCACGGATCACCGTCCGAAGCTGCGGTGAGCCGCGCTGTCCGCGGTCCGCTACAACCGCATGACGTTCTCAACCCGCGTGCCGCGGGTGATGCCGCGCAAGTCCACGACGAGCCGTGCGAGTGTGAGCACCGTGTCGTGGTCGACGCGCTCGGGGGAGAACGCGACGTGGAAGTCGCGGCCGGCTGCGAGACCGGACTCCTCGAGGATCGGCACGACCCGCTCACGGGGTGGGCTCTGCACCGGGGGCGTGTGGGTGCCCGGCACCGAGCGCGCGAGAGCCGAGAGCGCTTCGATACGGGCGCGCCGTCGAGGAACGCGGGTGGTGGTGAGAGGAGGAGCGGGTTTTGAGGCCCGGGCTCTGTTCAGTCGGTAGCCATGTGGCGCTGGTGCGTGGCTGTCGAGCCTGTGGAGCTGGCGAGTCCGCGCGTCTCGCCGACCATAGGGCTGGGACGCATCGGCTGAGGAGGCGGTGGCGGAGGCGGAGCTGGAGGGGTTGGTCTGAGAGCCATATGAATCAGTCTACCCATGGACCACTAGAGCGAGGACCCATGCCAGCACCTCCGCCATCAACAACAGTGCCCCGAGACGAAAGACCGTCATCAAGATCCGTAGCTGCCAGCGGTTGAGCTCCGCGCTACGACCCATATGCAGAGCCAGATCACGCTGGATCAGATGGATCTCCAGCGGGTCGCCGTCCACCGGCTCGAGGTATGTGGCGATGAACTCGCTCGGAGCGAGCGAGAACTCCCAATCGCGACGTGGCCAGAGGATGAGCAGCACCGCGAAACCTAGCATCACGAAGCATCCAATCGCGACCCAGCCGGATACGCCGATGTCGTGTCGAACCAGCGTCTGACCGCCGAAGAACGACGTGGTGATCGCCGCGGCGGCGATCAGCGTGCCGGCGCGCGCTCGCAGCTCAACCACGGTTCGCTCCTGGTCCTCCAATCCTCGTTGGGCCTCCGTGTAGGCAAGCGCATAACCCGCCTCGGGCGGTCCGGTGGAGCCCGTGCTCATGTGTCTTTGATCCCGCTCATCGAACACATGTTCGCAGCGTTTCCGGACGGAATCCTGCACCCGAATCTTCCGTGGGCATGCTGAGCTGTAGGAGAATGGTGGGGAGGGAGGGGGAGAGAGATGGCGAGCCCACGCCTCCCGGCGCCCCGCCGGGCGGCAGCCCGTGCCGCGTCGCACAGACCACCACCCGATCAGCTCCCTGCTACTACGGCTTGACTCCGAATTCCGCTTCGGTCACTTCCTCCAACCCACCGAGGACCGTGGATGCGAAGTAGGGAGCCTTGCCGAGACGGCCGCCCGTCACCGAGGAGACGGCGCCGGAGGCTTCCCCGCCGCCGCCGCTGATGGAGGAGCCTTCGCCCGTGGTTTTGTTTTCCTTGCCGGCGCTGATGGTGGCGTAGTTGGTGGTCGTCTCGTTTGAGAGCCCGGAGCGCTTCGATATGGGCGTATCGTCGGGTGCGGGAGTGGGTTGGTGAGCGGGATGTGTTTTTGGGTCGCATCCGCGCGGCCCGTGGCGGGGACTGGCGCTCGTGGGGGCGGGGCCTCCTTGTCCCGCCGCGAAGCATGGTGCAGGTACCGGGCTTGGTCACCCGTTGGCCTATCCCGCCACAGGTCCGCGCCGAGCGCGCTGAGCAACGTGAGCATCTTCAGGGCGGGGGACTCGCGGACGTCGCCGCCGCCGGGCTTGTAGCTGACGCCGAGGATCGCGATGCGTGAGCCCTTGACGGGACGTCCGGCGTCGTTGAGCGCCCTCTCGACCTTGGCGACGCAGTGGTAGGGCATCTGCTGGTTGATCTTGCCGGCGAGCTCGATGAGCTCGGTGGTCATGTCGAGCTCGCGTGCGCGCCGGCTCAAATAGAACGGGTCGACGGGCAGGCAGTGCCCGCCCATGCCCGGTCCCGGCTCGAAGCGCATGAACCCGTAGGGCTTGGTTGACGCGGCGTCGAGGACCTCCCAGATGTCGATGCCCATGCGGTCGGCGAGCATCGCGAGTTCGTTGACGAGCCGCTCACGGGTGGTTCCGGAGTATGTCGTGGACTCGAGCACGACCAGCTGGTCTGCTCACGAGCCCCTGTGTGGGGTCGATCAGCGGACCGAGATCGGACTCCCTGCTGTCCTTCATCGTCCGCAGTTGCTTCGGTTCCGTCAGTTACGCCGCCTGATGGTAGAGCAAGATCGGCTGGATAATGCTCCTTTTGGCAAGGCCACCGATATCCTGTCGGCATCTTGCCGACCGTGTCGCTCATCATTCGCTGCTTCAACGAGGAGGCCCACATCGGGCGTCTGCTCACGGGAGCGCTGCGGCAAACGCACGTGCCCGATGAGATCGTGATCGTCGACAGTGGCTCGACCGACGCAACGCTCGCAATCGCCTCCGAGTTCGAGGTCCGAGTCGTCTCGATCGCTCCGGAGCGTTTCTCGTTCGGACACGCGTTGAACGCCGGGGTAGCCGCATCGACCGCTGAGATCGCCCTGTTCGCCAGTGCACACGTCTACCCGGTGTACGACACCTGGATCGAACGCCTGGTGGCACCTTTCGACGACGAGCGGGTCGCCCTGAGCTACGGCCGCCAGCAGACTCCTCCAGAAGGGCGCTTCTCCGAGCAGCGCCTGCTCTCGCAATGGTTTCCCGCGCAGTCCGCGTACAGGCAGCGCCACCCCTTCTGCAACAACGCCAACGCGGCGATTCGCCGCGCGGCCTGGGAGGAGCGCCGTTACGACGAGCAGTTGACGGGGCTTGAGGATCTCGATTGGGCCAAGCACGCCATGGAGGCCGGTCATTCGATCGCGTACGTTGCCGAGGCGCCAGTCGTCCACGTCCACGAGGAGTCGTTCAAACAGATCCTCAACCGCTATCGACGCGAGGCCATCGCGCACAAGGACATTTACAACGACCAGGAGATGGGCATGGCCACGGCCGCGCGGCTTGCCACGATCAACATCCTCGGCGACTACAGAGAGGCGCTGCACGAGGGACGCTTTCAGGAGAACGCCGTGGATATCCCACGTTTTCGCATTGCCCAGTTCATCGGCACATATCGAGGTTTCTCGCAGTCAGGGCCGGTAACGGATGTCCTGAAGCGACACTTCTACTATCCCTCGGCCAACGGGAACATGGCGAGCGATCGGCAGAACAGCGACGTCGGCCAACCGATCGACTACGACGAGCCTTCGACATCGTAGTGACCGCGAGGTGGCAGGACATATCGCTGCCGCTGGACTCGGATCTGCCCACCTGGCCTGGCAGCCCGGGCGTGCTGAGCACCTGGCGCACGTCGATCAAACACGGCGACGTGGCCAATGTGACACAACTGAGCATGGACGTCCACTCGGGCACACACGTCGACGCGCCCTGCCACTTTCTCGAAGCCGGGGCGACGGTTGACGAGCTGGGGCTCGTCCCCTTCGTGGGCTCTGCCGTCGTCGTCGACACCGGCGCCGCACTGGAGATCACCGCTGAGGTCCTCGACGCAGCCTCGATTCCTCAAGACGCGGAACGCCTGCTCCTACGCACCGCAAACAGTTCGCAGCCCGTACGTGTACCGTTTCGAGAGGACTATGCAGCACTGACGCTCGACGGAGCGCAATGGCTGGTCGATACCTGCGATCTCCGGCTGGTGGGCATCGACTATCTTTCGATCCAGCGCTACACGGAGCCACCAGACGTCCATCGGACGCTGCTCGGCTCGGGGCTTGCGATCCTTGAGGGCCTGCGCCTGAAGGACGTCATTCCGGGCGCGTACGAGCTGGTGTGTCTGCCGCTGCGTCTGATCGGCGTGGAGGGAGCTCCCGCCCGAGCCATCCTCATGCCGCCGAACCCCAAGAGCGCCTGATGCCACGCATAGCCGCATTCGTCCCCATGCGCCACGACAGCGAGCGGGTGAAGGGCAAGAACTACAGACCCCTGGGAGGACGCCCCCTCTACCATCACATCATCGCGTCGCTGCTCGCTTGTCCGCAGATCGACGAGGTGATCATCGACACCGACTCTCCGCTGATCACGGCGGATGCCGAATCCGCCTTCCCCGAGGTTCGAGTGCTGCCGAGGCCCGACCACCTGCTCGGGGGGGATGTCCCTATGAACGATGTTCTGCTCAGCGACATCGAACAGGTCGAGGCCGACCTCTATGTGCAGACCCACAGCACAAATCCCCTGTTGCGGACCGAGACAATCCAGCGCGCCCTCGATGCCTTCCTGGAGGCCCGGGACCGCTACGACTCGCTGTTCACGGTCACGCCTCTGCACACGCGTCTGTGGACGCCCGACGGCCACCCGATCAACCACGACCCCGAGATCCTGCTGCGCACGCAGGATCTGCCACCGGTCATGGAAGAGAACTCCTGTCTCTATGTCTTTGATGCGACCACACTGCGACGGCGACGCAACCGCATCGGTGAGCGGCCTTTGCTCTATCCCCTCGATCCTCACGAGGCCTGGGACATCGACGAGGAGCTAGATTGGCTCGTGGTCGAGGCGCTGCACGCAGAGCGGGAGGCGATCCGGTGAGCGGCGAGAGGGTTCTCATCACATGCAGGCAGATGCAGAACTGCATCGACGAGTCCCTGCCAACGCTCAACGAGCACCAACTCGAGTTGGTCATGCCTGAGATCGTCCAGCAGCCCAGCGAAGACGACCTCATCGAGATCATCGGCGGCTTCGACGGCATGATCGCCGGCAACGATCCGCTGACGGCGCGTGTGCTCGCTCATGCCAATCGAATGCGTGTCATCTCGAAGTGGGGAGTTGGGATCGATGGAATCGATCTCGAGGCGGCACGTGCGCGAGACATCGAAGTCATGAACACACCTGGGGTGTTCGGCGGCGAGGTGGCAGATGTCGCCGCCGGCTACATGGTGATGCTCGCGCGTCAGTTGCATCGAATAGATGCTTCGGTGAAAGCCGGGGGATGGCTCAAGCACGAGGGTCGGTCTCTCACCGACAAGGTGCTTGGCGTGGCGGGCTTCGGGAGCATCGGCCAGGCCGTCGGCGCCCGGGGAATCGGGTTCGGGATGCGCGTCGTGGCCAACGACGTCACAGAGGCGGCATGCGCGACCGCGGATCGGATGGGCGTCGAGATGCTTGACTGCGATGAGCTCTTTCGCCGGAGCGACTTCCTTGTCCTGTGCAGTCCACTGACAACTGAAACCCGGCACATTGTGTCAGAGCGAACGCTTGCGCTAATGCGCCCGGGAAGCTACTTGGTCAACGTGGCGCGAGGACCGCTTGTCGACGAGTCGGCGCTAGCGGATGCTCTGGCCTCTGGCCGCCTGGCCGCCGCTGCGCTGGACGTGTTTGAGGAGGAGCCACTGCCAGGCAGCAGCCCACTTCGCCGCTTCGAGCAGTGCGTGTTTGGATCCCACAACGCATCGAACACTCAAGAGGGCGTGTTGCGGGCCAGCGCCAAGGCGGTCGAGAACCTGCTGCGTGGCCTGGAGCTCGCATGAAGCCGGTTGTCGTGATCACCGGCGCGGCGGGCGGAATCGGCACCGCAACGTGCGACATCCTCGAGGGCTACGGCTGGGAGGTCATCCCGATGGACCGTCGTCCGGTTGATCGTCCGAATGCGCTGCGGGTGGATGTAGCGGACGCCGAGGCCGCGACCGACGCGCTTTCCAGATTGCCGCGAGTGGATGCACTTGTCAACAATGCGGCCATCCAGCTCTTCAAGTCGCTGCTCGACACGACTGTCGATGAGTGGGACGCGGTTGCCGCCGTGAACATCAGGGGGGCTTTCGTCTGTCTGAAGGCGGTCTATCGCCAGCTTGCCGAGGCACGGGGAGCGGTGGTGAACGTGGGCTCAGTGCATGCCGTTGCTACATCCCATGCGGTTGCTGCATACGCGGCGACCAAGGGCGGCCTTTCAGCCTTTACCCGCGCAGCGGCGATCGAGATGGCCCCACTTGGTGTGCGGGTCAATGCAGTCCTCCCGGGCGCCGTCGACACTCCGGCGTTGCGCGAAGGCTTTTCACGTCAAGCCGACGCTGAGACCACGCTTGTTGCCAGAACGCCGCTCAAACGTGTCGGCAGTCCGAAGGACGTGGCCCAGGCTATCGCGTTTCTCATCGATCGAGAGCGCTCGGCTTTCGTTACTGGCCAGGACTTCGTTGTGGATGGCGGGGCGCTGGCGCGGCTTAGCACGGAGTAGAACGCTTCTGCGCATCGGCGTATCGTTTGATCTCCATGGGCGCAGGTGCGCATCGTGCAGCGGCCGGAGCACCTGTGCAGCGAGATGATCACGATGAACGACATCCTGATCAACACCGTCAACCAAGTGGAGGCGGACTACTACCTGCAGACCCACAGCACGAATCCCTTGCTCCGGGAGGAGACGATCGTCCAAGCGATCGAGCTGTTCCTCGCCAAGCGCGGCGAGCACGACTCGCTGTTCTCAGTCACTCCGCTACATAGCCGCCTGTGGAGCGCCGACGGCCAAGCGCTCAATCACGATCCAGACAATCTCATCCGGACTCAGGATCTCGATCCCATCATGGAAGAGAACTCCTGCATCTACATCTTCAGTCGCGATGTGCTGGAAGAGCGCCACAACCGCATCGGCAAGCGTCCTCTCACGTTCGTGATGGACCCGGCCGAGGCGCTCGACATCGACACCGAGGTCGACTGGGAGGTCGCGCGAGCGAGGCTCGCGGTGGCGGACAAGCTGCCCGCATGAAATTGAGTATTTACGTAGCTTGAGGTAGCGAGGCACCGCGCTTGCCAAAGGCTGGGATCCAGCTTGGGGCGGCTCCCACAATGACCTTACCTGCGCTCTCCCCGGTCTGCAAGAGATCCTCGATCCCCTGGCAGTACCGATCGTAGTGGTCCTCATAGTCGCGGTCGCGGAAGAACGCTGGGTGGGCGTCGAAGACGGTCTTCATCAGCTCATCGGAGTATTGGAGGCCGTGGGTCCAGAAGTAGTTCTCCGTGGGCTGGCGGCCGTCGGCTCCAGCAACCGACAGATAGTCGGTCAGCATCAGGGCGACTGGGATCATCAGGTTCGTCAGGACGCTCTCGGTTGAGCGGGTCGTTGGATTCTCCTTCGTGGGCCATCGCCACGGTCCTCCTCGCTTGAAGGGGATAACCGCGAGCCGATCCTCCAACTCGGGAAGGAGGTTCAGCAATGGGCTCACCCAATCGCTTCCGCAGACGAGCAGGGGATCGCACAAGTCGATCGCTCGCAGAAGATCTTGGCGGAAAGCCGCTGCATAGCGGCTCGGACCGAAGTGGAAGACGGGATCGGTACATGCGATGATATTTGGTCGAAATGCGCGCAGCCTGTCTGTATCCTTTACTGCGGAATTGCACGTAATACGGATGTCTGCATCAATAGCGTCGAGATCAACCGCCAGGGCTGATGGGCCAGTGGCGAGGATAAACGATGACCGCGCGCCTTGGAAGCGCTCTTTGAGGCGTGACAGCGAAGTATCAGCCGAGGGGTAGTTCGGCCACGCGAGTCTTTCGCGGACACGCCAGTAGGATAGCTCCGTGAGCAGGTAGAGTTCCTTGTCGACCACTGTTGCCCCGGCACCTCGATGGCTGACAAGGCGCGTAAATGAAGCAGGCGTGAGCCGATGGACCAGTAGATACGGAATCCCCTGAGGGCGTTCACTTGTCCAACCGGGGTCCCGCACCAATTCAGGCTCCATATACGGTACGCTGGTCGGGTCGAGTTCGAAGCGCGGACCTGGCAGGTACAGCGGTATGCCAATGTCTCCCAGGTAACAGCTGACGCGTGTGGACAGGTCGCAAAACTCCTGTGCATCGTAAACGGCGGGCGCGAACTCGATGTAGTCCGCGGAGTCGGTCGGCGGACGCAGACCCAGCACGCTCAGTCCGCGGTAAGCCCAGTGCCGCGCCTTGGTCTCCCGTATCTTGCGCTGGCCGTACGCAGCCTCATTGCCTCTAGATTGATTACTTGCCGTCGACATTCAGCGAAAGCCTATCGAGCTGCGAGTTCGTACACCCGACGATGCCGTTGCGCCACGCTCAGCCAATTGAACTGTGCTGCCCGCCGGAGTCCGTCGGTGACGCAGCGTTCTCGCACGACTGGATCGTCAAGCCTATGCACAGCGTCGGCGATCGCCTCTGGCTGCCCCGGGTCGAACACCAACGCGGCTCCGCCCGCGATCTCGACGGGTGCTCCCCGATCAGAGCATGCCACCGGGCATCCCGATGCCATCGCCTCGACGATCGGCACACCGAACCCCTCGTACAGGCTCGGGAAGACCAGGCAGGAGGCTCCACGGTACAGCGCCGGAAGCGCGTCAGAGGCAACCATGCCCAGGTGCTTGATCTGGCCGTCGCCGACGCCGCACGCATTGGCCTCTGCCATCAGCTTGTCGAACCGGTTGGCGTGGGGGCCAGTGAGGACGAGTCGCTGCTCCTCCACCAGACGCAGCGCACGGAGCAGCGCGCTGTGGTTCTTGTGGGGCGCAAGCGACGCCGGGTAGAAGAGGTACGTTCCGTCGATCCCCAGACCGCGTCGTACCTCGGCATCGTTTGGAGCGGGCTCGGGCGTGAACAATGTTGTGTCCACGCCTTGATAGGACACGTGGATACGGGCTGGGTCGATGGCCAGTCGATCCACGATACGCGCGCGCGCATGCTCGCTGTTCGTAATGACAGCGTCAGCCCGCCGGGCGGACTCGTCGTACATGAGTCGTCGCCAGATCCTCACGGAGGTAGAGAATAGATGCGGCAAGTCCAGGTGGAGGACGTCATGGAGCGTGACCACAACGGGTCGATCCACTCGGGGCGATCTGACCGTCTGCGGATAGTGGACGACATCGACGTCCTGCAGACCCCCCGCGGTGACCACAGGCAGCACCGTGGTCATCACAAGAGCGGGGACGCGACCGAAGCGCCGCTCCGCCACAGCGAACCGATGCGAGCCCCGCACCGTCGTGCCGTGACCCGCGAGGTCGCCACACACGCGCCCCATCGCCGAGTTGGCGAGAGCGATCACCTCGACGGCTCCGTCATCGGAGAGGCCGGACAGTAGACCGCGGACGTAGGTCGTCGTCCCCGCGTTGCTGGACGGGTACACCGAGAGCAGGCAAACGCCGACTCGTAGCGGCGAATCGGCCATCAAGCGGCAGGACGCGAGAAGTGTAGGTCGGCCTGCGCACACCGACCATCGGGAGTCGCCACGATGTTGTGCGCGCCGCTCATGCGCAGTCCCCAGCCATTTAAGAAGTCGATGACGTCAGCGGCCAGAGCCTGGCCCTCGTAGAGCTCTAGGAACGAGCACTCTACGAGGATGTCATCGACCAGCTCCGCGAGCGCACTCGCCCCGCGCAGTACGTCGAGCTCTGTACCCTGGACGTCGATCTTCATGAAGATAGGTCGAGGAAGCTGTTGGACATCGATCACGTCGTCGAGACGCTTGACCTCTACCTGCGTCTCGTAGTCCAGCGTGCTGCCCGGGGACAGGCTGCGCTGGATCGAGGTCGTGGGCAAGATGGACGATGAGTCGTCGTCGGTGGTCACGCGAAAAGTGGCGGTACCGGATGTCCGGCCGAGCGCATAGGGAAAGATCTGGACATTGAACGGGCCACACAGGGCACGTTCGAGGCGCTCACGCGCCTTCGGGAGCGGCTCGAAGCAGAGCAGGGACGCTGAAGGAAACCGGTGTCGGGCCACGAGGGCGAACTGTCCGCGGTTGGCGCCGACATCGATCACGGTCGCGGGAGCGGGGACTCGAGGCAATCGGTGGTGCTCGGTGGCCGCCGCCACGCCGTAACGTAGCGCCGCTCGGTATTCGGGGGTCGCGGCTATGATTCCAAGCTTCCGCACGCGATGGACCGTCATCGTTATGATCGCGTATGCCCTCTCCAAGGAGGGATGGGCGACAGAGTCCGTTTGACCTGGCGAGTTCATCGTCTGTGCGGCTGTGGGTGGCGTGCGAGTTTTGCGCTAGGCACATCGTCGCCTCGTCCGAAGAGCCCTTGGACAAAGCACTGGGCTCGAGGGGGCGATACGCTGGGGCTCGTCGAGATCGTACTTGCAGTTCCACGGTTGGACGCACATGCTCATTGCCTTCTCAGAAACAAGACCGAACGGATGCGGCCCTGAGGCTCGATGGCTGAAGCCTAGCGATCGGCGTGCGTCGCCGTGTCGCGACCAAAGCGGGATGCGAGCGAACTTGTCCGTCGGCATGCGATACGGCGTCCGCAGGATAGCGTATTCCGCAAGCGTGGCATCTCCATCCCGCTACCACTCCACCACACGGGCGGCGCGAGCATGCCCGTAGCGCGACGGTTGCCTGTCCGCGAGAGGATCGTATGCGCCATCCTCCTGCTGAGTGTAACTCTTGGCAGCCTCATGAATCTCGGCGGCGTGACGACGTTGCAGCGAGCGCTCGTGCTGGTCGTGCTGATTGTGGGCGCGATCCTGGCGCTTCCAGGCGGCCGTCTACGGACTACGTTCGGGCGTGCAACAGCAGTGTGTGCGTTTGTCGCCTGCACTATGGTGTCTTACCTGCGCTTTGCCGTTGCGCCGATTGCGCCGATCGGGTCGCGCACCATGATCGGCTTGGCGCTCATGCTCATGATCGTGACGGCATTTGCCCTTTGCACGCTGCTTGCGCCGGCAGAGACACATACCTTCCAGCGTCGCTTGCGCTGCGCGCTCTTCTCGCCAGTGTGCTTCGTTGCACTCAATCTCGGTCTATATATCGTTGGCTTCCGCTTTCCTGTCACACAGTCCGAACCGAGAGGCAACAACGGATCGTCGCAGTTGCTTGGCCTCATCGGTGTGCATGCGAACCGTGTGAACTTGCCGCTGAATCCAGGTGTCAACGGCGGTGGCGAGATCGCGGGCCTAGCATTCGTAATCTGTGTGGTACTCGCATACCGCAGCAGGAGCAAGCTTCGGCGTGTCGGCATCGTAGGCGCGTTTGTGAGCTTGGTCACGGTCTTTCTCGCCGACAGTCGCGGGGCTCTCATCTTTGCATTGTTGGCGCTTGCTCTTGTGGCGGTGTTGCCACGATGGACAAGACGCGTTGTCGTGGTCGTTCCTGCACTGCTGCCAATCGCCCCGGCGATTATCCTGTTTGTTTTGAGACAGCTGAGTAGTTTCTCCGCTTCCCTTAGCCGCAGCCAGGGTGATTTCGTTACGGCGACCGGGCGCCAAGCAGTATGGTCGGGAGTGCTGGGATTTTTAGGCCACCCGCACGTGCAGGATCTAATTGGGTACGGAGCCTACGGTCAGGCCAGATCGGGAGTCGGATTTCAGTACTCGTACGTGTTCCCGGACGTCCTCAATCCACAGTTTGAGAGTGCTCACAATATCGCGCTTCAAACAATTCTAGACATGGGCTACCTTGGCCTGGCTGTATTCTTGGTCTTCTTGATGGCTTCGATCAACTCGGCCCGCTTGCTCAATCAGCGCATGAGGACTCCCGAGTCAACGGCGCTCTTGGCGGCTCTAATAGCCCTGAGTCTTTTTGGTGCGGACGAGGCACTTCCGGGCCTTACCGGCATTTATCTCCTGATCTCTGTAATAGTGCTTGCGTGTGCGGCGATTCGAGTTCCAGTTTGGACTCAATCGGGATCGAAATCATTGGACGGTGCAACGTCTTCCTATCTGACAGCCAAGGCACCGTGCATGCCTACAAGGCCACAGACACTTACCCGCTGAGTGGCTTGTGGCTAGCGTGAGCAAGCAACTCGAGCGCTCTCCAGCCGGTGGCGAACCCTCCTCGGGTGTGGGGGCGTCTTCGAGCGACAAGTCTTTCTTTGGGTCCAGCATAGTCTACGCGAGCACCATGGCGGCGCAGCGCGCTGTCATGTTCCTCCTACTGCCTGTTTTTACGCGGGTGCTATCGCCGAGCCAGTACGGCAAGCTCTCCATCGCGCTGTCGGCAAACGCCGTCGCCGTGGTCATCTTTGCGTTTGGTCTCGAATTGGCGATCTTCCGCAGTGCGGTTCACCTTGCCGATGACCCCGGCGCCCGCAACCGCTTCGTGCGATCGATCTGGACATTCTTGCTGATCGCTCCGCTGCTTGCAGGCGCCGCAGTGACCGCCGTGATGGCTCCGTTCCTTCTGGAACAGCCCGGTTCTGGGGGTCGAGGAGCTGGGTCTGTCGATGCTGGCGGCGTCTCTGTACGTCTCGGCGACCACGCTGCCGCTCGCGCTGCTCCGCGCTGATCGACGCCTACGCGACTACGTCGTCGTCAACGGTGTTGCCACCGTCACGACCGCTGGCCTCACGCTGCTCCTGGTGGCTGTTCTCCGCGCCGGGGTGATTGGTTGGCTCGTCGCGCTGAACGTCGGATCGGCCGCGACCCTCGCTGTCGTTGTGGTGGTCGTGCCGTACCGTCGCCCGCGACCTTTTGATCGTGCTCTCGTCCGAGACACCCTCCGCCGGAGTCTGCCCGTCATGCCTCATTTCGCCGCGATGTGGTCGCTGGCGCTGGCCGACAGGGTGCTGCTGGCGGCGCTCGTCACCACCGCATCGGTGGGTGTTTACAGTCTCGCCTCGAACATGGCCACGCCCCTTCTCGTACTGGTGTTGGGGGTCAACCAGGGGCTCATGCCCGCATACGCGCGGGCGGGGAAGGCGAGCTCCACCACGAACCTGCGCTCGCTCATCGAGACGCAGGTCGCGGTCATCTCAATCCTCTCCCTCGCCTGCGCCCTGCTCGCGCCGGTCGTCATCAGCGTGTTCCTGGACGCGCGCTATCGCGCCTCCGCTGGCCTCACGTCCTGGATCGTGCTCGGCTATGCGTTCGTCGGGCTCTACTCGGTTCCCATGAATGGGGTGACCCTGACACATGGCCGGTCGCGGCGCATCTGGGTCGTGAGCATTGCGGCGGCTGTCGTGAATCTTGGTCTGATCTACGCTTTGGTCCCGCACAGCGGGCTCGAGGCGGCCGCGATTGCGTCGGCTGCGGGATACGGTGTATTGCTGGTCGGAGTGTTGTTGTACAGCGTGTGGACCGGCACTACCATCCGGTACCCTTGGCGGAGCATCGGTGCAGTGTTCAGTGTCAGTGCGCTGGCGTACGCTGGTGGCGTGCTCACCGTCGGTGCCAGCGACGTGCAGGATATCTTCCTTCGTTTGACCTGGATCCTCGTGGCGGCAGGGGTGATAGCGGTGATCGTGAACCGGCATCGGTTCGTACGGCCCCGAAGCGTACCTCGGCCCGGGGGAGCTTATTCAGGAGAGCTGTGATTGCGTAAGGACTGCATCTCTGGGCGGGGTTTTGGCCAGAGCATCCCGGTCAGAATGGCAGGTGCGATAGCCAGCAGGAAGGCCTTGTCGGCTCTCGTTCTTGGCGGTCGCGGGAATGGCTCTGCCCTGCCGGCAAGCCGACGCTCGCGTCCCGTCACGCGGGCTCGACTCCACATAAAACGCCAGGTGAGACGCTCCTTTGGAATCATGTGGTGAACCACGGAATCGGCCACGTATACCACGCGGAACCAGTTGGCACGCGCTGTTTCGCAAAGCGCGTTCTCCTCGAGGGCGAGCGCATCTCCCGGTTTGCGACCAAGCGCGAGATCAAAGGGCGGATCGGATACGCGCTCTCTGTCGAAGCTGTAGCTACCGCCGATGAGGCGTGGGACATCGGTCGTCTCTTCGCCGAGGTCGAATATCGAGAGCAGCGGCGCGGCGGCCCTCGACTTGAATAGCCGGGGGGGATCCGCCAGCCATCGAGGCAAGACGCGTGAGCCTACGACTGCGACATCTGGTTCACGGAGCTTCCGTGCGAGCGGGTCCAGCCAGCCGTGGTTTGGAAGCACGTCCGAGTCGAGCTGGGTGATGTAGCGCGTGCTGGCGAGTGCGACACATCGGTTGCGTGAGTCGGAAACGCCAGTCGACTCGGGGTAGTGGTGGTAGTTGATCCGGTCGCCGAACTCGTCGCATACATGCCGGAGCCGGTCGTCGGTCGACATGTCGACAATGATCACGGGTGGCTCAACCGGCTCAGACGCTGCAGCCTTGAGTACTATCCGCAGCGTCGACGGATCGTCATTATACGTCGGCATTACGACGGTCATGTCGGTCAGCATAGGAACTTCCTCAGCGTATCAGGGTGTATCATTGGATCCCCGGACGTCTCGCTGACAGTAGGAGCCCTCGTCCACGAGTTCACCTGCCTGTGGTACAGGCCGTTCCACGCCCGGCCGCTCAAAGTCGTTCTGATCCGCAACCCCGACAGCGACAAAGACTTCGACATCGCGATCGCCTCCACCAACACGACCGCCACCGCAACGCAGATCATCGAACGCTACGACGGGCGTTGGGTGATCGAGACCGTCCACCAAGAGGCCAAGGCCCACGGCGTCGGCGACGCCCGCAATCGTGTACCCGGCGCCGTGCGGCGCACCGTGCCCTTCGGCTTCCTGACGATCACGATCACGATCGCGTGGTACCAGCTCTGCGGGGACCCGGAGGCCGACCTCACCGAGCGCCGCCGCCAGGCCCCCTGGTACCGCCAGAAGACCACCGTCAGCTACGCAGACATGCTCGCCGCGCTGCGGCGCGAGCTGATCCGAGGCGAGTTTCACACACAAGGTCATTCGATAACCACAAACACGAAAAACACAGAACCCCAATTGCTACCAGCACTCACAGCCGCCTAAAACGCCGAAAGTCGAGTCATTTGAGATGGCTGCGGCGTACGGCGTGGTTCGCCCCGCGCCAATGTCGACGATCCTGGGTGGGGCGGCGTTGCTCGCCATCTCGGCCGCCTTTGTTACATATGAATCCCAGAAGCGCCCGGCAAGCGGATACGGCCATAGGCGGTTCAGCATCCGGCTTTGCCGGATGCAAAGCGCTTTGTTCAACTCTAAGAATTTCGTCTTCAAGTGCATCCAGTCTCGTGATTTTGGAACCGTGGTAACGCCCGACCGTAGACCAATTCAGGCCAGATTTGCGTACCCTATCGCATTGCCTTGAACATCCAACTCTGGAGCTACAACTATGATCCCGAGCCAACCGGCATCGGGCCAGTGAGCCGGGTCTGGGCCGAGGGGCTGCGCGACCGTGGACACCAGGTCGAGGTGGTGGCCGCCCATCCCCACTATCCGGAGCCGGTGTGGGGATCGAAGGTGATGCCTTACAGGGAGGTGCGCAACGGCATCCCAGTACTGCGCCTGCCCCTCTGGATCGGCCGCGATACGGCGGTCGAGCGCTACCGGCAAGAGCTCTCGTTCATGGTCGCTCAGTTCGCCGCCCTGCCGGTGCTGTCGCGTCCCGATATCCTCGTCTCCGCTTCCCCGTCGTTTCCCGCGCTGCTCCCGGGGATGCTGAACGCCCGTATGCGCCGGATGCCGTGGGTCATCTGGCTGCACGACATCCTTCCCGACGGGGCATCTTCGAGCGGGATCGTCGACGAGAGCAGCCTGGTCATCCGCGCGGCCCGTCGTCCTGGAGCAGGCCGCGTACCGCGAGGCCGATCGCATCGTCGTGCTCTCGGAGGCGTTTACGCACAATCTGACTGCAAAGGGCGTTCCCGAGGCCAAGATCCAGCTGATCTACGATCCAGCCACCCGTGTACCTCGCCGGGTGCCCTCATTCGAGGATCACGCACAGCCCCTGCGCCTGCTGAGCATGGGCAACATCGGCTACTCCCAGGGCTTGGCGCCGTTGGTCGCGGCCTTTGAGCGCTCGGATGCTCTCGATGACACGCCCGTCCGCTTCATCATCACGGGCAATGGAATGGCTGCGGAGGACACGCGCTCTGAGATCCGCTCCGACTGGGTGGAGATGCCCGGTGTCGTCGTCGACGATCGCTTGGAGCAGGAGCTTCAGGCCGCGACCATCGCCTTCGTCAGTCAGCAGCACGAGGGCGCCGAGTTCAACATCCCGTCGAAGATCATGAACTTCATGGCCTACGGTCTGCCGGTCCTTGCGGCCGTCAACCCCGGCGGAGAGGTTGCGCGGATCGTGGAGAGGGCCGATGCCGGGTGGGTGATCGACAGCTCAGATCCGGACTCCTTTCCGCGCAAGCTGGCGGAGATCCTGCAGGCGCCTGCGGAGATCGCGGCGCGTGGACGCGCGGCCTACCAGTACGCGCAGCATCACTTCACCCAGGCGGGCTTCGCCGAGCGGTTCGATGAGACGTTGCGGGACGTGATAGATCGCGCTCGGGAAGGCACTTTCCGCAGCAGGCTAGGCTACTGGTCCCGCAGGAACACAAAAGGAGACGAGGGGCAGTGATCGAGGGCGAGTCGCAAGACCTCAAACGACGGCTCAAGGAGCGCGGCAAGCTGCTGGCCCGCCGTGCCTTCGAGTCAGGGCAGCGTCTAGGCTTCGATGTGCTGCCTCGGCACTTCTACTCCCAGATTCCCGACATCCGGGAACTACGCGCGACCGACCACTGGCGGCGACCGCGGAGCCTTGTGGGGATCGATGGCGTAGCCCTCGGGGGCCAGTGCGAATTCGTTCGTGAGTGCTGCACCCCGGAGATCGTGCAGTGCCTTCGTGGCCGTGACATTCATGCCGAGGCATGCCGCGCCAATGGTGCTGCCGGTTACGGTCCTATCGAGAGCGCCTTCCTATACTGCGTGATTGCCGCCCGGCAACCCCGGCGGGTGATCCAGGTCGGTGCTGGGGTCTCGACAGCGGTAGTGCTCACGGCGGCCGCCGAGGCCGGATACGAGGTGGAGCTGGTCTGCGTCGATCCGTATCCGACGGATTACCTTCGAGACGAGGCCCGGCGCGAGCACATTGAGTTGATCGACCGCCCCG
Source organism: uncultured Solirubrobacterales bacterium (assembly GCA_963714635.1). GTDB lineage: Bacteria > Actinomycetota > Thermoleophilia > Solirubrobacterales > Solirubrobacteraceae > Palsa-744. The sequence goes on along the minus strand of CAVQPM010000007.1, from coordinate 27,237 downwards.
TACAGCAGGTGGATCCGGCAGTCCTGTCGAGTCTCGGCGCAGGAGGGCTGCTTTTCATCGATTCGACCCACACCGTAAAGGTCGGCAGTGACGTCAACTACGTCGTGTTCGAGGTCCTTCCCAGACTCGATGACTCTCACCTCGTTCACTTTCACGACATCACGCTGCCTTATGACTACGCGCCCTCGATCCTCGAGACTGACCTCTTCTTCTGGAACGAGACCGCCCTGGTGACGGCCTTCCTCGTTGGCAATAGCCGCTTCAGGCTGCTTGCCTCGCTGAGTATGATCCATCACGGGGATCAGGATGTGCTCCGAGAGGTCTTTCCGTGGTACAAGCCTGCTTCCCAAGTCGGAGGCCTGTCGGAGGGAGAGGGACACTTCCCCTCCTCCGCATACCTAGAAGCGGTTCCCGGGGCGCTCGAAGAGTAGGGCGGGGCCGATCCTCTACCCGGCGGGACTCAGGGCGGAGGCCTGGTCGAAGATCCAGGCGTAGGTCTTCTCGAGCCCCTCGCGCAGCGAGATGCTCGGCTCCCAGCCCAGCCTTTCCTGGATCATCGTGTTGTCGCTGTTGCGGCCCCGCACGCCCTTGGGCGCGGACAGGTCGTACTGACGCTCCAGCTTCATGCCCGCGATGTCCTCGACGATGTCGACGAGTTGGTTGATGGTCACCATCTCGCTGGACCCGAGGTTGATCGGCTCGAGGATGTCGCGAGTCGAGGATCACCTTCGACCCGTACACGCAGTCGTCGATGTACATGAAGCTGCGGGTCTGCTCTCCGTCACCCCAGATCTCGATCTGTTTGCTGCCGGCGAGCTTGGCCTCGACGACCTTGCGGCAGATCGCAGCCGGCGCCTTCTCGCGTCCGCCGTCCCATGTTCCGTGTGGCCCGTAGACGTTGTGGTAACGAGCCACGCGCGTGTACAGCCCGAAGTCCTCGCGGAAGTGCCGGCACATGCGCTCGCTGAAAAGCTTCTCCCAGCCGTAGCCGTCCTCCGGCAGGGCGGGGTAGGCGTCGCTCTCCTTCAGCCCGGGATTGTCCGGGTCGGTCTGCTTGTCGGCCGCGTAGACGCATGCCGATGACGAATAGAAGAACCGCTGCACTTCGTGCTGCTGGGCAGCTTGCAGCATATGCGTATTGATCAGCACCGACAGCATGCACAGCGCCTTGTTGTTCTCGATGAAACCCATCCCACCCATGTCGGCGGCAAGGTTGTAGACATCGTCGGCATGGGCGAGTGCCTCCGTGCAGGCGCCCTTCACGCGCAGATCCGAAACCGTGTTCTCCGCGTCCTCATGAACCTGGTACCACTCATCGAGCGGCTTGAGGTCTACCGACCGGACTCGGTGGCCCTCGCTCAGCAGGTTGGCGACGAGATGGCCCCCGATGAAGCCTCCACCGCCGGCGACTACAACCAGATTATCGCTCATCAGACCTCCGTGTCTAAGGACGCTCGATAGCTTTGAGGATAGACTGAGAAAAGAATCGCCGAACCCCATTCCCCGCGTGAAACACTACTATATCTCGTGAGGACGTAGCCCGCCTTCTCGTTGCCCCGCGGATGGACTCTCTACGCCGACGCGAGCCTTTGCTTGAACTCCTCGAGTGCGCTGCGCTCACCCGCAAAGGCAAGCGGCGGCATCTGCTCGATCGAGACCCAAGCCGCGTCGGAACTCTCAGCGGAGAGGCTCAACTCGCCGGGAGACGCCTGGCAGTGGAAGGCCACGTCGACCGTCCACTTGCCGTCGTCTCCATAGCGGCTGGTGTACGCGCCGATGATGCTCGGCGCCTCGACGCGGAGGCCCGTCTCCTCGAAGATCTCGCGTCGAACGCTGTCAACGGGGTTCTCCCCAGCCTCGACGAATCCACCGGGCAGCTCCCTGCGCCCTCGATACGGCTCTTGGCCGCGTTCGAGCACCAGATAGCGTCCGTCTCGTTCAACAAACGCAAACGCGGTGACCGCGGGGTTCTCGTAATGCACGAAATGCTCCCGCTGGCATCCCATGCGTCCATGATCGGGTCCGCTCGCGAGCGGGATCAGCTCATCGCTGCAGATGGGGCAGAAACGAAATTTCATCGGATCTCAATGTGGCGATGTTGGCCTTCGGCTACCGGCGCCGGACGATCTGTGATCGGTCGGAGGGCCATCTTGACGAAGTTCGGCCTCGCGCCGACCACGTAGGCGATCCTCATGGGGCAGCCAGGGTAGCGGCTTGGGCAAACGCCCGGCGGCGGGGGTTCGCGTCGTGCGGGGCCGCGGTCTTTGGCACACATCCGCGGCCGGCTCCCCGCACGCGCTCACACCCGCCGGCACTCCGCCCGGGCCGTGGGTTCCTTCGGCGGCTTCCGCCGTTCGCGGTCGAGGACGCTCGCGAGCGGGGGCCGCACTGCGTTTGCCGTCCCCGTCGCAGAATCCTGTCGCAAGCCGCGCGTATCGTTTGTGGTCATGTCGCATACCCCAACAGATCATCGGGGTCCCGGCGAGCCGGTCGGCCACCTGCTCTCGCTGGCCTCACCCAGCTTTCGATGCGGCGTCGATCTGGGCGATCATCTCGGTTACGAGGGCGGCAGCCTCCTCGACCGTCTCGATCTCGAAGCCCTCCTCACGGGCCATCTCCCGGTAGGGCACTCGTCACGACTCATACGCCGTGACCGTTGGTGGCCAGGAGTGCTTATCGCGGGCCTTGAATATCCGCAAGCATGCTTCTCGTACGTGGTGATCCAGCGGTGGAGCACCTTGACGCTGTGGGGCGGCTTGTCCTTGGGGAAGCTCATCTCACCCCGACAGTCAAGCCTTGTTCGAGCTCGAGTGCCTCTCTGCGCGTGATCAACCCGCGCTTGCGGGCGGTATCGATTGCTTGGTGGACCAACCCGTGCCGGAGGTGGGCCTCGATGCCGTCCAGGATCGCGCGCGGCGGCGTAACGACGGGGATGCCTTCATGCCGGCCGATGTCGGCCGGTTGCAGGTCGCGGTGGTGCAAGCGATAGATGCTTGGCGCCGCGCGGGTCACGCGATAGCCCGCCGGCAGCGTGAGGTCTATGTGGGCCGGGTTCACGTCGCACAGATCGTGCAGGTCCAGCGCACTGGCATGGGAGATCACGCCCCGGGCACGGTGAGGCCACAGGACGGCCTCCATGTACTGGTCTAGCGCTGTGCGGGGCACAGCAGGGAAGCGGTAGAGCCCGCGGTCTACGCGCTCCACCACGCCACGCGCAGCCATCTCGGGAAGCCTGCCCTTGCCGAACCCCATCTCCACAGCCTGCTCGGCGATCGAGAGAGTCATGCGATGGAGGTGTTGCTGGAAGGGGTGCGCTCCGCGTATGACCTGGTCGTGATCGACACGCCGCCGCTCACCGCGGTCACGGTCGAGGATCAGCTCGGCGGCGGCGCCGCGCGACTTGACGCCGAGCTTCTTAAAGGCGGAGGAGAGATGGTTCTTGACGTTGCTCTCGCTCACGAACAGCTTGCGCGCGATCTCGGCGTTGGAGAAGGCGCGTGCTAGACGCTTGCTGCGGTGCGAGAGACCTGGTGCCGGCAGGCCCGTTCGTACAGTGTCTCGGGAGCCATGTCGAAGCCGTTGGGCCAGACGACGGTGCCGATCTCTGGATCTACGCGTACTTGGGCGAAGAAGCTGGGATCGGCCAGCGGCTCAGAGACGCCTCGCCAGATGCGGTCGGTGAAGCTGATGTCGCCGACGACCCCGTCCTCGAAGGTGAGGCGTAGACGGTGGTCGCCAAGAACCTCGGCGCCGGTGACATCCACGAGCTTGTCCATTGGTCCCATTCTAAAGCAGCGGATCGATCGGTGCCAAGGGTTCCTTGTTGACGACGCGCTGCCAGTCCGCGTCCAGCTCGTCGGCGTGCAGCTCGGCCCAGGCTCGGACGAGGCGGAGTGCCCGCTTGGGAAGGGAGCCGACGATGATCTGGCCCGCGATGTCGATCGATGCCTTGTACTCGCCGTAGCGTCACACCGAGCATGTGGTCTGGCGCCGGCACCCCGAGCTCCTCCAGGAAGATGTCGCTCATCAGCCGGTCGTAGTGCTGCCCGGTGTGGATCAGCGCGCGGCGGCCGTCCGGCATCCGCCGGCGCCGGCCGATCTGTGATCGCTCGGCAATGACCGGGGCCATCTTGACGAAGCTCGGCCTCGCGCCGAGGACGTAGGCGATCCTCGTGGGGGAGGGAGGGCAGCGGCTTGGGCCGGCGCCCGGCGGCGGGGTCCGCGTCGTGCGGGGCCGCGGTCTTTGGGGCGCATCCGCGGCCGGTCCCCCGCGCACGCTCACGCCCGCCGGCGCTCCGCCCGGGGGGTGGGCTCTGAGGACGGGAACCGCCTCACGGCCCCGATCGCCGTCCGCCGGCGGCCCACGCCGTACCCCGCGCGGTAGGAAGCGCCATCGTCTCGCCAAGTCGCTCCGAAGCCACGCTCGCCCCGCTCGTCGTAGGACCCGCGCGCTGAGCGTTTCCCGGCCAGGTTTGGCTCGCCGACACGTCGCCCGGGCGGATGGGCAGGGGTCGCGCCACACGCCCAATCCCGCACAACCGTGGGACATATGGGCCCGGCAACCGCCCGGCGGAGGTGGCCCTACGGCCAGGATCGCCGACGGCAAGCGTCGCAAGCGCGGGGTAGCGTGCGCCGCCATGCCATCGAGCGCCCTCATGACCTGGCGCAGGGAGCGCGGCGAGCGCCTTGACGCGCTGATGGATGCTCACATTCACGCCGGCGGTCCCAACCAGAGGCGGCGTTGGCTCACAGCTGTGCTCAGCGAGGCGCTCTTTTTGCGACTCGCCGCTGAGTTCCAGGGCTTCGCGCGGGACTTGCACGACCAGGCGTGCGATGTGTTCGCGTCATGGATAGCCCCGGACAATCCCGCGGCGAAGGGAGTCGTCAACAAGCAGTTCGGACAGGTGCGGAGCCTGGAACGGGGCAAACTCGACATCCTCGCTGATAACCTCGACGCTGAGACAGCAGCCCAACTCGGCCGGCTGTTCGGACGGAAAGAGCCTTGGTGAGAAATCGTGACGACGAAGGCAAAGCGCAACACAGCGAACAAGAAGCGCGTCAAATGGGGCGACACTGTGGCCGTTCCGTGGGGCCTGGACGAGATCGTTGGGCAGGTCGTCGAGGTCTACGGTCCGCCGGGCCATCCTCGTGTCGTCGTGCGGGTCCCAATCCACGGTCCCGCCAGAGAGACGCTGCAGGAGGAAGACATCTCATTCCCGGAAGCCTCGCTGCGGCTCATCGCCGCCGCGTAGCTCGGCCGGCCGGCCACGCGGCCGTAGAAGCGCGGACCACGGGGATCGCACGCCAGCGACCTCGCCGATCACCGGCGCGAGGACGTAGGCGATCCTCATGGGGCAGCCAGGGCAGCGGCTTGGGAAAACGCCCGGCGGCGGGGGTTCGCGTCGTGCGGGGCTGTTGCCCGACGGGGCGCATCCGCGTCCATGGCCCGGTCGTCCCGCGTTGGCCCCGGCATCGCCATCCAGACGTCGCCATTCCGTCCGATGCCGGCCTCAAACTTCGCGGCAGAGTGCTCGGCAAGAGGACTCTCTGCGACTAGACTGGAAGGTGAGGTGACCGAGATACACGAGCAATCCCAAGCAATGTCGACTGGTCCGGGTAACAGCCTGATGCTCTTCATCGACCTGCACGCAGGCGAGGTTCGAGTGATCGACGATGCGCGCTCGGTTCGCGAGTTGGCCGATGCGACGCGCGCCGCCCAGCAGAAGGGCGATCTGCAGCTCATGGCCACCATCGCTGCATGAAGGTGCAGACCGCGCTGCTGGCGCGTTACGCCGAGGTTGAGCCGCAAGGTGGGCTGCTCAACGTCACCGGCGGAGGGATCAATGTCTTCGGCGTTCGCCACCTTCCAGTTGATGTCTCGATCGCCTTTGTGCTGCAGCTCGTATTCGACGAAGCGGAGGCGGACACCGAACACACAGTCTCGCTGCTGATCCGCGATCCACGACTGCAAGTCGTCGGCGAGCCAGTCAACGTACCGTTCACACCGAAGTTCGGCGAGTTTCATGCGCCGGGCTGGCGCGGCATTTTCTCGATCACTGGTGGCATTGTGCTGCCAGTTCAGGCGGCCGGCCCGCATAGTCTCGGCATCCAGATCGATCATGCAGAGGCAGGGGACATCCCCTTCCAGGTTCTACTCGCACGGGCATAGCCACAGCACGGAAGATGTCGGACATCAGCCGGTCGTAGTGCTGCCCGGTGTGGATCAATCAGATCGCCCGTCTCAACCTGCTCAGCGACGAGGCCCCGCATCTTCCCTTCCCGCACAGCTCCCAGGTCGATGGCGAGTTGCGAGAGCTGCGCTGCCACTTCGGAGCAGAGCACTGCCGTGTGCTCTATCGGCGATCGGAGGGGCTGCTTGTTCTGCTCCATGCCTTCCGCAAGACGACACGGAAGCTGTCCACCTCCGAGGTCCAGACAGCCAGGATGCGATGGCAAGACTTCCAGGCACGCATGAACACAAAGCCGCGCCGCCCGCCACGGGCGGCGGGACACGACGCGCCTTGAGAAGACTTCACAAAAATGCTAACCTTGCCCTTGAGAGCGCCGCCAATGCCACGCCAAACCAAACACCCCCATGATCAAAGCCCGATCGGCACGTCTGTCGCCGACGACATCCGCGCATCGCTCAAGGATGTTGAGATTCGCACCGAGCACGAGCGCCTCGCCCCATTCGAGGCCCTGGCGCGGCTGGTCATCATGCGCAGGGCGGCGCTCGGCCTCTCCCAAGAGCAGCTCGCCAGGCGGATGGACACCACAGCGTCGGCGATCTCACGGATCGAGAGCGGAGCACACGCGACCAACGCACGTACACTCATGCGACTCGCCGAGGCTCTGGAAGCACGCGCGATCCTCGGCTTCGAGTATGGGCCGGCAGCGACGCCCCAGCGCGAACTGGTGGTGCTCTAAAGATCTCGACGAGCTCCTTCGGCGGCTTCTGCCTCAGGGTGCGTCGTCGAGCGATTCGAGCAGCCGGACGTCGGCGAGATCCTGCGGCCGGCCGGTGGCGAACGGTGAGCGCTGGCCGTCGGGCCCAAGGATTCGAGCGTCGAGGTCGAGCAGCGCACTTGCCAGTCGCGCGAGGTTGTCGGTGGATGCGGCAATGGCGACATCGAGGCCCAGTGCCTGATGCTGACCCCCATACGCCTGGATCGCGATACCGCCGATCGTCACGTACTCGACGTCGCGGGCGCCCGGCGGCGGGGGTCAGCGTCGTGCGGGGGCCAAGCTGGCGCAGGTGCGCGATGTTCTTCCCCGCGTGCTTTGCCGTATCCTTCCTCGCTCGATATCGTGCGGGCCTTGCGCATGGAACGGCGCGTGGTCTACTATCTCGAACTTGCGGCGTTCGCCGAGCAGGCCGCAAGCGGGCGGTTTCGTTCATGTGCCCACGGATGCGGCGAGTAAGGCAACTGAATGGACACTGAGCAGACAAACCTAAGCCTGGAGCAGGTGCTGGGCGTCCTCCGTCGCCGCGCGCCATGGATCGTGCTCTGCTTCGTGCTGGTCGCCGCCGCGGCCTACGGCTTCTCCAAGCACCAGACCAAGAAGTACACCGCCACGGCCTCGCTCGTCTTCAGCAACAACCAGCTCGGCCAGCAGGTCGCCGGACTCCCGGTGGCGAGCAGCAACAACCAGCTCGCCCTAGCAGAACACGAACCTCAAGCTCGTCCAGCTCGGCGACATGGCGGCGAAGACCGCGGGCCTGCTCGGGCAGGGGCTGACGAAGGAAAAGGTCAGCGAAGAGTTGAGCGTGAGCGCGCAGGGGGAATCGAACATCGTCAACGTCGCGGCCACCGCGACCTCGCCGGTGCTCGCGGCCGGCATCGCGAACACCTACACCGAACTGTTCGTCACCGAGCAGCAGAACAGCAACCACGCCTACTACGCATCGGCCCTGAGGCTCGTCAACAAGCAGCTGGCGGCGCTCTCCCCGAAGGAACGGGCCGGCACCGCGGGGCTCGCGTTGCAGGACCGCGCGCAGTCGCTCGGGGTGCTCGCCGAACTGCGCAACGGCAACGTGCAGGTCGCGCAGGCCGCGACTGTCCCGACGTCGCCGTCCTCACCAAAGGTTTCCAGGAATACGGCCCTCGGCGCAGTGCTGGGCCTGCTGCTCGGCATCGGGATCGCCTTTCTGCTGGAGCGCTTCGACCGGCGCATCCGCGAGCCGAAGGATTTGGAGGCGATCTACGGCCTGCCGCTGCTGGGTGTCGTGCCCGAGAGCCCGGCGCTCTCGCGCGACCCGCGTGGCAAGGGCGACTCGCGTGGTCCCCTGCCCGCCGGCGAGGCCGAGGCGTTCCACCTGATTCGCGCCCACCTGCGCTACTTCAACGTCGATCGTGAGCTGCGCACGCTGCTGATCGCCTCCGCCGCTCCGGGCGACGGCAAGAGCACGGTCGCCCGCCACCTGGCCGCGGCCGCCGCGCGGATGGGCTCGCGAGTGCTGCTGCTCGAGGTCGACTTGCGGCGTCCCACGCTCGCCAAGCAGCTCGACGTCCAGTCCGGTCCCGGGCTCGCGGACGTGCTGCTCGGGACGATCGCGCTCAGCGAGGCCGCCCAGTCGATCGATCTGGGGATCCCGTCCGGCAGTGCCCCCAAAGAGCGGGCCCTTGACGTGCTGGTCGCAGGCGCCGCTCTGCCGCCCAACCCGGGTGAGCTGATCGAGAGCCATGCGATGGAAGGTCTCCTGGCACAGGCCAAAGCGAGCTATGACCTCGTCGTGATCGACACGCCCCCGCTGACCGCCGTCTCCGATGCCTTTCCGCTGCTGCCCAAGGTCGACGGGGTCATCATCGTCGGCCGTGTGGGGCGCAACCGCCGCGACGTCGCCGAGCGCCTGCACGAGACCCTCACCGGCGCCGGCGCCCCGCTGCTGGGGGTCGTCGCGAACGGCTTCAAGGCGGGCCGGCTCGGCTCCTACGGCTACGGGTATGGCTACGACTACGCGCCCGCCGGGGCAAAGCGGCCCTCCGGCGTTGCCGCGTCGTCCAACGGGGTCGCCTCGGCCGAGGCGCCTGTGCCTACGGCCGAGGGGTGAACTGGGCGATCGTCGGGCTCCAAGGCGCGCACACTCCATGGAGCGGCCATCCCCAGGGCACCCGACGAGGGCATCGTCAACGACGTAGGAGATCGCCGTCCGGTGCATAGCGTCCATGTCGGCCCATACGAGTTCGATCACGTCTCCTATGACAGCGACGGCGACGTGCTCTACCTGCGCCGACGCGAGCGGCAGGAGGCAGCGGAGACATTCAGCACCCCTGAGGGACATGCCGTGCGGATGGACGAGAATGGAGAGGTGATCGGCATAACGATCGTCAACGCGAAGTGGCTCCTCGAGCGCGACAGCAAGATCACCGTCACCGTCCCAAGCCTGATCGAGACCAACGCCGACGACCTCGCAGAAGCTCTGGCCACCGCCTAGTCGCCGGCCAGGCGGTGTAGCTTGCCCTTGTGGTCGAGGGCGTCGCGATAGAAGCCGGTCCGCCGGCGGGGGAGGATGCGCCGGCAATGAACAACGCATCTGCCACGCGCGGCGAGGAGCTCGGCCGGATTGCGCTCATGCTGCTGCCGGGCGCGCTGATCGTCTTCACGGGGTTCAGCGCGGGCGGCTACTTCCCCTCGACACCCGCCATCGCGGCGCTCGTGCTCACGCAGATCCTGATCGTGAGACTCTTGCAGGCGCGTCATCCGGTGGAGGGCTTCGGAGCTCTCACGCTCGTGGCGATCGGCGCGCTGGCGCTGTACGGGGGCCTGACGCTGGCGTCCGCGCTGTGGTCTCACTCGCCCGCCCGGGCGCTGATCGCGTTCGACCGAGTGTGGCTCTACCTATTGATCCTCGTCCTGTTCGGGACCTTCCGACCGAGCATGCAAGACCTTCGCTGGCTCGTCCGGGGCCTCCTCATCGGCGCGTCGATCGTGTGCCTGGCGGGCCTCATCTCCCGTGTGCTGCCCGATGTGTGGCACACCGCCCCCAACGTGTCCAACCAGCGGCTCAGCTATCCCGTCACCTACTGGAACGCGCTCGGCGTGCTGGCGGCGCTGGGCATCGTCCTCGCGTTTCACCTGACGTGCACACTCGCCGAGCGGCGCTTCGTGCGGGTGCTCGCGGCGACCGTGCTGCCGTTGCTCGCCGCCACGCTCTTCTTCACGTTCTCGCGCGGCGCGATCGCCGCCGGCGCTCTCGGACTGGTCGTCTACGTCATCGTCGCGCGCCCGCGCGGGCTGCTCAGCGGCGCGCCGGCGACGGCCCTGCCCAGTGCGGCGCTGGTCGTGGTCGCCTATAAGGCCAATCTCCTGGACACGGTCGATCCAACCACGCCCGCAGCCGTTTCGCAGGGGCATCGAGTCGCTCTTGTGGCCGTCGTCTGCGCCGCCGTAGCCGCCGGCCTGCGACTGCTCTTCGCTGCCCATCTCGACCCCCGCCTGCGCAGCTCCGAGGGCGCCCCGTGGATGAGCCGCCAGGCGAAAACCACCGTGACCGTTGGCGCGGTGGTGGCGGCGGCGGTACTTGTCTTCGCGCTGAGCGTTCCCCAGCGCGTGGCGCACGACTGGAACCGCTTCATGAGCGGCGCTGCTACCAGCGGCAGCCATAGCGACCTTCGTCAGCGCCTGACCGACCCCTCCAACAATGGACGCACCGACCTGTGGCGGGTCGCACTGCACGGGTTCTCCGCCGCCCCGTTCCATGGTCGCGGCGCTGGGATGTATCAGGTCAGCTGGGACCAGACGCGCCCCCGCTTTGCCTATACCGTCAACGCTCACAGCTTGTACTTCGAGACGATGGCGGAGCTTGGGATGCCGGGGCTGCTCCTGCTGTTGATCGTCGTGGCAGCGATCCTGGGCGCCCTGGCCGCGCGCGCGCGCGGGTCGCGGCGCTCGCTCTACGGCGCTTTGCTCGCGGCCGCGGTCGTCTGGGCTCTACACGCGGGCGTCGATTGGGACTGGCAGATGCCCGTGACCACGCTCGGATTCTTCGCGGCGGCGGGTCTCGCGCTCGGTCCCCGCGACGGGTCCGGGCCGGGTTGGATCCCCGGCCACGGCAGCCGTCTGGCTCTCGGCCTGCTGCTGCTCGCCACCGCTGTACTGCCCGTGCTGATCATCGGCTCGCAGACGCGGCTCGGCGACGCGGAGCACGCGCTGTACGCGTCGAACTGCCCCAAGGCGAGCTCTGCGGCGTTGTCGTCGATCGGGTGGCTCGACATCCGTCCCGAGCCCTATGAGATCGTCGGCTTCTGCGATCTGCGCCGCAGCCTACCGAGGATGGGCGTCGCGGCGATGCGACAGGCCGTGCACTTCGATCCCAGCAGCTGGGAGGCCTACTATGCGCTCGCGGTCGCCCAGGCCTCGGCGGGCATCGACCCGAGGAGCAGCGCCGAGCGTGCGTTGAGGATGAACCCATACGAGCCGCTGACCATCCAGGCGGCGAAGATGCTGCGGACCTCCAGCCCGAGCGAATGGGTGAGCCGGGCGGCGACCCTGCGTGCCGCCGCATTGGCCAGCAACGATCTCTCGATAGTGCCGTCGTAGCTCGTCTCAGTCGATCGCCTCGCGCAGCTTGCGCAGCGCCCTGTACACGCGACCCTCTACAGTCGTGAGCCGCTCGCCGGTCAGCTTGGCGATCTCCGGGACCGTCAGCTCGGCGCCGAAGCGCAGCGCGATCGCCTCGCGCTCCTCCTCGCTGAGCACGTTCAGGCTCCTGCTGACGAGGTCGCGGTCGGCGATCTTCTCGAAATCGATGGTTGCCCCCGGGCTCGAAGTCGCCGCCATGCGCTCCACCGCCCTGCCCTCGGCCGCCCGCCGCCGTGCGTGGTCGCGCAGGCAGTTGAGCGCGATCGTATAGAGCCAGGTCTTCTCGCTCGCCTTGCGCGGATCGAAACGCCTGCGGGCGCGCAGCGCTCGCTCGAAGGTGTCCGCGAGCAGGTCCTCCGCCAGCACCCGATCGCCGGTGCGGTAGCTGAGGAACCCGTAGAGGGCCTGGGCGTGCTCAGCGTAGAGCCGCTCGAACGCGTCGTCGTGCATCGCTCGCATCATCTTCGATATCGGCATGCCACAAGGAAAAGAAGATCGCTGTCAGGAATCTGGGGGCTCGTGCGTATAACCCCTACATGAGCCGCACATCCAAAGAGGAAAGCTTCTCGGATGACCTTCAAGAGGTCGCCGACGTGCTGAATGACCGGCGTCCAACGCTCGACCCGCTCGCACTCGATCGAGTCAAGTTGCGGGCCATGAGCGGAGCACGCCGATCCAGCTCCTCACGAGACAAGGGATTTTTCATGAGGTCACGCCTGACGACACTTCTTGTAGCCGCATCTCTAACCCTCGGCACGGGTGGCGCGATTGCGCTCGCGTGTGGCGGCGTCGGCGGCGCCTTCGGTGGAGGAGGCAGCGCCAGCTTCAGCCAGTACAAAGACTGCGATCACGGTAAAGGTCGCGGTGGCGATCACGAATGTCATGGTCAGGGCGGCGAAAAAGGCAAAGGCGGCGATAAAGGCCCCGGCGGCGGCGATAAAGGCCCCGGCGGTGGCGATAAAGGCCCCGGCGGCGGCGATAAAGGCCCCGGCGGCGGCGGCGGCGATAAAGGCGGTGGCAAAGGCCCCGGCGGTGGCGATAAAGGCGGCGGCGACAAAGGTCACCAGGGCCACCACCACTAGCCCGCTCGTATAGCCGAAGAATGTGACGAGGGCCCGCGCGAGCGGGCCCTCGTGTCGTTGGGGGCGAGATCGGACGGCAGCCGGTCGGCTTCAACGCCGGGCCGCTCGCCTCGTCACGCGGATCGTGTGCGGCTAGGGTGAGTGGATGCGAAGGCTTGCCGCGTTTGTAGTGTGGGCGACGGTCATCGTCGGGACCATCGGCGCTGTGGCAGCGCTACGCAGTCGCGGCGGCGAGGAACTGTTTCGCTACCGGCAGTCGCGCTCGTTGACGGTCAGCTCGGCGACGGCCCTGAGCGCTGGGCGCGTCGAGGCGTTCGTGGCCAAGGCGCCTGAGCCCGTACGACCGGCCAACCGCACGCCACCCGCCCTCGTGCGCTGCCGGCCCGGCACAGCTCGGGTGCTGCGCAACCCATGGTCGTGCACGATCCGCTATCGCTCGGGGACGCGCGCCCACTACCGCGTGATCGTCCATCCCGACGGCTCCTACGTCGGGATCGGCACGGGAATCATCGAAGGCTGCTGCATCAAGACGCCGACTCTCGACTGAACCGCTATCGCCACCGCCGCGGCAGGTTCTACCGCCTGTACGGCACGGTCGCGCCGGCCGAGGTGGGCGCGCGTAGTTCGGGAGATATTCCCCAAAACCTGCAAGATCTGGAGCTCACCGCGCGACCGACCGCGATCATTTGAAAGACGTTCTTAGCCGCCCAACCGCCCGACCGCCGCCACGCAGCGCTCCGCCGCTTTCCCATCGCCGTACAGCCGTGGATGCTCCGCCGGCGCCGGCCGCTCGAGCGCCTGCAGCGCTCGCTCTGCATCCAGGCCCACGAGCGTGTTCCATCCGCTCTGCACCGTCTCCACCCACTCGGTGTTCGCGCGCAGCGTCACGCACGGCACTTCGGCGAGGTAGGCCTCCTTCTGCACACCCCCCGAGTCGGTCAGCACCGCGCGCGCGCCGTGCACCAGCGCGGCGAACTCGACGTAGCCGAGCGGCTCGGTGAGGAGCACCCCGTCGAGCCCTTCGAGCTTTGTCATCAGGCCCGTCTCGCGCAGGCGTCCCCGCGTGCGCGGGTGCACCGGAAATATGACGCGTCCGGGCAACCCGGCAACGACATCTACGAACGCCCGCAGCCGCTCGGGATCGTCGACATTGCCGGCGCGGTGGGCGGTCAGCAGCAGGTACTCGCCGGGCTCGATGTCATAGGCGGCAAGAGCCTCACTGATGGCGGGGGCGTCGGGTCGCCACGAGCACGCCACATCGACCATCACATCCCCAACCACCTCGATCTGCCCGTGCGCCGACTCGGCGCGCAGGTTCTCGGCCGCCGTCTCCGACGCGCACAACAGCAGCGCGCTCATGTGGTCGCACAGCACCCTGTTCAGCTCCTCGGGCATCGAGCGGTCGAACGAGCGCATCCCGGCCTCCACGTGCGCCACCGGCACCCCTCGCTGCGCGGCCGCCAGCGCGCCGGAGAGCGTCGAGTTCGTGTCGCCGTAGACGAGCACCGCGTCGGGTGCGATCTCGGCGAGCAGCGGCTCCAGCGCGCCCAACATCCGCGCCGTCTGCGAAGTGTTCGACCCGCCGCCGATCCCCAGCTCGCGCTCGGGCTTGGCCAGCCCCAGCCCCCTGAAGAACACCGCCGACAGCGCGTCGTCGTAGTGCTGGCCGGTATGCACGAGCACCTCCTCGTGCTCGGCCCGCAACAGGCCCGACACGGCGGCCGCCTTGATGAACTGCGGGCGGTTGCCTACGACTGTGAGGACGCGCACGGGTTGCAGCCTACGCGGACGACGGGCGTCGCGTGTGGGTTGTGTCCGTTCTTGGGATGCCCCGCGCGCGCGTGGGGCGCCTCAGGCCGCTGCGCCCACGACCGACGTCGACCAGTCGATCACCGATGTCGGCTTCACGACATGGCGGCTCATGCCCAGCTCCTTCGGCTCCAAGCCCAGCGCCAGCCCCACGAGCTGGGGGAGATGCAGCACCGGCATCTCAAGCTCGCGGCCAACGACTTTTTCGGCGAGCGGCTGCTGCATGTCCAGATTCAGGTGGCACAGAGGGCAAGGCGTCACCAAACAGTCGGCCTCGGCGTCCACCGCGTCGCCGAGATGGCGACCGGCCTGCTTGAGCGAGGCCTCCTTGTTCATCGTGATGATCGGGAAGCCGCAGCACTTGTGCGTACCGGCGTACTCGATCACCGTGCCGCCCAGCGCGTCGATCACCTGCTCCAGGTAGTGGTCGCGCGGGTGCTCTGCGTCGATGCCCAGGCGGTTGCGCGGGCGCACGATGTAGCAGCCGTAGAAGGGGCCCACCTTGAGGTTGGTGAGCGGGCGCTTCACGAGCGAGCTCAGCTTCTCCAGGCCGATCTCCTCGACCAGCAGCCACAGGAAGTTCTTGTTCGTGAGTGGGTGGGCGGGATCCTTACTATAGGTAAGGCCCTCCTCGGCGAGCGTCTCGTTTACGTGCGCGCGGTACTCGGCGTTCGCGTCCAATCGTTCCTGGCACTCGCTCTGCGCGCCCTGGCAGGTCGAGCAGATGTTCATCATCAGCTCCGCGCCCTCCACCTGCTGAGCGAGCGCGAACGTGCGCGCGTTCAGCGTGTCCGCCAGCTCCTGGTTGTGCTCGGCGATAACGCCGCAACCACAGCAGTTGCCGCGGTCGAGTTCCACCAGCTCGATGTCCAGCAGCGGCGCCACCTTCGCCATCGACCCGTGCAGCTCGGGGGTGAAGCCGCGGCTCACGCAGCCTGGCCAGTAGGCGACCTTCATCACGCGGCGCTCCCTTCGGTGGACTGTGTCGATCCGCTCTCGGCGGCCGCGCTCGCGACGGGCGCCTCGACGTCTTCGTCGTAGCCGCTCACATACAGGTTCAGCTCGTAGCGCTCGGGCTTGCTCTCGACCTTCTCGTAGATCCTCTTCACCGCGCCCAGATCCTGTTTTCCGATCTTGTGGCCGAACATCGCGATCTTGATGTTCATCTTTCGTTTCATCACCCCACGCACCACCACCGGCAGCGAGTTGAGCAGCTCCTTGCCCGCGGCGGGATGGAACTTGCCGAACCACGAGTTCCCGCCGTAGGAGCGCGGCAGCATCTCCGCCTCGTGCAGCAGCCCGTAGTCCTTGATGAGCGTCACGATCGCTTCCTCGTGGCGGTGCCCGTTGTTCTGATCGACGATGTGCTGGTCGGAACCGGCGATCCGTCGCAGCCGCATGATTTGGCCCATCGGGTTGACGTCCTTCGGGCAGGCCTGCACGCACTTGAAGCAGTGCGTGCAGTCGTAGATCCCCTGCGGGTCCTCTGAGAGATCGATCAGGCGCTCGCGCTGCTCGGCATCCCTCGGGTCGCCCACGAAGCGGTACGCCTTCGCGAGCGCCGCGGGGCCGATGAAGCCCGGGTCGACCTCCATCGCCAGGCAGTCGCTCACGCACGCCCCGCACTGGATGCACGCCATCGTCTGCGTGATGTCCACCATGCTCTCGCGGTCCACGATGTACTCGCGCTCGGGCACCGGCTGCTTGGCCAGCAGCCAGGGCGTAACCCGCTGGATCTTCTTCCAGTGGACCGCGTCCATGTCCACGATCAGGTCCTTGAGCACGGGCATGTTGCCCATCGGCTCGATCTCGATCACGCCGTCCTTCGCCGACGCCTTGGCGGCGTCCAGGTGGGTGTGGCAGGCCAGTGACGGCTCGCCGTTCACGCGCACGCCGCACGAGCCGCATATCGCCTGGCGGCATGAGCAGCGGATCCCGATCGATCCGTCGGTTTTGTCGCGCGCCTGCAGGATCCCCTCGAGCACCGAGCGGTGGGGCTCGAGCTCGACCGTGTGCTCGTCCCAGTAGGGGGCCTCGCCGGACTCGGGGTCGTAGCGGCGCAGCCTGAAGGTGAACTGCTCGGGTGGCCTGTCGCGCACTTCAGCCATCGTTGACGCTCCTGCTCTGTCGGTCCGAACGGGATGATGATCTCCAGTGCCCACCCACCATCAGTATTTCCTCACCTCGGGCTGCCACTGGGTGAACGTCACCGGCGAGTAGGAGACCTGAGGCCCGCCCGCCCCGCCCTCGCCCAGCGAGATGTCGATGTGCTTGAGCCACTCCTCGTCGTTGCGCTCGGGGTAGTCGGTGCGGTACTGGGCGCCGCGGGACTCCTTGCGCTCGAGCGCCGCGACGACCGTCGCCTCGGCGCAGTCGACCATGTAGCCGAGCTCGATCGCGCCGAGCACGTCCTGGTTGAAGACGGTCCCACGGTCGTCGATCCAGGCGCGATCGGCCTCCGCCCGCAGGCGCCCGATCGTCTCGCGCGCCGTCTGCAGGCCGTCCTGGTCGCGGAACACCGCCGCGTGGCGGTTCATCAATTCGCCGAGCTCGCTCTTGATCTCCGAGACCCGCCTGCCGTCGTGGGGGCGGGCGATGATCGAGTCGATCCGAGCCGCGTCCTCGCGCAGCCGGGCGTCTGCGTCGACGCTCGGCATCGCCATGCTCGAGGCCCGCTCCGCGGCGTGTTCGCCCGCGCGGCGGCCGAAGATGAGCGTGTCCAGCAGCGAGTTGGCGCCGAGGCGGTTGCCGCCGTGCACCGACACGCACGCCACCTCGCCGGCGGCGTACAACCCCTCCACCGAGGTGGCTCCGTTCACGTCCGTCTTCACTCCGCCCATGATGTAGTGCTGGCCCGGGCGGATCATGATCGGTTCGCGTGTGATGTCCACGCCGGCGAAGTCGCGCCCGAGGTTGACGATCTCGCGCAGCGCCTCCAGCGTGCGCTTGCGCGGCACGACCGTCACGTCGAGGTAGATGCCCGCTCCGCCCGGGCCGACGCCGCGGCCCTCGTTGATCTCGATCTGCTCGGCGCGCGAGACCACGTCGCGCGAGGCGAGCTCCATCTTGTTCGGCGCCGACTTCTCCATGAAGCGTTCGCCGTTGGCGTTCAGCAGGTGGGCGCCCTCGCCGCGCGCGCCCTCGGTGATGAGCATGCCGGTCTCGACCAAACAGGTCGGGTGGTACTGAACCATCTCCATGTCCATCAGCGGGGCGCCGGCCCGGTAGGCCATCGAGATCCCGTCGCCGGTGACGATCAGGCCGTTTGTCGTCGGCTTGTAGGCCTGCCCGGCTCCGCCGCACGCGAGGATCGTGTTCTTGGCGGTGAACGCCTCCATCCGCCCGCTGCGCACGTCGCGCGCGATCACCCCGCAGCAGCGGCCCGCCTCGTCCTTGAGCAGCGAGGTCGTGAACCACTCCTCGTAGCGCTCGACCGTCTCGTGGTGCTTCATCAGCTGCTCGTAGAGCACGTGCAACATCGCCTGCCCCGTGATGTCGGCCACGTAGGCGGTCCGCTTCGCCGAGGCCCCGCCGAACGCGCGCAGGTCCATTTCGCCCTTGTCGTTGCGGTGGAATGTCACGCCGATGTGCTCGAGATGCATGACCTCCGCGGGAGCCTCCGAGCACATGATCTCGATCGCGTCCTGGTCGCCGAGGAAGTCAGAGCCCTTGACGGTGTCGTACGCGTGCGAGCGCCAGTCGTCATCGACGCTGATCGCCGCGTTGATGCCGCCGGCCGCCGCCACCGAGTGCGAGCGCACGGGGTGGACCTTGCTGAGGATCGCGACACTGGAGCCGGCCTGCGCGGCGGCGAGCGCGGCGCGCTGACCCGCGAGGCCTGCGCCGATGATCAATACGTCATGTGCCGGCATGAGCTCCCTGGGGGTGGTCGGAGGAGTGGGGCGGTGGTGTGGTCGGGCGGGACTCTATAACGAGCGCCACCCTCCGTGCCGTGCCGCCCTCGCCAAGGCATGCACGTGGTTTTGGGCATTCATGCACGCCGGTTATGGGCACCGGCTGCGCCGGTTATGGGCGCGGCCATCCGGGCGTGCCGGCGTTCAAGACCCGCCGGCCGGGCTGAGCGCCTGGCGGATCTGCGCCACCGTCACCACGCCCCGCAATACGCCGTCGGCGTCGACCGCCACCATCCCGCCGAGCCGCCCGAGGCCCTCGCTGCGCAAGAGCGACTCGAGCGGCTCCTGCTCGTCGATGCGCACCGGCAGGTCCTGCTCGAGCACTTCGGCGACCTCGAGCGCCGGGCGCCCCGCGGCGATCTCCTGATCGATCCGCTCCGAGCGCACCACCCCGAGGAAGTGGCGGGCGTGGTCCACCACCGCGAACCACGGCCTGCGGTAGCGCATGAAGAACTGCTCCTGCGCGTCGAGCAGCTTCAGCTCGGCGAACATCGTGGGAGGCTCGCGGTCCATGATGTCCGCCACCCTCACGCTCTGGATGCGCTGGCCGAGCGCGCCCTGCATCACCGCTCCGCCGGAGGCCTGGTAGAGGATCAGCCCGAGCAGGAGCGTGAACAGGCCGAAGCCGCTGCCGGTGAGAAGACCCAGCAGGCCGACGAGGCCGAGCGCGAGCGCGAACCCCTGGCCGGCGCGGCCGGTGATGCGCGTGCCGCGATGGCGGTCCCCGGTGCGCCACCAGATCGCCGCGCGCGCGATCCGCCCGCCGTCGAGCGGGAACGCCGGGACGAGGTTGAAGACCAGCAGCGCCGAGTTGATGAACGCAAGCCAGGCCAGCAGCGCCAGCACCGGCGTGGTGGTGAAGCCTTCGCGGGTGAGCACCGCGTCGGTGAAGTGCCCGCCGCTGGCTATCGCGGCGGTCGCCCCCACGCAGACGAGCAGCACTGCGAACGTCGCGGCCGGCCCGGCCGCGGCCACCTTGAATTCCTCACCCGGGGTCTCAGGTTCGCGCGCCGGCCTCGCCATGCCGCCGAAGAACCACAGGTCGATGCCCAAGATCGCGATGCCAAGCCTCCGCGAGACGAGCGCGTGCCCGAGCTCGTGCAGGATCAGCGAGGCGAAGTAGCCGAGCGCGCCTCCCACGGCGACCGCGTAGGCCGTGCTGGTGGACCCCCCGAGCACTCTGTGGAAGTAGTCGGAGAGGAAGACGATGAGAAACGCGAGTACGAGAAACCAGCTCGCGCTCACCCCTATGCGAATGCCGAAGAGTCGGGCAAGCTGGATGCTGCCGCGCGCCTGCATCGGTGCTCTCGTGGCCATGTATTGATCTTAGGCTGTGTAAGCGCTCAGACCTGCACGCGGTTGCGCTCGATGATCGCCTCGAACTCCGTGCCGGCCGGCAGCGTGCCGTACTGAAGGCCCCGCTCGCCCGTCAGGCGCGAGGCGCAGAAGGCGTCCGCCACAGCGGGCGCGCCGTGACGCACGAGCAGCGAGCCCTGCAGCGCGAGCGCCATGTCCTCGACGATGCGCCGCGCTCTGCACTCGACGTCCTCGAAGTCCGAGAGCTCGTCCTTCAGCCGCCGCACGTGGGAGTCCAGGCGCTGCTCGGTCCCGCTCGTGAGCTCCAGCTCGTCGAAGAACGCGTCGAGCGTGCCGGGCTGCTTGGCCAGCGCGCGCAACACGTCGAGGCAGATCACGTTGCCCGAGCCCTCCCAGGCGGAGTTCACCGGCATCTCGCGGTACAGCCGCGGCATGCCCGACTCCTCCACGTAGCCGTTGCCGCCAAGGCACTCCAGCGCCTCGGCCGCGTGCTCGGGGCCGCGCTTGCAGGTCCAGTACTTGCCCACGGCGGTCGCCAGGCGCTTGAACAGCGCCTCGTGCTCGTCGCTCTCGGCCTCGTCGTATGCGCGCGCGAGTCGCATCGCCGTGATCGTGGCCGCCTCGGACTCCACGCACAGGTCGGCGAGCACGTTGCGCATCAGCGGCTGCTCGATCAGGGGCTTGCCGAAGGCCGATCGCCCGGCGCAGTGATGGGTGGCGATGGCGACGCCCAGGCGCATGCCGGAGGCCGAGCCCAGGACACAGTCCAAGCGGGTGTGGTTGATCATCTCCACCACCGTCGCCACGCCCCGGCCGGGCTCGCCCACCATCTGCGCCCATGCGCCGTCCAGCTCGATCTCGGCGGAGGCGTTGGAGCGGTTGCCGAGCTTGTCCTTGAGGCGCTGGATGTGGAAGCGGTTGCGGGTCCCGTCGGGGAGTATGCGCGGCAGCAAAAAGCAGGAGAGCCCCTCCTCCGCGAGCGCCGTTATGAGGAACAGGTCTGACATCGGCGCCGAGCAGAACCACTTGTGGCCGGTCAGCTCGTACTCGCCGCCCCCCCCGCCGCCGCCCAGCGCCCGCGCGGTCGTCGTGTTGGCGCGCAGGTCCGATCCGCCCTGCTTCTCGGTGAACGACATCCCGCACGTGACGCCGTCCTTCCCGGCGGGCGGGATGTGGCGTGCGTCGTAGACACGTGAGAACAGGCGCGGCTCCCACTCGGCGGCGAGGTCGGGCTGCTTGCGCAGCGTGGGCACCGCCGCGCAGGTCATCGAGATCGGACACCCGTGGCCTCCCTCGGCCTGCGACATCGTCATGAACGTCGCCGCCCTCGCCGCGTGCCCGCCGGCGCGCTTCTCCGTCCAGGGGATGCAGTGCAGTCCGTGCGAGATCGAGGCCTCCATGAAGCGGTGGTAGGCCGGGTGATAGTCGACCTCGTCGATGCGGTTGCCGAAGCGGTCGTGGGTGCGCATCACGGGCGGGCTCTCGTTGGCGAGCCGGCCCAGCTCGATCGCCTCGGCGCTGCCGGCGAACGCGCCGATCTCGCGCGCCTGCTCGTCGATCCAGCCGGCGCCCTCGCGCTGAACCGCCTCCACGAGGGCCACGTTGCTGGAGTAGAGATCGACGCCCTCGAAGGGGGGAGCCTGGTTGAAGACCTCGTGGGTGTGCCCCTGCCCGGTGCGCGTCTGGTCGGATACGGCCGCCATCGGTTAGAGGTTACCCCTTGCGAGGGTCGGCAGACGATGAATGTTTGAGAGTGGGGCAGACGATGTCCGTTTGAGGGTGCCCTGCGCGCGCGCGTGTAAGAGGGCTTTCTTCGCGCGCGCTCGCGCGGGACACCGCTCAGCCGCGCACTCCGGACGCTCCGCGATAGCATCGCCCGCCTGGGTGGGTGGGGACCCCATCCGTTGGGACCCCGTCCGTCAGCTACCAGAGGATCGACACATGGCCAAGATCAAGATCAAGGTGGAGAAACCCGTCGTCGAGCTCGACGGCGACGAGATGACCAGGATCATCTGGTCGTTCATCAAGGAGCAGCTCATCCTGCCCTACCTGG
Organism: uncultured Solirubrobacterales bacterium; assembly: GCA_963714635.1. Lineage (GTDB taxonomy): Bacteria > Actinomycetota > Thermoleophilia > Solirubrobacterales > Solirubrobacteraceae > Palsa-744. The sequence goes on along the minus strand of CAVQPM010000007.1, from coordinate 5,479 downwards.
ACATCGAGCTCGACTACTACGACCTGCGCATAGAGAACCGCGACGCCACCGACGACGAGGTCACGGTGCGAGCCGCCGAGGCAATCAAGCGCCACGGCGTTGGCGTCAAGTGCGCCACGATCACCCCCGACGAGGCGCGGGTGAAGGAGTTCGGCCTGAAGCGGATGTATCCGTCGCCCAACGGCACGGTCCGCAACATCCTCGGCGGGGTGATATTCCGTGAGCCGATCGTGATCTCCAACGTCCCGCGCCTGGTGCCCGGCTGGACTAAGCCGATCGTGATCGGTCGCCACGCCTTCGGCGACCAGTATCGCGCCACCGACCTCGTCGTGCCCGGCGAGGGCAAGCTCACGCTCACCTTCACGCCGAAGGACGAAAGCGAGCCGATCGAACTCGACGTGTACGACTTCCCGAGTGGCGGGGTGGCGATGGCCATGTACAACCTCGACGACTCGATCCGCGACTTTGCGCGCGCCACGATGCGCTACGGCCTGGAGCGCAACTACCCGGTGTACCTGTCGACCAAGAACACGATCCTCAAGCGCTACGACGGGCGCTTCAAGGACATCTTCGCGGAGGTCTACGAGGATGAGTTCAAGGCCGACTTCGAGGCTGCCGGCCTGTCCTATGAGCACCGCTTGATCGACGACATGGTGGCCGCTGCGATGAAGTGGGAGGGCGGCTATCTGTGGGCCTGCAAGAACTACGACGGCGACGTGCAGTCCGACACCGTCGCGCAGGGCTTCGGCTCGCTCGGGCTGATGACGAGCGTGCTGATGACCCCGGACGGCAAGACCGTCGAGGCGGAGGCGGCGCACGGCACCGTCACCCGCCACTACAGGATGCACCAGCAGGGCAAGCCCACGTCAACCAACCCGATCGCCTCGATCTTCGCGTGGACGCGCGCGCTTCAGGCGCGCGGGCGGATGGACGGCACGCCCGCGGTGAGCGAGTTCGCGCAGACGCTCGAGCGCGCGTGCGTGCAGACCGTGGAAAGCGGGAAGATGACCAAGGACCTCGCCCTGCTGATCGGGCCGGAGCAGCCCTTCCAGACCACGCAGGAGTTCCTCGCCTCAATCGCCGACAACCTCAGCCAGGAGATGAATCAGTGAGCAATCCAGTACGCGTCACAGTGACCGGCGCCGCCGGCCAGATCGGCTACAGCCTCGTGTTCCGTATCGCCAGCGGACAGCTGCTTGGCCCAGACCAGCCCGTGGACCTGCGCCTGCTGGAGATCCCGCCGGCCATGGGCGCGCTGGAGGGCGTCGCGATGGAGATCGTCGACTGCGCCTTCCCGCTGCTCGCGGGCCTTGACCTGCACGACAATCCGAACGATGCCTTCGACGGGGTCAACATCGCCCTGCTGGTCGGCTCGCGTCCGCGCACGAAGGGCATGGAGCGCGCCGAGCTGCTCGGCGAGAACGGCAAGATCTTCACCGTTCAGGGCAAAGCGCTGAACGGAGGGGCCGCAAGCGACGTGAAGGTGCTCGTGGTGGGCAACCCCGCCAACACGAACTGCCTGATCGCGATGAACAACGCGCCCGACATCCCTCGCGAGCGGTTCACCTCGATGATGCGCCTCGACCACAATCGCGCGGTGGCGCAGGTGGCGAACAAGCTCGGCGCGAGCGTCACCGACGTGACGACGATGGGCGTTTGGGGCAACCACTCGCCCACTATGTACGCGGACCTGTTCCACGCCCAGGTGCGCGGGGAGCAGGCCGCGAAGCTCGTCGACGACCAGGCATGGATCGAAGACGAGTTCTTGGCGAACGTGGGCAAGCGCGGCGCCGCGATCATCGAGGCGCGCGGCGCCTCGAGCGCCGCCTCGGCGGCCAACGCGGCGATCGACCACATACGCGACTGGGTGGCCGGCACCGGCGAGTGGGTGTCGATGGGAGTCGTCTCGGACGGCTCCTACGGCGTGCCCGAGGGCCTCATCAGCGGCTTCCCCTGCACCTGCTCCGGCGGCGAGTGGTCGATCGTGCAGGGCCTCGACATCGACGAGTTCTCACGCTCGAAGATCGACGCATCGGTGGCGGAGCTCAGCGACGAGCGCGCCACAGTCGAGAGCCAGGGGCTCATCTAGAGGACGACCTCACGCGCCTCCTCCACGAGGCGACCCCTTAACGAATAACGGCCGGGTGTCGCAAGCGCGACCCCGGCCGTGTCGTGGTTAGGGCGTCAGTCCGACGGATCGGCCTCGTAATACGCGGCCAGTCCGACGGATCGTCGTCCCTGGCAAGGACGCACCGACCGAAGTGTGCTTTGCACACGAGGGAGGGAGGACGCCGACCACCGGCTTCGCCGGCGGTGCCCGGGCGACGAGACTAGGACTGGATCAGCCGACTGGGTGCCAGCCTCTACCCTGCTTCTTGATCTTCTTTTCCTGCTCCAGACCGGGCAGGACGCGATACAGGTAGTTCTGCTTGATGCCCATCTTGGCGGCCAGCTCGGGAATGGTGATGCCGGGCTGTCCTGTGACGAACGACAGCGCCTGGGCGGCCCGGGTGCCGCTGCCCTTGCGACGTCCGGCGCGGCGACGGGGCGCCGGCGCCGTCGTGGTGGCGGCTGCTGCCGGCGGCGCCGCGGCGCGCCGTCTGGTGGTGGCTGTCTTGCGAGTCTTCGACCCGCGTGGACGGCCCGGTCCACGTCGGGCCGGCGCCGCGGGAGCGGCGGGCGCACGGGAAGCCGGAGCAGACCCACCGACACCGGCCAGTGCCGTCGCGGCGGCCTGCAGGCGGGTGTACTCGTCGATCAGCGGCTTGAGCTCCGCCAGTCGGTCGTTTATCTCTCGGCGCTTCTCGTCAAGGAAGTCAGTCACGATTGTGTCCTTCGCTGGAGTAAATGGAAAACCGACGATAGGGGTCGCACGGTCTTTCGCTTCACTTTACACAACTTGCCCCCCCGCCCGCCTGTCCCCATCTCAGGAGGTTGCATGCGAAATTCCCAGGTGAGGCCGGCCGGATCGCCCGGGTGAGGGCGGCCGGATCGCTCAACAGTGAGTTAGAACGTGTCTTTGAGACACGTTCTCAGTGTCCAGCAGCGAGCGCAGACGCTCGAGCGTGCGGGTCGGCCTCCCGCTCGTGGCACGTGCCACCACACCGTCCACGACTCCAGCGCGCCGACCGCCCGAACGGCGGTGGAACTCGTTGCGATAGTCAAACCGCGTGGAGCCCTCCGGAAACGGGCGCAGGACATACTCCGTGCGGCGCACGCGAGTGGGCGGGCCCGTGACCCTCCCACGCGGCGCGAGCGACGGGCCCGGCACTCCACCAGCCGTCCAGCGAACGTCGCAGGCCGACGCCGCGCAGGTGCAGCACCTGCTGGTCCATCTCCGATGCCGCTCGCGCGGGGCGCCCTGGTCACCGCGCGCAATGCGCGGTGAATCGTCACCCACTCGCCCAGCCGCTGCAGGGTCCGTCACGATGCCCACACCGCGTCGGGTGGCGCGGCGATCACGACGGATGCTGTGACGATGCTCACCGCGGAGGGGGAACCGTACCCGGCCGAGCGCCTGGCCTGAGTCGCGGAGCTTCCGCCCCGCCCTGCATCGACGGCCGCGGTCCACCTTTTCCCACCCGTGCAGGGCATGTTCGACGGCAGGCGATCGGTGCGAGTTCGCGTTCAACACATTCGCCGCATCGTCGTCGGCGAGCAGGTCGCCGTCGAGGCTCCCCATCAGCGGACCGAGCAGCTCGCTCGGCGTGCTGCTGACGCGTGCGGACGAGCGCGCCAGCCGGGCGGCCGAGCGGGCTGGCCGTGAGCAGGCCGACGCTCGGCACGGAGCGGCTCAGCGCGGCGATGCGCTCGATCATCGCGCCGTAGGAGAGCACCTCGGGCCCGCGATGTCGAGGGACTCGCCCGGCGGCCGCCCGCCGTCGGCGCCGGCCGCGAGGTAGCTCGATCGGCGTCGCGCTCGTCGATCGGCTGCGTGCGGTTGCGCGCCACGGCGGCAGCGGGAGGACCGGCAGGCGCTCGACCAGGCGCACGAGGGCGCGGAACGACCGCGAGCGCGCGCCGATCACGATCGACGCCCGCAGCGCGACGGACTCGGGGACCGCGTCGAGCAGGATCCGCTCGACCTCGTAGCTGCTCGCGAGGTGCGCCGACGCTCGCGGGCCCGACGGTGCCCTGTGCTCGACGCTCGCGGGCGCGCGCGCTCTCGCGCGCCCGCCCGCACCTCGGGGCGGCCGCACGCGGGAGCAGCCCGCCGAGGTACACGATGCGGTTCACGCCGGCCGCCCCCGCGCGGCCTGGCCGCGAACGGACGGCGGCGGCGCGATCGCGTGCGGGAACGACAGCTCCCGCCCGCCCCGCCCGCGGAGGGCTCCCATCGAGTGGATCAGGTAATAGGCGACCTCGACGTCGCGGAGCGCGTCCGAACGCCCGCGCCCGCGAGCGCGTCGCCGAGGACCACCTCGACGTCGGCGAGGCTCGCGGTGGCGCTGTAGGCGAGCGCCCGCTCCACGCGCGCGCGGTCGCGCGCGAGCGCACGCACCTCGTGGCCCTGCTCGAGCAGACGCGGAAGGAGCGCCGCGCCCGCGAAGCCGCTGACGCCGGTCAGGAGGATGCGCACTCCCACCATGATGACGTTCCCCGCCTCCGGAAACCCATCTCGGCGGGCCCGCACGTATTTCGATAAGCTCGATGTGCTCCCCACCCAGATATGTGCTGCGCCCAGAAAGACCACGCAAAATGCGTGCTTGGAACGAGGATTGTCACACGATCGAGATTCGATAATGGCTATTTGCGGATAAGCAGCGGTTTTCCCTGCGATTTGCGAAGAAGGCCTCCCGCGCGCCCTTGAAGGGAGGGCGGCAGCGGTGCTTTGATGCCTACCTGCCGTCGAGTCCAGCCGCGAGTCAAAGGGGAGTCAGTGTCGAGGAAGCAGAGCAAGCGAGCCACCCGCAAGGTCGCCTGCGACGATTGCTTCTTCAAGTGCAATCTGCTTTGCGCCTTGGACCTCGCCGAGCCCTGCGCCACCTTCCGTCCCGCCGAGGCGCAGCTCGCGCCGCCGCAGCAGTTGCGGTTCGTGTTCCGTCAGGAGCGCCGCTCGCGCGCCGCGTGGGCGTTCCCATCGGCGCAGGAACAGGCGGCGCTGCACGCCTAGGTTTTGGCCCGCTCGGCGTGACGGGCGATCCAGTTCGCCGGGCGTGTCGGTGAGGCCGTGCAGGGCGATCGAGCAGAACACGACGAGCGCGGTCAGGTCGAAGATGCGCTGGCCGCTCGCTATGTGCTGGTCAGCCGAGCAGTGAGAAGGTCATGGTGGCGACCCCCTTCGGGCCGAACCAGCCCATGAACAGGCGCGTCTGACGGTCGGTGCTCGTGCCCAGCAGCGCGATCCACACCGCCAGCGGCCGCGCGATGAGGAACGCGACGGCCACCAGGCCGAGCGCCGCCCAGCCGTTGCTCTCGAGCGCGTTCAGCGTGAGCGGCCAAGCCGAACACGACGAAGATCCCGAGCTTGACGATCTCG
>CAVQPM010000006.1:0-219561 GCA_963714635.1 uncultured Solirubrobacterales bacterium | reverse complement strand
CTTTTCGTGAAGTTCTTCACGGAGAGTTTGATCCTGGCTCAGGACGAACGCTGGCGGCGTGCTTAACACATGCAAGTGGAGCGACGAACCAGGGCTTGCCCTGGGGCAGAGCCGCGAACGGGTGAGTAACACGTGGGTTACCTGCCTCGATGACCGGGACAACCCGAGGAAACTCGGGCTAATACCGGATGTGCCCGCAAGGGGAAAGGAAGCTTCGGCCTCCGCATCGAGATGGGCCCGCGGCCCATTAGCTTGTTGGTGAGGTAACGGCTCACCAAGGCTTCGATGGGTAGCTGGTCTGAGAGGACGATCAGCCACACTGGGACTGAGACACGGCCCAGACTCCTACGGGAGGCAGCAGTGGGGAATCTTGCGCAATGCGCGAAAGCGTGACGCAGCAACGCCGCGTGGGGGAAGAAGGCTTTCGGGTTGTAAACCCCTTTCAGTTGGGACGAAGCCTCGTCGGTGAATAGCCGCGCGGGGTGACGGTACCTTCACAAGAAGCACCGGCTAACTACGTGCCAGCAGCCGCGGTAATACGTAGGGTGCAAGCGTTGTCCGGAATTATTGGGCGTAAAGAGCGTGTAGGCGGCTCGATAAGTCTGCTGTGAAAGTCCAGGGCTCAACCCTGGAATGCCGGTGGATACTGTCGAGCTAGAGTCCGGAAGGGGCGAGTGGAATTCCTGGTGTAGCGGTGAAATGCGCAGATATCAGGAGGAACACCAATGGCGAAGGCAGCTCGCTGGGACGTGACTGACGCTGAGACGCGAAAGCGTGGGGAGCAAACAGGATTAGATACCCTGGTAGTCCACGCTGTAAACGATGGCAACTAGATGTGGGGGGTGTCGACTCCCCCCGTGTCGAAGCTAACGCATTAAGTTGCCCGCCTGGGGAGTACGGCCGCAAGGCTAAAACTCAAAGGAATTGACGGGGGCCCGCACAAGCAGCGGAGCATGTGGTTTAATTCGACGCGACGCGAAGAACCTTACCTGGGCTTGACATGTGAGTGACCGGTGTGGAAACACACTTTCCCTTCGGGGCACTTTCACAGGTGGTGCATGGCTGTCGTCAGCTCGTGTCGTGAGATGTTGGGTTAAGTCCCGCAACGAGCGCAACCCCCGTCGCATGTTGCCAGCATTAAGTTGGGGACTCATGCGAGACTGCCGGTGACAAACCGGAGGAAGGTGGGGATGACGTCAAGTCATCATGCCCCTTATGTTCAGGGCTACACACGTGCTACATTGGCGCGTACAGAGGGCTGCGATACCGCGAGGTGGAGCGAATCCCTTAAAGCGCGTCTCGGTTCGGATTGCAGGCTGAAACTCGCCTGCATGAAGGCGGAGTTGCTAGTAATCGCGGATCAGCATTGCCGCGGTGAATACGTTCCCGGGCCTTGTACACACCGCCCGTCACACCACGGGAGTGAGCAACACCCGAAGCCGGTGGTCTAACCCTTATGGGAGGAAGCCGTCGAAGGTGGGGCTCGTGACTGGGGTGAAGTCGTAACAAGGTAGCCGTAGCGGAAGCTGCGGCTGGATCACCTCCTTTCTAGGGAGCACTACGGTGCCCCGATCGCAACGGCCGGCAGGCATCCTGGCTCCTCGTGAGCCCGAAGGACCTTCCGGTGCTCGAGCGTTCGGGCCTAGCATGTCGACCGAACCTGGCTGGATGGGCAAGCGCGGCATGGGCTCCTGGCTACTTGGAGACCCCGAGCGCGACGAGTCCGCAAACGATGCCAGCATGCTGTTGAGTTTTGAGAGACCGGCGTCCGCCGGTGGTGGGGTAGACGCGCAAAGAGCGCGGTCAGCACATACCCAGCGTCGGCCGACGTATACGCCTCTCCACGGTCCTTGAAAACTGCACAGAAGCCACATCGACCGCCCTTCGATAAGCGGGCGGTCGAATAACGGGTATCACCGGACCGATGGAGCCCGCATCCCCGCAAAGGGATGTGATCGAAATCGGTCAGATCACCGTCAAGATAGTAAGGGCACATGGTGGATGCCTTGGCACCAAGAGTCGATGAAGGGCGTGAACGGCTGCGATAAGCCACGGTTAGGCGCTGAATAGCCTGTAACCCGTGGATTCCCGAATGGGGAAACCCAGCGCTGGTAATGCGGCGTTATCCCCGGCTGAACACATAGGCCGGTGGAAGACAAGCGGGGGAAGTGAAACATCTCAGTACCCCGAGGAAAGAAAATCAAAAGAGACTCCCTGAGTAGTGGCGAGCGAAAAGGGATCAGCCCAAACCTGGCAGATGTAAGTGGACACACGTTGTCTGTCGGGGGTTGTAGGGCGTTTGTTCCGGGTCGTGTCCGGCCCGGCGGAAGTTACAAAGTCATGTGGTAGTCGAAGCGCGTGGAACCGCGCACCATAGAGGGCAACCGTCCCGTAGACGAAACTGCATGACCTTCCGTCAGACGTTCCTGAGTAAGTCCGCGCCCGTGAAACGCGGACTGAACCTGGGGGGACCACCCTCCAAGGCTAAGTACTCCTTGGTGACCGATAGCGGACTAGTACCGTGAGGGAAAGGTGAAAAGTACCCCGGAAGGGGAGTGAAATAGTACCTGAAACCGCGTGCCTACAAGCGGTGGGAGCAGACTTGTTCTGTGACCGCGTGCTTTTTGCATAACGAGCCGGCGAGTTACTCGTCTGCGGCGAGGTTAAGCGATGAGCGGAGCCGTAGCGAAAGCGAGTCCTAATAGGGCGACATAGTCGTAGGCGGTATACCCGAAACTGAGCGAGCTACCCATGGGCAGGCTGAAGCGGGGGTAAGACCTCGTGGAGGGCCGAACCGACCTAGGTTGAAAACTGGGCGGATGACCTGTGGGTCGGAGTGAAAGGCTAATCAAGCTCAGTGATATCTGGTTCTCTCCGAAATATATTTAGGTATAGCCTCGGATAAATTACGTGATGGCCGTAGAGCACTGTTTGGATAAGGGGCCCTACCAGGTTACCGATTTCAGGCAAACTCCGAAGACCATCACGTCTACTCCGGGAGTCAGTTGCTGGGGGATAAACTTCAGCGTCGAAAGGGAAACAGCCCAGACCGCCAGCTAAGGTCCCTAAGTACTAGCTAAGTGGGAAACGATGTTCGAGTGCATAGACAACCAGGAGGTTGGCTTAGAGGCAGCCACCCTTGAAAGAGTGCGTAACAGCTCACTGGTCAAGTGTTCGAGCGCGGACAATGTAACGGGGCTCAAGCTAGTCACCGAAGCTGCGGGTGTGTGAGACCTTCGGGTCGATCACGCGGTAGGAGAGCGTTCCCATGCCGATAAAGCGGCGGCGTAAGCCAGCCGTGGAGGCGTGGGAAGTGAGAATGCCGGCATGAGTAACGAAAGAGGGGTGAGAATCCCCTCCACCGATTGCCCAAGGATTCCTGAGTAAAGTTCGTCTGCTCAGGGTTAGTCGGGACCTAAGGCGAGGCCGAAAGGCGTAGTCGATGGCCAACAGGTTGATATTCCTGTACCACGTCGCTTCCGTTTGACCGATGGGGGGACGAGGAAGGCTAAGGGAACCCAGGCGATGGTTGTCCTGGGACAAGCATGTAGGGGTGGCCCATGTTAAATGCGGGGCCGCATAACCTGAGGTGCGATGTGAGCTGGCTCTAAGCCGGCGACTCCCCAACGCCATACCTCCGAGAAAAGCCTCTAGGGAGGAAGCGCGTGCCCGTACCAAAACCGACACAGGTGGGCAAGTAGAGAATACTAAGGTGATCGAGATAACCATCGTTAAGGAACTCGGCAAAATTGCCCCGTAACTTCGGGATAAGGGGCGCCCCAGTAGGGTGAAGGACTTCGCGTCTGGAGCCCGAGGGGGCCGCAGTGAATTGGCTGAAGCGACTGTTTACCAAAAACACAGGTCTCTGCTAAGTCGTAAGACGACGTATAGGGGCTGACGCCTGCCCGGTGCCGGAAGGTTACGTGGAGTTGTTAGGGCTTGACCCGAAGCAGCGAAGCTAAGCCCCGGTAAACGGCGGCCGTAACTATAACGGTCCTAAGGTAGCGAAATTCCTTGTCGGGTAAGTTCCGACCTGCACGAATGGCGTAACGACTTCAGCGCTGTCTCAACGATGGGCTCGGTGAAATTGCAGTCTCGGTGAAGATGCCGAGTACCCGCGGCTAGACGGAAAGACCCCGTGAACCTTTACTACAACCTGGTATTGGAATTCGATGCATTTCGCTCAGGATAGGTGGGAGGCTTTGAAGCGCAGGCTGCGGCTTGCGTGGAGCCAACCTTTAGATACCACCCTTGGTGTATTGGGTTTCTAACAGCGTTCCGTGAATCCGGGCGCTGGACAGTTCCAGGCGGGTAGTTTGACTGGGGCGGTCGCCTCCCAAAATGTAACGGAGGCGCGCAAAGGTTCCCTCAGCACGGTCGGAAATCGTGCGTAGAGCGCAAAGGTAGCAAGGGAGCTTGACTGCGAGACCGACAGGTCGAGCAGGTGCGAAAGCAGGTCTTAGTGATCCGGCGGTAGCAAGTGGAAGTGCCGTCGCTCAACGGATAAAAGGTACTCCGGGGATAACAGGCTTATCGGGCCCAAGAGTCCACATCGACGGCCCGGTTTGGCACCTCGATGTCGGCTCGTCGCATCCTGGGGGTGAAGTCGCTCCCAAGGGTTGGGCTGTTCGCCCATTAAAGCGGTACGCGAGCTGGGTTCAGAACGTCGTGAGACAGTAAATTCCGTTGCTGTCTATAAATTCGGCTATATGCTGGAAACTCCGAGTATCCCGCGCTACTCGTAACGCACGATTCCGTCCGAATCGAGCGGTACAGTGAAAATGTGTCGGGTGCGGACAATCAGCAGGAAAGGCTGGATGGCTACATCTCGGGCTATGTAGATGGCGAGGGCTGCTTCGCAGTCGCCGTCAATCGCAACCCATCGAGTCGTAGCGGGTATCAGTTGGTTCCTGAGTTCCATGTCAGCCAGAACAGTGACAGGGCTCAGGTGCTTTGGCTGATACGCGATCGGTTCGGTGGAAGCGGCTACATCAAGTCCAACGGAAGGAAGGATCGGGCTTTGGTTTATGTTGTCAGACGGCGACGTGACCTACTGGAGCACGTGATTCCTTTCTTTGAGCGGTCACCTCTCTTGTCCTCGAAGCACGAGGACTTCGAGAAGTTTGCGGTGATCGTGAGATCGATGGCTCTCGGTCAACATCGAACACCTGACGGCTTCGTCAGACTCCTGGAAGTCGCGCTTTCGATGAATGGAGGCGGTCGGTTCCGGAGCGTTCGATGGGCAGAGCTCATCAAAGAAGGCCAACCAGAATCCTCAGAGACTATATGCCGAACACGAAGATTGATGCCTTCGTGAAGATATAGTCCGAGCTGCATGGCGACATGCAGAGTCAGGCAGAAATGTCCTGGCCCCCACGCTGAAGCAAGGCGTGGGAGTAACAAAACTGTCGGTCCCTATCTGCCGTGGGCGTTGGAGAATTGAGAGGAGTTGTCCCTAGTACGAGAGGACCGGGATGAACGCACCTCTGGTGTATCTGTTGTCCTGCCAAGGGCATAGCAGGTTAGCTACGTGTGGATCGGATAACCGCTGAAAGCATCTAAGCGGGAAGCCGGCCTCAAGATGAGTTCTCCCATCCCCTAGAGGGAGTAAGAGCCCTGGTAGACCACCAGGTTGATAGGCCGGATCTGGAAGGACGGTAACGTCTGAAGGAGACCGGTACTAATGGCTCGAGGGCTTGACGGATTTTTTTGATCCCGCCGACCGGGCGTTCGCGTCCGATCGTGCGTGGTGGTACCCGTGTGGCGCTGTGCAGTTTTGAAGGACCCGGAGGCGTGGTCTCTCGACCTTTTCCGGTGGCCTTGGCGAGGGGGAAACACCTCTTCCCATTCCGAACAGAGAAGTTAAGCCCCTCAGCGCCGATGGTACTTGGCCCGCAAGGGCCTGGGAGAGTAGGACGCCGCCGGTTTTTTCTAAGACACACGAGCCGCCCGAGGGGCGGCTCGTGGTCGTCCTACGGACTCTATGGGGCACAAGCACACCTGCTCGTTCGACGCCACCGTGCCAGGACGTCGCGCGCGGGAGCTGCGACGCAACATCGCTCGATGGGGATGCTCGTCCCATCCGATTCCGTGTTGCGCCGCGGCCCCGCTGCCCTCCGATCCCTCCCAACGACCGGCCCGAGAACGGTCCGGCCCCTCCCAGGCCACCTCCCAATGGCCGGGCCGGACCGCGCTGGGGTCGTCGCGATCGAGGTTCCAATCGACGGCGTAGTCGTCCTCGAGCAGCAGGAACGCACGGAGCACGCCGAAGGCGTGCCTAAAGAGGCTCGGCTCCCGCGGTGCTATGTCTGCTGAGGAGAACATGTGTTCGTAGACTAGATCCGACTTCGGACGGATCGAACGCGAACACGTGTACGTATCTACATCGCCGGCCGGCAACGGCCCGAAAACGGCTTGTTCATGCGGATTCGTGCCCCAGGGAGCTGCAATGGGAATTGCAGGCGCGGTCTCTTGGCTGCGCTCGGACGTCCACGGCAGGGTCTTGGCCGGCCCGATCGAACCTCTCCGGTGAGATGACTGTTACGCTTGCCGAGCGCCCAATAAGCGCCCCCGCCGGGGGTGGCCGCCGGCGCCGACCGCTCATGGAGAAGTTCATCATCGAAGGCGGTGTCCCGCTCTCCGGCACGCTGGTGCCTGCAGGCAACAAGAATGGGGCTCTGCCGATCCTCGCGTCCTGCCTCCTCACGGAGGATGAGGTGGTCGTGCGCAACGTGCCGCGCATACGGGATGTCGATGCGATGCTCGCGATCCTGGAAGCGATCGGAGTGTCTGTCAGATGGAGGGCCGCCAACGAGCTCGAGCTGTGTGCCGCCGACGTTCACCAGGTCGAGATCGATGCCGAGCTGGCTGAACTGATTCGCGCCTCGTTCCTCCTGGCCGGTCCGCTGCTCGCTCGCTTTCACCGCGCGGTGATGCCGCCGCCCGGCGGTGATGTGATCGGTCGCCGCCGGCTCGATCCGCATCTCGACGCGTTTCGCGCCATGGGGGCGACTACGGAATGTTCGCGCGACATCGTGTTGACGGCGCCCCACGGGCTGCGGGCCAATGACGTGTTCATGGACGAGCCGTCTGTGATGGCTACCGAGAACGCGCTGCTGGCAGCAGCGCTGACGCCCGGGACGACCGTGATCGGCAACGCCGCATGCGAGCCTCACGTGCAGGACCTTGCGCGGATGCTCGTCAAGATGGGCGCCGACATTCAGGGGATAGGCTCGAATCTGCTCACCGTCAACGGCGCCGAGCGCCTACGGGGCTGCGAGCACGAAATCGCGCCTGACCACATCGAGATCGGCAGCTTCATGGCGCTCGCGGGTGTCACGGGTGGCGAACTGCGCATCAAGGACACGGTGCCGGGCGATCTGCGCATGATCCGGCTCGTGTTCGAACGTCTCGGGTTGCGCTCCGAGCTGGACGGCAACGACCTGATCGTGCCCGGCGGGCAGGAGCTCGTCGTGCAGGCGGATGTGGGGGAGTACAAGAGCAAGATCCAGGACGGTCCATGGCCGGCGTTTCCGGCCGACCTCACCTCGATAGCCGTTGCGCTCGCAACCCAGGCCGCGGGCTCGATACTCGTGCACGAGTGGATGTTCGAGAACCGTCTGATCTTCACGGACAAGCTGATCCTGATGGGGGCGGACATCGTGATGTGCGACCCCCATCGCGCGATCGTCACCGGTCCGCGCCGGTTGCGGGGAGAGCGGGTCGAGTCGCCCGACATACGCGCCGGCATGGCGATGCTGCTTGCGGCGCTGTGTGCTGAGGGACGCAGCGAGATCGGCAACATCCGTCAGATCGATCGTGGCTACGAGCGCATCGACGAGCGCCTGCGCGATCTTGGCGCGCGCATCGAGCGGGTCGCGACCGAGCCGATCGGCGTATAAGAGCGCCGAGCGATGATCCACCCGATTCCCAGCGGCACGCGCGACGTGCTCCCGGATGAGACCCGCGAGGTACGGGCAATCACGGATGCGCTGCGCGGCGTGTTCGAGCGTCATGGCTACGGCGAGGTGTACACGCCCGCGCTCGAGTACGAGTCCGTGCTCGCGCGCGCCGACATGGCCGATGCCAAGCCGGCCTACCGGGTGTTCGACGAGTCCGGAGCGACGCTCGTGCTGCGCTCCGACATGACCGTTCCGATCGCACGGGTCGTCGCCACGCGCTATCCGAACGTCGAGCCGCCCCTGCGCTTCTGCTACCTGGCGCACTGCTATCGCGGGGTGCGTCCCCAACGCGGCCAGCCGCGAGAGCTGCTGCAGGCCGGGATCGAGCTGATCGGCGCGCCGGCGCCGCAGGGGACGGCGGAGGCGCTGAGCGTGCTGTGCGCGGCCCTCGACGAGGTGGGACTGGCGGACTACAGGATCGGCCTCGGCGACGCGTCTCTGTACCCGTCGCTGATGGCGAGCCTGCGCGTCCCGGTGGAGCTGCGCCCGCGTCTGCTCGCTGCCTTGGCGGGGCGCGATTTCGTGAGCCTGGAGCGCGAGCTCGCGGGCCTCGAGCTGCGGGCGGGCGAGAGGGACCTCCTGCTGGCGGTGCCTCAGCGTCGCGGCGGTCCCGATGTGCTCGACGTGAGCGGCGGCGTGGTGGCCGATGCGACGGCGAACATGCGTCAGGTCTATGAGCTGCTCGAGCAAAATGTGGCTGACAGGGTGATCTTCGACCTCGGGCTCGTGCGCAGCATCGGCTATTACACGGGCGCCGTGTTCGAGGTGTACGACCCGGCGCTCGGGGCTCCGATCGGCGGCGGGGGACGCTACGACGAGCTGCTCGGGCGCTTCGGGCGATCGCTGCCCGCGGTCGGGTTCGCGCTCGGAGTCGACCGGTTGCACATCGCCCTGATGGGCGAGGAGCGCGGGACCGGAGCGCGGCTGTGAAGGGCGCGGTGAACGGCCTCACGATCGCCGTCCCCAGGGGAGCGCTGTTCGACGAGACGGTCCAGTTGCTGACGGGTCTGGGGCTCGATACGTCCGAGCTGCGCTCCAATGACCGCAAGCTCGTGTTCGAGGACATCGGCGTCATCACGATGCGCCCATCGGACGTGCCGACGTACGTCGAGGCCGGTGCGGCCGACATCGGGATCACCGGCAAGGATGTGCTGCTCGAGCTCCTCGCGTCACACGCCGGCGAGGGGGGGCGCGAGGTGTACGAGCTGCTCGACCTCGGCTATGGCCGCTGCACGATGGTGCTCGCCAGCAAGGCCGGGGCCGATCCGGCGGCGGAGGCGCTGCGCCGGCTCGGGGTGATGAGGGTCGCCACCAAGTATCCGCGGATCGCGGCGCGCCATCTGGAGCAGACGGGGAGGCAGGCGGAGATAGTCGAGGTGAAGGGCTCGGTCGAGCTCGCGCCGCTCACTGGCATGGTCGAGGCGATAATCGATCTCACCGCCACTGGGACGACGCTGCGCGAACACGATCTGGTCGTTCGCGAGGAGATCGTGGAGTGCACCGCGCGTCTGATCGCCAATCCCGTGGCGCACAAGCTGAGGGCGTCTGCCATCGATGAGTTGCTGGAGCGCCTGCGTGCGCGTTGAGAGACTCGGCCGCGATCACGTGACGCGGCTGGGCGGTCCGTGCGGCGCCGCCGAGTACGTGCGCTCGCTCGTGCCCGAGGGAAGCTCGGTCGAGGAGGCGGTGCGGGAGATCCTCACAAGCGTGCGCGAGCGAGGAGACGATGCCGTGCTCGAGTGCACGCGCCGGTTCGACACGGGTGGTGCAGAGCCGCGGGCGCTGCTCGTGCCCGCGCGAGAGCTCGATGAGGCGCTCGAAAGGATGCCGCTCGATGTGGTGGCCGGCCTGCAGGTCGCGATCGCAAACGTCGCGCGCGTCGCCGACGCGACCGTCGGCAGGGGCGAGACCGAGGTGACGCTTGCGCAGGGGCACACCGTGACCGTTCGCGAAGTGCCCGTCGACTCGGCGGCCGTGTATGCGCCTGGCGGTCGCGCCGCCTATCCGAGCACCGTCGTGATGGGGGTGGTCACGGCACGAGCGGCCGGCGTGATGGATGTCTGCGTGTGCACGCCGCCGGGACCGGATGGTCAGGCGCACGAGGCGATCCTCGCGGCCTGCAGGCTGTGTGGTGTCGAGCGCGTGTACCGCGTGGGGGGCGCGCAGGCGATCGCGGCACTCGCATTCGGAACGGACACGGTTGGACGCGCCGACGTCGTCGTCGGCCCCGGCAATCTGTATGTGCAGGAGGCGAAGCGACAGCTCTCGCACGTGATCGGGATCGAGGGCTTCGCCGGGCCGAGCGACCTGACGGTCGTGTTGGGCGAAGACGCCGATGTGAGCCTGCTCGCGCTCGATATGCTCGCCCAGGCCGAGCATGGGGCCGGGAGCCTCGTGGTTGGGATCTCCAGCTCCTCGGAGGCCCTGGACGCGCTCGAGGCCGAGCTCGAGCACGAGGGGGCCGGCGGGCCGCAGGCGAGCTCGAGCGCGTGCGTGCTGATCGAGGCTCACGATCCCTCCGATGCGGTCGAGCTGGCGAACGCCGTGGCCCCGGAGCACTTGGAGCTGGTCGGAGAGGACGTGCAGGGGCTGGCAAAGAAGGTGCGCGCCGCCGGAGCCGTGTTTCTGGGCCGCAACGGTGCGACCGCGTTTGGAGACTATGTCGCCGGGTCCAATCACGTGTTGCCGACCGGCGGATCGGCGCGTTTCGCCTCGATGCTCTCGCCGGCGCACTTTCGGCGACGCATGTCGCTCGTCAGCGTTACCGACGACGCCGCGATCAAGCTCGCCAAGGCGGGCGCCCCGATTGCGCGCGCGGAGGGATTCCCGTTGCACGCCGAGTCGATGGAGGCCCGCATGAGGGAGAATCAAGCGCAATGACCAGGACGGCGACGATCGAGCGCAAGACGGGCGAGACCAACGTGCGTCTCAGCCTCGCCCTGGACGGCTCCGGCAAGGGCGAGCGGAGCACGGGGGTGGGCTTTCTCGACCACATGCTCGATCTGCTCGCGCGCCACGGGCGGATCGACCTCGACGTGCACGTCGACGGGGATCTTCAGACCGGCGCGCATCACACGACCGAGGACACCGCGATCGTGCTCGGCCAGGCGCTCGACAGCGCGCTCGGCGACCGCACGGGAATCAATCGCTATGGATCGGCGGTCGTGCCGATGGACGAGGCCAGGGCGCAGTGTGCGATCGACATATCCGGCCGGCCGTTCACCCTGTTCACGGCCGATCTGCCGCAGGGCTCGACCGGCGGCTTCGATCACGAGCTCGCCGAGGAGTTCTTCAGGGCGCTCGCCAACTCGGCGAAGCTCACATTGCACCTCGAGGTTCAGGCCGGCTCAAACGCCCATCACATGATCGAGGCCGCCTTCAAGGCGTTTGCGCGCGCGTTGCGCGCGGCGGTCGCGATCGACCCCACCGAGACGGGGGTGCCGAGCACGAAGGGCACGCTCACGAGATGACCGCGCCTGCCGGCGAAAGATTCGGACGGCGGCTGCTGGATGAGCCGGTCGAGATAGGTCTCGTCGACTACGGCATGGGCAATCGTCGCTCGGTCGAGAAGGCGTTGGAGCACGTCGGCGCGACCGTTACGGTCACAAGCGATCACGAGCGGCTGCGCGCTGCCGCCGGTCTGGTCCTGCCCGGAGTGGGTGCGTTTCCTCGCGGCATGGAAAACCTGCGCGAGCTCGGCCTCGACGAGCTGCTGCGCGAGCGTGTGACGGCAGGGACGCCTGTGCTTGGGATCTGCCTCGGCATGCAGCTCGCGTTCGAGCGCTCGACAGAGTTGGGGGGCGCGACCGGACTGGGTTTGATCGAGGGCGATGTGCGAAAGCTCCAGCACGGCGCGCTGAAGCTTCCGCACATCGGCTGGAACGAGGTGAGCTTCTCCAGGGAGTCGCCGCTCACCGAGGGGCTGCCGGAGCGGTGCGCCTTCTATCACGTCCACTCCTTCGCGCCTTTCCCCGAGAATGAGACCGACATCCTCGGCACCGCCGAGTACGGCGGCAAGTTCGCGACCGTGGTCGCCAAAGATGGCTTCTATGGGGTGCAGTTCCATCCCGAGAAGTCCTCTGCGGCGGGTCTGCGGCTGCTCGCGAATTTCGCCCGGATCTGTGCCCGCGCCCGCACCCGTTATCCCCTCTTCGGGGGCACCACCCCCGGTCAGGGGGTGGGGGGGTTATGAGGCTCTATCCGGCGATCGACATGCTCGGCGGCAAGGCCGTGCGGCTCGTC
Organism: uncultured Solirubrobacterales bacterium; assembly: GCA_963714635.1. GTDB lineage: Bacteria > Actinomycetota > Thermoleophilia > Solirubrobacterales > Solirubrobacteraceae > Palsa-744. Next base: position 207,358 of record CAVQPM010000006.1, on the reverse strand, counting down.
AAGGGAGACTTCGACGCGAAGAAGGTCTATGACGAGGATCCGCTTTCGGCGGCTCGCGCATGGGTTGAGGCGGGGGCTCAGCGCTTGCATGTCGTCGATCTCGACGGAGCGAAGGAGGGCCGGCCCGCGAATCTGGATCACGTCGGCCGGATCGTCAAAGAGCTCGGAGTGCCGGTCCAGTTCGGCGGAGGACTGCGGACGGTTACCGCCATAGACGATGTGTTTGCAATCGGGGTCGATCGCGTGATTCTCGGAACGGCCGCCTTCACCGAGGAGAAGTTGCTGGATGAAGCGCTCGGACACTGGCGGGGGAGGGTGCTCGTATCGGTCGATGTGCGCGAGGGGCGGGTGGCAACAGCCGGATGGACCGAGTCGATCGAGGGCAGCGTCGAGCAGGCGATCACACATCTTGCGCAAAGAGGGGCACGAGAGCTGGTCTACACCAACGTCGATCGCGACGGGATGCTCGAAGGGCCCGATATCGCGGAAGTGGAGCGCATCGCGGGCGCCGTCTCCGGCAGCTTCATCTATTCGGGCGGGATCGGCGCGCTGGCTGATCTGGAAGCGCTGGCGAGCCTTGACGCTCCGGCGCTCGAGGGCGTGATCGTCGGCAAGGCGCTGTACGAGGGTCGCTTCACGGTCGGCGAGGCCCGCGCAGTAATTGGCGATTGAACGGATTGGCCGCCGCGGGCGGCCCCTGTAGCGCAGACCCCCTGAGCAGCGCCCGGCCCGCTACGGTTGGCGCGTGCACTACAAGCGCGTCATCCCTTGCCTGGACGTCGATGCGGGCCGTGTCGTCAAGGGCGTCGAATTCCTCGACATCCGCGACGCGGGCGATCCGGTGGAGCTCGCCGCCCACTATGACCGCGAGGGCGCGGATGAGCTCGTGTTCCTGGACATCACTGCTACCCATGAGCGACGCGAGACGATCGTCAAGCTCGCTCGCGCCGCGGCCGACGACGTTTTCGTCCCGTTCACGATCGGGGGCGGCATCCGCTCGGTGGCAGATGCCCAGGCGGTGCTCGACGCGGGCGCCGACAAGGTCTCGGTCAACTCCGCGGCGCTCGATCGTCCCGAGCTGATCGACGAGTTGGCCGCTGTCTTTGGCGCGCAGTGCGTGGTGCTCGCGATCGACGCCAAGGCGGTCCGCTCGGATGGCGCAGGGCATTGGGAGGCCTACATCGCCGGGGGCCGGACTCCGACGGGCCGCGACGCTGTGGCCTGGGCTCGCGAGGGGACGCAGCGCGGCGCGGGTGAGATCCTGCTGACGAGCATGGACCGAGACGGAACGAGCGACGGCTATGACGTACCCCTCACAAACGCGGTCAGCGAGGCAGTCGACGTCCCCGTGATCGCTTCGGGCGGGGCGGGTGAGCTCGATCATCTGGTCGAGGCCCTGCGTGCCGGCGCGGATGCAGTTCTGTGCGCGTCGATCTTCCACTACAAGCGCCACACGATCGCCGAGGCGAAGGCTCACCTTGCGGCCGCCGGCATCCCTGTGCGCATCGACTAAGAGATGAGTTTCGACGGCAGTCTGGTGATCGAGCGCCTGCGCGAGCTGCCGGGTGGATCCGAGCTGCTGGCCGTCGCTCGCGAGCATGGGGACGTGGAGCTCGTTGGCGGCGCCGTGCGCGACATCCTGCTTGGGCTCGTCCCGCGCGAGCTCGACACGCTCGTCGAGCGCGATGTGCAAACCGTCGTCGACGCGCTCGTGGAGCGCCTCAACGGCGAAGCTACGGTCCATGAGCGCTTCGGCACCGCGCTCATCTCCTCGCCAGTGGCGCAGATCGACCTCGTGCGCGCTCGAGGGGAGTCGTATCCGGCGCCCGGCGCTCTGCCCGATGTGCGCCCGGGCACGCTCGAGCAGGACCTCGCCAGGCGCGACTTCACCGTGAACGCGATCGCGGTCGCACTCGGCGGCGCGAACGCGGGCCAGATGCGAGCGGCGCCGCGGGCGCTCGAGGATCTCGAACGCCGCCGCCTGAGGGTGCTGCACGAGCGCAGCTTCATCGACGACCCCACGCGGCTGCTGCGCCTTGCGCGCTATGCGGCGAGGCTTGATTTCGAGATCGAGCAGCGCACAGCCGAGCTGGCGGCGCAGGCGCTCGCGATCGACGCCCTGTCGACCGTATCGGGTGCGCGGATCGGCGCCGAGCTGCGACTCGCGCTGGCCGAAGCCGAGCCGCTCGCGGCCGTCGAGGAGATGAGTCGACTGGGATTGCTGAAGGCCCTGGATCCGGAGCTCTCCATCGACGGGAGCCTTGTGCGTCGCGCGATGCGGCTCTTGCCCGCAGACGACGGCAGGCCCGACCTGCTCGTGCTGGCCTCGCTCATGCTCGACCTCGTGGGGCATACCGGCAGTGATCCCGGCGGGCCTGCATATGCGTTGCTGAGCGACTGGCAGTTCTCCGCGCAGGACCGCGAGCGTGTGCTGGGGGCCGCCCTCACGAGCCGGCGGCTCGCCGGCGAGCTGTCCTGCGCACTGCCGGCGTCGCGGTTGCACACCCTCGCAAGCAGAGCGCCGCTCGAGGGCGTGGCGCTCGCAGGTGCGCTCGGCGGCTCGGACTGTGAGCGCGCGGCGAAGCGCTGGCTGGAGGAGACGCGCAAGGTGGCGCTCGCCATAACCGGCGAGGACCTTCTGGCTGCCGGTGTGCCGCAGGGTCCCGAGATCGGATTGCGGCTGAATGCGGCGCTCGCGATGCGTCTCGACGGCGAGGTCGACGACATGCATGAAAGGCAGCTGCAAGCGGCCCTCGAGGCGCAGGTATGAACACGCAGGCGCAAGCGATCCCCGGCCTGCCCGTCATCGAGCTGCCCGGAGGCGGGCGCGCGCTGTTCACCGATCGCTCTGTCGGCAATCTCTCGAGCGTTGGGGGCAACGGTCGCGAGCAGGGCGCCGCGGCTCGCGAGCGCTTGCGCGATGCACTCGGTGCGAGTCGCATCGCGCGCGGCTATCAGGTGCACGGCACGGTTGTCAGGCGCATCCGCAGGGATGGCGAGGGCCTGATCGAGCACGACGAGGCGCACCAGCCCCCGGTCGAGGCTGACGGCCATGCTCTCGCGGCGCGCGATACGGCGGCGATGGTCTTGACGGCGGACTGCGTCCCGGTCGTGCTCGGCGCCGGCGGCGCCGTGGCGGCGCTGCACGCCGGCTGGCGCGGCCTCGCGGCCGGAGTACTGGAGGAGGGAGTTCGCGCACTGCGCGACGTTGGAGGAGTCGGCGACGCGGTTGCCGTGGTCGGGCCGTGCGCCGGCGCGTGCTGCTATGAGGTGGGGGAAGAGGTCCATGCCGTCTTCCAAGACGCGCATCGCCACGGGCGGGCGATCGATCTGCGGGCCATCGCCCGCGAGCGGCTCCTTGCCGCCGGAATCGACGAGGTGCGCGACGTGGGAGGCTGCACGATCTGCGAGAAGCGCTTCTTCTCCCACCGGCGCGAAGGGGCGCGTGCCGGCCGCCAGGCAGGGCTCGCATGGCTGGTGTGATTGCCCCAATCCAGCGACTCGAACTGGCTCTGAGACGTTCAAGGCAGGCAGGGCTCGCATGGCTCACGTAATCGCTCCCCTGCGCGTCGAGCGCATACGCGAGAACGTGCGCGCCGTGCGCGCTGAGATAGAGCGAGCCTCCGTGCGGGTCGGAAGGGACCCCGGCGAGGTGGAAGTGCTCGCCGCCGTGAAGTACCTGCCCGTCGATGAGCTGCCGGTGCTGGCGCAGGCCGGTGTCACGCTCGTGGGGGAGAACCGTGCGCAGCAGCTTCAGGCGAAGGCATCCGCCTATGGAGACCTGTTCACATGGGACTTCATAGGCGCCCTTCAAAGCAAACACGTGCGCCTGATCGTGCCCCACGTTCGCCTGATCCACTCGCTCGCGAGCGATTCCGCTCTACGCGAGCTGGAGCGGCTACGCGACCGCGCGCGGCCCGGGATGGGGGTGCTCATAGAGGTCAACCTGTCGGGGGAGCCGGCCAAGGCGGGGATCGCTCCGGACGAGCTGGATGAGCTCATCGCGCGTTGTTCGATGCCGGTGAGGGGCCTGATGACGATGCCGCCGCTCTCGGATGACCCGCAGGACAGCCGTCCGTATTTTCGCCGTCTGTACGCGCTTGCGCGCGAGCGCGGCCTGCCCACGCTCTCGATGGGCACCTCCCAGGACTTTGCCGTGGCCGTCGAAGAGGGGTCGACGATCGTGCGAATAGGCACGCGGTTGTACGCTTAGAGGTGCCGGCAGGGTCCGATCTGTGCTCACGTGCCTCCATTGCGTGGCTAGCATGAGCAGGGAAACGCCCCTTTTCACCGAAAACGCCCTTTACACATGGCCTTCCGCGATTCATGGCACCGTGCGCTCGTGTACTTCGGCCTTGCCGAGGAATATCACGACGGCTACGACGACGAGCCTTACGAGGAGGACATAGCCGACCGCTATCGCGAGCGGCCCAATGTGCGGCGCCTCTCCCCGCGCAGGAGACGCGACGAGTTCGATGAGATCTTCGCCGAGGATGAACCGCGCGGACGGCCCACCACGGTGCTTCGCCCGGTTGGACGCGGCAACGGCAACGGCGACGTTCGCGTGCACCTCGTGATCCCCAAGTCCTTCAACGACGCTCAGCAGATCGCCGACAAGTTCAAGGATTCGATCCCAGTGATCCTCAACCTCCAGGGCGCCGAAACCGACCTGTCGAAGCGCCTCATCGACTTCGCGAGCGGACTCACGTACGCGCTCGACGGCGGGATGCAGCGGATCGCCGACAAGGTCTTCATGCTGACCCCGCGCAACGTGGAGATCTCCGCCGAGGAGAAGGCCCGCTTAATCGAAAAGGGCTTTTTTAATCAAAGCTGACGCGCCGATCAGGCCGGTAGCCTGACTGTCCTATGAACATCGGTCTTATCGGCGCCGGAAATATGGCCCGCGCTATGGCGCGCGGGTGGGGGATGCCGCTGCTCTGCTTCGATCCCGTCTCCGAGCGCGCCGAGGCATTGGCGCGCGAGACCGGGGGGGAGGCCCTCGGCTCCGGCGCGCAGGTCGCCGAGCGCGCGGATCTCATCGTCCTTTGCCACAAGCCCGCTCAGCTGGAGGCTGTTGCGGGCGAGCTGGCTCCAGAGGCGCGAGCGGTCGCCTCGATCCTCGCGGCGACTCCGCTCGAGAGGCTCAAGACGTTCTATCCCGGTCGGCCCGTATACCGCTTCCTGCCGTCGCTGCCGGCGGAGGTGCGCGGCGGGGCAATCGTGCAGGCGGCCGACGCCGAACAGGACGCGGCGGTCGACGCTCAGGTGCGCGACCTGTTCGCTGGGCTCGGCACACTCGTGACGCTGGAGGACTCGCTCGTCGACGTCGCGATGGGGCTCATGTCGTGCGCTCCCGCCTACGTCGCGCTCGTCGCGGAGGCGCAGGTCGAAGCGGGCGTACGCCACGGCCTTCCGCCAGACCAGGCCTCGGTGCTCGTGACTGAGACGCTCGCCGGCACCGCCGAGCTCTTGCGACGGCGTGGCCACGACACCCTCGCGTTGCGCCGTGAGGTGACCTCTCCTGGGGGCACGACCGCCCGCGGCCTCGCCGCGCTGGAGCGCGCCGGCGTCAGAGCGGCCTTCAGCGACGCCCTCGACGCGGTGCTGGGGGGCTCGCGCTGATGGAGATGCTGCTCGCCAGCGTTCGCACCGAAGTCGCGGGCTACCTGTCGACGCTCATCTACGTGTACACGCTTCTGATCGTCCTCTACATCGTCGTTCAGTTGCTGTTCGCGTTTGGCGTGCGACCCTCCTATTCGCGTGCCAGCGACGCGTTCCTCACATTCCTGCGCGATGTGTGCGAGCCCTATCTGCGCATCTTTCGTCGCGTCATCCCTCAGATCGGCGCTTTCGACTTCAGCCCCATCGTGGCGATCATCGTGCTGTCGCTGATCAACAGCCTGATCGTAGGCGGCCTGATCCACGGTTGACGAAGCTGTCCTCGCAGAGGCGTCCCGCCCGTGCGTGGCTGTGGACGGCGCTCGTGATGGGCGCGGTTGTCCTGCTCGATCAGCTGTCCAAGGCGGCCGTGCGCGCCGCGATCGTGCCTGGCGAAGCGCACGATGTGCTGCCCGGGCTGCAGCTTGTCAACACCCACAACCAGGGCGTCGCGTTCGGCTTCCTGCCGGGTCGTCATCTTGCCGTGACGATTCTCGTGGGGGCGGCGCTGCTCGTGCTGATCGTCTACTTCGCCCGAAACCTCGGCAAGCCGTTGATCTGGCTTCCCACGGGGATGCTGCTCGGAGGGGCCCTCGGCAACATCCTCGACCGCGTACGTTCCGGGTCGGTCACCGACTTCATCAAGCTGCCGCTCGGCTGGCCCCCCTTCAACCTCGCCGACGCCGCGATCACGCTCGGCGTGATCATTTTGCTGTTCGTGATCGAGAGCCGCGAGTGATGGCCCCGCTTGAGACCGCCTGGCAGGACGAGCACCTGCTGATCGTGGACAAGCCCGCGGGGCTCGTCGTGCACCCGGCGCGCGGCCATCGCGAGGGCACGCTCTCACAGCTCTTGTCCGGCGTCGCCGCGGGCGGCGATCCCGAGCGCGCGGGGATCGTGCACCGCTTGGACAGGGACACGTCCGGCCTGATGGTCGTGGCGCGCTCCGAGGAGGTCCATCGCCTGTTGCAGGCGGCGCTGCGCAAGCGTTTGATCACCCGCGAGTACCTCGCGCTCGTCGAGGGCGCTCCACCCGCCCGCACAGGCACGATCGAGGCGCCCATCGGCCGCGACCCACGGGTGCGCACGCGCATGGCGGTGGGGGGCGCCGGCGCACGCGAGGCGCGCACCCACTTCACGCTCGAGCGGCGGCTCGGCGGCGTGTCCCTGCTGCGCCTCTCGCTGGACACGGGCCGCACGCATCAGATTCGCGTGCACATGCGGGCGATAGGACATCCCGTGTGCGGCGATCCCGACTATGGAACGCCCGGGATGCTCGGCCTGAAACGTCAATTCCTGCACGCGGCGCGGCTCTCCTTCGAACATCCGATCACCGGTGAGCCGATCGACGTCAGCTCACCGCTGCCCGAGGACCTGCGCGAGGCTCTCCAGCGCGCCGAACGCGACGCTCGCTGACATACCTGCGCGTCACCTTCGGCTATCCTGGGCGGTCGCATTCATTTCCAACACCGTGCGGCGGCATGGTGCGGCCCTGCCCGAGGGAGCTCGAATCCGAGAGCCTCGGGTCCGCAACACACGCCGTGCGGATCAAACGAGATAAACCAAGGGAGTAACCGTGACCCAGGTAGGAATCGCGGATCTGCTCGAGGCTGGAGTCCACTTCGGCCATCAGACACGCCGCTGGAACCCAAAGATGCGCCGCTTCATCCACGGCGAGCGCAACGGCATCTACATCATCGACCTGCTCAAGACCGCTGTGCTGTTGCAGCAGGCGCAGGAGTTCGCCGCACAAATAGCGCACCGGGGCGGCACGGTGCTGTTCGTCGGTACCAAGAAGCAGGCGCGTGACACCGTCAAGGAGGTCGCCGAGGCCGCCGACATGCCGTACGTCAACCACCGCTGGCTCGGCGGGCTGCTCACGAATTTCCAGACGATCAATCAACGCATCCGTCGCCTTCACGACCTCGAACGCTATGAGGCCGAGGGCCAGCTGGCGCTGCTGCCGACGCGCGAGCGCATGGCGGCACAGGCCGATCTGGCCAAGCTGCGGGCGAACCTCGGCGGAGTCAAGAACATGCAGCGGGTCCCCGACGCTGTGTTCGTGATCGACCTCAAGACCGAGACGATCGCCGTCCGCGAAGCCCAGCGGCTTCGCATTCCGATCATGGGTCTCGTAGACACCAACTGCGACCCCGATGGGATCGACTATGTGATCCCCGGCAACGACGATGCGATCCGCTCGTGCTCTCTGATCACCAAAGCGATCGGCGATGTGGTCGCTCAGGGTCATGCGGTCTTCCGCGCCGAGGAGGAGCGCGCTCGCCAGGAACGGGCCGAGCAAGCCCGTCGCGACGCCGAGGAGCGTGCACGCCGCGAAGCCGAGGAGCAGGCCAAGCGCGAGGCCGAGGAGAAGGCCGCCAAGGAGGCCGCCGAAGCGCGTGCCGCCGCTGAGCCGACCGGCGAGGAGCAGGCTGCAAATACAGCCGGTAGCGGCGATCCGGCTCCTGCCCAGACTCCCGCCGAGACGGCTAGCGAGGGGGCAAGCGCATCGTGAGCGCAGTTGAGATTCAAGCCAAGGACGTGAAGGCGCTGCGCGACCGCACCGGCGCCGGCATGATGGACTGCAAGAAGGCGCTCTCGCAGTCCGGCGGCGACATCGAGAAGGCGATCGAGATCCTGCGAGTTGCGCAGGGCAAGAAGATCCAGGATCTCGGTGAGCGCACCGCGACCGAGGGCGCGATCCAGTCCTACATCCACGCGGGCGGGAAGGTCGGCGTGCTGATCGAGGTTGACTGCAACACCGACTTCGTCGCCACCAACGACGATTTCGTCGCCTTCGCCCGTGACGTCGCGATGCAGATCGCCGCATCTCCGACGGTTGCGTATGTCAGCCGCGACGACGTCCCCTCCGAGATCCGGGAGGCCGAGGCACGCATCTACGAGCAGGAAGCCGCCGAGAAGCCCGAGAACGTGCGCGAGAAGATCGTCGCCGGCAAGCTCGACGCTTGGTGCAAGACGATCGTGTTGCTCGAGCAGGAGATGCACAACCCCAAGTTCGAGGGCAAGACCGTTCAGCAGCTTCGCGACGAGCTGACCGCCAAGACCGGTGAGAACGTCGTGATCAGACGCTTCGTCCGCTTCGCTGTAGGCCAGTAGGCCGTGGACGCTGCGCATTCCTGCGTCCTCGCCCGCTCGCGTACTTAGTACGCCACGCGGGCTGCGTCCTTGGACTGCTTGGTCCACGACCTACTGGAGCATTGGGTAGCAGATAGTCTCTGCCGCCGATGAGTGCCCCCGCCTTCAAACGCATACTGCTCAAGCTCTCCGGCGAGGCCCTCATGGGTTCCCTCGACTACGGCACCGATCCCGATCGCGTCGCCGCCGTCGCTCGCCAGGTGAGCGCGATGCGCGATCAGGGGGTCGAGGTGGCGATCGTCGTCGGGGCGGGAAACATCTACCGTGGCATGCGCGGCGTGGCGGATGGCATGGACCGCGCGACCGCGGACTACATGGGCATGCTCGCCACTGTCCTGAACGCGCTGCCGCTCCAGGATGCGCTGGAGAAGGCCGGCACCGATACGCGAGTCCAGTCCGCGCTCGCGATCTCCGAGGTCGCTGAGCCCTACATTCGCCGGAGGGCGATGCGCCATCTGGAGAAGGGGCGCGTCGTGATCTTCGCTGCCGGCACGGGCAACCCGTTCTTCACGACCGACACCGCCGCGGCATTGCGCGCCGCGGAGATCCACGCCGAGGTCATCCTGATGGCCAAGAATGGCGTCGAGGGTGTCTACAGCGCCGATCCTGCGGTGCGCCCCGATGCCGAGTTCATTCCCGAGATCACCCACATGGAGGCCATCGAGCGCCGCCTGCGGGTCATGGACTCCACGGCGCTCGCACTGTGCATGGAGAACGGGATGCCGCTCGTCGTGTTCAACATGGATGACGAGACGAACATCTCCCGGATAATCTCGGGTGGTCGCGTTGGAACCTTGGTAACCACACCCGGAGGAGACGGCAGCGGTGGATGACACGATCGATGTTCTCTTGGAGGACGCGCACGAGCGCATGGTCAAGTCTCTCGAGAGCACTCAGCACGAGTTCGCCACCGTTCGAACGGGGCGTGCCAGTCCCGCGCTGTTGGACCGGATCGTCGTCGACTACTACGGCGCTCCCACGCCGTTGAACCAGCTCGCAACGATCTCGGCGCCCGAAGCGCGGCTGATCACCGTGCAGCCCTATGACAAGTCGTCGATCAAGGCGATCGAGAAGGCGATCAACGAGTCCGATGTGGGCTTGACGCCCTCGAACGACGGAAACGTGATCCGCCTCGTGGTGCCCGAGCTCACCGAGGAGCGTCGCAAGGATCTGGTCAGAGTCGTCAAGGGCTTGGCCGAGGAGGGTCGGGTCGCGATTCGCAACGTTCGGCGCGACACGATGCATCACTTGCGCGAGCTCAAGTCCGAAGGCCAGGCTGGATCGGATGACGAGCACCGTGCCGAGGTGGAGCTCCAGAAGCTCACCGACGGGCGCATCGGGGACCTCGACGCGGCGCTGAAGGTCAAGGAAGAGGAGATTCTCGAGATCTGATGGGCCCTCGTGCCCGCTACGTCGCGATCATCACCGACGGCAACGGCCGGTGGGCGCAGGCGCGCGGACTGTCGCCGACAGATGGCCACTCCGCCGGCGCCGATACGGTCAAGGCGCGACTGCGCGATGCCGTGGAGCTGGGCGTAGAGGAGCTGACCGTCTACTCGTTCTCCACCGAGAACTGGTCGCGTCCTCCCGCGGAGGTCGCGGGACTGATGGAGATGTTCGGTCGGCGTGTCGACCAGGAGACGCCGGAGCTGCACGCCGAGGGGGTGCGCCTGCGTTTCATCGGCCGACGCGAAGGTGTGCCCGAGCAGCTCGTCGAGCGGATGCGATGGGCGGAAAGCCTCACCGACGCAAACCGTCGCATCACCCTGTTCGTGGCGTTCAATTACGGTGGGCGCGCCGAGATCCTCGACGCGGCGCGCGCCTTCACCGGCGGGGACGAAGATGACTTCCGCAAGCTGCTGTACGCGCCGGAGATGCACGATCCCGACCTGATAATTCGCACGAGCGGCGAGCGGCGACTCTCCAACTATCTGCTGTGGCAGTCGGCCTACTCGGAGCTCGTCTTCCGCGACGAGCTGTGGCCCGACTTCACGCGTCAGGCCCTGGAGGAGTCGCTTGCCGAGTTCTCCGCGCGCAGGCGCCGCTTCGGTGGAAGGTAGGGTCATGGCGCGTCCTCGCCGGCTCGATCGCGAGCGCTTGTCCGCCCGCGTAACCAGTGGTTCGGAGCTCCGTGCGCGCATCATCGTGGCGATCCCCCTGATCGCGCTCGCGTTGTTCCTCGTCACCGAGGGCGGAGTCATCTTCACGCTTGGGGCGTTCGTGCTCGGCTGCCTGTGCCTGCATGAGCTGTACGGCATGTATGAGCGCGCCGATCCCGTACGGCTCGCCGGATTCATCGCGCTCGCCGGCCTGTTGCTCGCGGCGCTGTACGGCGGCCAGTTCCAGATCCTGCTGGCCGCCGTGGCCGCCGTTCCCGTTCTGTTCGGCCTGACGCTCGTCCAGCGCCGTCCGAGCGTCGGCGGCATGGCGTTGACGCTGTTCGGCGTTTACTGGATCGGCTTCGCCCTTGCTCACGCGGTGCTGCTGCGCCGGCTTCCGCACGGCGCCGGCATCGTGATCGACGTGCTCGTCGGCACATTCGTCGGAGACACCGGCGCCTATCTCGGGGGACGCCTGTTCGGCAAGCGCCCGCTCGCTCCGGCGATCTCGCCGAACAAGACGATCGAGGGCCTGCTCATAGGGATGGCCTGCACGGTGGCCGCCGTATGGTTCGCCGGCCGCTACCAGGAATGGCTTCCCGGCACGCACGCGCTCGTGCTCGGCCTGGGCGTCGCCGTGTTCGCCCCGATCGGCGACCTGTTCGAGTCGTATGTCAAGCGCGGCGCCGGCGCCAAGGACGCGGGTCGCATCTTCGGCGCCCACGGCGGCGTGCTCGACCGCCTCGATGCGATCCTGTTCACGGCCGTGGTCGGCTATTACATCTGGTCGGCTTATGTCTGAGACTGAGAATCGAGCCGGTGGATGAGCCCCAAGCGCCTTCTGATCCTCGGCTCGACCGGCTCGATCGGCACGCAGGCACTCGACGTGCTGGAGCGCAGCCAGGAGCTGGAGCTCGTCGGCCTGTCCGCCGAGCGCTCATGGGAGACGCTCGTCGAGCAGGCGCGAGCCCACGGAGTGCGGCGTGTCGCGCTCGTCGATACGCACGCGGCGGAGCTTGCCGCCCAGGCCTGGCCCGATGGAGAGGTGCTTGCCGGGGCGGAGGGCCTGGTCCGGCTCGTGGTCGAGTCGGGCGCCGACCTCGTGCTGAACGCGCTCGTGGGCTCGGCCGGCCTCGGTCCCACAGTCGCCACGCTGGGAGAGGGAATCGATCTGGCGCTCGCCAACAAGGAGTCGCTTGTCGTCGGCGGCGAGCTCGTCGTCGCGCTCGCACAGGCCACCGGCGCTCAGATCGTCCCCGTCGACTCGGAGCACACAGCGCTTCACCAGCTCATCTCGGGCCAGCCGCCCGGCGCGATCGATCGCCTCACGATCACGGCAAGCGGGGGGCCGTTTCGCGGCCGATCACCTGGGGATCTCGCCGATGTGACCGTCGAGCAGGCGCTGGCCCACCCGACCTGGGCGATGGGCGGCAAGATCACGATCGACTCGGCAACCCTCATGAACAAGGGCCTCGAGCTGATGGAGGCCCATCACCTGTTCGGAACGCCCTACGAGTGCATAGATGTGGTCGTGCACCCGCAGTCGCTCATCCACGGGATCGTGCAGCTCGCCGACGGGGCGATGCTCGCCCACATGGGCCCGCCCGATATGCGCATCGCGATCTCCTATGCGCTTCACGGCGCGGCCAGCGTGGAGCTCCCGATCGCGCCCATCGACCTCGTGCAAGTCGGAGCGCTCACTTTCGAGGCCGTCGACCTGGACGCTTTCCCCTGTCTGCGCCTAGCGCGCGAAGCCGCCGAAGCGGGTGGAACGGCGCCATGCGTCCTGAACGCCGCCAACGAGATCGCGGTGCACGCTTTTCTCGCCGATGGGCTCCCCTTCAACGGCATCCCGTCCGTGATCGAACACGCCCTGAACACGCTCGGATCCAGACCCGTCAAGTCGTTCGAGTCGCTGTACGAGGCCGATCACAAGGCACGATCGGTGGCCGAAAAGGCCGTGGCGGCGCACGCCTGACACCAGAGCCCAGGCGATTCGAGCTCAGCGCCTGCGCGGCGGGTGCCGGTGGAAGCCGCGAGTACGCCTGTCACACTGAGTCGATGAGCTGGGTGATCACGATCCTCGGGATCATGGCGCTGATCGTGCTGCACGAGCTGGGCCACTTTGCCGTCGCGAAGGCGGTTGGGATGCGCGTGGAGCGGTTCTCCCTGTTCTTCCCGCCGAAGCTGATCGGGTTCAGGCGGGGGGAGACGGAATACATGATCGGCGCGATCCCCGCGGGCGGCTACGTGAAGATCACGGGAATGAGCCCCGAAGAGGTGGAGCGCCTGCCCCCGGACGTGGCCCGGCGCGCCTACTACAACCAAAAGCCGTGGAAGCGCATAGCCGTGATCCTCGCCGGTCCCGGCGTAAACCTGCTGATCGCATTCGTTCTGTTCGCGGCCGTTCTCCTATCCGGCAGCCTCGATGGGGTAGCCACACTGAGCAACCTCAACCCAAAGCTCGATGCCGTCACCGCGACCACGAAGGTCGGTCTGGTCGAAAAGAGCCTGCCGGCGGCCGAAGTCCTGCGCAAGGGCGATCGCATCGTCGCCGTCGACGGCCGGCGAGCGACAGTCGAAGGGACGCGCAGGGCGATCGACTCGCACCGCTGCGCCGGCGTCCCGGTCGACGGCTGTCGCGGCGCGAGCCCCGTGACGCTGACCGTGATCCGGGATGGGCGCGCTCTGCGCCTGACGGCCGTCCCGCGCTACAGCGCGCAGGCGGGCCGGATGCTGCTCGGATTCGCCTTCGGCGCCAAGGCACGGAACATCGGTGTGCTCGCGGCGGTGGACGGCTCGCTCGGCACGATGTGGACCACGACTGAACAGACCATGACCGGCCTCGCAAAAGCGCTGACGAGCTCGAAGACGCGTGGTGAACTGCGCAGCATCGTCGGCATCACAGAAGTCACCCAGCAGGCCGTTGCCGTCGGCGCCGGCCGGGCGATGGTGGTTGTCGGTTTCGTCTCACTCGTGCTCGGCGTGATCAACCTCTTCCCGTTCCTGCCGCTTGACGGGGGGCATGTGCTGTGGGCCGCGGCCGAGAAGCTGCGTGGCCGGCGCATTTCCGTCGCCGCCATGTGGCGCTTCAGCTCAGTCGGAATCGTGCTTCTGGCCTTTCTCGTGATAAACGGCCTGAGCAACGACATCGGCCGCCTCACGGGCTGACTCGCCTCGAGCATCCGGGCCGTGCACGCACACCCAGCTCTTGACGAGCGGGCCGACTCGCTCCGGCAGGGCGGGGCCGAACAGCTCCTCGAGCTCGCCACGACGCAGCAGGCGGATGTCCTCCCAGTCCCCGGCAGCTCCAAGGCGCCAATAAGGCTTGCGCAGCCGTGGCCCGAGCCAGTGGGCGGCGGGCAGCAGCGAGTGGGGCTCGATCGGGAAGGAGAAGGCGGGGGTCTGGACGAACCAGCCGCGGCCGATGCGACGCACCTCCGCCGCAAACGCCGCACGCCGCTCGGGCGGGACATGCTCGATCACGCTCGAGCAGTAGACGAGATCGAACTCGTCGTCTGAGAAGGGCAGGCCCTCCGAGGCGTCGGCGCGGATGAACGGGCCGGGGTAGTCCGGGCGCTCGATGAGGTCCACGCCTGTGATGTCCAGCGCCGGCTCCAGCGCCCGCAGGCCGATCCGTCCACACCCCAGATCGAGCACCCGGGCGCCCGCGGGCAGGCGTGTCGACGCGAAGAACCGCTCGTGCCGGCGCCGGCGCGCTCCAGAAGCGAGCGGCGAGGCGAGCCGCGCCAGCGGGCCGCGCGCGGTCGCATAGACATCCGTTGAGGTGTCGACCATCTCCGCAGCTTAAGGCCCGTATTGTTGGCGCGCCGATGAGACTCGAGAGAATCCATCGACGAGCCGCGATCGCGGCCGGCGTGCTCACGCTGCTGGTCGTGGCGCCCGGCTCCAGCGAGGCACGCGGCCTGTCGACGGCGCACGTCAGCGGTCGTGCCTTCGCCATCGAAGCACGGCAGGTCGACGAAGTGGCGCTGCCGGCGGTTGAAATGCTGCTTGCAACGCAGCTTCCGGACGGCAGCTTCGAGGATCCCTGGCGCGGAAGGATCGGGGGGAGCGGATTGACCCGCATCGTGTGGGTCGCGCTGCGACAGGCGAGTCGCCTGAGCGGCCAGGCGGCACAGCTTCGCATCGAGGCCGCCGCCCGAAGCCTTGCGCTGGGCACCGAGTTGACCCAGGTGCTGCCGAAGTGGCCGCTTGCGATGGTGTTCGACGACGACCTGCAGGGCTATCTGCCCGCGTATGCGTCCCTGCAGAGCGAACTGGAGGCATTGGGACCGCTGCATGCCTCCGGGACCGCCGACCTGTGTTATCAGATGCGCGGTTGCTTCAACAACTACGTGCTGGCCGGCAAGCTGCTCAACCTCGAGCTGGCCGACACGCATTTGCGCTCGGCCGATCCGGCCGCGCGCCTGTCCGATCCACATCTGGTGGCACGCACATTGCGCTGGATGGCGCACCAGTTGCCTCGATCCACGAGCGAGACCGCCACCGTCCACATACCGAGTCTCGGGGATCGCACAGGCGCGGCGCTCAGCGATCCCTCCGTTTACCCGCTCGCCTATCAGGCGCTGTGTACCGCGATGCTCACGCGTGCGACGTATCTTGCGGGCGCCGCTGCTCCCAAGGCGATGCGGCGTCTGGAGGTGGATGCCCTGTGGGAGCTGCTGGGCATGACCGCCCCGAACGGGGAGGTCTCCTGGATGGGGCGCGGCCAGGACGTCGTGTGGTCGCTCGCGGCCTCGTTCTACGCCGCGCTGCAGGGCAGCGTGCTGGTAGCGGCCCGGCAGCCGAGTCTCGCGGTGAGACTGCGCGCGCTGGCCGAGCTCGATCTCAGGGCGCTGCGCGGACGACTCGGGCCTCCGGGCCTGCGCTCACGCGCGCTGCCCCAGGTTCGTGGCTCGGCCGGCATCGACTCCTATTACGGCCCGATCGGTACCGCGTCGCTCGCGCTCGTGTGGATCGAGCTCGCGCGAGAAGCGATCTCGGATGTCAAGGGTCGTCTCGGTCCGCTGCCCTCCGCACAGCAGGGGGCCTGGACGAGCGATGTGCGCCGCACCGGTCTGCTCACGCTGCGCCGGGGAAACGTGTGGCTCGGCGTCAGCGCACGTCGCTTCCGCGAGGATCCCCGCACGGGATGGGGCCTGCTTCGCGCGCTGCGCCTGGACAGGCGCGGGGCGTGGGTGTCGCTGCTGCCGGCGATGCCGCTCGCAGTCTCGAAAGGCAAGGCGCCGCCCGCCGGTCCGGTCCTGGTGGCCGGGCGCTCGATATCCGAGCCATCCGCGGAGAAGGCGTCGGTTGGGGCGTCGGGTATCGTGATCTCCGGCGCATGGTCGGGTGACGCCGGCACGGTGCGCGCACGCTGGATCTGGGCTCCTCGAGGAAATGGCGTGCAGCTCACCACCAGCTGTCCGCGTCGTCACACGCTGCGGTTCACCGAGTGGCTGCCCGCAGTCGGGCCGTTCCGGCACGGCCTCGAGTGGCTTTCCCGCGGTGCGTTTGCGGTCCGCTATTCGCGCCCAATCGCGATAGAAGCGCTTCGGGGCCGCTACGCGAGCGCTCGCGACGCGTCGCTGCGCGCTTATGCGGTGACCGTCGCCTGCGACGGCAGGCCGCTGCGCGTCTCCTGGACGGGCTCCCAGCCCGCGCCGGCATAGGCGCAAGATGCCCCGCGTACAATAGGCGTATGGCCTCCGAGCGCCAGATTCACGTCGGTCCCATCCCGATCGGGGGCGGCGCGCCCGTGGCGGTCCAGACGATGACGAAGACCGAGACGGCGAACCTCGCGGCGACCATGGATCAGATCCGCACGGTGGCCGAGGCCGGCGCGGACATCGTGAGGGTGGCGGTGCCTCGCGAGCAGGACGTGGAGGCGCTGCGCGAGATCGTCGTGCAGTCGCCGATTCCGGTGATCGCGGACATCCACTTCAACCATACGCTCGCGCTGAAGGCCATCGAGGCGGGGGCGCACTGCGTGCGTATCAACCCCGGCAACATCGGTGGTCCGGACAAGGTCGCCGAGGTGACGGCGCTGGCCAAGCGTCACGGCACCCCGCTGCGCGTGGGGGTCAATTCCGGCTCGCTGCCCAAGCACCTGCGCGATCTGGAGTTCGAGAGCCCGGTCGAGGCGCTCGTGACCGCCGCGGTGGAGACCGTCGAGCTGATGGAGCGCCTCGACTTCCAGGACTTCAAGGTCTCGATGAAGTCGACCTCCGTACCCAACACGATCGCCTCCAACCGGCTGCTCGCCGAGAAGATCCCCTACCCGCTGCACCTCGGCATCACGGAGGCCGGCACCAAGTGGTCGGGCTCGCTGAAGTCCGCCGTCGGCCTCGGCACCCTGCTCGCTGACGGCATCGGCGACACGATCCGCATCTCGCTCTCCACCTTCCATGCGCAGGAGGAGGTGAAGGTCGCGTGGGAGATCCTCAAGGCGCTCAAGCTGCGCGAGCGCGGCCCCGTGCTCATCGCCTGCCCGACGTGCGGCCGCCTGCAGTTCGACATGGACCGGGTCGTGGTCGAAGTCGAGAAGCGCCTGGAACAGTACGAGGACCCGATCGAGGTCTCGGTGCTCGGCTGCGCGGTCAACGGCATCGGCGAGGCCAGGCACGCCGACTTCGGCATCACGGGCGCCAAGGACATGGGGATGATCTATTCAAGGGGCGAGCCGCTGAAGAAGGTCCCCACGCACGAACTGGTCGACGAGCTGTTCAAGGAGATCGACCGCTACTACGCGGCCGGCAAGCAGGTCCAGCGCGACGAGCGCGAGGCCGCGCAGGCGCGCGAGTGGCTCGCCGCCAACGAGGACTCAGAGGCGATGACGCCCGAGAAACTGGCCGCGCTGGAGGCCGCCGCCGCCGACCAGGAAGCCGAGGCGGACGCCGTGCTCGAGTCGATGCTCGAGACGGCGTCGCCGGTGGCCGGCCGCAGATTCACGCGGCGCTGAAGCGCTCCGCAACCTTGTTCCAGTCGACGGTGTTCCACCACGCGTCGATGTAGTCGGGGCGCTTGTTCTGGTACTTCAGGTAGTAGGCGTGCTCCCACACGTCGACGCCGAGCAGCGGAGTCTTGCCGTCTGAGATCGGGTTGTCCTGGTTGGGCGTGCCCACCACCGCGAGTCCGGAGCCGTCGTGTACGAGCCATGACCAGCCCGAGCCGAACTGATTGACGCCGGCTTCCTTGAGCTTGGCCTGAAAGTCGGAGAAGGAGCCGAACGTGGACGCGATCGCGTCGGCCAGCGCGCCGCTCGGCTCGCCGGGTGGGTGGGCTCCCATCGGCGACATCGACTCCCAGAACAGCGTGTGGTTGTAGTGGCCGCCGCCGTTGTTGCGCACCGCCGTGCGCTTGTCGTCTGGAACCTGGCCCAGGTCGCGCAGCACGTCCTCGATCGCGGCGTTCTCGAGCGGCGTGCCCGCCAGCGCGGCATTGACCTTGTCCACGTAGGCCTGATGGTGCTTGTCGTGATGGATTTCCATCGTCAGCTTGTCGATGTGCGGCTCGAGGGCCTCATAGGGGTAGGGCAGCGGCGGGACCGAGTAGGCCATCAGGACTCCTTCTGTCTGGTTGACGTCCGTATGCCCGTATTCATACCGCGCCAACCGTGTCGTCGCCGGTAACGTCCAGGTCCATGGATCTGCTCGATCGCCTCGGTTTGGCCCATCCGGTCGTGCAGGCCGGCATGGGAGGGGGCACCGCCGCGGCGAGGCTGGCCGGCGCCGTGTCCGCCGCAGGCGGGCTCGGGACGGTCGGGATCATGCTCGAGCCCGAGGCGATGCGCGAAGAGATTCGCAGAGCGCGCGAGCTGGCGGACGGGCGGCCGATCGCCGCCAATCTGCTCGTGCCGTTCGCCAAGCCGGCACACGCGCAGGCCTGCATCGACGCGGGCGCGGACTGCGTGGTTCTGTTCTGCGGCTCGGCCCCGGGCCTGGTGGCCCGCCTGCGCGCCGCCGGCGTGCTCGTTCTGCAACAGGTGGGCACGATCGAACAGGCAAAGCGCGCGCTGGCAGACGGGGTGGACGGCCTGATCGCTCAAGGCATAGAGGCGGGAGGGCACGTGCTGGGTATCGAGCCCGCGCTCGAGCTCCTGCCACGGGCGCTCGAGATTGCGGGTGAGCGCCCCGTGCTGCTCGCGGGCGGGATCGCCCAGGCGGCCGACGTGCGCCGGGCGCTGGACGCCGGAGCCGCGGCCGCTGTCGCCGGCACGCGCTTTTTGCTGACGGACGAGTGTGCCGCGCACCCCGCCTACAAGCGGCGCGTGCTCGGCGCCAGCGGGACGCTCAGGACGCTGCTGTTCAGCGTCGGCTGGCATGAGCGCCACCGGGTCGTGCCCAATGCGGCGACCGAGCGATGGTGTCGATCGGACCCCCTCGGCCCCGCCGGTGTGCGCGCGCTCAACCGCCTGTCCGCTCCCGCGCTCCGGAGGCTGCCGCCGTCGATGAGCGCTCACGCGCTGCGCGCGCAGCGGCTCTCGATTCCCCTGTACGGCCCCGCTTCGATCCTCGAGGGCATGGACGAGCGCCTCGTCGACGTCACGCCGCTGTATGCCGGTGAGACGGCCACGCGGATCGACACGATCGTGGGGGCCGCCCAGGCGGTCCACGAGCTGGCCGGCGCATAGCGCGCCACGCGGCGCCTCGTGTCTTGCCGCGGGAACGCCCCGGCCGCAGCGCGCTCCGCGCGCGGAGGCGATCCCCACATAGGATGCCCTCGGCTATGACCCGGCTGACCGAATATCTGCTGCCCACCGAGAAGCAGGCGCCCGCGGACGCGGAAGCGATCTCGCACAAGCTGATGGTGCGCGCGGGGCTGATCCGCCAGATGGGCGCCGGGATGTGGAGCTGGCTGCCGGCCGGCTGGCGCGTGCACCAGCGGGTCGTTGCGATCATCCGCGAGGAGATCGACGCGATCGGCGGCCGGGAGATGCTGATGCCGGTGCTGCAGCCCGCTGAGCCGTGGCGCAAGACGGGGCGCCTTGGAATCGAGGAGCTGTTCAAGCTCACCGACCGCAAGGGATCGGAGCTGGTGCTGGCGATGACCCACGAGGAGGCGGTCACCTTCCACGCCGCCCAGACGATCAACTCCTACAGGGACCTGCCGCTGATCCTCTACCACTTTCAGGTCAAGGAGCGCGACGAGCCGCGCCCGCGCGCCGGGGTGCTGCGCACGAGGGAGTTCGTGATGAAGGACTCCTACAGCTTCGATCGCGACCGCGCGGGCCTGGAGGAGCGCTACGCGCTGCACGTCGAGGCCTACGATCGCATCATGCGGCGCACCGGCCTGCGCTTCTATCGCGTGGAGTCCGACGTGGGGATGATGGGTGGGCTGGGGGCGCACGAGTACATGGCGCCCTGCCCGGCCGGCGAGGACGAGGTCGTGCTGGGCGAGGGGTATGCTGCCAACGTCGAGGTTGCGTGCAACAGCCCCGAGATAAAGGTCGGCGAGGACGGCGAATATGTGCGCGACGGAGAGACCCTCACGGTTGAGCCTGCGATCGAGATCGGAAACATCTTCAAGCTGGGCACACGCTATTCCGAGCCGCTCGACGCGACATACCTGGACGAGCACGGCAACGAGCTGCCGATCTGGATGGGCTCCTACGGGATAGGCCCGGCGCGCGTCGTCGCCGCAGCGGTCGAGCAGTTCGCCGACGAGCATGGGATCTCCTGGCCCGTTGCGCTTGCTCCGTTCGCGGTGCATCTCGTCGCGATCGGCCGGCCCGGCACGCCCGAGCGCGATGCGGCCGAGGTGCTGTACCGCAAGCTGCTAGAGGCCCGTGTCGAGGTCCTCTACGACGATCGCGAGGCGGGCGCGGGGGAGAAGTTCGCCGACGCCGAGCTGCTCGGGTGTCCCGTGCGGCTCACGGTGGGGCGGCGCGCGCTCGAAACGGGCGAGGCGGAGGTCCAGATCCGTCGCGGACGCCGTGAGGCGCCCGGTGTGGCGCTCGACGCCGAGCCGCAGGCGTTGCAGCGGGCGATCGAGGAGCTGTGCGCGAGCGCGCCCTGACAAGCGGCCGATCGTCGGGGCTGCACGTGAGATGGCTCGCAGAAAGCTGACCGCAGCCCGCCTGCTGGGCTTCGACCGCTCGGGCCCGCCGCCGCCGCAGACGCGTGCCGGCCAGCCGCTGCGCCCCTGGACGATCCCGAACGCGATCGGCTTCACGAGGCTCGCACTGATCCCGGTGTTCCTCGTCGTGGCCCTGTCCAGCTCCGACGGTGTGGATGCGCTCTCGGCCGCGCTGTTCGCGGTGATCGGGTGGGGCGACTATGCCGACGGAATCGCCGCGCGCCTGAGCGGACAGTACAGCCGTCTCGGGGCGCTGATGGACCCCGTCACCGACCGCCTGCTCGTGATAAGCGGGATTGTGGTCTGCTGGCACTTCGAGCTGCTGCCGCGCTGGGCGCTTGCGGTGCTCGTGGTGCGCGAGCTGTCGATGATCGTGCTTGCCCGCTACGGCCTTGCGCGCGGAGTCGAGCTGCGCATCAACTGGCCGGGACGGATCTCGGTGGCGCCTGTGATGGGATCGTTCTTCTTCGCGATGGTTGGGCTCGGGACGCTGTCCGAGGTACTGCTGTACGTCGGTCTCGCGCTGGCGCTTGTGGCGAGCGGCCTATACATAACGTCGGGCCTCGAGCAGGTGCGGATGCGCGGTACGTCCGGACAGTCAGGCCCCGCTTGAGACGGCTGCGCGCGCACGCCGCATGGACCGCAGCCGCTCGAACGCAAACGACAGGCCGACCGCGCCCGAGGCGAGGAGCAGCGGCATCAGGCTGACGTTGTAGCGGGGCTGGTCGTTGAAGAGGGTCGCGAGCGCCGCGACGCTGAGCAGTGCGCCCGCGCTGACGATCAAGAGCCAGTGTGCGACCGCCGTCTTGGAATCGGCGGCGACGCCCGGGCGCCGCCGCGTGGCGAGGATCCCTGCCAGCAGGCCGAGCCATGCGAGGGCGACGTAGATCAGGTGCTGCGTCTCGCTCGTGTCGGCATGGCGTGTGCCGTTTCCGCCGCTCCACGCGCTCGTCCACATGCTCCAGAACTTGCCCGACAGCATGGAGAGGAAAGCCAGGGGCCGGCCGAGCATGTAATCGTGGATGTTCTGGAGATCGGCCTTGACGACGGCTGCGTTCTCGGAGGCGCCGGGGTCGCGCGCCTGGATCAGCTTGAACAGCGGCCGTGAGGTTCGCTGCCAGTAAGGGCCGCAGTCGCTCGGGAAGCGACGGCAGACTTCGGGAGCGAGCGCCTCCTCCGTCGGAACGAGCAGGCCTTTGCCCGGCAGATAGCTGCCGACGAAGAAGGCGTCCGGGCCGGCGGTCGTGATCGGCACGAAGCGACCCTCCCTGGATGAGGCGTATGCGATCCACGGCGAGAGCACGAGCGCGAGCGCCGCCAGATAGACGGCGGCGCGTCTGGCGCCCACTCGAAAGCCCGGACGGCCCGTGAGCGCCAGTGCGAGCGCGATCACGCCCATCGCGATCAGCAGATCCCCGCGTGTGAGGCACGCAAGGCCGCCGATCGCGCCGGCCACAGCCAGCGCCAGCCATTCTCCTCGCCGGCGCGGCGACGGGCGCTGCCCATCCATTCGCGAGCGCGCAAAGGCCGCCGCGCCGATCGCGCCCAGCAGAACAAGCCCGCCGAGCGGCTCGGAGAGAAACGTGCGCGTCGAGACGATCAAGGGCACGTAGCTCGCCGCGAGCGCAACCGCCAGGAGCGCCGCCCACAGCCCGGCTCCCATCCAGGCGAGCGCGGCGACCAGCGCCAGCGTGAGGATCCCCATCGCGAGCTGGGCGATCTGGGCCGGACCGCTCGAATGGGCCGCGAGGCGCAGCGAGCGATGGCCGCTCAGGCCGGTCGCCAGCGCGAACACGATCGGCGTGGCGGGCGGCCACTTGAACGTCGCGTACGGCCTGCCGGCGAGGATGCGGTTCGCGTTGGCGACATAGCCCTCCTCGTCGGCCGAGGTGCGCGCATTGCCGCCGATCGCCTCCGCCCGCGCGATCCCGCCGGCGATCGCGATAGCAAGCATCGCCGCAACCGCGATCCGTCCGGCCGGCGGCAATCTAAATCTCAAGCTCAACCTCAGCTTCTGGGCTATACTCGGGCTCGAAGGCATACCGGCCAGCATCCTTGCGCAACAGGAGACAGTTCGCGATGGACACGTTCCCAGACCTTGGCTCGATGAGCGACACAGAGCTGAAGGATCTCATCCGGCAGCTCAGCGAGGACGAGATGAAGATCTCCTACGAACGGCGCATCCTGCACGGCAAGATCGACATCCTGCGCGCCGAGCTCGTGAGCCGCTTGCGCGGCAAGCACAAGGCAGGCGAGGCCGTGATCTCCGGAGAGGATGTCGAGCGGTTGACAGACATCCTGGCGGGCCGCGGGGGCGAGACTTCCGCCGACGCCGAGTAAGCGCGCGATGGCCGTGCATTGTCAGGAGTGCGGTTTCGTGGGCGAGGAGGGCGCCAACTACTGCCAGCGCTGCGGTGCGCTGCTGCCGCGCGGGGACGGCGGCTCCGGCGAACCGGTCACGGCTACTTATCGCATCGACGAGGCCGGGGAGGTGGTGCCGCTCGAGATCGGCGAGGTGACGGCGCACGGCCCGGCGCTGGTGATCAGGGCGGGCGATCGCGCGGGCGAGAGCTTCCCAATCGACCACGAGCGGATGACGATAGGCCGGCGCCCTGACGCGGACGTGTTCCTCGACGATGTGACCGTCTCACGCGATCACGCGCTGCTCGTGCATCGTGGCGACGACTGGTTCTTGGATGACTGCGGGTCGCTGAACGGCACCTATGTCAATCGCTCGCGGATCGAGTCGCACCGCCTGGAGGAGGGCGACGAGGTGCAGATCGGCAAGTACAAGCTCACGTGGCACGCTCGCTGATGGCCTCCTTGCAGCAAGCGCCCGAGGGTCCGCTCGCGAGCGACGATCTGCCCGATCCCGCCACCGCGCCGCCGCGGCGGAAATCGCTGACGATCGGGGCAGTGTGCAAGGCGCTCGTGCAGGAGTTCCCCGACATCTCGATCTCGAAGATCCGCTATCTCGAGGATCAGAAGCTGCTCGCGCCGCGCCGCACACCGGGCGGCTACCGGCTGTACTCGCAGAGCGACGTCGCGCGCCTGCGCACGATCCTGCGGATGCAGCGCGATGAGTTCCTGCCGCTGCGCGTGATCCGCCAGGAGCTTGCCGCGGGACGCATGGATGACGCAGACGTTCCCCGTCCGGGGCGCGAAGGCAAGCGCGCATGGCGCAAGAGCGTGAGCGTGACCGAGCAGGCCGGCACGCTCTATTCGCTGCAAGACGTGCTCGAGGAGACCGGCGCCGAGGCGAAGCTCGTACGCGAGCTGGAAGAGTACGGCGTCGTCAAGGGTGAGATGCGCGGCGGAGCACGCTACTTCGACGAGACCGAGCGCGAGATCGTCGGAGCCGTTTCCGAGCTCGCCCGCTACGGCGTTGGCGGACGCAACCTGCGGGTGTTCCGCTCGTCGGCGGACCGCGAGGCGAGCCTTCTCCAGCAGATCCTTGCCCCGGCGCTGCGCTCGCGCAACCCGCAGCGGCGCAAGGAGGCGGTCGAGGCGCTCGAGAACCTGGCGACCGTCACGACCCACCTGAAGCACCTGCTGCTCGTCCGTGACCTGCGCAAGATAGTCAGATAGCCCGCGGCCGGCGATGTCTGTGGCTCGTCGCGCACTGCCGCAAGACGCTGGGGCTCACAGCGCGATGCGCTGGTGGGGGTGGGGCGATCCCCACCGCGCTCCGACGCTCGCGCCCCGTGCGCTGAGCTTTTTGCGGGCGGCGCTCGACATCACCGCATCCCCCAAGCCGCCGGTCGCGCTGGGGCACGTGCATCTGGAGCCACCCGCGATCTCGGCGGAGGATCTCGCCGAGCTGCGCAACCTCATCGGCGAGGCGAAAGTGCGCGATGACCACCAGCAGCGGGTAATCCATGCCGCGGGCAAGAGCTATCCGGATCTGGTGCGGCTGCGCTCGGGAAGGCCGGAGGGGGCGCCTGACGCGATTGTCTATCCGGCCTCGCGAGAGCAGCTGCACACGCTGCTGTCGGTGTGCGCGCAGCGCTCGCTTGCGATCGTGCCCTTCGGCGGCGGCACGAGCGTGGTTGGGGGTCTGGCGCCGTTGCGGGGTGAGCATCGAGCGGTGATCGCTCTCGACCTAGGCGAGATGGCGTCGGTGCTCGAGCTGGACCGCGAGTCGCTGATCGTCACCGTGCAGGCCGGTTTAAGGGCGCGCGAGCTGGAGGGCCTGCTCGGCGCGGAGGGGCTGACGCTCGGCCACTTCCCTCAGTCGTTCGAGTACGTCTCGCTCGGCGGCTGCGCGGCCACGCGCTCGGCGGGGCAGGCCTCGACTGGATATGGGCGCTTCGAGGAGCTGGTGCTCGGAGT
Organism: uncultured Solirubrobacterales bacterium; assembly: GCA_963714635.1. Taxonomy (GTDB): domain Bacteria; phylum Actinomycetota; class Thermoleophilia; order Solirubrobacterales; family Solirubrobacteraceae; genus Palsa-744. Next base: position 182,033 of record CAVQPM010000006.1, on the reverse strand, counting down.
GGGGATGAGCGCGCCAGCGGGACGGATCGAGCTGCCCGCGATGCCCGCGAGCGCCGCGGGACCGAGCCTGCGCCAGCTGATCGTGGGCTCTGAGGGAACACTCGGGGTGATCGACGAGCTGGCGCTTCGTGTGCGTAGAGCGCCGAGCGAGCGGTTGTACGAAGGCTTCTTCTTCGAGAGCTTCGAGCAGGGGGCGTCGGCATTCAGAGAGATGGTCCAGCACCACGCCGCTGCAGACGTCGCGCGGCTGTCAGATGAGCAGGAGACCGGGATCTCGCTTGCGCTCGCGGGGACGGGTGGCCTGAAGACGCGGGTCGGGCGTGCCTACCTGTCTGCGCGTGGCTACGCCCAGGGCTGTCTTGCGATCCTCGGCTTCGAGGGGGAGGCCGAGGAGGCGCATAGGCGCCGTGCCCGCGCCAGGCAGCTCATGCGCAGACAGGGCGGGTTGGCAGTCGGACGCTCACCTGCGACGGCCTGGCTTCACTCGCGCTTCACGGCGCCCTATCTGCGCGACGAGCTGATCACGCACGGGGTGATCGTGGAGACGCTGGAGACGGCCACTCGCTGGTCGAACCTGGTCTCGCTGCGCGGCAACGTCGGCGCGGCGATCGCAGAGTCGCTGCGCGCGTGCGGGACGCCCGGAGTCGTGGGATGCCACGTTTCGCACACATACGAGACGGGCGCCTCCTTGTATTTCACGTTTCTGGCCCCGGCGCGAGAGGGCGAGGAGGTCGTCCAATGGCAGGCCGTCAAGGCGGCGGCGAGCCGGGCGATCGTCGATGGCGGTGCAACGATCACCCACCACCATGCGGTCGGGCGCGATCACGCTCCGTGGATGGAGCGCGAGATCGGCCGCGCCGGGGTCGAGGCGCTGCGCGCCGTCAAGGCGCAGCTCGATCCCACCGGCATCATGAACCCGGGCAAGCTGCTGTCCTGAGTGGACATACCTGCAAGAGAGGCAGGTGACGGGCACCTGGCATTCCTGTGCCAGCCGGCGAGAAGAGCAGGCGTCGCTCGCCAAAGCCATACTGGTGCCCGTGCGTATAGCGCTCTGTCAGATGAATGCGACGGTCGGCGACCTCGCTGGCAACGCCTCACGCATCCTCGCGGGGATCGAGGCGGCACGAGAGGCCGGCGCCGAGCTGGTGCTCTTGCCCGAGCTCGCGCTCACCGGCTACCCGCCCGAGGACCTGCTCCTGCGCGAGCACTTCCTCACGGACACAGGCGCCGCGCTCCAGGAAATCGCCACACGAGTGAGCGGGATCGTCGCGGTCGTCGGCTTCCCCGAGCGCATCCCGGGGGCCGTGCGCGGGCCGGCGCCCGGCTCGCCCGGGCCCGTCGCGACGGTCGTCCACAACGCTGCGGCTGTGCTGCGCGACGGCAAGGTCGCGTCCGTCTACCGCAAGGTCCACCTCCCGAACTACGGCGTTTTCGACGAGCAGCGCTATTTCAAGGCGGGCGATCCCGCCGGCACGGTGATCGACGTCGCGAGTCACAGGGTCGGGTTGACGGTGTGCGAGGACCTGTGGGTTTCCGGCGCCCCCGCATCATGCGAGGCGCAGGACGGGGCGAGCCTGATCGTCAACATCTCAGCGTCGCCCTACCACGCGGGCAAGGGCTCCGAACGTGAGCGCCTGTTCGCCCAGCGCGCCCGCGAGACAGGCGCTCATATCGCCTTCTGCGCGCTCGTCGGCGGTCAGGACGAGCTGGTCTTCGACGGACACTCCTTCGTGTTGGACCCATCCGGCGAGACGATCGCGCGCGCCGTTCAGTTCGAGGAGGATCTGCTCGTGTGCGACATCCCTTCGAACGGGACCGTCACGCCGCGAGCGCCGATCGCGACCGTTGAGCAGGAGGTCTACGAGGCGCTCCTGCTCGGTTTGCGCGACTACGTCGGCAAGAACGGCTTCGCCCAAGTGGTGCTCGGTCTCTCGGGTGGGATCGACTCGGCGCTCGTGGCCTGCCTCGCCGTAGACGCCCTCGGGGCCGAGCGCGTCAACGTCGCCGTCATGCCCTCGCCGTATTCCTCGTCGGGGACTCAAGGAGACGCCCACACGTTGGCGCGCGCATTGGGCGTGCACGTCCATGAGCTCGCCATCGAGCATGTGATGGGCGCATACGCGGACGCGCTGAGCGCCGACTTCGACGGCCTCCAGGCCGATTTGACCGAGGAGAACCTCCAGGCGCGGATTCGCGGCAACCTGCTGATGGCGCTCTCCAACAAGTTCGGCTGGATCGTGCTCACGACCGGCAACAAGTCCGAGATGTCGGTTGGCTACACGACCCTCTACGGCGATCTCGCGGGCGGGTTCGCCGTCATCAAGGACGTGCGCAAGACGCTCGTCTACCGCCTGGCGCGCTGGCGCAACACGGCCGAGGCGGCCGCTGGTGGGTGGGTCAAGGCGCCGATTCCGCCATCGATCATCCAACGCCCTCCCTCAGCGGAGCTGCGCGAGGGCCAGCTCGACGAGGACTCGCTGCCGCCATATGACGTCCTCGACCGCATCCTGCACGGCTACATCGAGCTCGACCGCAGCCGCGAGCAGCTGATCGCCGAAGGGCTTCCGGCAGCTGATGTTCAGCGTGCGACGCGGCTGGTCGATCTCGCCGAGTACAAGCGCCGCCAGGCGCCCCCGGGCATCAAGATCACCGAGCGCGCCTTTGGACGTGACAGGAGAATGCCGATCACCAACGCGTACAGGGGATGAGATGAGACGCCTCGCTTCAACGGCAGCCCTCCCGGTGATCGCAGCGGTGATCTCGTGCGCGCTCGCGCTCTCTGCCTGCGGCGACACGCTCCAAGAGCAGCCGATCGGCGCCTCGCCGTTCGAGAGCGTGATCGTGAACAGCCGCTTCCCGGTCTACTGGCTTGGCCAGGGCTTCCAGGGCCTGGAAGCCACCAACGTGCGCGAAGACCCCGGCGGCGCAGTCACGATCGATTACGGCAACTGCCTGATCGGGGGGCAGTACACGTGCGTCACTCCGCTCGCGATCGTAACCTCGCCCGACAACAGCTTCGTGCCGGGCGGCGGCGGCGAGTCGAGCACGATCGCGGTCAGGGGGATCGGTGCGATCGCCGCCCAGGGCGGGGCGACGCTCACGATCGCGACCGGTCCGGTGGTTGTGAGCATCTACGCGAGAAGCCCATCGCTCGCACGCGATGCGGCCCAGACGATGGTGCCGTTCAACGAGCCGGGCCGCCCGGACGCGCCGCTTTCGCCGGCCTTTGCAGACACAGGCGTCGACCACGTACCCTTGCACAGCCAGGTGCCGCCCGGCCAGAGCGTGCCGCGCCTGCCGAGCCGGTAGAGAACCGGGCTCCGATCAGCCGCGCATAGGGCGCACGGCGATGGTCATGCGCGTCACGGCGCACAGACGACGCTCGTCGTCGGTAAAGCGCACGTCCCACAACCACGTCGTGCGCCCTCGGTGAAGGCGTGTGGCATGACCGTTGATCGAGCCGGTCGTGATCGGCCGCAGGAAGCTCGTGCTGTTGGACATTCCCATCGCCACGAGCCCTTCGTCGAGTACGGACAGGCCCGTCGCGATCGAGGCCATCGACTCGGCAAGCGACGCGTACACCCCTCCATGTATGAGCCCCGCCGGCTGCTTGAGCTCATCGCGCACCGTGACCTGCGCCCGCACCTCGGTGTCCGACAGCTCGAGCAGCTCGAGGCCGTAGAGACGGTCGAATCCCAGCAGGATCTCGTTGATCTGCTCGACAGGCGGCGTGGGCATCGCGCGGCCACGATAGCCTACGGGGGGTCACCCGGTCCTCCCGGCGGGCACGCTTTTCGCGATGACTGAGCTCGACCCACCTCCACCCGACAAGCGCGGCTCGCGGCTGGGGGGCGCGCTTCTGCTCGGCGCGATCGTCGCGGTGATCGTTGTGGCTGTGATCCTGCTCTCCGGCACAGGAGGCAAAGGCTCTTCGCCGAGCACCTCCGGCACGACGAGCTCGACGCCCAGCTCGACGAGCACGAGCACCACGGCCGGCGGCACGCCCAAGGTCGATAAGCGCCTGACGCTTGCCTCCACAGAGACGGGCTCGAAGGCAAGCGGCGTCGGTTTCGTCCTCTCGCAGGGGAGTCGCCACGCCTTCTATGTAGCCGCCCAGAACCTGCCGGCCTCCTCGGGCTTCTTCTACGCGGTCTGGCTATACAACACTCAGACCAGCTCCGCCCCCCTCGGCCGCGCGCCGACGGTCGGCTCGAACGGGCGCATGGAAGGCGGCGGACCGCTGCCCTCGAACGCGGGCAGCTACCACAAGTTGATCGTCACCCGCGAGACGAACCCACACCCGACGCAGCCCGGACCGATCGTGCTGAGCGGCGGGTTCGCTTTGCACTAGCGGTGTTGAGCGAGGCGATCGCCCGCTCCAGCTCGCGTGCGATCGTCTCGAGCTCGGGGATCGCGTCGTAGTCGGCCAAGAGGCCGAAGCCGAGACGGCCGTTGTAGCTCATGACCGCGATCCCCAACGCCAGGCGATGCGCGAGCGGGACGACCGGGTACAGCGCCGTCATGCGGCGGCCGAGCAGATACAGCGGGAACTGGGGGCCGGGGACGTTCGTGACGACGAGGTTGAAGAAGCGCTGGCGCGCCTGCAGGCGGGCGGCCTGGCTGAGGATCGTGGGGGGCGCGAAGCCGGCCAGGTTCGTGAGGATCTGCGCGCCCACGGCCTGGCCGGAGCGCTTGAGATCGTCCATCTCGAGGCGCACCTGCTCGAGGCACTCAGCGGGATCGGCGACGCCGACCGGCAGCGGCGCCCACATTGCCGCGACGCGGTTGCCGAGCGCCCCGCGCTGGGCGTCGGCACGCACCGATACGGGCACCATCGCCTTCAGGACGAGGCCCTCGGTGTCATATCCCTGCGCGCGCATGTGATGCCCCAGCGCGAGACTGACGGCGGCGAGCACGACATCGTTGAGCGTGCCGCCGAGCGAGTCCTTGATCGCCTTGAAGCGGGAGAGATCGGCGTCCACCCAGGTGTAGCGGCGGTGGGGCCCGATGTCGACGTTGAACGGGCTGTGTGGAGCCGGGGCGCTCACACCCGCGAGCGTGGTCTGGCCCACGCCGACCATCGCATCCTTGACGCGCCCCAGCGCGTGCCGGGGCGTGCGGACCAGCGCGCGCGCGCCGCGGAGCATCTCACCGGGGACGGTCGAGCGCTCGACTAGCGCATCGCCGAGCAGCTTCGCCTGGCCGGGGAGCGGGCGCGCTACCCACGGCGCGGGCACGCGCGGAGCGTGCGACGGCTTGGGCTCTGTGTCGAACAGGATGGTCGTGATGTCGACCCCGGAGATCCCGTCGACGACTGCATGGTGGGTCTTGGCGATCACCGCGAAGCGATCGCCCGCCATCCGCTGCACGAGCCACAGCTCCCATAGGGGCTTCGAGCGATCGAGGCGCTGCGAGAAGAGACGGCCCGCCAGCTGCTTGAGCTCCGTCTCATCGCCCGGGCGCGGCAGCGCGGTATGGCGGATGTGGTAGCGGGGGTTGAAGTGCGGGTCGTCTGTCCATACCGGCCTGCCCTGCCCGAACGGCACGAATGCCAAGCGCTGGCGGTAGCGCGGCACGAGGTGCAGCCGCATGAGGATGTGCTCGACGAACTGCTCGTACTCGGGCGCCTGGCCCTCGAACACCATCACCGACCCGAGGTGCATGTGCGCCGTGCCGGCGTCCTCGATGTGCAGGAAGGCCGAGTCGAGGCCCGAGAGGCGATCTGGGTTGGACATCACTGGATTGTCGCGGCTGCGGAGGTGGGCGTCAACAGAGTTGCACCGCAGTATGAGGCGGCTTCACTATCGGCGGCCGATTTCGAGGACGGCCTGGCGCGCACATCGCGACGAGGCTGTGCCTGATTGCGCAGGCCGGGACTCCGGTGATGTGACGAATTCCGATCACGCGGCGCATTGGGATGTGTTCGGGAGTGTGACCGCACGCACACTCGGTGTCTTGAGCGATTGCCTACCGTATGGACGATCGTTCTACTCGCCGAGTCGTCTCCGTGGATGGGGGCGAGCGGGGGACCCACTGCCGGGCCTGCATTCAAGGGCCCGGATGGGGCGAATCGGCCGCTGTTGCGGCCGTAACGCCCGGCCGGCGCGCGTATGGATGCGTGCGTGCGGGCGGACGTGAGCCCGACAGCTAACCCCGTAGGCGCTCACGAAGGGGGATCTCCTTTTGAGGCCGCACATGTCTTTACGCGCGTTTGGCGCCCCTCGGGCACTCGTCGCGCTCTCACTCGCCTGCGCTGCTGCCGGCGCTCCCGTGGCCGCTGCGGCAACAGCGGACGCGCCTGTAAGCACTGTCTCACCCGCAGGTCCGGCTCCGCTTCCGGGGATATCGGCTTCGGCGATCGGTGCGCCTGTCGGGCAGCTCGCCGTACTGGCACGCGTCCACACGAAGCTCGTGGTCCGTCAAGCCGCGCTGGATGTGCTCGACGGTCGCGCCGCTGTCGTCGCGGGCGCGCTGCGTCCGCGACTGGGCGGTCGCATGGTGAGGCTCCAGCGACTTGGCCCCGGAGGATGGCGCACGATCGCCCGCACGCGCACCGGTGGGCGAGGGCGTTTCGTGTTGCGCTACATCCCGCGGCGCCTGCTCACCGAGCGCATTCGCGTCCTGTTCGCAGGCGATCTCCGCGACCTGTCGACACACCGTCTCGTGGGTCGCCTGAGCTCCTACCGGCTGGCGGGTGCATCGTGGTACGGCGGCGGTGGGGGCCTGGCGTGCGGGGGCTACCTGACGAGCGCCACCATGGGCGTCGCCAACAAGACGCTTCCGTGTGGCACGATCGTCACGCTGCGCTACGGCGGTCGCTCCGTGCGCGTGCCCGTGATCGACCGCGGGCCGTACGTCGCCGGCCGCGAATTCGACCTCACCGAAGCCACCAAGCGCGCTCTCGGGTTCGAAGGAGTGGGCACCGTCTGGAGCACTCGTTAGTCGATCGCGCTTCCGCCGTTTCCCGCGAGCATCTCGCGGAGCGCTACCGATGCGCGCCGGGCGCGCACCGGCGAGAGTGTGGCGCTAACGTGAAGCCGTCGATGAGCCAACGTATTCAAGGCAAAGGCAGCGCGACGGTGCGCGGCGTCGATTTGGCGGCGCTCCTGCGCGCGATCTGGGGCACGGCGATCCTCTATCGAAGCATCGGCCGTGCCAAGTCGGGCCGTCGCTGCGGCAAGAGATGCCATTGCGGCAAGAGATGCCATACGAGAGGCAGGGCACGCGCCATGCGCAGCGTGCCAACCGCGTCGATCGGCTCGATGACGATCGGCGCGCGTGCTATCGGCGCGAGCGCGTTCGGCGCCTGCGCGGTAGCGGCGCTCGCGATCCGCAAGCTCGCCGTCAAGGATGCCGCGGTAGCCCGCCTCGACGTGCGCGAGCTGAAAGTCGGCCGCTTGGAGGTTGACGAGCTGGTCGTGCACAGCGAACAGCGCTCCTCCGCGCCCCCTACGTCCGAGTACGGCGCTCCCTCGGCCTGATCGCCGATCGCGGGGCCCGGGCGCCCGACCGGCATCGGGCCTGGCGTAGTTGAATACGAGGCGATGAGCGATCGACCTCGCGCGCGCGGGGAGCAGCGATGGACCTGACATTCAACGAGCGCGAGACCGCGTTTCGACAGGAGCTGCGCGGGTGGCTCGCCGCGAACCCGCCGGATCCCGAGCCAGAGCAGGGCGGGGAAGATGCCCACTACGCATGGCGACGCGACTGGCAGCGGCGGCTGTATGAAGCGGGCTGGGCGGCCCCGCACTGGCCGGCCGAGTATGGAGGCCGCGGAGCGACGCTGACCGAATCGGCGATCTATTTCGAGGAGATGGGCCGCGCCCGCGTGCCACTGCCCGCCAACATCCTGGGCCTGCTGCTGGGCGGCCCGACGCTGATGGTATGGGGATCAGGCGCGCAGAAGGAGCGCTATCTGGCGCCGATCCTCTCCGCGGAGGAGATCTGGTGCCAGGGCTTCTCAGAGCCCGACGCGGGCTCGGACCTGGCCTCGCTCAAGACGCGTGCGGTCAAGGACGGCGAGGAGTGGGTCGTGACGGGCCAGAAGGTGTGGACGAGTGGCGCCCAGTACTCGAAGTGGTGCATGCTCGTCGCCCGCACCGACCCGGATGTGCCCAAGCACAAGGGCCTCACCTACTTCTTGATGGATATGGAGCAGGACGCCGTGCAGGTCCGTGCACTGCGCCAGATCACCGGAGAGGCCGAGTTCAACGAGCTGTTCATCGAGCAGGCCCGCATACCCGAGGAGAACGTCATCGGCGGCGTCGGCAACGGCTGGAAGGTGGCGTTGACGACCCTCATGAACGAGCGGGCGGGGCTTGGGTTCGCGCTGCAGGTGCGCATGCGTCAGCTGCTGGATGACACGATCGCGATCGCTTCCCGGCGCGGACTGCTCGACGATCCGCTGTACGCCGATGCGCTCGCCGATCTGCACATGCGCTGCGAGCAGGTGCGGCTGCTCGCCTGGAAGGGCCTCACCGACGTCGAGCGCTACGGCCAGCCCGGTCCCGAGGGCTCGCTGGTGAAGTGGTTGTGGTCGGAGACCAATCAGCGCTTGACCCAGCTCGCCGCGGAGATCGTCGGCCCTGAAGCGCTCAGTGCAGGCACGAGCTGGAGCTATGAGCTGTTGCGCGCGCGCGGCAACACGATCGAGGGCGGCACGACCGAGGTGCTCAAGAACATCGTGGCCGAGCGCGTGCTGGGACTGCCACGGCTGAAGGTGGCCTGATGGACTTCGGTCTGAGCGAGGACCAGCGCGAGATCCAGCGCACAGCCCGCGAGCTGCTCTCCGAGCGCGCGAGAGTAGAGCGCGTGCGCGAGCACGCCGAAGCGCGCCGCTTCGACGAGGCGCTGTGGCGCGAGCTGTGCGACTTGGGCTGGCCCGGGATCGCGATCGACGAGCGCTACGGCGGCCAGAGCCTGGGTCGCGTGGAGCTGTCGATCCTCTGCGAGGAGCTGGGCCGGGCGCTGGCCCCTGTGCCGTTGCTGGCGAGCGCGCTCGCTTCCACGATCATCGAGCACGGCGGCTCGCAAGAGCAGCGCGAGCGCTGGCTCCCCGATCTGGCGAGCGGCCAAGCGGTCGGCGCGGTGGGCGTAGCCCGCGACGGGGTGGCGGAGCTCGTCGTGGCCGCGCCCGTAGCGCAGCTGTTCGTGCTCATCGAAGAGGGCTCCGCACGCGTCATCAGCGCCGAGCAGGCGCAGGTCGAGCCCGTCGATTCGATCGACTCCACGCGTCCCGCGGGCCTTGTGCGCGCGCCGGCGGAGTCGGGTGAGGCGCTGGAGGGTGATGTGACCGGAGGCGTTGATCGCGCGCTCGTGGCGATCGCTTCGGAGCTCGTCGGGGTTTGCGACCGGGCGCTCGAGATGACGGTCGCCTACGTCAAGGAGCGCAAGCAGTTCGGCGTGCCTGTCGGCTCCTATCAGGCCGTCTCGCATCGCTGTGCGCAGATGCTGCTGGACACCGAGAAGGCTCGTTCCAGCGTCGCGTTTGCGGCCTGGGCGGCCGACGCCGACCCCGAGCGACTGGGGGAGGCGGCGGCGATGGCGAAGGCGGCCGCCTCCGATGCCGGCATCGAGGTGACGGCGAGTGCGATCCAAGCACACGGGGGGATCGGCTTCACCTGGGAGGCGGACGTGCACTGGCTCTACAAGCGGGCGCATATCGACGCGGCGCTGTTCGGCGGCGCGAAGGCGCAGCGCGCGCGACTGGCGAAGCTCCTCGCGTCGTAGTTCCCCGCAGGGCGGGGAGGGAATCGTCGGATGGCAAGACGCCCCACGGTCGCTACGCTGACTGTTGAGATGGATAACCTCGACAGCTGTCTTATGAGACCAAGGCTGTCGTACTGCGACAGTCTCGCCAGATGATGGTCGCTCTTGGCGTAGCGCTCGTCGTCGTCGCGCTCGTGCTCGCGCTGGCCGAGGCGCACCTGTCGAGCGGCGGCCTGATCGGCGCGCTCGCGGGCGTCGCGACGATCGGCGCGGCCGTGCTGCTGCTGCTCGCCGCGGGCGCAGGCGCCGCCGTCGTGCTCGTGATCGCGCTGTGCCTGGCCGTCGGGGCGGCGTCGCTCCTTGTGCTCGGCCGGCGCCGTATCGGGCTCGCGCTCCGGGCGCGTCCGCGCACCGGACGGGAGGCGCTCGTCGGGCATGTCGGGGTCGTGCGCGGCGGCGGCGGCGGCGAGCTCCAGGTATTCGTCAACGGCTCGCTTTGGCGGGCCGCTCCCGATCCGCTCTGCGCCGAGGAGTCGCTGCACGACGGGGAGCGGGTCGTCGTGGAGCGCGTCGAAGGGCTGACGCTGCGCGTGCGCAGGGCCGAGCAGTGGGAGCTGATCGCATGAGCGTGTCCATGTCCTATCCCGACGTACCGACTCGGCTGGAGGGCTGATCGCATGCTCGTCACAATCGTGATCGTCGTTATCGGAGTGCTTCTGCTCGTCGGCCTGATCGTCGCCTCCGCGTCGGTGCGCATCCTGCGTGAGTACGAACGGGGGGTCGTCTTCCGCCTGGGCCGTCTGGTCGATCAGCGCGGGCCCGGCGTGACCTTCCTGATCCCGTTTGTCGATCGCATCGTCCGCGTCAGCCTGCGCACCGTCACGCAGCAGATACCGCCCCAAGAGGTGATCACGCGCGACAACGTGCCGGCCCGCGTGACGGCCGTCACGTATTTCCACGTGGTGGACGCCAACCGCTCGGTGGTCGAGATCCAAGATGTCCTGTCGGCCACGTCGCAGATCGCGCAAACGACGTTGCGGTCCGTGCTCGGAAAGGCTGAGCTCGACACACTGCTCGCCGAGCGCGAGCGCCTGAACGAGGATCTGCAGCAGATCATCGACGATCAGACCGAGCCGTGGGGGATAAAGGTGACGGCCGTCGAGATCAAGGACGTCGAGATCCCCGACGACATGCGCCACGCGATCGCGCGCCAAGCCGAGGCCGAGCGCGAGCGGCGCGCGAAGATCATCAACGCGGAAGGCGAGTTCCAGGCCGCCGCCAAGCTCGGTGAAGCAGCCGACGTGATCAGCCGCAACCCGGTCACGATCCAGCTGCGCTACCTGCAGACGCTGCTGGAGATCGGCAGCGAGCAGAACTCCACGGTCGTGTTCCCACTGCCGATCGAGCTCATGGGGCCGCTGATGCACGCGCTCGAGGGGCGGCACGAGAACGGCCCGGTCGAGCAGGGTAAGCGCGCGATCCCGGTCGATCAGGGACGCGGCTCGAGCGCACCGCGCGTGAGCAGCGAGAGCTCGATCCGCTTGCCGGATTCCTGATAGAAGCTCATCGCCGCTTCGATCCGGCCGGCACTCACGGGCGGCGTCGCAAGTGCGGGGTATTCCCCGTGTTCGACGATCGCGACGGGTTCGGAGAACGTGGGCTCACTGGGCACGAGCGCCGCGAAGCGGATCGGGCCCTGGTAGTTCGGATGGAGGCCTTCGAAGGGCTGCGGCCCGAACACGAGGATCGCGTCACTGTTGCGCCGGTAGGCGATCGGTCCCAGCCCCGTCCTGGGAGCGTCGCGTTCGGCGCTCAGCGCCTGTGAGCGGGAGAACAGGGAGAAGTGGACATCGGTCTGTCCGGGAGTCGCGCCGGGACCGAATATGGGGAACGGCGCCCAGCTCAGCAGGATCGTCCCGTTGGGAGCGAGCGCCATGCGCACTTCGTGGGTGCGGATGGCCGAGAGCACACGCACATTGCTCCATCGTCCGGTCGGTGAGCGTACGATCGCCCGCGGCGGACCGTACTGGATGCCTTCGCCCTCGCTGTCGACGATCGCTGCCCGCCACGCGATCACCGCGGCGCCGTCGGGGTTGGCCGCCACCGTTGGAAGGCTCGCGGGAAGCCCCGGCAGTCGGCGCGGCGTGCCCCAGCGACCCGTCTTGACGGGTCGCATCGAGAACCAGTTGTGCGGGCCGGTATAGGTCGTCCAGACGAGATACGCGTTGCCCTTGGCGTCCAATGCGACGTCCCGGTAGGGACCGCCGCTCGAGGTCCGCTGCGTCGCCTGCCAGCCGCGGTCGGCCGGCCGGAAGCTGGTGGAGACGGCCTCGACGTTGCGCTTGCCAGAGCGCCGGTAGCCCCACCAGGCGACGATCGCGTCGCCGCGCTGATCTACCGCGAGCCGCGGCTCGGCCAGCACGAAGTTTTTGGCGGAGCCAAGCGTCTTCACTGCTCCCCAGCCTTTCGCTTCGGTCCACGTCTGCGCCGTCACGTGGTAAGGCCACGCCCACGCGAAGCCGGTGTTGCCGACCCGTTTGGCCTGGTTCCACACGAGCAGCAGCCGTCCGCGCGCGTCAAATGCCACGTCCGGCGAGCTGATCAGCGTGTGCGAGCTCCCCAGCGTGTTCACCGGCGCCCAGCGCCCGTTCGGGTAGCGCACGGCCACGGTCCCTCTGAACGAGGACACGCCGGCGACGGCGACCGTGTTGGTGCGTGAGACTGCCACCCGGCTGATGACTGTTTCGTGCATTGCGGGCACGACCATCGGCGCGCTCCATTCGACGGCAACGGCACCCGCTGCGCAGGCGCATAGCGCGATCGCTGCCAAGAGCGCTGCAACAACCGTGCATCGGAGTGACCGTTTCATGGCTTGGAAGCTACGCTCCGGAGGACGCGGGCAAATCGCAAGCGGGCCGCACAGGGGCGGCGCAAACTACGCAGTGGCTGCACGCTAGATTCGCTGTATGGCAGACGGCGAGAGCCCACGCTGCGTGGCTCATCTCGACATGGACGCGTTCTACGTCTCGGTCGAGCTGAACCGCCGTCCGGAGCTGCGGGGCCTTCCTGTCGTGGTGGCGGGCAGCGGCCCGCGAGCCGTCGTCACGACCGCCAGCTATGAGGCGCGGCGCTACGGCGTGGGATCGGCGATGCCCGCGGCCAAGGCGCGCAGGCTGTGCCCGCAGGCGGTGTTCATACCGCCCGACGGAGCGCACTACAAAGAGGTTTCACGGCTCCTGATGGACATCGTGCGCTCCCATGTCGAGCGTGTCGAGGTCGTCGGCTTGGACGAGGCGTATCTCGATCTGAGTGGTTTGTATTCGCCGCGCGCGGCCATACGCCGGCTGGTCGTGGAGATCAAGGAGCGGACCGGCCTGTCGTGCTCGATCGGCATCGGACCCAACAAGCTCGTAGCGAAGGTCGCATCCGATGCGGAGAAGCCGGCCGGCTTCGTGGTGCTCACGCGCGAGCAGGCGTGCGAGCGCTTCGCCGGCTCGCCGCCCGGCATCGTGCCGGGCATCGGGCCGAAGACGGCCGCGCGGCTCGCTGCGCTCGGCCTGCGCACGCTTGACGATCTTGCGCGCGCATCCGAAGGGCTGCTCGTGGAGCGCTTCGGTCCCAACCACGGCCGCGATCTGCAAAGACGGGCGCGCTTCGAACACGACGGCGAGGTGAGCTCCCAGCGCAAGGTCGTCTCCGAGTCGCGTGAGCGCACCTTCGACCATGACATTCGCGATGCCGATCGCCTGCGCGAGGCGATGCGGGAGATGGCCGTGCAACTGGCCGCAAGCCTTCAGGCGCATGGCCGGCACGGGCGCACGATCGGCATAAAGGTGCGCCTGGAGGACTTCTCCACCGTGACACGCGCACAGACGCTTGCGGAGCCCACCAACGACGGCGAGCAGATCGCCCGGGTCGCGCTTGGGCTGCTCGAGCGCTACGCGCCGTCACGGCCGGTGCGGCTGCTCGGGGTACGGGTAGCGGGCCTGGTTGGAGCTGTCGCGGGATCACATGCGAGCGAGATCGGTGTGGGCGGGGCTGCCCTTGCACCTGCGGACACCAGGACTCAGATGGAGCTTCCGCTGTAGCCTACGCACGATGGCGCTTGCAAATGTCGGGGATATCGAGCTCAGCTACGAGCGGGCCGGGTCGGGACCGCCGCTGCTGCTCATCATGGGGATGAGCGGCACGATGCGCCATTGGGGCGAGCCGCTGCTCGATGAGCTGCGCCGTGACTTCGACACGATCGTCTACGACCATCGCGACATCGGCGAGTCGAGCAGGACCGGCGAGCCTTTCACGATCGCCGCGCTCGCCGAGGACGCGGCTCGTCTCCTGGAGGCGCTCGAGCTCGAGTCGGCGCATGTGATGGGGATCTCGATGGGCGGCATGGTCACCCAGGAGCTTGCGCTCGCGTACCCCGAGCGCGTGCGCACGCTGCTGCTCGGCTGCACCTACTGTGGCGGCGAGGGCAGCGCGCTCGCTGGTGAGGACGTGCTGCGCCGGCTCGCCGAAGGGATGGCATCTGGGGACCGCGCACGGGCGATCCGCACGGCCTGGGAGGTCAACGTCTCGCCGCGCTTCGCGGCAGACGAGCAGGCGTATGCGGCGTTCCTTCAGATCGGGACGGCCCACGCCGTCCCCGTCGAGGTGATCATGGAGCAGATGCGCGCGATCGCCGGGCACGACACGAGCGAGCGGCTCGCCGACCTGCGCCCGCCGACGCTTGTCGTGCATGGAACGGCCGACCAGATGCTGCCGGTGGAGAACGGGCGCATGATCGCCGAGCGCATTCCCGGCGCGCGCCTCGAGATATTCGAGGACGTGGGCCACCTTTTCTTCTGGGAGGAGCCGCAGCGCGCCGGCGACCTTGTGCGCGAGCACGCGACCGTGCGCGCCTGAGAGCCTGCTGCTTCGGTGGCGGCGACGCAGCTGACCTTCACGGCGCCCGACGGCACGCGGCTGGCGGGCGAGGAGAGCGGCGTCGGTCCCGCGATCGTCCTGCTGCACGGCCTCACCGCGACGCGTCGCTACGTCGTGATGGGCTCCAGCGTGCTTCAACGCTCCGGGTTGCGGGTTGTCTGTTACGACGCCCGCGGTCACGGCGCCTCGAGCCCGGCGCCGGACCCGAGCGCCTATACATATGCGCTGCTCGCCGAGGATTTGCGTGCGGTGCTCGACACGCTCGACATAGAGCGCACCGCGCTTGCCGGCGCTTCGATGGGCGCCCACACGGCGATTCGCTTCGCGCTCGATCATCCGGAGCGCGTGTCGGGTCTCGGTCTGATCACGCCCGCCTTCGACCCGGATGCGCCGATCGAGCCGGACGCATATGAGGGCTGGAACCGGCTCGCACGAGGTCTCAGAGAGGGGGGAGTGGAGGGATTCGTCGCGGCCAACCCCCTCGACGCCGTTCCGGCGCGCTGGCGCGAGACGATCGAGACGGTGTTGCGTCAGCGGCTGGCCGCGCACGAGCACCCGCTCGCCGTGGCCGACGCGCTCCAAGCCATGCCGCGGTCGCGGCCATTCGAGCGCATGGCGCAGCTGAGGGAGATCGGGGCGCCCACGATCGTGGTGGGCAGCCGCGACGAGGCCGACCCCGGCCATCCACTGGCGATCGCCGAGCGCTACGCGGCGGCGATCGACGGCGCGGAGCTGATCGTCGAGGATGAGGGCCCGCCCACCCGCTCTCCGATCGCCTGGCAGGGTGGACGTCTGTCCAAGGCGCTCGCGGGCCTGTTCGAGTCGTAGTGTTCTTGCTCGCGGACCTTTAACATCAAGCGTTGTGGACCTCTCTGCTGCCGAAATACGCGTGCTCGGCTGTCTGCTCGAGAAGCAGCGCACGACGCCTGATCAGTACCCACTGACGCTCAACTCGTTGCGCCTGGCGTGCAACCAGGCGACCAACCGCGAGCCGGTCGTCGAATACAGCGAGGCCTTCATACGCGAGGCGCTGCACGGGTTGGGGCGGCGCGGCTACATACGCTTCGCGGGCGGTCACAACACGCGTGCGCCCAAGTACCGCCACCTGCTCGCCGACGCCCTGCCGATGAGCGACGCCGAGACGGCCATCATGTGCGTGCTGATGCTGCGCGGAGCGCAGACGCCCGGGGAGCTCAAGCAGCGCGGCGACCGGATGCACTCGTTCGAGGGCCTGGCGGAGGTGAACGAAGTGCTCGACGCGCTGATCGACCGCGGACTGGCGCAGCGCCTCGACCGCCGCCCGGGCCAGAAGGAGGAACGCTACGCGCACCTGCTCGACCGGGACGCCGAGCCGGCCACGGTCGCAACCGCGGCAGAGGGTGGCGCCGCCCACGCCGAGCAGGACCGCTCGTCGAGCCCGCAGCATCTGGACCTCGCCGAGCGGGTGGGCCGACTCGAGCGGGAAGTCGCTGAGCTGCGCGCAGCTATCGTGGCACCGTGATGCACGGCGTGCTCATCCTCGCGGCGAACTCGAGCTCGGACACGGCGACGGGGGTCGGCATCCCCATCGCGATCGCCGCCGGGCTCGTCTCCTTTCTCTCTCCGTGCGTGCTTCCGCTGGTGCCGGGCTACCTGTCGACGGTCATCGGAGTCTCGCCGGCCGAGATCCAGGGCGCGGGCACCAGGCGCGTGCTCGTCCCGAGCCTCCTGTTCATCGCGAGCTTCTCGCTGATCTTCATCCTGCTCGGCCTCGGAGCGACCGCGATCGGCTCGACGCTCAACACGCATCGCCAGACGCTCGAGAAGGCCGGCGGCATCCTGATCCTGCTGATGGGACTCGTGTTCCTCGCGACGCCGTTCGTGAGCGCGTTCAACCGCGAGTGGCACTCCGAGTCACTGCTGCGGCTCGCGGGCAGGGGAGGGCCTGTCGTGGCGGGCGCCGCGTTTGCGATCGCGTGGACGCCCTGCACGAGCATCACGCTCGGTGCGATCCTCACGCAGGCCGCCGTCTCTGACTCCGCCGCCCACGGCGCGCTCCTGCTCGCCTTCTATTCCGCCGGTCTTGCGATCCCGTTCCTGCTGATCGCGCTCGCCTTCGAGCGGATGACGAGCGCTCTCGCGGTCGTCAAACGCCATTTCCCGGTCATCGTCGGCGTCGGCGGCGCGATCATGATCGCGCTGGGACTGCTGATCCTCACAGGGGAGTTCACCGTGCTCAACGCCGAAGCCAATCGGTTGCTGCAGGGAACCGGCCTGGACATCTCGAGCGTGTGAGAACGGGCTAGGCCTCTGAGAGTGCGCTACGGCGCCGGGGCGTGGGCGGGGACGCTTGCGCGCCGCTCACGGAAGCGCTTTTCCCACGCTTGTTGGTTTCGCTTCGCGTCCAGCACGAACGGCGAGTAGCCGATCGCCTTGACGATCATGCGGTTGATCTGATTCCAAGGGGAGGGGAGGGGCCGCAGAACGTCCACGAACAGCACGACCCTCGTCTCGTCGGTGTCGTTCCAGACCTCGTGGTTGAAGGTGTCGTCGAACACGACGCTCTCGCCCTCCTCCCAGTGACGGAAGTCCTCGCCGACTCTGATCCTGCACTTCTGCGCTTCGCGCGGGACGATCAGCCCGAGGTGGTAGCGCAGCACGCCCTTATAGGGGCCGCGATGGTCGAGGATGTGCTTGCGCGGGGAGAGGATCGAGAACATGGCGGTCGTCATCCCGGGAATCTGCCGCATCAGCGCAGCGGTCTTCGGGCAGGTTTCCACGCCGAGCTTGGCCTCGAAGCCGTATCCGTAGAGGAAGTACGTCTTCCATTTGTCGTCGTCGGTGATCTCGATCTGATCCTTGGATATGTCCTGGAAGTTCGGCAGGGCCTCCCTGTCGGCGAGCACCGCTTCGAGCTCCTCGCGAACAACGATCCAATTGCGCTCGATGTGCTCGATCCAGGGGAAGCGCTCGTTCTCGAAGAACGTCGCGTCTCCGACGAGCGAACGCCGCCCGATGAACCGCTCGACAGGCGCGAGGATCCGTTCGCCCACGGAGATCGTGAGCGCGACTATCCGCTCCCACATGGACGAGAAGCTTACGCGGCCTCTCGGAGCGCGGCAAGCTCGGGAGACTCCGCCAGCTTCTTGAGCGCGCGCTGCTCGAGCTGGGATGCCCGCTCTGCGGAAAAGCCGAGGCGCTTGCCGATGGCGGTGAGCGTCTGTGGCTCCTCGCGGCCGGTGCCGAACCGTAGCGTGAGCACTGTCCGCTCCGTGTCCGGGAGCTTCGCGATCGCGTTGTGCACGATTCGCTCGCGCTCGTTGTCCCAGGCGGTGTCCTCTGGAGCCTCCATGTCGGAGGGCAGCAAATCGCCGAGCGCGGTGTCGCCGTCGTCGCCGACCTGCTGATCGAGGCTCACGAGCGCCGCCCGCTGGTGGCGGACCTCCTCGACCTGCTCGATCTCCAGGCCCGTCTCCTCGGCAAGCTCCTCGAGCGTCGGCTCGCGCCCGAGCCTGACCGACAGCTCACGCTCCACACGGCCGACCTTACGCGAGCGCTGCGCGACATGAACGGGCAGCCTGATCGTGCGGCCCGAGTTCTCCAGGCCGCGCTGGATCGCCTGGCGGATCCAGAGCGTCGCATACGTCGAGAAGCGGAATCCCTTGCGCCAGTCGAACTTCTCGGAGGCCCTGATCAGACCGAGCATGCCCTCCTGCACCAGATCGGCGAGCGGCAGGCCCTGATTCTGGTAGCGCCGCGCGTTGGAGGCGACCAGCCTGAGGTTCGAGTTGATCAGCTTTTCCTTGGCCCTGAGATCGCCGCGCTCGATCTTCTGCGCGAGTTCGATCTCCTGATCGGGCGTGAGCAGGGGATAGCGCCGCGAGTGCGCCAGAAGCTGGTCCACGGACTCCGGGATGAACATCTCGCTCGGGTCCAGGCTGATGCTGCTGTTGGTGGGCTTGTTGGTGGTGTCTGCCATGTGCGTCTCTCTAATCCGATGCTGTGAGTCGGAATTATACGGCGCGATAGTTGCGTTGTCAATCATTCTGTCGGATCGATCGGCTCGACCTTGTTCGACGTCTTCTCGGGCGCGACCTTCCCGGCCAATCCAATAACCCGCGAAGTCCTCCAAAGCTCCGCGCGATGCATACAAAAGCTCTACCCGCCGACGGGCATGGTCTATCTCGCGGCCGGGGAGGCGGTGTGAAGAAACGGCGTCCCAACGGCTATATCGGTGGCCGATATATAATTGGCTCCGATGCTGAGCAATGACAGCCGGCGCTACCCGAGCGACGCGCTCGTCGAGCCCGACGAGCGGCCCAGGGACGCACCCGAGCGCCGGCTGGGGGACTTCGACGTGTCAAAGAGCGTGCTACGGCTCGGGCTGCTCTCACTGGTCATCGGCGTCTGCGTCACCTTCTTTGCGCTGGGCCTGCTCGATTTGATCGGCCTGATCACGCATCTCGCCTACACCGGCACCCTAGACACGCACATCACAAGGCCCGACACCACGGCGCTCGGGCCGTTCAGCGCGCTCGTGCCGGTCGCCGGCGGGCTGATCGTCGGGCTGATGGCGCGCCTCGGCTCCGAGCGCATCCGCGGCCACGGCATCCCCGAGGCGATGGAAACGATCCTCTTGCGCGGCAGCCGCATGGAGCCGCGCCTTGCCATCCTCAAGCCGCTCTCCAGCGCGATCAGCATCGGCACCGGTGGCCCGTTCGGGGCCGAGGGCCCGATCATCGTCACCGGCGGGGCGCTCGGCAGCATCTTCGGGCAGTTGCTGCACCTCACGGCGGCCGAGCGGCGCAGCCTGCTGGTCGCCGGCGCGGCGGCCGGCATGACCGCCGTGTTCGGCACGCCGGTCGCCGCGGTCCTGCTCGCCGTCGAGCTGCTCCTGTTCGAGTGGCGCCCACGCTCGATGATCCCGGTCGCGCTGGCCGCCACCGCGGCGGAGGTCGCGCGAGAAGCGTTCGCCGGCGCCGGGCTGATTCGGGCCGCGCCACTGTTCACCGTCCATGCAAGCGGACCCTTGCCGACCGCGATGATCGCCGGGGCGGCGCTCGTAGGGGTCGCCTGCGGGGGTCTCGCCTGGGTGATGACACGCTGCGTCTATAGCGCCGAGGACATGTTCGGACGCCTTCCGCTGCACTGGATGTGGTGGCCGGCGCTCGGTGGAGTCGTGGTCGGGCTGGGAGGTCTGCTCGATCCGCGCGTGCTCGGCGTCGGCTACGACACGATCGGCGCCGAGCTGGCCGGGCGCTTGGCGGTCGGGACGTTGCTTGTGCTGCTGGTCGTCAAGCTCGCGGTCTGGGCGGTGGCGCTCGGCTCCAACACCAGCGGAGGCATCCTCGCGCCGCTGTTGATGCTCGGCGCAGCGCTCGGGGGACTGCTCGGCGCAGCGCTCGGCGGAGCGGGGGAGGGTGTCTGGGCGCTGCTCGGGATGGCCGCCGCGCTGGCCGGTGTCACCCGCTCGCCCTTCACAAGCATCGTGTTCGCCGTCGAGCTGACCCACAGCGTCGACTCGCTGTTCGCCCTGCTCGTAGCCTGCACGCTCGCCCACCTCGTTAGCGTCCTGACCCTCAAGCGTTCGATCCTCACCGAGAAGCTCGCCCGTCGCGGCCATCACGTCTCACGCGAGTACGAGGTCCATCCCCGCCATCTTGCGGTCGGGCTCGCCATGCGCCCGCAGTTTCGGGAGCCCTCCCAATGATCGATACTGAGAGCATAGAGTCGCTTTCCGCCGAGGACTATCAGCGCCTGCTCGCCTTTCGCACCGAGCTGCGCTCGTTCCTGCGCTGGAGCGAGGAGGCCGCCCATGAGGCGGGTCTCACGCCCTCGACCCATCAGCTGCTGCTCGTCGTTCGCGGCGACGGCTCACAGGCCGGCCCAACGATCGGCGAGGCCGCCGAGAGCCTGCACATCCGCCATCACAGCGCGGTCGAGCTGGCCCAGCGCGCCGAGGCCATGGGGTTGCTGGTGCGCGAGCGCGATCCGCTCGACCACCGCCGCGTGCATCTGCGCCTCACCGAGGATGGCCGCTCGCGTTTGGAGTCGCTCACGCGCGAGCACCTGTCGCGCATCGCGGCGCTCGCGGACGTGCTCGAGGGTGTCGTGCACAAGGCTGAGCGGCCCTGAGCGCAAACAGGCCGTAAGCTCAGCGCGCAAAATGAATGGTGGAGAAGACCGCTCGCAGCTGTTCTCGCCGTCGCTGCTCGACGGCCAGGTCGCGCTTGTCACGGGCGCCGGCTCGGGCCTGGGTCGCGAGACGACGCTCGAGCTCGCGCGCTGCGGGGCGCGCGTCGCGATTTGCGGGCGCCGCGAAGAGCCGCTGCGCGACACGGCCGCGCTCGATCACCGCGGCCTGATCGAAGCGCACGTCTGCGACATCCGCGAGGAGGACCAGATCGAGGGGATGGTCGATGCGGTGCTCGCGCGCCACGGCCGGATCGATCTGCTCGTCAACAATGCCGGCGGCCAGTTCCTCGCGCCGGCCGAGTCGATCACGCCGAAGGGCTTTCGCACCGTGATCCGCCTGAACGTGGAGGGGACCTGGCTCGTCACGCACGCGGTCGCCACCAGGGCGATGATCCCGAGCGGCAGGGGAGGGAAGGTCTTCAGCGTCACGCTCTCTCCCCACAACGGCATGCCGGGCATGGCCCATTCGGGCGCCGCCCGCGCCGCGGTGGAGAACTTGATGCGCACGCTTGCGATCGAGTGGGCTCGCTTCGACATCCGGCTGCTCGCGCTCGCCGCCGGCCAGTTCGAGACGCAGACGCTGCTCACCAAGTACCCGAAGGCGATCGTCGATCGGATCGCGCACACGATCCCGCTTCAGCGCCTTGGGACCGAGCGGGAGTGGGCTCAGATGGTCGCCTACCTCGCCTCGCCCGCCGGGGATTTCTTCTCAGGCACGGTCATCACGATGGACGGCGCGCGCGACGACTGGCTGGGGCCATGGCCGCCGCCGCAGGCCGCCGACGAGCAGGGAACCCCGTTGAGCGAGGAGCGCCGCTCCTAGTGTCCCAGCCGACTGCTTCATCCGGGCAGCAGGTCCCGCCCGGATCCGCCGGCTGAGCCGGGAGCGTCCGGGTCTATGCCGAGCGCTCGGCGGCGCGCAGACCACGCAGCGACCACACCGCGAACACGGCGATCAGGCCGAGCGCGCACGCGAACGCGAGCCACGTGTGGTTGTGCAGCCCCGAGATCAGCCCGCGCCCGGCGCCGAGGAACGCTGTCGCGGGGTTGACGCTCGCGACCGCGTGGATCCAGCCCTTCAACAGCCCGAGCGGCACATAGACGGGAGCGAGGAACAGGATCAGGAAGACAGGAGTCTGCATCAACGGTCCCGCCTGGATCGAGCGGAAACGCAGCGCGACGCCCGCCGCCCAGCCGTAGCCGACGAGCACGAGCAGCGTCGCCAGGCCATATAGGCCGAAGATGTCGACCCCGTCTCCGGTGATGCGCATGCCGGCGATCAGCGCGACGGCCGTGACGACACTCAGCGTTATCGCGGCGCGCGTGAGCGCGACGAGCCCGTAGCCGAGCACGATCCCGCGACGGTCTCCGGCGGCAAGCATCAACCTCCGCGCAAACCCGCTCTCGAAGTCGAACGCCATCGTGAAGCCGGTGAACAGGCCGCCGAACATCGCCGACTGGATCAGCACGAACACGAACTGGAAGGCGGTGTAGCCGGCGGGAAAGCGAAATCCCGGCACCGAGCCCAGCGCGGACAGGCCGCCCGCGAAGCTCGCGAGGAAAACGAGCGGGAACACGAGCGAGGGCACGAACAGGTCGGGCCTGCGCACATAGGTGTGCAGGCTGCGCCAGGCGATCGCTCGCGCGACCCCGAGCGTCGTCGAGCGATGATCGCTCTCGCCGCCGGGATGCTCACGAGTGGCGTGGGCCGTGCTCATTTGCGCCGGCGTCGTGCTCACGTGCGCTGGAGCCTCCCTCTCATCGTCGCCCAGACAAGCGCGAGCCCCACGGCCAGCAGGCCGATCGCCACGGCGAAGCCTCGCTCCAGCGACGCGCCGTCCCATCCCACGATGTACAGCCCGCGAAAGCCCTCGATCAGATAGGAGATCGGGTTCCAGGTGGCGATCGTGTGAAACCAGCCCGTCCTCAGCAGAGTGCGCGGCAGGTTGCTCGAGGAGAGGAAGATGAACACGAAGAACAGGGGGAAGAGGCCCTGGACAGCCTCGCCTGAGCCCGTCTTCAGCGCCGCGACGCAGCCGAGCGCGCCGAAGCCGGTCGCCGCCAGCGAGCCGAGCACGATCAGCACGAGGACGCCCCATCCGCCGCTCGCGACATGGGCGCCGGCGATGACTCCGAGCAGGATATAGACAGCCGACTGCAGCGCGCCGAGCGCGGCCACCCCGACGAGCAGCCCCGCGATCAGCGAGATGCGCCGCATCGGCGTGAGTGCGAGGCGGTTGAAGAACCCGTCCTCGATGTCCTCGGCCAGGTTCGTGCCGGTGTTGATCAGCGAGAACATGCCACCCTGGATGAACGCGACCGCGATCGCGAAGGAGATGTAGGAGTGCGTCGGAAAGCCCGGCAGGCGCGTCGCCGCCTGCAGCCCGCTCGCGTTCACCGCGAGCAACATCGCGGGAAAGAACACGATCGGGAACATCTGGAACGGCTGGCGCAGCGTCTTGAGAATCGATCGGCGCGCCAGCGCGCCGACCTGCGTGACCGTCGCCGACTTCACGCCGGGACGGCCTCGGCGGGCTGGTCGCCGCCGGCGCTCTCGTCGTGCGGCGCGTCGGCCGCGCCCTCCAGCGAGCGCCCCGTCTTGGCGAGGAATACATCATCAAGCGAGGGGGCGTGCAGGCGCAGGTCGGCGACCGCGATTCCCTCGGAGTCGAGTGCGCGCACGACCTCGGCGAGCTCGCCGGCGCCCTCGCGAAGCTGTGTGGCGACCCCCCCGGCGGAGGCCGCCGTCGCATCGCCGAAGCGGTGCAGGACCGCTTCCAGGCGCTCACGGTCGCACGCGTCCTGGGGGACCGCCTCGACGGTCTTGCGGCCGATCTGGGCCTTCAGCTCGGCGGGAGTTCCCTCGGCGACGATCCGGCCGTGGTCGATGATCCCGACGCGGTCGGCGAGCACGTCGGCCTCCTCGAGATACTGGGTCGTCAAAAAGACCGTCACCCCGTCCTCGCGGGCGAGCCTGCGCACCTCGTCCCACAGCGCGACCCTGCTCTGCGGATCGAGGCCGGTCGTGGGCTCATCGAGGAACAGCAGCCGCGGATGGTGGAGCAGCGCCAGCGCGAGGTCCAGCCTGCGCTTCATCCCGCCCGAGTAGCCGCCCACCTTGCGATCGGCGGCCTCCGTCAGGCCGACGCGCGCGAGCAGCTCGGCGCCGCGCGCTTCGCGCTCGCCCTTGGGCAGTCCGTGCAGTGCACCCTGAAGACGCATGTGCTCGCTGCCCGTGAGAAACGGGTCGAGCGCGGACTCCTGCAGCGAGGCTCCGATCGTTCGCCTGACCTCCGCGCCCCGATGAACGACATCCAGGCCCGCCACGCGCGCTGTGCCGGCGGTCGGCGGAAGCAGCGTGGTCAGCACGAGCACCGTCGTCGACTTGCCGGCCCCATTCGGGCCAAGAAAGCCATAGATCTCTCCGGGTGACACGCGCAGATCGATCCCATCGACCGCGCGCACCCCGCCCTTGAAGTCACGCACAAGCCCCTCGACTTCGATCGCGTCTGCGTGATCCCCGTTCATTGGGTGGACGTTATAGCGACTGCGTCCGCCGGGTAGCTCGATTCCCCGGTTCGCTGGCGCTCTGAGTGCTCGATAATGTATGTTATGTAAAGCTGAAGAGGAAAACCGCTCGGGTCTGATGAGGACTTGGGGTTGGGCCCGGGAGTCTGTAGCATCGAACTGGATGCCTCTTTGGCTGATCTTCTTGCTATTGGGGCTTATCAAGCTCCCGATTGCAGCGCTCATGCTGTGGATACCGTTGCGCTCGGATGAGGCTATGAGCGCCAAGGATGACGATGGTCGCTCCAGCGCTGAGGACGATGGCGGCGGCAGCAAGGTGCTGCCCGCCGGCCCGCGGAATCCCCATCCGCGGCCGCCGCTGTCAGGCAGGCGGCGACGTGGCGCTCACGGCACGCCGCCTCCGGGCTCTCCCAAGCGCGTGCGCCACGCCCACGCCCGCGTGAGGGTTACCCGCTCCAGCTGAGACGGCTCCGCGCCGGGCGCGTCGTTCAGCGATTGCGCTTGCGCTGCGCTCTTGCGGCCTTGGCCTTCGCGCGCCGCTTGCGCATCTGGGCAGCGCGATCGCGCGAGGATGCACCGGCTGGCAGTCCACCGGCGGGAGCGACGCTCCGCGCATCTCTCACGATGAAGAACGCAATGCCCGCGAGCAGCAGCGCGGCGGCGGCGAATATGACCACGAGCAGGCTTGTCGAGGCCGATCCGGACGAGGAGGCGAGCGTTGTCGCTTCGCGCGTCGGCTTCGTTTCTTCCGATTGGGTTGTGGCTGGGCTTGTCAGGTTCGAGAACGCCGCGCCCGATGCAGAGCTTTCGTTCGCCGTGCCGGCGCTCGAGGTGCCTGCTCCCCCGACCTTCCCTTCCGCCTCGGCTTTCTTCAGCGCTTCCTGCACAGCCGCGTTGATCGCCGCTTTGCTGAGCGCCGGCTTACCCGAGCCTGCCTTCGTCGCGGGGGTCGAGGCGCCCCCTCCCGCGATCGAGGCGCCGGTCGTCTGAGCGCCGGCAGGGACGGCCCCCGTAGCGGCAGCCACCGTATCGGCGGCAAATGGCAGACTTGCGATTGCAATCGCGGTCGCTCCGATGAGGAGCGCGAGATGTCTTGAGTTGCGGCGCACTGGTCTCGATCTTCCCCACCGGCGAGAATAGCGCCTGCGCGCGCACCACATAGAATGAGCGGCGCGTGCCTCCCAAGCAACGACAGATTCGAATCGAGCAGCGCGGCGCCCAGCAGGCGATCGAAGCGCTCGAGCAGCGCTCGGACGAGGAGCTCGAGGCCGAGACGAAGTACAAGTCCGCCGCCCTGGCGATCCTCGGGGCACGTGCGTCAGAGCGCTTCGACGCCGACGCGGCGCGGGCCTATTTTCAGCGCGCGATAGCGGCCGCACGGCCGCAGGAACGCATGCAGATCCGGCGCATGGCCGACGCCTCCCTCGCGCTCGCCGAACGGCGCGCCGGCGACCTCAGGGACGCCGTCGAGCGCCTCGGTCATGCCCCGCCCAGCGGACGTCAGATGCTGGCTTTACGAGCGATGGGTCTCCTGATGCCGCCGACGAGCGCAGGGATCCTCCCGCGCGTTCGCGGCATCGCGCTCATCCTGCTGCTCATCATCCTCATCCTGGCACTCGGCCTGGGGATCGTCGAGCTCATATCGCTGCCTTTCGGTGGGCTCAGTCTGCCGGCCGGCCTTCTCCTCGGCCTGCTCGTCGCCATCGCGGCGATCGCGATCGTGGCGGTCGTGGGCCGTCGTCGGCGCGAGCGATCGCTGGCGGCATCGCGCGGTTAGGGTCTTCCGCGCCTCCTGGACCTAGCGGACCGACAGGGTTGCCCGGCCGATCACGACGGGCCTTACAGGCGTGCCGTCCTGAGGCGGATCGGTGGGCAGGCTCGATATCGCTTCCACGCCCGCCATGCTGCCTACGACTCGTCCTACGAGCGCATATTGCGGAGGCAGCGGGGCGTCGCGGGCCGTCACGATGAAGAACTGGCTGCCCGACGCGCCGGCCGGGTCGGTTCCCGTCTTTGCCATCGCAACCGTCCCCCTCGTGTAGCGCAAATTGCCGGGGGGCCGCTCTATGACCGTGTAGCCCGGCCCTCCCGAGCCGTCGCCGTTCGGATCGCCGCCCTGGATCACGAAGTTGGCGGCCACTCGGTGGAAGGTCAACTCGTCATAGAACCCCTGTTCGACGAGATAGGCGAATGAGGCGGTCGTGCGCGGGGCACGGCGCACATCCAGTTCGATCTCGATCGGACCGCAGTTGGTAGTGAGTGTCACGAGATAGCTCTTGCTCGGGTCGAGCTTGAGCGTCGGCGCCGGCATCTGCTGAGGCTCCTTCGGAGTGGGCGCGCGCACCGATGCGCATCCCCCGCGCGCCGGAGCGCTCGCATTGCTCAGCGACGTCTGCTTTTCGCCAACTCGAGAGGCCGATGATGTCGAGCTGCTCGCCATTGTGGACCCGCCACAGGCCGCCAGCGCGATGGCGACCGACACAGCCATCGAACAGCACGCGAGCAGGCGAGCGACCGAGCGCCAGGGCGGGAATGAGCGCAACATCGCCGCAGCATAGTTCGGGCGCCTGGCCGCGGCGCACGATCTTCGCGGATTCTTAAGGGTCTCTTGCCTATTCCCAATACGACGACCACAAACGTCTTTGGGAGCCGCCCAATACGCTTGCATGATGGCGCGTCCTGTGTGCTTGATCGTTAATCCATCTGCCGGCGGCGGCAGAGCCGGACGCGTCTTGCCCGGGGTCGAGCGTGCGCTTCGCGCGCACGGTCTCGAGGTCCGCTGCGAGCTCACACGCGACCTCGCTCATGCGCGCGAGCTGGCGCGCTCTGCGGCGCTCGCCGGCGAGACGGTCGTCTGCCTGAGCGGGGACGGCATGGTGGGCGCCGCCGCCGATGCGCTGCGCGAGCTGCCCGATGCGATATTGGGCGTGCTTCCCGGGGGGCGCGGCAACGATTTGGCCCGCGTGCTCGGGATACCAGCCGATCCAGTCGAGGCGTGCGCAATCATCGCTGCGGGCAACTCGCGAAAGATGGACCTCGGTGAGGTCGGTGGCCGCGCCTTCGTGGGGATTGCGAGCGTGGGCTTCGACAGCGAGGCGAACAGGATCGCCAACGAGTCTCCGTCGTGGCTCGGCAATCTCGTGTATCTCTACGGCGCGCTTCGAGCCTTGGCGACGTGGCGCCCCGTGTGCTTCGAGATCGAGCTCGATTCGTCAGGTGAGCGTCAAAGCTTCACCGGTTATACGGTCGGCGTCTGCAACTCGAAGACCTACGGCGGCGGGATGCGCGCGGCGCCGCAGGCGCTGCTCGACGACGGGATGCTCGACGTGATGGTCCTCGAAAGCGTGAGCAAGCTCAGGTTTCTCACCAGGATCCTGCCGAAGGTGTTCAGCGGCACGCACACGCGGGAGCCGAGTGTGAGGGCCTTGCGTGCACGCGAAGTCTCTGTGAGCGCGGATCGTCCCTTCACGATGTATGCCGACGGTGACCCGATCGCGCAGCTCCCAGCGCGCGTGAGAGCGTTGCCGGGCGCGGTGCGGGTTCTCGTGCCGGCCACCGGGCCCGGCGTCGATGCTTTCTCCGACGCCCGCAACGACCCGAGCCCCGCCACCATGGGCCGATGAGCGCCGTCATGGAGGCTCAGCTGGCCCTCGCCCGCGCCGTCGGAGCCGTATCACGGTTGAGCGGCGGAGGCGGAACGAGTCTGCCCGGCAAGCTGCTCGTCAAGATCGCGCCGTCGGCGATCGCTTCGCTGGCGGGACGCCTGCCGAAAGGGAGCGTGATCGTGTCAGCCACGAACGGAAAGACGACCACCGCGGCGATGGCGTCAGGCATCCTCGAACGGGCCGGCATACGACCGGTCCACAATCAAGCCGGCGCGAACATGGCGGGCGGAATCGCCACCACCCTGCTCAGCGCCGCCGGCCGGCGCGGCTCGATCGCCGGCGATCTCGGCCTGTTCGAGGTTGACGAGCTCTGGGTGGACCGGCTCGTGCCGCAGCTGAGTCCGCGTGCGATCCTGCTCTCCAATCTCTTTCGCGACCAGCTCGACCGCTATGGCGAGCTCGAGACGATCGCCGAGCGGTGGTCGCTCTCGCTGCAGGAGCCCCCGGGGGCACAGGCGCGCCTGGTGTGCAACGCCGATGACCCGCTGATCGCCGACCTTGGCCGTGACCGGGCCGGGGTCGTTTACTTCGGCGTCGAGGACGATTCGCTGATGCTTGATCGGATGGCGCACGCCGCCGATGCCAAGCACTGCCGTCACTGCGGAGCCCCATACGTGTTCGACGCCGTGTATCTCGGCCATCTCGGCCACTACCACTGCCCTTCCTGTGGAGCCAAGCGACCCTCCCCCACCGTGATCGCCCACTCCGTGACGCTCGAAGGGGTGCGCTCGGCGCGCTTTGCGCTCCGCGCTCCCGACGGAGAAGCCGAGGTGAGGCTCGCTTTGCCCGGCCTCTACAACGTCTACAACGCGCTCGCCGCCGCCGCGCTCGCTGTCGCCCTCGGGATCCCACTGGCGAGCATCGTGGAGGGCCTTCAGCGCACCAGGGCCGCATTTGGACGGGCCGAGACCGTGACGGTGGACGGGCGCGAGATGAGGATCCTGCTCGTCAAGAATCCGGCGGGCGCCAACGAGGTGCTGCGCACGCTCGCGCTCGAGGACGGCGCCCACGATCTGCTCGGCGTGCTCAACGACAACGTCGCCGACGGCCACGATGTCTCCTGGATCTGGGATGCCGACTTCGAGGTGCTCGCCGGGCGCGTTCGCAGCGCCACATGCTCCGGCACGCGCGCGCCCGAGCTGGCGCTGCGGCTCAAGTACGCCGGGGTCGACCAGGCGCGCATCAGGGTTGTCGAGGACCTCTCCCAGGCCCTGCGTGTCGCGGCGACCGACAGGCCGGCCGGCCGACCTGAGACGCCGCTGTATGCGCTGCCCACCTACACCGCGATGCTGTCCCTGCGCGATCTGCTCGTGCGGCGCGGGGAGGCGAGCAGCTCATGGCGGTGAGCGTCGTGCAGGAGCGCACGCTTCGTGTTTGCGCGCTCTACCCGGATCTGATGAACATTTACGCCGATCGCGGAAACCTGTTCGTGCTGCAGCGGCGCTGCGCATGGCGCGGAATCGGCTTCGAGCTGGCTTCGAGCGGCCTTGGCGAGCCGCTGGATGGGAGCGCCCACGACATCTACTACCTCGGCGGCGGCCAGGATCGCGACCAGCGACTGTGCGCGGAGGACCTGATCGACACCAAGCGCGAGGCGCTGCACGGCGCCGCGGCGCGCGGGGCGATCGTGCTCGGCGTGTGCGGCGGCTATCAGTTGCTCGGCGAGGCCTACTCGCTAGAGGACGAGCAGATGCCGGGCGTCGGTCTGCTGGATGTCCGTACCGTGCGCGAGCCCGGCCCGCGACTGATCGGCAATATTGCGATCGAAGTGGACCTAGACACATCCGCGGTGGGCGCCAGCGGCCCGCGGACACTCGCCGGCTTTGAGAACCACGGAGGTCGGACCTACCTGGGAAGCACTGCGAAGCCTCTGGGACGCGTTATCAAAGGCCACGGCAACGACGGCCAAAGCGGGTTCGAGGGCGCGCACACGGAGAACGTGATCGGCACCTATCTGCACGGGCCACTTTTGCCAAAGAACAGCTGGTTCGCCGACTGGCTGATCGCCACGGCGCTCAGCGTGCCGCTGAATGCGCTCACGCCGCTTGACGACACGCTGGAGCGCCAAGCGCATGAGAGCGCCAGGCACGCTGCGGGAGTGTAGACGAATCCGCCCACAGTAGTGGTACAATTGTCTGCGACGGCGGGTGTTGCGTCGCGGTCGACGCGAACGATTGTCAATCGGGAATTCGGGTAGCCCCCGGATGGAGTTCGACTCTCCCGCCCGCCGCCAAAAGCTGCTGGACCCGGTCTGACAGAGTTGCAATTGGCACGCGCTCGCGGGATAGCTACCCGCCTTGTGTCAGGCCGGGTTCGCAGGCTGGCCTGTTATGCTTTGTGCCGTTGACAATCGTTCGGAGGTAGCTCCTCCACACCCACACCCGACCCGCTCCGGCGGGTCGAGTTGTTTCCAGACCATGGACCTATCCGAGTACCAGCGCCTCTCGCGCCGCACCGCCGAGTACCCCCGCGAGGCCTGGCTGGCCTATCCGGCGCTTGGTCTTGCAGGTGAGGCCGGCGAGGTGGCAGAGCACGCCAAGAAGGCGATCCGCGACGACGACGGCTCGGTCGGCGAGGAGCGCAAGGCCGCGATGTCAAAGGAGCTCGGCGACGTGCTCTGGTACGTCGCCCAGCTCGCCACCGAGCTCGGGCTCGACCTGAACGAGGTCGCCGAGCAGAACCTCGAGAAGCTCTTCTCACGCCAGCGTCGCGGAGTATTGAGCGGCGATGGCGACGACCGTTAGGGACTACGCGACGGCAAAGCGAGCGTAGCGCTCGGCCAGCCGCGCGGGCACCAGGGCGCGGACGCGTACGCCCTCCGGCGTGTCCTGGCGATGCAGATCGCCCGCCAGGTCGTGCAGCTCGGCGAGGCTTCCGCCCTGCGAATAGGGCACGAGCAGCTCGAGTGGGCGCAGCGTGTGGCGCAGCTCGTGCACGATCCGCTCACCCAGCTCCGCAAGGCCCTCACCGCTCGTGCCGCTTACGAGAATGGCATCTGGATGGCGCACACGCAGATCGTCGCGCTCTTCGTGATCGAGGAGGTCGATCTTGTTCAGGACGATCACGCGAGGACGGTCCCCCGCGCCGATCTCCTCGAGCACCTCCTCGACGGCGGACCGCATCGCGTCCTGCTCGGCCTCGGGCGCCGACGCATCGACGACGTGCAAGAGCAGATCGGCAAGACGTGTCTCATCCAGTGTCGCTCCGAAGGCGTCCACGAGCTGATGGGGAAGCTTGCGAATGAACCCGACGGTGTCTGTCAACAGATGCGGGCGCCCATCGATGCGCAGCATGCGCGTGCTTGGGTCGAGCGTGTGGAACAACCGGTCGCGCACGCCCACCTCAGACCCCGTCAGAGCGTTCAGGAGCGTGGACTTGCCGGCGTTCGTGTAGCCCGCGAGCGCAATGCTCGGCAGAGCGGCACGCTCCCGCTCGGCGCGCATGACCGAGCGGGAGCCACTCACGCGCTCCAGCCGGCGCCGCAATGCGGCTATCCGGTTGCGCGCAAGGCGCCGGTCGGTCTCGATCTGTGTCTCGCCCGGTCCGCGTGTGCCGATCCCGCCGCCGAGTCGCTCGAGGTGGCTCCACAGGCCGCGCATGCGCGCGAGGTTGTACTCGAGCTGTGCGAGCTCGACCTGCAGCTTGCCCTCGGCGCTGGAAGCGTGCGTGGCGAAGATGTCGAGGATCACGGTCGTTCGGTCCACGACCGGCAGGCCGAGCGCGTCCTCCAGATTGCGCTCTTGCCGGGCGCTCAGCTCATCGTCGCAAGCGATTACGTTGGCATCGCAGGCCCGGGCCGCCTCCTTTGCCTCGCGCACCTTTCCCGGACCGAGATAGGTGTTGGGATGTGGCTGCTCGCGCCGCTGGACCATCTCGCCCACGACCGCCACCCCGGCTGTGCGCAACAGCTCGGAAAGCTCCCGCAAATCCTCATCCCCCGGGAGGGCGGCGATGCACAATGCGCGCTGACGGGCGCGACGAGGGGCCTGGTTCATCCACTCCGAGTGTAGATCAGCCTTCTCCGAGCCTGGCGAGCCGCTCGACCGCCTCGGCGAGACGGTGGTCAGGCGTGGTCAGCGAGATGCGGAACCAACCCTCACCGCTCGGCCCGTAGGCGCTGCCCGGTGAGATCACGACGGCCGCCCGCTCGAGCACATGCTCGCAGTAGGCGGCGGAGCTGTCGAACTCATCCGGAATCGGCGCCCACACATAGATCGTTCCCTTCGGGGGCGTCACGCGCACGCCCGCCTTCGCGAGAGCCTCACAGACCATGTCGCGACGAAGCCTGTACAGCTCGTTCATCGAGGCGACCTCGGCATCCACATCGGGAGAGAGGGCGGCCACGCCGGCGAGCTGGACCGCCTCGAACAGCCCGGAGTCGATATTCGTCTTCAAGCGCCAGTAGTGCTCGATCACTTCGGCGTTGCCTACGACGGCTGCGCAACGCCAGCCGGTCATGTTGTATGGCTTGGAGAGCGAGAAGACCTCGATGCCGACCTCCTTGGCGCCCGGCGTCTGCAGGAACGACGGAGCTCTGTAGCCGTCGTAGGTCGTCTCGCTGTAGGCGTTGTCATGGACGATCAGGATGTCGTGCTCGCGCGCGAACTCGATCGCGCGCGCGAAGAAGCCTTCTGGGACGATCGCGCCGGTGGGGTTGTTGGGGTAGTTCAGGTACATCAGCTTGGCGCGACGCGCCGTCGCCTCACCAATCGAGTCGAGGTCGGGAACGAAGCCGAGATCGGGCACGAGCTTCATCACGACGGGCTCCGCGCCCACCAACAGCGGCCCACCCGTGTACACGGGATAGCCGGGATCTGAGGCCAGCGCCGCATCGCCCGGGTCCAGGAAGGCGAGATTGAGGTTGAAGATTGCCTCCTTGGCCCCTATTGCCGGCATGACCTCGCTGTCGGGGTCGAGCGACACATCGAAACGGCGGGCATAGAAGTCGCTGACCGCCTCACGGAAGTCGGCGCGTCCACGATTGGACGGATAGCGATGGGTCTCCGGCTCGGTGACGGCCTCCTGCATCGCCTCCACGATCAGAGGCGGAGTCGGCCGGTCCGGATCGCCGATTCCGAGACTGATCACGTCGGCGCCCGCCGCCTTCATTGCGGCGATCTTGCGCTCGAGCTCGGCGAAAAGGTACGGCGGGATGCGATTCAGGCGCTCACTCGGTCTCATGCGGCCTCTCCAAACCCGCCACCTCTTTCGGGGTGGGTTCCCGGTAGGACACTATGGCGCTCACTCGGTCTCATGCAGCTCCTTCAAGAAGTCATCACTGAGTCGTCCCTCGAACACGGGACGAGCCCAGCCGGTCAAGTTGACATGCAGATCCTCTCCTACCTCCACTTCGAGCTCTCCCCCGTCGAGCCCCACCTTCACCCGCCCGCCGGGCGGCCGGTTGCGAGCATGTTCCTCGACATAGGCGACTGCTGCGCCCGTGGCGCCGGTGCCGGAAGATAGCGTCTCACCCACCCCACGCTCGAAGATCCGTGCTCGTATTCGGGCGCATCCGCCTGTCGCTCCACCCGCTGGGTCGGACTCGATCTCTGTGTACCAGGAGACGTTCGTGCGCTTCGGGAACAGCCTATGCGCTTCGATGGCCGGGCCGATCGCCGGCAGGTCGAGGGCGTTCAGCGTCGCAAGATCTCCGACGTGGATGGCGCACTGCGGGTTGCCTATCGAGACATGCTGAAAGCGCCATGCTCGGCCATCTGCGACGAGCTCTCCCCTGCCGTCGCTCGGCCCGCCCGGGAAGTTCTCGGAGGTGAGAGACGCTCGGCCCATATCGACACGACAAGTGTCCTGCCCGGTGATGGTCGGGCGTATCTCCCCCGCCGCCGTGATGATCGAGAAGACGTCGTGCTGGGTCCATCTGCGGCGGCGCAGGTAGAGGATCGCCTCTCGCGCTCCGTTGCCCGACAGCTCGGCCTCCGAGCCGTCGGGGTTGTAGATGCGCAGGCGGGCGACGAAGCGCTCCTCCGCGCAGCGCTCGAGCAGCAGCACCCCGTCGGCGAAGACGCCGAAGTGCCCGGCGCAGAGCTTTCGCACGCGAGCGGCTGTCAGCTCGAACGGCAGCTCATCGCGCTCCACGATCAGGTAGTCGTTGCCGAGCGCCTGCCACTTCTCAAACCTCATTCTCCCCACCCCCCTTCGGGGGGTTGCCCCTCTGAGAGGGGGAATCGACTGCGTGGCGCCTGCCACCTCTCGAACCTCATCGCGGCGGCAGTCTATTCCGGTCGCCGCTCCAACTCGTCCAACGCCTGCGCGATCTCGCCGGCGGCGGCTTGGGCGCTATGCGCCGTCAGGTCGATCAGCCGGATGGTGGCGAGCTTGCGCATCCATGTGAGCTGGCGGCGGGCGTAGTTTCGAGTGCGGCGCTTCATCGCCTCGACATCGTCTGAGAGCAACTCCTCGAAGCCCAAGGCCTTGCGCGCCGTCACACCGACGCCGGCCGCATGTGCGCGCAGCACCTGCTCGCGCACGCCCGCATCGATCATCTCATCCACGCGGGCGTCGATTCGCTCATAGAGCATCTCCCGCTCCATAACGAGCCCGACGAGCAGCGTTGGGCGCCTCATCTCGTCCGTCCACAACTGGTTGGCCCCCTCCGGCGGTTCGAGCTCACCGGCCTGGAGCAGCTCGAGTGCCCGCACGACGCGCTGTCGGTCATTCGGGTCGATGCCCACTGCCGCCCACGCAGCCTGTTCCGTCAGGCGTGCATGCAAGGCCGGCGCTCCATAACGCTCGAGCTCCGCGCTCAAGCGCTCGCGCACCCCCTCCGCGGGCGGCGGACGCAGGTCAAGCTCTGTGAGCGCCGCCCGCAGATACAGCCCCGTTCCGCCCACCACTATCGGCCGCCGTCGTTGCGTGAGCGCGTCGTCGACCTCCGCGTGAGCGAGCTCGGCGTACTGTCCCGCGCTGAAGCTCGTGCTCAGCGGCAGGAAAGAGACGAGCCGATGCTCGAGCTGTGCCCGCTCGGCTGCAGACGCTACGCCTGTGAGGGTCTCGAGGCCCGCATAGACCTGAAGCGCGTCTGCCGAGACGGCAACGGGACGCTCTCCCCTCGCGCGAAGGAGCTGCGCGAGCGCGACGGCGACGGCCGTCTTGCCCACACCGGTGGGACCGAACAGCGCGATCACATGCATGGGTCTGCTCATTGCCGTAGGCTTGCACAGCTCATGGAGATCTCGGGTGCCACAACGCTGCTCACCGGGGCGACCGGAGGTCTCGGTCAGGCGATTGCCCGCGCGCTCTCCGCACGGGGAGCGCGACTGATCCTGACCGGCCGCCGCACCGACGTTCTGGAGCCGCTCGCGTCAGAGCTCGATGCGCGAGCCCTGGCGGTCGATCTGAGCGATCCCTCCGAGATCGAACGTCTCATCGCGGAGGCAGGCCACGTTGACATCCTCGTGGCCAATGCCGCGCTGCCCGGCAGCGGCCTGCTCAGCTCGTTCACAATGGAGCAGATCGATCGCGCGCTTGACGTGAACCTGAGAGCTCCGATCGCCATGGCGCATGCCCTGGCGCCTGCGATGAAGGAGCGCGGACGCGGCCACCTGCTGTTCATGTCCTCACTGTCCGGCAAGACAGCCACCGCGGGCAGCTCCATCTACAACGCGACCAAGTTCGGCTTGCGCGGGTTCTCGCTGGCGATGCGCGCCGAGCTGCATGGCAGCGGAGTGGGCGTATCGGCCGTCTTTCCGGGCTTCATCCGCGAAGCGGGGATGTTCGCCGAGGCGGGAGTCAAGCTCCCTCCCGGCGTAGGCACCCGCAGCCCCGACGATGTGGCGAAGGCCGTGGTGAGCGCGATCGAGCGCGATCGCGCCGAGGTCGACGTCGCACCCATGCCATTGCGTCTCGGCTCCACGCTCTCCGGGATAGCCCCCGAGCTTGCGGCTGCGATAACCCGCAAGGCCGGCAGCGACAAGATCATTCACAGCCTCGCCGACGGCCAGCGCTCTAAGAGATAGCGCGGGCGACGAGGCTCTCCTCTCCGGAGAGCGTCTGGCTCGTGGCTGATGTGATCTCGACCTGCGCCAGCTCGCCCGGCGCCGCAAGGCCGGTGAAGTTGACGACCTTGTTGTGGCGGGTGCGCCCCCGTAGCTTCTCGGAGTCGGTGCGAGACCGGCCCTCCACGAGAACGTCGAGGGTGCGTCCGACGAAGCGCTGTGCCCGCTCATGCGCACGACGCTGCACCAGCTCCACGAGTCGCTGCATGCGCTCCACCTTGACCGGATGAGGCACGATCTCGGCGGTCATCGTCGCGGCCTCGGTGCCCCTGCGCGGTGAGAAGATGAACGTGAAGGCGCTGTCGTAGCCGACCTGCTCGACCGCATCGAGTGTCTGTTCGAAGTCCTCCTCGGTCTCCCCCGGGAACCCGACGATGATGTCGGTTGTGAGCGCGACGTCGGGAACGTGCTCGCGAATCAGCGCCACTCGGTCGAGATAGCGCTCGCGGTCATAGGTCCGGCGCATGGCCTTCAGGATGCGGCTGGAGCCCGACTGGAGCGGCAGGTGTATGTGCTCGCACACGCTCTCGAGCTCGACGTGCGCGCGGATCACGTCCTCGCGCATGTCCTTTGGATGGGGGCTCGTATAGCGGATGCGCTCGATGCCGTCGACCGCGTCGATCGCGCGCAGCAGCTCGGCGAAGCTGAGCGGGCGTCGCGCGTTCGCGGAGAGGGCGCTGCCGGGCGCGCGCGCACGCGCGCCCATCCCCTCGACGGGCACACGCAGATCGCGGCCATATGAGTTGACGTTCTGCCCGAGCAGCGTCACCTCCCGCACGCCGTCGGCGGCCATCGCCTGAGCCTCAGCGACGAGCTCCTCGAGCGGTCGCGAGACCTCGCGCCCGCGCGTGGAGGGAACGATGCAGTAGGAGCAGCGGCAGTTGCATCCGACGCTTATCTGCAGCCACCCCTGGAACGGGCGAGCGCGCTTGGCGGGCAGATGGCCGGTGAAGCCCTCGAACTCGAAGTAGCCCTGCGCGGTGAGCGAGTCGCTCATCAGGAACTCGGCGAGCTTGTGCGTCTGGCCTGGCCCGAACGCCACGTCGACGAACGGGAAGCGCTCGAAGACCTCCTCCTTGACCGACTGTGCCCAGCAGCCACCCACTCCCACGACGCGGTCGGGCTGCTCGCGCTTGAGGCGCTTGGCCTCGCCCAGGTGGGCGACGAAACGGCTGTCCGCCGTCTCCCGTATCGAGCAGGTGTTGAACAGGATCAGATCGGCCTGCGAGCGCTCGGGCGCCTCGCTGTACCCGAGCGACTCGAGCATGCCCTTCATGCGCTCGGAGTCATGCTCGTTCATCTGGCAGCCGAACGTCGTCAGGTGGTAGCGCTTCATAGGGGCATCCGCGGAGGTGTCCTCATGGCTCGATGAAGGGTAGCTGCCGCGCGCGGCGAACATGTGTTCGCATTCCGTCCGAGGCGAGAGCTACCTTTTCGCTTCACATCTCGACCACAGGAGTCCGACAATGGCCATGACCGAAGACGAGAAGGTCGCCAAGGCGCGCGACGCCGCCCTTCAGGGGGCGCTGACACAGATCGAGCGCGAGTTCGGCAAGGGCTCGGTCATGCGCATGGGCGACGAGGGCGCGCAGGTACGCGTCGACGCGATACCCACCGGAGCGCTGTCGCTCGACCTCGCGCTCGGCATCGGCGGCGTGCCGAAGGGGCGCATCGTGGAGGTCTTCGGTCCGGAGTCCTCCGGCAAGACGACGCTCATCTATCACGTGCTCGCCGAAGCGCAGAAGCTCGGCGGCGTGTGCGCGTTCATCGACGCCGAGCACGCCATGGACCCGCTGTACGCCAAGGAGATCGGCGTCGATATCGACGAGCTGCTCGTCTCTCAGCCCGACTACGGCGAGCAGGCGCTGGAGATCGCCGACATGCTCGTGCGCTCCGGCGCCATCGATGTCGTCGCGATCGACTCGGTCGCCGCGCTCACCCCGCGTGTCGAGCTCGAGGGCCAGATGGGCGACCAGACGGTCGGCGCGCAGGCGCGCATGATGTCCCAGGCGATGCGCAAGATCGCCGGCAACCTGAACCGCACGCAGACGCTCTGCATCCTCACCAACCAGATCCGCGAAAAGGTGGGCGTCATGTTCGGCTCGCCGGAGACTCAGCCGGGCGGGCGGGCGCTGAAGTTCTATGCCTCTCAACGGCTTGACATCCGGCGCATCGAGACGCTCAAGGACGGCACTGAGGCGGTCGGCAACCGGGTGCGGGTCAAGGTCGTCAAGAACAAGCTCGCCGCCCCCTTCCGCCAGGCCGAGTTCGACATCGAGTTCGGCAAGGGCATCTCCACGTCGGGCTGTCTGATCGATCTCGGCATCGAGCACAGCATCGTCACGAAGTCGGGCTCGTTCTTCTCCTATGGCAACGAGCGCCTCGGGCAGGGCCGCGGCAACGCCAAGGCCTATCTGACGTCCCACCCCGCGATCGCGAAGGAGATCGAGCGCAAGATCTACGCCACGCTTGGGCTGGGCAAGGAGAAGGTGACACCGATCCAAGGCGACTCGGACGCGCCTCTCGCGGTGGCGCCGGAGCCTGACGCGCGTGCAGCGTGATCAGCCGATTGCATGGGACGCGATCGCCTCGTAGCGCGCGCCATCCGATGACAACCAGGAGCGGTAGAGCACGACTTCGCTCGGGATGAACGACAGCGTGGGTGTGGCCGGCAGCTCTCGCTTGCGCGGAGCTGCGTCGCCTTTCATCCGCGCGACCGTGACGTGCGGATGAAAGCGCCGACGGTTGTGCGGGATGTCCGTCGAGCCGTCGTTGCCGGGTTCCCCGTCGCTCGTGTCCGCCGCTGCCCTCACAACGGCCCGCTGCAGGTCAGCGAGAGCGCCACCTTCATCGCGAACCTCCACGGCGAGGGCACGTGGACGGCGCGTGGGCAGCCATAGTGGCGCCCCGAGCGACAACTCGCCCGCCGAGCCGGCACACGCCGTGAGCTTTGCGGCTATCGGATCTATCTCTCCGACAGGGCGGCTCCCCAAGAAGCACAGGGTCAGGTGCAAGAGCTCTGTGTCGAGCACGCGTATAGGGATGCGCGGATTCAGACCGCTCAGGGCCGCTCGCGCCCAGCCATTGAGCCGCTCGCGCACCTCTTCTGGTAGATCGACGGCAACGAACAGGCGAGCGGTCGCATGGCGGGTCATGTGCTCAGCGTAGGACCTCGATGTTTGGGGGAGTTCAGGTCGTTAGGGGCCCCTGCGGCGCGGGCTGGATGCTGCGCCGCCCATCCCCCTCACCCGCGAGCAGACGGCGGATCAGGTGCATTGCGACCGTGATGGCCCTCTCGCGGACATCGTCCCTTCCGCCGGGCAGGCGCACCGAGCGGGTGAGATCGGCGCCATCGGGCCCTCTCACGCTCAACCACACAAGCCCGACGGGCTTCTCCTCGCTCCCCCCCTCAGGACCCGCGATGCCGGTGATGCCGACCCCCACATCTGCTCGCATCCGCAATCGAACACCGTCCGCGAGCTCGCTCGCCACCTCGCCTGACACGGCTCCTTGACGGGCGATCGTCTCCTCCGCCACCCCCACATGGGCGATCTTGACCTCGTTGGAATAGGCGACCACGCCACCCATCACGTATGCGGATGCCCCCGGCGGATTGGTGAGGCGTGCCAGCAGCAGACCCCCGGTGCAGGACTCCGCGACAGCGATTCTCC
Organism: uncultured Solirubrobacterales bacterium; assembly: GCA_963714635.1. Classification (GTDB taxonomy): domain Bacteria; phylum Actinomycetota; class Thermoleophilia; order Solirubrobacterales; family Solirubrobacteraceae; genus Palsa-744. The sequence goes on along the minus strand of CAVQPM010000006.1, from coordinate 142,352 downwards.
TGGTCGCGGTCTGCCCATCGCCTCTCAATAGGGAGGCCACCTGATCGTCAACCGTCGAGCCATCGACCGAGTAGAGCGTGTCGGGATGACGTGCGGCGACCATCTCGGCGAACGCATCGTAGGTGGCCTGGGCGTCGTCTGGGAAGCGGGTCACCACCTCGATCTCGCCTCCTCGCAGACAGGTGGTGATCTCCAGACGCGCAAGCTCGATGCCTGCCTTCTCGGCCTCGCGCAGCGTCTGGGCGATCTCCGACTCGGGAATCCCGAACAGGCGCAGCATCGCCTGCCGATAGACCTTTGCATCCGCGATCGCTTCGCGCAGACCGTCGCTCGACAGGGCTCGCTCCCACATCGGCTGGAGCTCGCGTGGCGGTCCGGGAAGTACGACAACGGTCGGGCCAGGTTGATCCTCGACCGGCGGCACGACGAGTCCTGGAGCGGTGCCCACGGGCTCCAGCACCGTCGCCCCGTGGGGGACCGTCGCCTGCTTTTGATTGCCGAGGTCGATCGCATCACGGTCCAGGTTCGGGTAGCGCTCGGCGAGCGGACGCAGGATCTCCGCGATCCTCTCCCTCAAGCCCTCGTCGAGCATCATCTCTCGGCCTTGAAAGCCGCCGACGACCTCGGCGGTCAGATCGTCGGCCGTGGGACCGAGGCCGCCGCTCGTGACGATCAGCTCGACATCCTGCTCTCGCATGAATCGTAGGGCGGCTTCAATGTCCTGCGGCCGGTCGCCCACGACCACGATATGGGTGGGCTCGACCCCGAGCTCGAGCAGGCGTTCCGTCAACCAAGGGCCGTTGCGATCCCGCACCCGCCCCGTGAGGATCTCCGTTCCGGTGATGACGATCCCAGCGCGCGGAGTCTCGCTGGCTCTGCCAACCGCGTCGAACGAGCCCGTGACAGTTGCGGGATGGCGGCCCTGCGCGAGCCCGTCGTCGCTCATTGACAGGTCGGCATTTCGCCGGGTTCGAGCAGGTGGCGACCGGACTTCGAGATCGAATAGCCGATCGCCTGACTGGAAGCCGGAATCGTCACGGCCTTCCCATCGACATACATCGTCACGGCATTGTTGCCGAGCGTCAGATCGAAGTGGTCGGCGTGATACGTGGTTGGTGTATAGGGCGGTTGGATTATCACGCCGGGTATCACCTTGCGGCTCTTTTCCGCGATCAAGCACACATACACCGGGGCGGATGGCTGAAACGACAGCGCGACCCTTCTCGCTCCGGATGCGGCCCGCGTGGCGCTGGATGACGTGTGGGCGCTCCCGGTCGTCCTGCCCGCGATGTGCTTGTGAGCCTTGTCGAGCTTTGCAGGCGGGGCGCCGCTTTTCCCGGTCAGCAGCCCCACGAGCAGGAGGATGATGAGCCCGATGACGCCGGCCGTCGCGAGCACATATCCACGCGAGGGCGCAGATCCGCCGGGGCTCGTCCGTCCCCGTGAACGCCTCGCGCCCGCGATGACAGGCTGAAGCTCAGCCTCGCTCGGGGGCTCGCAACGAAGGCGATACTCCTCGACCAGGGGCTTGCCGTCCAGCCCGAGCGCGTGGGCGTAAGTACGCAAGAAGCTTCGGACGAAAGTCGGCCCCGGCAGGAGATCCCACTCCTCATTCTCCAGGGCGCGCAGATACTTAGCCCGGATCTTCGTCCTGGCCTCTATCTCCGACACGTCGAGGCGGGCGCGCATACGCGCCTCGCGCAGTGTCGCTCCAATATCGGTCATCTCAAGCGAAGAGGCTAGTAACTGTCAGCACCAATAGCGTAACCAACGCATGATCGGTTGCGCGGTCAACGTGAATCGCAACGGTGAGCGGTACCGATCCGCGGCGAGCCGCCCCCACGCTGATGACCGGCGTCAGCTCGTAAGAGCGGCGGGCTCTGTGCTCGGCTCCGAGGCGGAATTCGGCTGCGCGATCATGGCGAGCACTCGTGGCAGGTCCGCCTCGGTGATGAGTACCTGCCGCGGCTTTGATCCCTCATACCCGGATATCACCCCGCGACGCTCGAGCATGTCTATCAGGCGCCCGGCTCGCGTGTAGCCCAGCCGCAGGCGTCGCTGGAGCATCGATGTGGAGGCCGTCTGCATTTCAGCGACGAGCACGATCGCGTCACGCAGCAACGGGTCCTCGTCGGGATCGAGCTCATCCGGAGACCCCGCCTCCTGCTCCGGCGGCTCGACCTCCTCCAGCAGCTCCTCGCGAAGCTCTGGCTCGCCCTGGCGGCGCCACAGGTCCGTCAGCTTGGCGATCTGGACCTCGTCGACATATGCGCCCTGGATGCGCTGCAGGCGCGAGGAGCCAACCGGGCTGAACAACATGTCGCCCTGCCCGAGCAGCGACTCGGCGCCGTTCTGGTCGAGGATGACGCGCGAGTCGGTCTGGCTCGAGACCGCAAACGCGATTCTCGAAGGCACGTTCGCCTTGATCATGCCGGTGATCACGTCCACCCTCGGGCTCTGAGTGGCAAGCACGAGGTGAATCCCGACCGCGCGGGCCTTCTGTGCGAGGCGGATGATGGAATCCTCGACGTCGGCCGGAGCGACCATCATGAGATCGGCGAGCTCGTCGATCACACACAGGATGTATGGGAGCGGCGCTTCTCCACGCCGCTCGCGCGAACGGTTGAGCTCCACGAGGCTGCGTGTGCGCGCAAGCGACATGATGCCGTAGCGCTGCTCCATCTCCCTGACGAGGTTCTGCAATGCGTTGGCCGCCATGCGTGGATTGGTGATCACCGGCGTGAGCAGATGCGGGATCGACTCATAGTGGTTGAGCTCGACCTGCTTGGGATCGACCAACACGATCCTCACATCGTGTGGAGTCGCTCTCAACAGCACGCTGCAGAGCATCGCGTTGATCGCCCCGGACTTTCCGGCGCCGGTCGTTCCAGCCACGAGCAGGTGGGGCATCTTCGCGAGATCCGCCCCTATGGCCTTGCCGGCCACGTCCTTGCCGAGCCATACGGTGAGCGGTGACCAGTCCTTCGGCGGATCCTGGAACACGTCCCCCAACCTGACCATGCGTCGCTTCGCGTTTGGCACCTCCACTCCGACGGCCTGCTTGCCGGGGATCGGCGCCAGGATCCTGATGTCGGTTGCGGCCAACGCGTATGCCAGGTCGTCCTTGAGCTGCGTGACCTTGCTGACCTTGGTGCCCGGCGCCAGGCGCAGCTCAAAGCGCGTGATGTGCGGCCCTGCCACCGTCCCGATCACCTTCGCTTGAACCCCGAAATGTCCGAGGGCCTCCACGAGACTCGCCGCGATCCGCTCCTGGCCGGCGGTATCGGGTCGCGCCTGCTCGGCGGTCGAGCGCGCGAGGATGCGGTTCGCCGGCGGCAGCTCCCATACGAAGCTCGGATCGTCAGTCACCACGTCGCGCAGGCGGCCCTGCGGTGTGAGATCGGAATCGTCCTGCACGGCCACCTTGCCCGCCGCTTGGACAATCGGCTCTTGCCCGCCGGGCTCCGGTGGCAGCGGCGAGGAGTCGAGATCGCCGTCCTCCGTCGAATCGAGGTCCAGGCCCTGTCCCGGATCCTCGGACTGTTCGTCGTCCCGATGAGCGTCTTCCCAATCTGGCGCGAACAGCTTCGAGGAGGACCGATCGTCGACCGACGGCGCCTCGACGTGGGTCGCTCTTACGATCAGCTCCTGTGGATCGGGCTCGGGAGGCTGAACGTCTGGCGCCGAAGACATCCCGATCGGTCGTGAATGCTCGCGGGGCGCCCATTCCTCGAGCATCTCGCGAGACGCTCGCTCGAGCGCGAGCACCTGGCTTCGCAGCACCCGTGTGGTGTCCATAACACCACTGCCTGTGCTCTTCAGGACCGCGGCGAGCGATGCGCCTGTCAGCAGGATCACGCCGACAAGGGCAAAAAAGACGACGAGTATGTCCACCCCGACTGTCTGCACGAGCCTGTGCGCGACCCAGTAGAGCGCCTGTCCGGTGATCCCGCCATGACTCTCCAAGAAGCCTGGCCGCCATTGCCCGGAGGAGCCGCCGTCGGGCGTGCCGGCGCTCACGCCGAACGTACCGCTTGCCAGTGCGAGCGTGAGCGATGCAAACAGGCACAGCCCACCCTCTCGCAGTGGTCGACGCGCAGGCATCACGGCGGCCGCCAGCAGCGCTCCCCCACCCGCGATCAGCGCCGCCGGCGCTAGTACCCGCGCTCTTCCAACACACCAGCCGACCGCGACCGTCAGCGCGGTTCCAAGGTGTCCGCCGTCCCAGTGGCCGTAGAGCACAAACGCCATGAACACGCCAAGCGCGATCAGGCCGAGCCCCAGGATGTCGAGACCCCGTTGATCGAGCACCGGTCGGCGATGGGCAACGCCAAAAAGCCCTCCTCGGGAGCTTCGCCGGCGCGCGCTTGCGGAGCGCCCCCCGGCAGGGCGCGTAGACCGTGTTCGCCGCTTGCCGGCCGGCTTGCGTGCGGGGCGTCTGCGACTGCTGGACATCGAAGCGGGCTTCGACGCCGCTTCGCCAGAACCTGCTTTATAGGCATTTTGCGGGTTGGTCGCCGATTGTGCGCCCGACTGTGAAATCGAGCCACACCCGCCTCTTGGGTCATACCGCCTTACCATCGCTTAAGAAGGTCTTTCAAAATAGGCGGTGGGTTCGGGTGTTCCGCGCCGATCTTTCGAAACGTTCTCAGTACATCCCGCTATCAAACGACTGCTGATATGAACGACTACTCACGCGCTCCACGGGTTCTGGTCGTCGAGGACGACGAGGACATCGCTCAGGCTCTCCAGCGCTCGTTGCGCATGGAGGGCTATGACGTTCGCTGTGCCGCAGACGGCCAAGTCGCGCTCGAGCAGGGCCGTTTGTTTGCCCCCGACCTGGTGATCCTCGATCTTGGCCTGCCGCAGCTCGATGGCATCGAGGTCGCCCGCCGCCTGCGCGAGGACAACGACTTGCCGATCCTGATCCTCACCGCGAGGGATGCTCTGGAGTCGCGTGTCGAGGGTCTCGATGCGGGCGCCGACGATTACCTGGTCAAGCCCTTCGAGCGCCAGGAGCTGCTGGCACGCATGCGTGCGCTGTTGCGCCGGCGTCCGCCGCGAGGATCGGCGCCCCTGCGGGTGGGCGACCTGTCACTGAACGTGGATACGCATGAGATCTCCCGCGGAGACCGTCCGATCGAGCTCACGCAGCGTGAGTTCGAGCTGCTCGAGTATCTGATGCGCAACGAGCGGATCGTGATCTCGCGCCAGCGCCTGCTCGACGAGGTCTGGGGCTATGACCCTTTCTCCACCACGAATACGATCGAGGTGTTCGTCTCCAACCTCCGTCGCAAGCTGGAGGCGGAAGGCGAGCCGCGCCTGCTGCACACGATACGGGGGGCGGGATACGTTCTTCGCGCTTGAGAACGTGTTGCGAAAAGACCGGCACGCCCGGCTGCGCCCCTGGTACACGGCGCTGGATCGCCACGTGACGCCTTGCACGTGCTGCCGGCACGCGCTGCGGCGCCCCGTGTCGCCCAGCTTGGTCCAGGAACGCCCCGAGCGCACCGCCTATTTCGAAACACGTTCTGAGAGCCCCCGCTGATGATGCGCTCCTCGCTCAAACGCGTCTCCTCGGCATTCGATCGGATGCCGATCCGCACGAGGCTCGCCGCGGTGTCGGCGCTGCTCACCTTCACGATCCTGTGCGCATTTGCGCTCGTCGTGGGATCGCTGACGGTTCATCGGATCCGCGCTGACTTCGATCGACAGGTGGTTCAGACCGGCGAACAGCTGGCCGCCCAGCTGCGCGTGACCGTCAAGGCCACCAACTACACCGAACTCGAAGTCGAACCGCGGCTTGCGGAACTGGCCGACATCGTCGGCGGCCATCCGGTGATCAAGGTGCTTGCCTACGGTGGCGCTGTCATAGCCCAGACGCCCGGCAACGCGCCCGCGCTCGGCTCTCCCCAGCAGGGCGCGCTGCACACCGTCCGAGGCTATTCGGTCGTCAGCAACCGCTCGGTCATACGGATCGCGGGCACCGAGGAGCCGCTGGGGGTGATCTACGTGCAATACGGTCGACCTGTATCCGGGGTGAATGCGACCGTGGCGCGCGTCGAGCTGCTGCTCGTCCTCGGCGTGCTCGCCGGCACGGGCCTCGCACTGCTGGCGGGAATGGCGCTCGCCCGCCGGGCGATGGCGCCCATTGCGCAGCTGACCAGCACCGCCGAGGAGATCGCGCGCACGCGTGATCCCAGCCGCAGCGTGCCCGTGCCCCAGGCTGAAGACGAGGTCGCCGAGCTTGCGAGCACGCTCGGTGGGATGTTGCGCGAGCTGGACGCCGCACATGCCGAAACGGAGTCGATGCTCACCCGACAGCGTCAATTCGTGGCAGACGCCTCTCATGAGCTGCGCACACCCCTCACGAGCGTGCTCGCAAATCTCGAGCTGCTCGTCGAGTCGCTCGAGGGCGAGGAGGGGGAAGCCGCGCGATCGGCGCTGCGCTCATCGCAGCGCATGCGCCGGCTTGTCGCCGATCTGCTGTTGCTGGCGCGCACGGACGTTGGTCGTGTCGTTCGGCGCGAACCATGCGATCTCGCGCAAACGGTCGTTGAAGCGGCCGCTGAGCTCGGACCGGTCAGCGGCGAGCACGAGATCTCTCTCGACGTGCGCCCCGTCTTCGTCGATGCCTCCCGCGACGAGCTGCATCGCCTGGCGATCAACCTGATCGAGAATGCGCTGCGCCATACGCCTGCGGGCACGGAAATCCGCGTACTGACCCGCAGGCTTGACACCGGCGACGCGCAACTTGTAGTAGAGGACGACGGCCCCGGGGTGCCCGAGAGGCTCGCGCCCACCCTGTTCGAGCGCTTCGTCCGAGGCGCCGGCGACCGCGGCGGCTCATTCGGCCTGGGCCTCGCGATCGTGCGTGCCGTCGCGGACTCCCACGGCGGCTCCGTCACGCTCGAGCAGACTCACCCCGGCGCTGACACCCCGGGAGCCCGCTTCGTCGTCACGCTGCCCGCACTGCCCTCAGCTCTAGACCTCGACGACAACAGGCAGGACCATGGGCCGCCGGCGGAGGCGGTCGTAGACGAGCGCCGCTAGATCGTCGTGCAAGACCTGCTGGAGGAGATCGACCTCCCGGATCTCCTCCTCGGCCGCCCGCGCCAGGCTCGCGTCGACGGTTGTGCGGATCTCATCGATCAGCTCGCCCGCCTCGTCCATGAACGGCACTCCACGGAAGATCACCTCGGGGTCGGTCACCGATCGTCCGTCCTGCTCGGCGATGGTTACGACGACTATGAAGATCCCATCGGCTGAGAGCATCCGGCGATCGCGTAAGGCGACATCGGCCATGTCGCCGATCTCGACGCCGTCGACGAACACCATTCCGGCCTGCTCGCGCTCTTTGAAGCGCGCCCCACGCTCGTCGATGTCCAACGGGATGCCGTTGTCCCCTTGGAAGATGTCCTGCGGCTCGACTCCGACCGCCTCCGCCAGCTGTGCGTGCAGGCGCAGACGCTTGAAGTCCCCATGGAAGGGCATCACGTAGCGGGGCTTGACGAGGTTGAGCATCAGCTTGACCTCCTCGGCATAGCCGTGCCCGGACGCGTGAACCGGCGCATCGCGCGCGGTTACGACATCGCATCCGATGTGATAGAGCCGATCGATCGTCTCGTTCACGGCTCGCTCGTTTCCAGGGACGGGTGTGGCGGAGAACACGACCGTGTCGCCCTGGCGAAGCTTGACTTGGGGGTGGTCGCGGTAAGCCATCCGCCTCAGCGCCGACAGAGGCTCACCCTGAGATCCGGTCGAGATGACCACGACGCGCTCGTCGGGGAAGTCTTCGATCTCCCGAGCTCCGACGAGGATTCCGTTCGGAACCTCAACATGCCCAAGGGTGCGCCCGATGGCGACGTTCTTGCGCATCGATCGGCCAACGAGGGCGACCTTGCGATCGAGCGCCGCCGCCGCATCGATCACCTGCTGAACCCGGTGGATGTTCGAGGCGAAGCTTGTCACCACGATCCTGCCCTCACAGCGTGCAAATGCTTCTTCGAGATGCGGCCCCACGAGCGACTCCGACGACGAGAATCCGTCACGATCGACGTTCGTCGAGTCCCCGCACAGCAGCAGAACCCCCTCGCGTCCGAGCTCGGCCAGGCGGGACACATCGGCCGGCGGACCGTCCACGGGCGTCTGGTCGAACTTGTAGTCGCCGGTTATCAGCACCGTCCCAAGCTCGGTTCCAAGCGCCACGGCGCTCGAGTCGGGGATCGAGTGGGTCATGTGAATCAGCTCGAGCGAGAACGGGCCCAGCTCGCAGACCTCGCCGGCCGATATCTCCTCCAGCTTCACATCCCGCAGCTTGTGCTCTTCGAGCTTTGATCGGGCCATGGCGATCGTGAGCGCTCCCCCATAGACCGGCGGGGAATGCTCCTCCACGAGATCACGCATAACCCAGGGAAGCGCGCCCAGATGGTCCTCGTGGCCGTGCGTGATGACGATCGCCTCGATGTCCCGGGCCCGCTCGCGCAGATAGGAGAAGTCAGGGAGCACCAGGTCGATTCCGACCATCTCGGGCGTCGGGAAGCGCAGTCCGACATCGACGACCACGATGCGGCCGTCGTACTCGACGACCGTCATGTTCTTGCCTATCTCCCCCAATCCGCCCAGGGGAAGGACCCTCAATTGGCTCACGTTCCGCTAGCCCGGGCTGTGTCGGCGCGAGAGTCGGTCGACGGGGCGCCGGCCGGATTAGCGGGAGGTCCATCTTCAGCGGGGAGCAAGTCGTGGCGGATCAGCATTGCGCGAACCGCGTCAAGCTCCTCGTCGTTGGCCTCGATCAGCGGGAGGCGCAGACCGCCAACGTCGTGACCCAGCATGTTGAGAGCGGCCTTCGTGCATGTCGGGCTCGCGGTCATGAACAGGGTCTCGTATACGTCGCGGAGACTCGCATCGATCTCCTGACGGCGATCGGGCTCCTCCACCATGCGGCGCATCTCATCACCAACGATATGGCTTGCCACCGAGATTCCTCCCGCGCCGCCCATGTCGAGGGTGCGAGCGAAGGTGGGATCGTTGCCGGTGTACAGGTCGAGCCCGTCGATCAGTTGCAGCTCAGCATCGTTTGACTGCTTCACGCCCTCGACGTGCTCGATCTGGGCAAGGCGCGCAAGCAGCTCAGGACCCATGTTCACCGCCGTACGACCCGGGATGTTGTAGAGCAAGATCGGCCTATCGGTCGCTCTGGCGATCTCTTCGTAGTGGCGCACGATTCCACGTGGGCTGGGCTTGTTGTAGTACGGAGTGACGCTGAGCGTCGCATCGACGCCGAGCTCGGTGGCGCGCTCTGTGAGATGTATCGCGTGGCGCGTGTCGTTGGAGCCCGTTCCCCCGACGATCGTCGTCCCTGCCGGGCGCTCGCGCGCCGCGAGGCCGATGAGGTCCAGGTGCTCCTCATCGGTGAGCGTTGCGGCCTCCCCGGTGGTCCCGCACACCACGAAGCCGTCCGAGCCGTGCTCGGCGAGATGGGCCATGAGCGCGACGAACGAAGCCTCATTCACGCGACCCTGCTCGTCGAACGGAGTGACGATCGCGGTCAAAATCGTGCCGAGGGGGGCTTTTGAAGTGCTCATCGCTTGCAGTATCTCATTCCACTCACACAGCCGGGGACGCCGCCCGACGGGGTCTCATGCGCCCCTGAACAGAAGATGCTCGAGGCCTATCACTGGGGAATGCGGCAGCGCACCGATCTCGCGTATCGCAAGCAGCACGCCGGGCATGAAGGACTCGCGCCCGGTCGTCTCGTGGCGGATCGTCAGCGTCTGGCCGATGTCACCGAGGATGACTTCCTGGTTTGCGACGATGCCGGGCAGGCGGACCGAGTGAATCGGTGGCTCATCGCCGTCGCAAGCTTCGGCCATCAGCCTCGCCGTGCGCGCAGCCGTCCCGCTCGGCGCATCGAGCTTGGCCGGGTGGTGCAGCTCGACGATCTCGGCGCCCGCCATGTGGCGCGCCGCCTCAGCGGCAAAGCGCATCATCAGGACGGCGCCGATCGCGAAGTTGGGGGCGATCACGACATTGGCGCCGGTTGCGGCGAGGAGCGACTCCGGATCAAAGCCCGTCGTGCCGATCACGACGTGAACGCCGGCCTCGATGCATTCAAGCGCATTGGCCAGGGCCGAATCCGGTTGGGTGAAGTCGACGACCACCTCCGGCCGGCTGTCGAGCAGGACCTGCTCGAGCGTCGTGTCGAGCGCCGGGTCGGCTCGTCCCACGAGCAGCATGTCCTCCGCCCCTTCGACCGCTTCGCAGACGGTGGCTCCCATGCGACCCGCGGCGCCAGATACGGCAACTCTGATCACCGCACAACCCCCCGGTCGATGCCATCCCGCCCATCGACCGCATCGATGGATGCGTGGCTTAGGCAGCTCTTGGCACCAAGCGGCTTCAGCGCCCCCATGAAGGCCTGCTCGTCGGGCCCGATTCCGGCGACCGACAGCGACGACGGCCGATACAGCTCGCTTGCGAGCTCCCGCAACTGCCCCACGCTCACCGCATCGATCCGCTCCATCACCTGATCAGGGGACAGTATCGGCATGCCCCCGATCACGCAGTGCCCAAGATCGCCCATGCGGCCAATCGGCGACTCGAGTGAGAGCATCAGTTTCCCCTTGGCGTTCTCGCGCGAGCGTGACAGCTCCTCGTCGGCCGCCGGATCGTCCGCAAGCCGCTCAAGCTCGTTCGCGATGACGCTCAGCGTCTCAGCCAAATTCTCCGGCCGCGTCCCCACATATACGCCGATCTCGCCGGTGCTCGAGTACAGCGATTCAAACGAATACACCGAGTAGGCGAGCCCGCGGCGCTCACGCACCTCCTCGAATAGGCGCGAGTAGGCAAGTGCGCCAAGGACATTGTCGAGCAGGCACAGAGCAAAGCGCCTGTCGTCCGTGTACGGAATGCCCATGCCGCCAATGCAGACGTGATACTGCTCGGTGTCCTTCGCCATGAACCGTACCCGTGCATCCGCGGTGGGCGGAGTGGGAGTCGAAGGCGCGGATCCGCCGCTGGGGGGACTCGTTGTCGCGACCATCGCCGTCAGGGTGTCGTGGTCGATAGCCCCCGCGGCAGCCACCACGATGTTCGCGGGCACGTACCGCGCTGCGTGATAGGCGCGCAGATCCTCGACCTCCATCGCCGCCACGGTCTCAGCATGGCCTATCACAGCGCGTCCCAGCGGATGGCGTCCGAAGACGGCTTCGCCCAAGAGGTCGAAGACGCGCTCCTGCGGATCGTCCTCGTAGGCGGCTATCTCCTCGAGCACGACCTCGCGCTCGGAATCGAGATCTCGAAGGCTCGGCGCCCACACCATCTGGGTCATGACATCGAGGGCGTGCTCGACATGATGGTCGAGCACGCGCGCGTAAAGCGAGGTGATCTCTCTGTCGGTCTCGGCGTGAAGGGTGCTTCCCATCGCGTCGAAGGCTCGGTCTATCTGACCCGGACCATAACGCTCGGTCCCGCGGAACAGCATGTGCTCCAGCAGATGCGAGATGCCCGCCTGCTCGTCGGTCTCCACCGCCGAGCCGCTCTCGATGAAGAAGCCGAGCGCCACCGAGCGCACGTTGTCCATGCGCTCGGTGACGATTCGCACGCCACTGTCGAGTGTCGTTACTCGAGGTGTCGTCAATCGTGATCCCGGCCATGCCGGGGACGCCCCGAGCCGCGCTCACCGCGTGGGGATCGGCCTTCGCGGCCGTTGCGAGCAGCTCCGTCGCGCTCGCGCGGGGGTCGTCCGCCGCCACTGCCCCCAACCGCGGCGAGCTCCTCCACAGTCTTGCCCGCGATCGCCGGATCATCGGTTAGGCGAAGGCCAACCCGCCCGCGCTCACGGTCGACCTCGACCACCGTGACGTTGATCTCATCTCCCTTGTTGAGCACGTCCTCAACCGTGTCCACTCGACTGCCGGGAGCCACGTTGGAGATGTGCAGCAGGCCGTCGGTGCCCTTCGTGAGCTCCACGAACGCGCCGAACGTGGTCGTCTTGACGACCTTGCCGGTGTACTCGTCGCCGACCTCGACCTCCTTCATCATCATGCGGACGCGCTCCACGAGCTGATCGCCGAGCTCGCCCTTGGCCGAGTAGATCAGCACCTGACCGTCGTCGTTGACATCGATCTGGGATTCGAACTCCTCGGAGAGGCCCCTGATCGTTTCGCCGCCCTTGCCGATCAGCATGCCGATCTGGCTCGGGTCGATCTGGATCGTCTGTATGCGCGGAGCGAACTGGCTGAGCTCGGTGCGCGGAGCCTCGATGACTTCGGCCATCTTGCCGAGGATGAACGTGCGCGCCTGCTTTGCCTGTGTGAGGGCGTCCCTCAGGATCTCGAACGTGACTCCGGAGATCTTGATGTCCATCTGCAGCGCCGTGATGCCCCGCTCGGTGCCCGCCACCTTGAAGTCCATGTCGCCGAGGTGGTCCTCCACGCCGGCGATGTCGGTCAGCACGATGTAGTCGTCGCCCTCCTTGATCAACCCCATCGCGATGCCGGCCACGGGGCGCTTGATCGGCACGCCCGCGTCCATCAGCGAGAGCGAGGAGCCGCACACCGAGGCCATCGAGGAGGAGCCGTTTGACTCGAAGATGTCCGAGACGACCCTCAGCGTGTAGGGGAACTCCTCTATCGAGGGGATCATCGGCACGAGCGCGCGCTCGGCAAGAGCGCCATGGCCGATGTCGCGGCGCTTGGGCCCCAGCCGGCCGGCCTCGCCCACCGAGAACGGCGGGAAGTTGTAGTGGTGGAAGTAGTACTTCTTGGTCTGCAGCCCGAGCGTGTCGAGACGCATCTCCTCCTTCAGCGCGCCCATCGCGACCACGCTCAGCGCCTGGGTCTGCCCGCGCGTGAACAGAGCCGAGCCGTGCGTGCGCGGGGTGACGCCCACTTCGATCGAGATGTCGCGGATCTCGTTCTCCGCGCGGCCGTCGGGACGCTTCTTGTGCACCGCGATGCGCTCGCGGATGATCGCCTTCTCGAGCTTGTCGAACGCAAGCTGTGCAGCGGCCCTGCGCTCCTTGGCGGCCTTCTGCTCCTCCTCGCCCGCACCGTCGGGGGCGGCGGGACAGTACTGCTCGAGGATCGCCGTCTCGACAGCCTTGCAGGCGTCCTGACGCTCGAGCTTGTCCTGCACCTGGGTGGCTTCGTCGAGCGCCGCGCCGTGCGAGGCCTTCACCTGCGCGAGCAGATCCTCGTCGACCTTGGGCGCCTCGATCGGGGTCTTCTCCTTGCCGACCTTCGCGGCGAGCTCGTGCTGGAGCGCGCAGAGCTTCTTGATCGCGCTATGTGCGATGTCGAGCGCGTCGAGGATCTCGGCCTCGGAGATCTCGTTCGCGCCGGCCTCCACCATCAGGATGGCGTCCTCTGAGCCAGCGACGACGAGGTCGAGGTCGGAGCTCTCGAGCAGGTCCTCCTCGTTGGGGTTGACGACGAAGTTGCCGTCGATCTTGCCGATTCTCACCGCGCCGACCGGACCGGCGAAGGGGACATCGGAGATCATCAGGGCCGCTGACGCCCCGTTCATCGCGAGGATGTCGTACGGGTGGACGTGGTCCACGGAGATCGGGATCGCCACCAGATGCGTCTCGTAGTTCCAGCCCTTGGTGAACAGGGGTCGCAGCGGACGGTCGATCATGCGAGCCGTGAGCGTCGCCTTCTCTCCCGAGCGCCCCTCGCGCTTGAAGAACGAGCCGGGGATCTTCCCGGCGGAGTACATCCTCTCCTCCACGTCCACGGTCAGAGGCAGAAAATCAACATCGCGCTGGCCACCTGCCGTGGCGGTCGCGAGGACCATCGTGTCGCCCTGGCGGACGACGACGGCGCCGGAGGCCTGCTTGGCCATCCTGCCGGTCTCGAACGAGATCTCGCTACCTGCGATCTCCACGGAAACCCGCGTAACGGCGTTGCTGCTCATAGTGACTACCTTCCCTCTCCGCCCGTCGGTCGGCGGAGCCGTTTTCTTTTTCCTTGTATCCGAACGCAATGCAGCTTAGCGGACGTACCCCTTCGGAGCACAGGTGCGTTCGCTTGTCTTTCCATTCGGGGAAGACCGCGCCGCATGCGGCGCGGTCCCGGGCCGCACATGTGCGGCCCGGCCGGTCGGTGCATGCACCGACCGGGATATATGGATGCCAGATATGTACCGACCGGTCCCCGAGGCTCTGCCAGGTGCATGCACCGTCTGGAACAACTAAACGTTTTTGAGTCCCCCGAGGATCATGTGCACGCCGGGCAGGTCGGCGGGCGATGGGGCCTGATAGCTCCAGCGCACGACGCGGTCCGGCCCGACGATCACGAGCGCGCGCTGCGGAAAGCCGCCCTCGTGCAGCACGCCGAATGCCCTGCACGCGGCGCCCTTCGGCTCGAAGTCCGACAGCTGGGAAATGCTGACCCCAAGCTTCTCGCGAAACGCCTTCTGGGCCCAGGTGGAGTCGCAGGAGACGCCGTATATGCCCGCGCCCCGGTCTTTGATCTCCGCCAGCGACTGCTCGTAGAGCTGCAGCTGATCGGTGCACACGGGACTGAAAGCGAACGGGTAGAACACCAGCACGGTGGTCTTCCCCTCCAGGTCTGCCTGGGTGAAGCGCTCGCCGCTTTCGGTCGCCAGGCTGAACTCGGGAGCCCGTGTTCCCGGCGCGATGGCGCTCGAGGTGATGTCGCGTACGCTCACGAGGCCGGCCCGGCTACTTGCGAAGACCGAGCTCCTTGATGATGGCGCGGTATCCCTCGAGGTCCTCGCGCTGCAGGTAATCCAGGAAGCGGCGGCGGCGACCGACGAGCATCAACAGGCCGCGGCGCGAGTGGTGATCCTTCTTCTGTGCGCGCAGATGCTCGGTCAGATGGTTGATCCGCTCTGTGAGCAGCGCGATCTGAACCTTCGTGCTTCCCGTGTCCTCTACGCCCGCGCCGAACTTGGCGGCGATCTCTTGCTTGCGCTCGGTGCTTATCGTCATAGCGGCCGCACAGGCTAGCAGCCCGTGGGGCTGTGCGGCGGGTGGCTCGTGGACCATGCCTCCGCGATCTCGCGTGTGCGCTCGACGTCGCGATGCATCTGCGCGACGAGCTCCTCTGCGCTTGCGAAGCGTCGCTCCCCCCGTAGACGCTCGAGGAAATCCAGTCGCAGCTCGTGTCCGTAGAGGTCCCCGTCGAAGTCGAGGACGTAGGCCTCGATCAGCTCGCCCCGACCGGTGACGAAGGTCGGGCGGACTCCGATGTTTACTGCCGCCGGGCGTCCATCGGCCAGGCATGCGTACACGCCGTGACCCGGGCACACGAAAGTCTCGTCCGGAATCACGTTGGCCGTTGGGAATCCCAGCTCGCGACCGCGCTCGTCGCCGTGCACGACCTCGCCGCGCAACTGAAACGGCCAGCCGAGGAACCTGCTCGCCTTGCTCACCTCTCCTGCGAGCACGAGACCGCGGATATGGCTGGATGAGACGATTTCGCCTTCCACCTCGAGAAGCGGCGTAACGCGCGTTGCAAAACGCGTATCTGCAGCAAGCATCTGCGGATCGCCCTTCGCGCGATTGCCGAACCGGAAGTTCTCACCTACCGAGACATGCGTCACGCCGAGCGTGTCCACGAGCACTTGATCGATGAAATCTTGGGCGCTCCGGGCGGCGAATTGGGCGTCGAATCCGATCACGATCAGCTCGCTCGCGCCCAGTGCCTCCACCAGCTCCGCCTTGACGGGCAAGCTGGTGAGCAGTCTCGGAGTGTGCTGTGGGGCAACGACCGAGGTTGGATGTGGATCGAACGTGAGCACGCTGTCCGACCCTCTGATCACCTCGCGATGACCGAGATGCACGCCGTCGAAAGATCCCACAGCCACGCGTCGTGACCTGTGTTCCACATCGGACAGCCGAGTGATCTTCACGCCGGAAAGCCTATGGGACCGTCTGTGGTTTCGGCCGGCGGTCCGTCTTGCGGGCGTGGGCTCATCGCCAGGATCGACTGCCCCATGCGTGCGTTTCGGCCGATATCCGCTCGATGCTGCGCAGTGGCGGATCGTGCCAGGGCACGCCTCGCGCCGGCGGCGCGAGCGCTTCGCTCACCTGAAACGGGCCAATCGCGGTGCGCCGCAGCTGCACGCAGTAGGCGTCACCGAGATCGGCGATCAGCGAGCGCACATATGTCCCGGAGGAGCACTCGATCACATAGGCCGCGCGATCCTTCTCGCGCCAGAGCTCATCGAAGCGACTCACGGTCACGATGCGCTCGGGCGTCTGGAAGCTCTCGCCCCGACGCGCCATCCGGTAGGCGCGCTCACCTTTGATCTTCACGGCGGAGTAGATGGGTGGGCGCTGGCGCAGCTCACCCGTCGGGAGAACAGGCGGCTCGGGCGGGAAGCGCCCCGTGTGCGTGATCTCGCCCTCGGGATCGCCTGTGGTCGAGGTCGCTCCCAGACGGGCGACCGTCTCATAGCGCTTGGGCAGTTCCATCAGATGGCGTTGCATGCGCGTTGCTCGACCGACCAGCAGCAGCAGCAGGCCGCTGGCGAAAGGGTCGAGCGTGCCGGCGTGGCCCGTCTTCGCGCCGCCCAGGGAGCGTCGCACAGTCGCGACGATGTCGTGCGAGCTCGGCCCGGGGGGCTTATCGATCAGCAGCACCCCGTCCAGAGGGGCTCGCTCGGAGCTCATCGGGAAACTCGATGCGGGGCTATCAGGCGGGGGCTGCGACGGTGGGCCCGTTGGGCGCGGGATGCCATTGAGTGGAGATCTGATCGCGTAGGAGCTCGATCAGCTCGGAAACGGTGCGCGTGGTCGAGAATCCGGCGGCGCGACGATGTCCGCCCCCACCCTGGCTGCGAGCGATCGCGGATACATCCACATCGTCGTCCGTCGCGCGCAGTGACACCTTGCGCTTGCCGCGACTGTGATCGGCTGTGAGCTCTCTGACGAGAACCGCGACCTTGGTCCCCTCAACGGCGCGCAGATGGTCGACGATGCCCTCGGAGAAGCTCTCATCGGCGCCGGCGCGGTCGAAGTCCTCGGCGTTCAGATACGTGAGCGTGAGCGCGCCCGAATCGAATCTCTGCACATGCTCCAGGGCCAGCCCGAGCAGCGTGAGCTTGGCGAGCGGCACCTCCTCGTAAAGGCGGCGATATACGGCCTGAACGTTCACGCCGGCGGCGATCAGCTCGGCTGCCATCTGATGCGCGCGCGGTCCTGTGTTCTCGTACATGAACCTGCCGGTGTCGGTCACGAGCCCCACGTAGAGAGCCTCGGCGGTCGGCGGGTTCGGTTCGACATGAAGGCCGTGCATCAGATCCCAGACGATCTCCGCGGTGCACGATGCGGATGGGTCCACGAGATTCAGGGTGCCGAATCGGGTGTTGTCGTGATGGTGGTCGATGTTGAGCAGATGGGCGCCGCTGCGCAACACGGCTGCCGGGTTGCGATCGATGTTCCCGCAGTCCAGCAGCACGATCGTATGCCGGCTGATGTCCTCAGGTGGGGCGTGTATCGCATGCTCGAGCGCGGCGCAGCGATACTCCCGCGGAAGCGGTAGATCGCTCGGGGAGATGAACATCTCCGATCTCTTGCCAAGCGCTTCGAGCAGCCCGTTCATCCCGATCAGCGATCCGAGAGCATCCCCGTCCGGGTTCTCGTGGGTAGCCAGCACGAAGCTGTCGTCTTGGCGAATGCGCTCGAGCACGAGCTCGCGCGTCGCGGCAAGTGAGCCCTCCACGCTCACCCGCGCCCGGGCTCCTCTTTGGAGGCTCGATGAGTGATGTCCTCGGTCGGCTGCTCCTCCTCGGCCTCGAGCTCAGCCTCGAGCAGCTCGTCCAAGCGCATCGCCCGGTCGGTCGTGTCGTCATATATGAACTCGAGCGTCGGCGTGCGCTTGAGATGCAGCTCGCCGCCGATCCGCCGCTGCAGGTAGCCGTGCGCGCTTCGCAGCCCGTCCATCGTCGCCGCGCGCACCTCGGCATCGCCGAGCACGCTCACGTATACGCGAGCGTGGCTCAGGTCGGCGCTTGTCCTGACGTCGGTCACGGTCACAAATCCCACCCGGGGGTCCTTCAAGTCTTTGGAGACCGTCTCGCCGATGACCTGACGGATCGCCTCGTCGACTCGGCGTATGCGGTCCGAGGCCATCCTACTCTGCTGATGTGGCCGATGGGCGGCGCGATACTGCGTCCTCGGTCGCTCGCGTACTCAGTACGCCACGCTCGCTGCGTCCTTGTCTCGCTTGCCCCTCGACCACCTCAGCGGCGTTTCTCCTCATACAACTGACCCCTGATCTCGGGCCGCGTCAGGCGAGCTCACGCTCTTGCAGGCGCGTCTCGTATGTCTCCAAGACGTCGCCCTCGCGCAGATCCTGAAAGTTTGTGAGCACGATTCCGCACTCATAACCGGCGCTGACCTCGCGAGCGTCCTCATTGAAGCGCCGCAGGCTCGCGATCGTCGTGTCGTATATGACGGTGCCCTCGCGCACCACTCGCACACGCGCTCCACGGGTCACCTTGCCCTCGCTGACGTGCGACCCAGCGATCACGCCGATTCGCGAAGCCCTGAACAGCTGACGTATCTCCGCCTGACCAAGCGGTGTCTCGACCTCCGTGGGCTCGAGCATGCCCTGCATCGCCGCGCGCAGCTCCTCGATGGCGCGATAGATCACCGAGTAGGACCGGATCTCCACGCCCTCGCGGTCAGCCAAAATGCGCGCGTCGCCCACGGGCCGAACGTTGAAGGCGAGGATCAGGCCCTGTGAGGCTGAGGCGAGCATCACGTCGGACTCGTTGATGCCACCGACGCCGCGGTGGATGATGTTGACCGCCACCTCGTCCTGCGGCAGCTTGGCGATCTCGTCCTCGATCGCCTCCAGCGACCCGGCCACGTCGGCCTTGATCACCAGCGAGAGTTCCTTGACGGTGCCTTCCTGGGCAAGCTTGAAGACGTCCTCGAGCGAGACCTTGCGCCCCGAGCGGCGCGCGAGGGCCTCTGTCTTCAGTCGGTTGGCGCGTTCGCCCGCGAGTTGGCGGGCGCGGCGCTCGTTCTCGACCACGCGCACGAACTCGCCGGCCTCGGGCACGCCGTCGAAGCCGAGGACCTCGACCGGCTCACCCGGCTCGGCCGCCTTCACGCGCGCGCCGGTGAAGTCGTGCATCGCGCGCACGCGCCCGAAGTGCGCGCCGGCGACCAGTGCGTCGCCCACCTCCAGCGTGCCGCGCTGAATCAGGATCGTGACCACAGGCCCGCGTCCCGGATCGAGCTTTGACTCGATCACCGTGCCCGAAGCCGCGGCGTCGCGGTTGGCCTTCAGCTCCTCCAGGTCGGTGACGACCTGGATCGTGTCCAGCAGCGAGTCCAGGCCCTGACGGGTCTTGGCCGAGACGTCGACGAACTCGATCTCCCCTCCCCACTCGGCGGGTTGCAGCCCATGCTGGGTCAATTCGGTCCTGACCCGCTCGGGCTGCGCCCCCTCCTTGTCGATCTTGTTGACAGCCACCACGATCGGCACTTCGGCTGCCTTGGCGTGGTCGATCGCCTCCTGGGTCTGCGGCTTGACGCCGTCGTCGGCGGCGACCACGATCACGGCCAGGTCGGTGACGCGCGCGCCGCGGGCGCGCATCGCGGTGAACGCCTCGTGGCCGGGTGTGTCAAGGAAGGTGATCGGCTTGCCAGCGTGGCTGACCTGGTAGGCGCCGATGTGCTGGGTGATCCCGCCGGCCTCGCCGGCGGCGACCTCGGTCTCGCGGATGGCGTCCAGCAGCGAGGTCTTGCCGTGGTCGACGTGGCCCATGATCGTCACGACGGGCGGGCGTTCGACCAGGTCCTGCTCCTCGTCCTGGAAGACCGGCTCGACCTCGACCTCGTCGGCTGCATGGACGATCTCGATCTGCTTTTCGAATTCGCCGGCGAGCACCTGGATGGCGTCGTCGGAGAGCGTCTGCGTGAGCGTCGCCATCTCGCCGAGCATCATCAGCTTCTTGATGATCTCCGGCACCGGCACGCCGAGATACTCGGCCACATCCTTGACCGTCGAGCCCGAATTGACACGGATCAGATCGGTGGCCTCCATCGCCGCGGTGTCGATCGGTGCGATCGTCTCGTCGTAGGTGCCTCTGCGGCGCCGCCCACGACGGGGGCGGCGAACCGGTTGGTTCGCAGGGCCGCCCTGCTGGCGCCGCGAGGCTTGTGAGTCGATCACAACACGACGCCGGCCGCCGGCTCCCGCCCCGCTGGGCGCGCGCTCGCCGGTGCGTGAATCGCGGGTAGGACGGACACGCTCGTGGCCCGGCTCGGCCGTCGCTCCGCTGGGCGCGGGCACCGACCCGTCGACGCTGGGCGGCGTGGTCGCCGCCGTGGCCTGCGGCGAAGCGGCCGGGCCTGAGGTGGCAACCGTGCTCGCAGAGGTCCCATCGCCGTTGCCGATGGCCCGCAGGGCATCGGTCTCCTCGATCGAGGACGCGGCCGCCTTCGCGGCGATCCCGGCCGCTCTGAGCTTCTCCAGCAGGTCCTTGCTGGAGATCCCATGCTCCTTGGCTATCTCGTGAACTCGCTTCTTGCTCATTGGCTCTCCGATTCTAGGAGCTCGGACTGGACCTTCACCGAGCCGCGAAAGGCACGTTGCATTGCGCCCGTACCGACGCCACGGCGTCGGGTGACACGGACGCCTATGACGCTTGCCCCTCGGTGGCCTCGGCTGTCGGCGCGTCTGCTTGCAGCGTGAGATCGGCGACGTTGTCGCTGTCGATCGATGCGAGAGCCTGATGTGACTCCAGGCCGCAGTAGCGCGAGCCGGCAAGCGACGCGTTCGGGCAGCGCCGCCCGTTCGAGAGGATCGCGGCGCAACGGCCCTGCAGCTCCTCCTCCTCGTAGCCGTGCTCGGCCTCCTCGGCGGCGAACTCGGTCTCCGAGCGGATGTCCACGCGCCAGCCCGTCAGGCGGGCGGCGAGCCGCGCATTCTGTCCCTCGCGGCCGATCGCCAGGGAGAGTTGATCGTCGGGCACGACGACAGTCGCCTGCTTGGCATCGTCGTCGACGAGAACCTCGCGCACGCGTGCCGGCGAGAGCGCCTTGGCAACGAACCTCGCAGGCTCCTCGTTGAACGGGATGATGTCGATCTTCTCGCCCCGCAGCTCTGAGACGACCATGCGCACGCGCGAGCCGCGCGGGCCGACACAGGCGCCGACGGGGTCGACACCGTCGGCGTGCGAGATGACCGCGATCTTCGAGCGATAGCCGGGCTCACGAGCGACATTGGCGATTTCGACGAGGCCGTCGGCGATCTCGGGCACCTCCAGCTCGAAGAGCTTCTTGATGAGCTCGGGGTCGCGGCGGGACACGATGATCGACGGGCCCTTCGTCGATGGAGATACCTCCTTGATGACCGCCTTGATCCGCTGCGAATGGTCGTAGCGCTCGCCATCGACCTGCTCTGACTTCGGCAGCAGAGCCTCGACGCGCTCGCGCAGCTGCACGAGCGTGTAGCGCGAGTCGGACTGCTGGACGATGCCCGTGATCAGCTCTCCCACGCGATCTCGATACTCCTCGTACATCATGTCGCGCTCGGCCTCGCGGATGCGCTGCAGGATCACCTGCTTGGCCGTCTGGGCCGCTATTCGGCCGAAGTCCTCGGGCGTCACGTCGCGTTCGCCGATCTGGTCGCGATATTCCTCGAACTTCTTAGGATCGATTTCCGGTTCCTCGGGTTCGCGCAGCTCGCCGGTCTCCGGATCGACCGTTGTTTCCTCGTCGATCGTCTCGACGATCAGATGGGCCTCCAGGCGCTCTGGGATGATCAGTTCGATCACGCGGAAGTCGGCCGTGTCGCGGTCCATTTCCACGCGCGCGTACTTCGCTGAGCCAGGCTGCTTCTTATAGGCCGAGAGCAGGGCATCCTCGAGGGCGATCATCAGCTTCTCGGGCTCTATGCCCTTCTCGCGCGCGAGCGCGTGCATTGCTTCCAGGATCTCGCGTGACATAGGTTTTCTCTCCTACTCCTCGACGAGGTTCGAACGACGGATCTCCGAGTAGGGGATCGCGATGATGCCCCCGTCGGCCGCGAGCGTGATCTCGCTGTCGGAGACTCCCACGAGCTCTCCGGTGAAGCTTTGGCCGCGTCTTGCGAGTCGTGTCCCGTCGGGACCCACCCCTCGCGGATTGCGGGTCCTGACACGGGCACGCCGGCCCACGTACCGCCGGAAGTGGTTGGGCTTGGTCAGGGGCCGTTCCGAGCCCGGCGAGGAGACCTCGAGGCAGTAGCGCTCGCGAAGGTCCGAGAGCAGCGACGTGATGCGCTCGCACAGGCCCAGTGTGACTCCACCGGGATGGTCGATGAACACGCGCAGCACCCCTCCGGGAAGAAGCTCGGCGAGCAGCACCTCGACGTCGGGCTCCTCACGGGCCAAGCGCTCTTCTATCTCGGTTTGTATTGCTGCCATCGACATCTACTCTCTTCCCACACGCAAGGCGTAAAAAAAGCGGGCGTGCGCCCACTTCCGGTACGGCCAGCCGTCGCGTCCACGACGGCTCGAAAGCTGTCGTTCGAGGATAGCATCGGCTCTCGCCGGCGTGCGAGCGCCATCCGGCGAGGAACGCCCGCGTGGTCAGGGCATCGCCGCATCACGACGAGCCCGGTCTCTATAGACGCGATAGTCCTCGCGGCCGGGGCGCAAGGAGCATGCGACGGCCAGCGGCCGGCATGCCTCGCGGTGGCGACCCAGCAGCTGCATCGAGCGTCCAAGGCAGAACAGCGCATAGTCGTTGGTCGGGGCGATCGTAGCGACCATCTGAAACTCAGCCGCGGCACGCTCGTAGCGCTGAGCGTGAAACAGCGCTCGCCCGAGCGCCTCACGAATCGAGGCCTTCGTCGGTTCGAGCTCTCGCGCACGCGTCAGCGGCACGATCGCTGCCTGGTGGTCCCCGTGCTCCAGCAGATCGCAGCCACGACGATAGAGCTCATAGACGCTGTCCATGCGTCTACTTTAATCGCGGTAGCCCGATCGCGCGACGGGCCGCGGCCCTGCCACGACGCCCAGGCGCCGGCGCGATCAAGCGCCGGGCCGCAGGTCTGCGACGACGTCCAAGATCTGCTCGGCGATCGTCTCCTTGGGGGCCTTCGCAACTGGTCTCGCCGCTGTCGACGTGATGATCGTGACCTCGTTGAGCGGGGACTCGAATCCAATGTCCGCGCGCGAGATGTCGTTGAGCACAATCGCGTCCACACCCTTCTCGGAAAGCTTGGCGCGGGCCCGATCGATCGCATCGGGGCCATGCTCAGCGGCAAAGCCCACGAGCGTCTGGCTCGGCCGCCGCCGCGATGCCAGAACGCGCAGGACATCCGCAGTCGCCTCTAGGTCGATTGTGAGACGGTCGCGTCCTTCCTTCTTGATCTTGCCCGCGTGGGAGCCTGCCGGCCGGAAGTCGGCAACCGCCGCTGCCATCAGCAGGACGTCGCACTTCGGGAACTCCCGTTCACAGGCGCTCTGAAGCTCGGCGGCGGTCCTCACGGCGAGCACGGCCAACTCGGCGGGCATCGGAAGCGCGACGTTGGCGGCGATGAGCGTCACCTCGGCGCCGCGAAGCCGGGCTGCCTGAGCCAGGGCGATGCCCATCCGACCGGATGAGCTGTTGCCCACGAACCGCACGCTGTCGATCGGCTCGCGCGTCCCGCCGGCGCTCACAAGCACTCGCAGGCCGCTCCAGTCCCGGTCGCGACCGGCGCCCTCGGCCGTGTCGCCGGGATCCGTAGGCGAGTTGGATCCGCCTGTGCTTGCGAGGACCTCCTCGCAGCTCGCCAGCAGACGCGCGGGCTCGGCCAGGCGCCCTATCCCCTCCTCTCCGACCGACGCAAGCCTGCCTGCCCCCGGCTCGATGATCTTCACTCCGCGGCTGCGCAGGACATCCAGATTGGCCTGGGTCGCCGGATGCTCATACATATGGTTGTTCATCGCTGGCGCGACGAGGACCGGACACGTGGCGGCAAGCGCGCAGCTGGTCAGCAGGTTGTCGGCAAGCCCGTTGGCGAGCTTTGCGAGCGTGTTGGCCGACGCCGGCGCGATCAGGAACAGCTCGGCATTGCCAACCAGTTGCAGATGACTGAGCGGCTGGTGTGCCGGAAGCTCCTGCCCGGGAAACGACCCGCGGGCGGGATCGTGTTCGAACTCATCGATGAGAACCGGGGCGCCGGTCAGCGCCGCCAAGGACGCCTCTCCAACGAAGCGCCGGCTTCTCGGCGTCTGGATGGCCCGCAGCGAGTGTCCGGCCGCGCTCGCGAGCCGCACGAACTCGAGGGCCTTGTACGCGGCGATGCCGCCGCTCACGCCGAGCAGGATCCTGGCCATGATGTCGTTCTACCGTCCCGTTGGGCCGCTGGCAAGCCGTGTCGGGAACCTTGCGATGAACGTAGCAGGCCCGCCAGGAGGGGCTAGGAGCCGGCACCGCGACCGAAGGTCGTGGTGAGGCAAGGACGCACCCCTACGGGGCATACCCTGAAGGGCACAGGCAGGCAGTTCGCGTGGCGTACTACGTACGCGAGCGACTGAGATGATTGATTCCGTTCCGGGTGGGCGCCGGGACGCGGTCGAGGAGACATAACAAGGGTGTCGAAGGTCGGCGTTGCTCTGTCCAACGTCGACCACGAAAGGTGGGGACGCGTGACCGCCGATCTCGACACCCTCTTGACGGCACTTTACGTGCTGGCCGATGAAATCCTGCCGCGTCGTCCGCGTGCAAGACGCAACCCGCGGATCACCGATGCCGAGTTGGTGTGCCTCGCCGCTGCTCAGGTGCTGCTGGACTGCCCCAGCGAGCGGCGGTTTCTGCGCTTCGCGATGTGCAGGCTGGGGCACCTGTTCCCGTATCTGCCCAAGCAGCCCGGGTACAACAAGCGGATGCGTGCGCTCGCGCCGCAGATCGTCACGCTGCTGAACGTGATCGCGTTCTCCAGCCCGTCGTGGTGCGACGGCATACGGCTGCTGGACTCCACCCCGGTGCCCTGCGCAGCCTCCCGGGAGACCGTCAAGCGCTCGGAGTTCGCCGGGTATGCCGCCTACGGGTATTGCGCCAGCCATTCCCGCTACTTCTGGGGGTTCCGGCTGTATCTGCTGTGCGCCTCCGACGGGATGCCGATCGCGTTCGAGCTTGCAGCCGCGAACGTCCCCGAGCGCGAGGTCGCCGCAGAGATGCTGCGCCGCGTGGAGCTGGAGGGCTATACCGTGGTCGCGGACAAGGGTTTCGCCGGCGTGGACTTTGAGGCGCTGATGGCTGAGCTCGGCGCGATCTTCGTGCGCCCCGACCGCAAGGGAGAGAAGCCACGGTTCGGCAAACTCGGCGGCATCCGCCAATGGGTCGAGTCGATCATCGACACCCTCAAGGGCCAGCTTTCCCTCGAGCAGCACGGCGCGCACACCATGCCCGGCCTCATGACCCGCGTCGCTCAGCGCCTGCTCGCCCTCGCCGCAGGCATCTGGCACAACTACAAGCTCTGGGAAACCGGCCAGATCGATACGCCCAGCCGCAGCCTCACCGCCTACGACCACTGAACCCCACCCCAACGGAATCAATCATCTGAGGACGCAGCATGACGCCGCTCATAGCTCCTCCTGGCCTAGCGGTAGTGGTACTTGATCTTCCCGGCGGCGACTTCCTCCAGGGCGATCGTGAGGTAGTTCTTGGAGGAGGTCTCGATCATGGGCGGCGGGAATTCGTCGAAGGCGCCCTCGCCAAGGTTGTGGTAGTAGCTGTTGATCTGCCGTGCGCGCTTTGCGGCGACGAGAACGCTTGCGTAGTTGGAGTCGACGTTGTCGAGCAAGCGGTCGATGCGGGGTGAGGTCATCACGGTCGATAGTGCCTTTCGGAGTGGACCTGCAGTGTAGTGGCTCCCGTGGCCGCTCAGGTTCTCAGTCGAGCTCGCGCGCGACGATCTCGACGAGCCGATCGAGCGCGTCCTCGAGACTGTCGTTTGTGACGACGTGCGTGAACTCCGATCGAGCGTCGAGCTCCTCCTCGGCGACCGTCAACCTGCGCTCGACCTCCTCGCTGCCATCGGTACCGCGTGCGACCAGGCGGGCTCGCAGCGCATCGAGGGAGGGTGGCGCGATGAAGACCTGCACCGAGTCCGGCATCGCCGCACGAACCTGGCGGGCGCCCTGGACCTCGATCTCCAGCACCACCGGGACTCCGGCGTGCAGGCGGCTCTCGAGCTCTGCGCGCAGAGTGCCATAGCGCCTTCCCGCATAGTCGGCATGCTCGACGAACTCCTCGGCCTGCAGGCGGCGCTCGAACTCGGCAGGGCTCATGAAGTGGTAGTCGACGCCGTCTCGCTCGCCGGTTCTCGGCGGCCTGGTGGTCGCCGAGATGGAGAGCTCCAGCTGCGGGATGCGCTCCATCAGTCCCCGAATGAGGGTTCCCTTGCCCACCCCGGACGGGCCGGTTATGACGAACACGCGCGCCATCGGCGGGACCCTAGCGACGAGGTCGGCCGCGATCGGCCGGCCCGTGGGTCACCGTCGCAGCAATGAGATCAGCTCGCTGCGCTGGCGGTCCGAGAGCCCGCCGATCGTCTTGCTCGGCGAGATGCGGCAGTGCGCGAGGATCTTGTTGACCTTGACCCGCCCGTACTTTGGTACCGCGAGCAGCATGTCGAAGACCTTCGCCGTCTCGACATACTCGGGCGGGTTGAGCAGCAGCGCGTGGATCGACAGCCGTCCCCCCTTCAAATCGCGCTTGAGCTGAGCTCGCTCAGTGCGAATCAGGTTCGCCCGCGCCAGGGCGTCCATGCGTTGGTTGAGCGAGCGCTCGGGTGCCATCGACTGCTTGGGAGCGATCATCGAGGACATCGTGTCGGTCGCGGCCGGCATGGGCGGCGAGTCTACACTCAAGCGCGCCTCGATCAAGGTCCGGGCCGAGAATTCAGCTCAACCTCGAGTTGAGGTAAAGCTATGTAGAGGTTGGTGGACGGTGCTATCGGCCGGTTTGCAGGGGTTTTCGGCTCTGACGGACCGTGTCATCTACACGTATGAACCCTCCATCGCGTGCAAGCCGCGGGCGATACGTGACCCTGCGCCGGGATCGCGAAAGCTCTCGGTTCCAACCGCCACCAGGCGCGCGCCAACATCGAGCAGATCGCGCGCGTCGCGGGCGCTTTGGACGCCTCCCATCCCAACCACGGGGATGCCCACCGAGCGGGCCACAGCGGCCACCTGGGCCAGTGCCACCGCTCGCACGGCTGCGCCTGAAAGACCGCCCGTGCCGCCTCCGAGCCACGGTTGGGTAGGGAAATGCGTGCTTTGGAGCGCCTTGGGAGCGAGCGCCATCGCGCGCAAGGTGTTGATGAGCGAGAGGGCGTCCGCGCCCGCATCGGCTGCGGCCGCAGCGCACGCGACCACGTCTGCGCAGTTCGGTGTGAGCTTGACGATCACAGGCCTGCTCGTGATCGGACGAACAGCCGTGACGAGCCGCCCGAGCGCAGCGGGGTCAGCGCCTATGTCAAGCCCGGTCTTGACGTTCGGACAGGAGACATTGAGCTCGATCGCGCCGATCTCCTCGCGTTCCTGACAGGCCTCCGCGAGCTGGACGAACTCCTCGATCGTCGAGCCCATCACGTTCGTGATGAGCGGGACGGGAAGCTTTGAGAGCTCCGGCAGATCCCGGTCCATGTAGACCTGCAGACCGGGGTTGGGAAGGCCGATCGAGTTGATCAGGCCCGATGGCGCCTCCCACAGCCGCGGCGGAGGGTTTCCCGCGCGTGGGCTGAGCGTGATCGTCTTTGAGACGAATGCGGAGAATGGGAAGGCGTCGTCCAAAGCCTCCCCGAACGTCCGGCGTGCGGCGATCACGTCGAACGTCCCCGAGCCGTTGATGACCGGGTGCTCGAGCTCCAGCCCGCAGAAGGAGACTGTCATCTGCCCACCTCGAGTAAAGAGAGCACTGCGGCGCTCATCGCTGGCGCCCCCGTACCCTGACGCCTCGGCTCCCGTCCGCGTCCCCGGCGGTTTTCATATCGAAGCTCCTGCTGGAGCCGGAGCTCCGATATGGGCCTCGACAGATTCCAGCTCTGCCGCGTCCACGACCGGACCGTCGACGCACACGCGCAGATAGCCACCGCCTCGCTTGGGCACGACACAGCCAAAGCAGGCACCGAAACCGCATGCCATCCCGGCCTCGAGCGCTAGCTGGGCCGGTGTCGATCGCGCGGCGCACAGCGCTCGGACGGCCTCCAGCATCGCGGGCGGGCCGCAGGCATAGACCTTCGCATGACCGTCTCGATCGAGCTCTTCGCGCAAAAGGTCGGCCACATTGCCATGATGGCCGGCCGACCCATCGTCCGTGGCGATTCGTGCATCGCTGAAGAGCGACGCCCCCTGTGCATGAGGGCCGTCGCGAAAGCCCAGCAGGGCGAGTGCGCGCGAACCCAACGCGTGCTGCCAGAGCGCAAGCGGCGCGATCCCGATGCCACCGCCGGCGAGCAGCGCGCGTCGCCCCTCGTCCGGCGCCGTGAAGCAAGCGCCGAGTGGGCCGAGCATCCACACCGAGTCGCCGGGCCGCAGCTCGCACAGTCTTCTCGTGCCCGGACCGACGTCCTCCAGCAGAAAAGCGGCCTCCCCGTCGCGCCATCCGGCAAATGACAGAGCGCGCGCCAGATACGGGCGCTCATCCTCTCCGCCCCCCCAGCGCTCGACCGCGGCGAGCATGGCGAACTGCCCGGCCGCCGGCATCGGCCCGTGCGGATCGGCGACACGCAACATGCGGTAGGCGCCGAGCTCCTCCGTGGCGGTGACGGTCAGAGCCCGGCGCTGAAACGGCGCCGGCACGCGCTCGGCCTGTGGCGGCGCCGCGATGGCCCGATCCTCCCGGCCGATCACTTGACGCTTGCGTCATCTGGCCTGGCCGCGATTCGCAGTCCACGATGAAGCTCCTGTAGAGAGAGAACTTCGGGCTCGCCCATCTGGCGAGCCCGGGCGATCGCGCGGGCAGCTGAGACTCCCGCGGAGAGTGTCGTGAGGCATGGGATTCCGTGGGTCACCGCGGCGCGCCGTATCTCCCACCCGTCGGTGCGAGCACCGGAGCCGGTCGGGGTGTTGACGATCAGATCGACATCGCCCCGCTCGATCCAGTCGACCACGTGCGGTGAGCCTTCACCGATCTTGTTGAGCCGCTGGACGGGCACACCCATGCGCGCAATCGCCTCGGCCGTGCCGCGTGTGGCGAGGATTCGAAAACCGTTGTCGTGGAGGATCTGAGCGACCGCGAACGCTCCCGGCTTGTCGGCGTCCGTGACGGTGATGAACGCCGTGCCGTCGGCAGGGAGCGGGGATCCCGCAGCGGCCTGGGCCTTGGCGAAGGCGGTGGGGAAGTCGCGCGCGATGCCCATCACCTCTCCTGTTGAGCGCATCTCGGGGCCGAGGACGGAGTCGGCGCCGTCGAAGCGATCGAACGGAAGCACCGCCTCCTTGACCGAGATGTGATCGCCGAAGCCGAGACCTTCCCGCTCGCGTGGGAGATCGAGCGCGGCGATCCGCTCGCCGAGCATGATCCGGCAGGCGAGCTTGGCGAGCGGCAGGCCAACCGCCTTGGAGACGAACGGGATCGTGCGCGAGGCGCGTGGATTGGCCTCGATCACGTACAGCCGACCATCGTGCACCGCGTATTGGACATTGAGCAGTCCCACGACACCGATGCCGAGGGCGATGTCGCGCGTGGCGTCACGGATCTGCTCGAGCATCTCCTCCCCCAGCGAGTGGGGAGGAAGCACGCACGCGCTGTCTCCCGAGTGCACGCCCGCCTCCTCGACATGCTGCATGATCCCGCCGATCCAGACCTCCTCGCCGTCGCAGAGAGCGTCGACATCGACCTCGACAGCGTTCTCGAGGAAGCGGTCGAGGAAGATCTCGGGTGCGCTGCGCGAGCCTGAGGCGGCGGGGATGCCCTCGCGTTCCAAGTAGTCGGCGAGGCTGTCGCGCGAGTAGACGATCTCCATCGCCCGGCCGCCGAGCACGTAGGAGGGCCGCACCAACAGCGGAAAGCCCACCTGGGTGGCCCGCTCGAGCGCCTCGGAGATCGAATGGGCCGTTGCATACGCGGGCGCCTGGTAGCCGAGCTCCTCCAGCAGCGCGCCGAAGCGACCGCGATCCTCGGCGAGATCGATCGCCTCGACGCTCGTGCCAAGCAGCGGCACGCCGGCGGCCTGCAGCCCGGCCGCAAGCTTCAGGGGCGTCTGCCCACCGAACTGAACGATCACTCCGACCATCTCCCCACCGGCCCGCTCGATGTCGATCACGCCGAGCACGTCCTCGAGCGTGAGGGGCTCGAAATAGAGCCGGTCGGAGGTGTCATAGTCGGTGGATACCGTCTCCGGGTTGCAGTTGACGATCACCGCGTCGCGTTCGGACTCGCGCACGGTCATCGCGGCGTGCACGCAGCAATAGTCGAACTCGATGCCCTGTCCGATGCGGTTTGGTCCGGCGCCGAGGATCACGACGGACGGCCGATCGCCGCGTGTCACCTCATGGGCCGGCCGCCCCGGGGCGGGCGGGCGCTCCCAGCTGGAGTAGTAATAGGGGGTCCGAGCGGAGAACTCGGCGGCGCAGGTGTCGACCGACTTGAACGAGCGCTCTCCCTCGAAGGGCGCTTGCGGCTGCTTGGCGATGCTCTCGAGCTCGTGCAAAAACCACCGATCGATCGATGTTCGCTCGTGGACGGCCTCGATGCCGATGTCGCGGCGCAATAGCTCGAGGATCGTCTCATAGCGATCTGCGGTCGGCGTGTTCAGGGTGTCGAGCAGCTGTGCATCCGAGCAGCCGTCCAGCTTCGGCGACTTGTCGAGCTCGCGTGAGCGCAGCGCCTTGCAGAAGGCCTGGGCGAACGTCCGTCCGATCGCCATCACCTCACCGACCGACTTCATATGGGTGGAGAGGGCCGGCGCCGCGCCCGGGAACTTCTCGAAGGCGAAGCGCGGCCACTTCACGACCACATAGTCGATTGTGGGCTCGAAGCTCGCGGGCGTGACGCCGGTTATGTCGTTGTTGATCTCCTCGAGCAGGTAGCCGGCCGCGAGTCGCGCCGCGATCTTCGCGATTGGGAAACCCGTCGCCTTCGAGGCGAGTGCCGAGGAGCGCGAGACGCGTGGGTTCATCTCGATCACGAGGATCTCCTCGGTGGCGGGATTCACCGCGAACTGGACGTTCGAACCGCCCGTCTCCACGCCGACGGCGCGAATCACGGCGATCGCCTGGTCGCGCAACCTCTGATACAGCGAGTCGGGAAGCGTTTGCTGCGGGGCGACCGTGACCGAGTCTCCCGTATGCACACCCATCGGGTCGACGTTCTCGATCGAGCAGACGATCACGACGTTGTCCGCGCGATCGCGCATGACCTCGAGCTCGAACTCGCCCCACCCGAGCACCGACTGGTCGATCAGCACCTGGCCGATCGGCGATGCCTCGAGACCGCGGCTGACGATCCGTCTGAACTCCTCCTCATCGCGCGCGATCCCACCGCCCCGCCCGCCGAGCGTGTAGGCGGGGCGCACGATGCACGGCAGCCCGATCTCGGGCAGGGCGGCCAGCGCCTCGGCCAGGCCGCGCGTCACGTCGACGCGCCCGGCCTTCTTGTCCCATCCGGTGGCGATCGCAGAGGCCGGCATCCGCAGGCCGGCCTCTTGCATAGCCGCACCGAAAAGTTCCCTGTCCTCGGCGCAGGCGATGGCGTCGTAGTTGGCGCCGATCAGCTCCACGTCGAAGCGCTCCAAGGTGCCGTCGTCGTGCAGCGCCTTGGCGACGTTGAGCGCCGTCTGCCCTCCCAGGGTCGGCAGCAGCGCATCGGGGCGCTCACGCTCGATCACCTTGGCCACGGGGCCGGGGAGCAGCGGCTCGACGTAGGTTGCGTCGGCGAACTCGGGATCGGTCATGATCGTCGCCGGGTTCGAGTTGACGAGGACGACCTGGAAGCCCTCTTCGCGCAGCACCTTGCAGGCCTGCACGCCCGAGTAGTCGAACTCGGCGGCCTGCCCGATCACGATCGGGCCGGAGCCGAGGATCAGGATCTTGTGGATGTCGCTACGCCGCGGCAACGCGCTCCAGAAAGCGGTCGAACAGATGCAGGCTGTCGTGTGGACCGGGGCCCGCCTCTGGGTGGTACTGCACCGCGCCGCCCGCCACGTCGAGCAACTCGAAGCCCTCGACGGTGCGATCGTACAGATTCACGTGAGTCAGCCTGGCGACCCCGAAATCGGTGTCCCAGCGCACGGGCTCGTCGCTGTCGAGCTTCTTGGCGCCGCCGGGCCCCAGCACCGCGAAACCGTGATTCTGGGAGGTGATCTCAACCCGCCCGGTCTGCAGATCCTTGACCGGATGGTTTGCCCCGCGATGGCCGAACGGCAGCTTGTAGGTCTGAAGGCCGAGCGCTCTGCACAGCAACTGGTGGCCGAGGCAGATGCCCCAGACGGGCTTGCGCCCGACCAGCTCTCGAAGGGTGCCAACGATGTAATCGAGAGCCGCGGGATCGCCCGGCCCGTTGGCGACGAAGATCGCGTCTGGATCTTCGGCGAGCAGAGCCTGTGCGGAGCTCGAGCATGGGTGTAGAGCCACGCGCGCGCCGCGGGCGACGAGGTTACGAACGATCGAGGACTTGATCCCGGTATCGATCACCGCGATCAGCGGTCCACCTCCAGCCCCGTGCAGGCTGACTTTGCTCGGCGTGACGACCGATGCCAGATCCTGCCCGGACATCGGTGGCTCAGCCTCGATGAGCGCGCGCGCCTCCCCTTCGGCTGTCTGCGCTTCGAAGATTCCGCCGCGCATCGCGCCCGCGTCGCGGATGTGGCGGACAAGCGCGCGCGTGTCGACGCCGCTGATCGCCGGAACGCCGCAGTCGGTGAGCCAGTCCAGCCATCCCCGCTCGGCCCCGGGCGCGTCCTCGCGTCCACACGCCTCGCGCATGATCGCCGCGCGAGCCCATATTCGCTCGGACTCCATTGCCTGGGCGCTCACACCGTAGTTGCCGATGTGCGGATAGGTGAACGTGATCAGCTGCCCGGCGAACGAGGGGTCCGTGACCGACTCCTGATAGCCGGACATCCCCGTCGTGAAGACGACCTCCCCCACCGCGTGGCCGAAGGCCGCACAAGCCTCCCCATCAAAGCGCGTGCCGTCCTCGAGCAGCACATATGCCTCGCGATCGGCCATCAGGCGGAGACCACCGAGAAGGCACGCTCGCGAAACGCCACGCTGCCCGCGGCGATCGTCATCAGCACGCCCCCGCGCAGACGGCGTCCCGCAAAGCAGCAGTTCTCAGAGCGGCTCTCCCAGCCATGCTCACCGGCGACCCACTCGCTCTGAAGGTCAACGATGGTGACATTCGCGGTCTCTCCAATCTCGATTCTCGGCGTGGGCAGCTCAAACAGACCAGCCCCCGCGGTCATCCGCTCGACCAGGAGCGAAAGCTCGATCGTTCCGGGCAGGACGAGCTCGGTATAGAGCGCAGCGAATGCCGTCTCCAGGCCCGTCGTGCCCATCGGCGCCTGCTCGAAGGGCACCTCCTTCTCATGGCGCGCATGCGGGGCGTGATCGGTCGCGACGCAGTCGATCACGCCGGATCGCAGCCCTTCTATCAGGGCCATCCTGTCCGACTCGTCCGCGAGCGGCGGATTCATCTTCATGCGTGTGTCCAGCTCTCGGACGTGCTCGTCCGTCATGAGCAGATGATGGGGAGTCACCTCGGCGCTGATGAGAAAGCCGCGCTCCTTGGCAGCCGCAACCGCGCGGACGGACGACTCACAGCTCAGGTGCTGGAAGTGGACGCGACCCTGCTCATAGCCGGCGAGCTCGGCGTCGCGGGCGAGGATCGTGGACTCGCTGACGGTCGGAATCCCGCCGATGCCCAGGGCGGCGCTGACGGCCCCCTCGTGCATGCTTCCGCCGCGCGACAGCGAGGGGTCCTCCTCGTGAAGGGTGAGCACGCCGCCGCAGAGGCGCTGATATCGCAGAGCCTTGCGCAGCAGCCCGGCATTACTGACAGGACGCCCGTCGTCCGTGAAGCCGAGCGCGCCTGCCTGTCTGAGCTCGGCCATCTCGGTCAGCTCGACGCCGTTGGAGCCGCGGGTGATCGCCCCCAAGAAGCCGACGGGGACGCGCGCCTCGCGAGACGCGGCCTCGCGGGCCGAACGCAGCAGCGGCGCGCAGTCAAGGACGGGGTCTGTGTTCGGCATTGCGATCACCAGGCCAAACCCGCCGGCGGCCGCCGCGCGCGTCCCCGTTTCAAAATCCTCCTTGTGCTCCTGCCCGGGGCTGCGAAGGTGGACATGCGGGTCCACGAACGCAGGCAGCAGATGACGTCCGCGTCCCTCGACGATCTCGATGTGCTCCTTGGGGCTCAACGTGCCGGGCTGGGCGACCTGCGTGATCAGCCCGTTGCCGATGAGCACGTCGGCCGGCCCGTCCAAGCCCTCGCGCGGGTCGAGCACGTGGACCTCGCGGACGAGCAGGTTCGCGGCCGAGCCGTCACTGTGTACGAGCGCGGGCGCGGCCATCACGCGAGCTGAGGCTCCGGAAGGGGCCGGAAGCTGCGCGTGCCCGAGAGCAGCTCATACAGGACGGCCATCCGCACGACCACGCCGGCCTGCACCTGAGCCGTGATGAGCGCTTGGGGTGAATCGACAACCTCGCCCGAGAGCTCTACGCCACGGTTCACCGGGCCGGGATGCATCAACAGCTGACGCGCAGAGATGCGCCGCTCGTTGATCTGGAACTGAGCGGCGTACTCGCGCAACGAGGGAACCCACGTCTCGTTCATCCGCTCATGCTGCATCCGCAGCGCGTAGACGACATCGGCTGAGCCGATCTCCTCCAGGCTGAAGCGCACCTCGCAACCGAGATCGTCGATCCCGCGTGGAAGGAGGGTGGGCGGGCCGGCCACCGTGACCTTCGCCCCCATGCGCGCAAACGCGAGTATGTTCGAGCGCGCCACCCTGGAGTGAGCGACGTCGCCGACGATCCAGATCGAGAGCCCATCGAGCGACCCCAGGCGCTTGTGCAGCGTGTAGACGTCGAGCAGCGCCTGAGTTGGGTGCTCGTGCTGCCCGTCGCCCGCATTGATGATCGCCGCGCTCGTCCAGCGCGAGACCAGTGCGGCGGCGCCCGCCCACGGAGTCCGGATGACGATCGCGTCGGGCTTGTGAGCGCTGAGCGTGAGGATGGTGTCCTTCAGCGACTCCCCCTTCTCGACGCTCGAGCCGCCCGAGGCGAAGTTGACGACATCCGCCGACAGGCGCTTCGCCGCCAGCTCGAACGAACTGCGCGTGCGCGTGGACGCCTCATAGAACAGGTTGAGCACCATCCTGCCTCGGAGCGCGGGCACCTTCTTGATCTCGCGGTCTGAGACCTCGGCGAAGCGCGCGGCCTGCTCGACGATCCGTTCGATATCGGCGCGGTCGAGATCCTCGATCGAGAGCAGGTGATTCACGCGCCAACCTCCATGCTGTCGATCACGGAGCGACCGATCGCGACCTCGTCGACGCCGTCCAGCTCCTTCACGCGCACGCTCACGTGCTCCTCGCGTGAAGTGGGTAGGTTCTTGCCGACATAGTCGGGCCGGACCGGCAGCTCGCGATGACCACGGTCGGCAAGCACCGCCAGCTGAACACGCTCGGGGCGGCCGTAGTCGAACAGCGCCTCGATCGCGGCGCGGACGGTGCGGCCGGTGTAGAGGACGTCATCGACGATCACCACCGTCAGCCGCGAGAGGTCGAAGTCTACGTGCGAGGCGTGCACGACAGGCGCTTGGGGCCTGCTCGCGACGTCGTCGCGATAGAAGCCGATGTCGAGATCCCCGAATGGCACCTCGGCTCCAAGCAGGTCACTGAGAAGACCTTGAAGCCGCCTGGCGAGAATCGCTCCACGACGGTGAATACCGACGATTCCGATCGTGGAGGCGACCGTGTTGCGCTCGGCTATCTCGTGGGCGATGCGCACCAGCGCCCGCCGCATCTCGTCCTCTCCGAGGACGATCTTCCCGTCGTTCATCGCTTCCTTCCTGGCCTCACCGGACCGGGTTAAAGGATCAGGAGGACTGTATCAGGGGCGATAGCGGATGTCCGGGTGCCTGCTCGCGCGCCTGACGGCTCGGCCAGCGGATCAGCTCCGGCGTGCCCTTCTCGGGGAACGGGACTTCGATCGTGTCGAAGTCACGAGGCGCCTGGGTGTTCGCAAACACCGCTCGTGCCTGCTCGCGGAGCTCCCCGCCGGGATAGCGCGTCGATATGTGTGTCAGCGCGAGCATCCTCGCTTGGGCGTCGCGCGCCAGCTCAGCGGCCTGACGTGCGGTGCTGTGTCCGGTCTGACGAGCGCGCTCTGTCTCCTCCTCGGCGAAGGTCGCCTCATGCACGAGGACATCGGCTTCATGGGCGGCGATCGCGATCGCCTCGCACGGGCTGGTGTCGCCGGATATGACCACCTTGCGCCCCTGACGTTGCTCACCGATCACCCGCTCGGGCGCCACACCGGCGACCGTCTCTCCCCGCGCGAGCCTCCCGAAGTCCGGTCCCGGGGTCACCCCCAGCTCCTCCGCCAGCCTCGCGTCGAGATGGCCCGGCCGTGGGTCCTCGACGATCGCATAGCCGACCGCGGATGCGCCCCTGTGGGTGACGGGCACCGGGGTGACCTCGTAACGGTCGAAGCGGACCGCCTGTGCCGGCTCGAGCTCACTCACGCTCAGCTCATAGGGAAGCTTGCCGTACACCAAGCGCATCGCGTCCATGATCTGGCGCAGGCCCTTCGGGCCGTAGATCGTCAGAGGCTGCTCGCGCTCGCGCAGGGCGAACGACTTCAGCATGCCCGGCAATCCCAGCCAGTGATCTGCGTGGAAGTGCGTGATGAACACCGAGTCGAGGTCGGCCAGCCCGATCGAGCGCACGAGCTGACGCTGGGTTCCTTCGCCACAGTCGAAAAGCAGCCGATCGCCGCCGAAGCGCACGAGGATCGCGGGCAGCCCGCGCCTCGGGCTCGGCACCGAGCCGCCGGTGCCGGCGAAGAACAGGGAGAGGTCCATTTATCCGCAACGGTAGCGACCGACGAGCCAGGCGGCGGTCAGGTCCGGGTGCCGTAAGCTCTGCTTGCACGGCGCCGCATCTCGACGCCGCCTGCGCCCGTAGCTCAGTGGATAGAGCGTCCGCCTCCGGAGCGGAAGGTCGCGTGTTCGAATCACGCCGGGCGCGTCGTCCAACAGAACGTCATGGCCGGCACTCACACACACCCCCTCTTCGCACGCGTCTATCCGCGCATCGCGAAGACCGCTGAAGCCCACGGTGCGGCCGAGCACCGCCGGAAGCTGCTCGCCGGCCTCGAGGGGCGCGTGATCGAGATCGGAAGCGGGCACGGGCCGAACTTCCCTCATTACCCGGCGAGCGTCACGCAGGTCTTCGCGGTCGAGTGCGAGCCGCACATGATCGAGCTTGCGCGCCGAGCGGCTGATGACGCTCCAGTCGCGGTCACCGTGATGGAGGGCACCGCGGAGCAGTTGCCGGCGGTCGAGGGCGAGTTCGACGCCGCCGTAGTCTCGCTCGTGCTCTGCTCGGTCGCCGATCAGGAGGTGGCCCTGCGTGAGATCGCACGCGTTCTGCGCCCGGGAGGCGAGCTGCGCTTCTATGAGCACGTCGTGTCCAGGAGGCCGGCGATGGCCGCGGTCCAGCGCGTGTCCGACGCGACGGTGTGGCCACTGCTTGCGGGTGGCTGCCACTGCGCGCGGGATACGTCACGTGCCATTCGCAACGCCGGTTTCGAGATGGAGCGCGAGGAGCGCATCGCCTTCAAGCCGAGCCCCGTGATGCCAGCGATTCCCCACATCCTCGGGATCGCACGACGCGCGTAAGGTTCATCGACGCCGGAGTGGGCCGGCCGCTGTCTACCTGCCTGCGGGCGCACGACGAGCCTGAGGGTCTAGGCTCCATAAGGTGATTGCCCCAGTCCGGATGGCGACTCTGCTCTCGCAGGAGAACGTGATCCAGCTCGCCCCGACGATCGTGCTGGGCGCGCTTTATGCGCGGCGCGCGAGAACCTTGGCGAGCAGCACCCATCCGGTGTCAGGCTGGCGCCAGGCGTGCTTCTACGGCGGGTTGGCGACGATCCTCGTCGCGCTGCTCTCGCCGATCGGGGACCTGAGCGACGAATTGCTCTACATGCACATGGTCGAGCACCTGCTGATGGGCGAAATCGCCGCGCTGCTGATAGTGCTCGGGTTGACCGGCCCATTGCTGGCGCCGGTCCTGCGCATTCGCGTATTCGACCGTCTGCGGACGCTCGCCAACCCGCTCATAGCCTTTCCGCTGTGGGCAATCGACATGTATGTCTGGCACCTGCCGTTCTTCTATCAGGCAGCGCTCGAACACCTGCCTGTGCATGCTCTCCAGCACACGATGTTCATCGCCTTCGGCATCAACATGTGGATGTGCCTGTTCGGGCCCCTGCCCAAGCCGCAGTGGTTCGGCAATCTCGGCAAGCTCCTCTACATCCTGGCGGTGCGGCTGACGGGAGGCGTGCTCGGCAACATCTTTCTCTGGTCGGGCACCGTCTTCTACCCGTTCTACACCCATCCCGACGCTGCCCATCACATATCGGCGCTTACCGATCAGCGGATGGCGGGCGGGATCATGATGACCGAGGAGAGCATCCTCACTCTTTGCCTGTTCTGCTGGCTGTTCCTGCGCGCCGCCGGCGAGAGCGAGCAGCGCCAGGAGCTGCTCGACTTCGCCCATGATCACGGTATGGAGCTGAGCGACGAGCGCGCGGCGCGCGCGGTGGCAGCCGGCATGGGCGATCAGTTGCGGCGGCGCTTGGAACAGAGCGCCGGAGTCGCCGAGCCCCGCTGAAGCGTGTTGCGCCGGTGCGCGAGCCCGAGCGCCGAGCGCATACCGGGCCTGGGAGCGCCTGGCTCAGCCTCCGGCTACGGCGGGCAGTATCGTCAGCTCAGCCCCGTCGTCTACGGGGGTGTCAAGGCCGTCGAGAAAGCGTATGTCCTCGCCGCCGAGGTACACGTTGACGAAGCGCCGCAGCGATCCATCCTCGTCTGCTAGGCGCTCACCGAGCCCCTCGAAGCGGTCATAGAGGCTGTCGAGCACGTCGCGCACCGTCGCGCCCTCGAGCTCCGCCTCGGTCGCCCCGCCGGCAGCAGAGCGAAGCTGCGTTGGGATCTTGACTGTGACGGCCATCCCGT
This sequence comes from uncultured Solirubrobacterales bacterium, assembly GCA_963714635.1. Lineage (GTDB taxonomy): Bacteria > Actinomycetota > Thermoleophilia > Solirubrobacterales > Solirubrobacteraceae > Palsa-744. The sequence goes on along the minus strand of CAVQPM010000006.1, from coordinate 103,192 downwards.
TCAGCCCTCCGCCCCTACACCCGCGAGCGCGCCGGTGCGGGCCGAAGGCGCCCGCTCGACGAGCGCCTCGAACTGCTCCACAGAGGGCTCTATCTCGTGCGTGGTGAACGTGTCGCGTACGGCATCGAGCGTCTTGAGCCCCTCGCCTGTGATGACGAGGACGACGCGCTCATCGGGGTCGATGTCACCGCGCCGCGCGAGCTTGGCAAGCACGGCGGTGGTCACCCCGCCGGCGGTCTCCGTGAAGATCCCCGTGGTCTGAGCGAGCAGCGCTATTCCCTCGCGGATCTCCTGGTCGCTTACGGCGTCGATCGAGCCGCCGCTGCGACGGGCCTCTTCGAGCGCATACGGACCATCCGCGGGGTTGCCGATCGCAAGCGACTTGGCGATCGTGTCCGGCTTGACCGGCCTGCACACATCGTGGCCGGCCGCGAAGGCATCCGCTATCGGCGAGCAGCCCTCTGCTTGAGCGCCGTTCATGATCGGCGTCTCACCCTTGACCAAGCCAAGCTCGCGCCACTCGGCAAAGCCCTTGGCGATCTTCGTGAACAGCGATCCCGAAGCTTTGGGAACGACGCAGCGATCGGGCAGCTCCCAGCCGAGCTGCTCGGCGATCTCATATGCCAACGTCTTGGATCCCTCCGCGTAGTAGGGACGCAGGTTGACGTTGACGAATGCCCAGTCGCGCTCAGCCGATAGCTCTGTGCACAGGCGGTTCACGTCGTCGTAGGTGCCCTTCACCGCGACGAGCTTGCATCCGTAGATGCCGGTGGCGAGCACCTTCTGCTCCTCCAGGTCCGCAGGTATGAACACATAGGAGTCGAGGCCGAGCGCCGCGCCGTGGGCCGCGACGGAGTTGGCGAGATTGCCTGTGGAGGCGCACGCGATCACCTCGTAGCCGAGCTCGCGGGCGCGGGCGGCTGCGACGGAGACGACGCGATCCTTGAAGGAATGGGTGGGGTTGGCTGCGTCGTTCTTGACCCACACCTCGCGCAGGCCGAGGCGCTTGGCCAGGCGGTCGGCTCTGATCAGGGGCGTGCAGCCCGCGGGCAGTCCAACGCGCGAGGCGAGTCTCCCCGATGGGCCGGGAGGACCTCCAACGAGCGGCAGGAAGTCCGCATAGCGCCAGATGTTCTGCGGCCCTGCTTGGATGCGCCTGCGCACGCCGTCCACGTCGGGCGCGCCGTTCTCTCCGAGGAGATGGCTGTGATCGTATGCGACCTCGAGCGGCCCGAAGCAGTGCTCGCAGACATACAGCGCCTCGAGCGGATACTCGCTCCCGCACTCTCGACATTTGAGGTTCCTGACAGCCACGGGGGCTCCTTCCGTCTATTGCACTTCGCCGGTGAACCGTGTGGCAAAGAGCAGACGCCCGCCACACATCTGTCTGGAATTGGCACCTTCCCGCCGTGACGCGGTGGTTGCCGGGGCTTCATCGGGCCAGTCCCTCCACCCCTCTGGATGTGTCCAGCTATGTCGGCCCAGTATAGGGAAGCTCTCGACGGAACGCAACAGGAGCCGGTAACGCCGCCGCGGCCGCGGTGTACGGGGTTTCTGTGAGCAGCGCCGAGCTCAGAGCACACGACCACGCGCCCGCGCAGGACGCCATCACGTTCGAGCCGCTCGAGCCGGCCGCGAAGAAGCGCATGCTGATCATCGTCAATCCGTATGCGACGACCGTTTCCGATCGGCTGCGCAACCTCGTCGTGTATGCCCTTCAGGGGCGCTATGAGGTCGATGCCCTCGACACCGAGGCGCGCGGGCATGCGATCGAGCTGTGCCGCGAGGCCGCCCATGAGGGCTATGACGTGGTGGTCGCTTTCGGCGGGGACGGCACGGTCAACGAAGCCGCCAACGGCCTGCTCGGCTCGCCCACGCCGCTGACCTGCCTGCCCGGCGGCTCGGCGAACGTGTACGGCAAGATTCTCGGCATCCCCGGCGAGCTCGTCGATGCGACCGAGCATCTGCTTGGAATGGCCGACGACTGGCGACCCCGCAAGGTCGATCTCGGCGTCGTCAACGGGCGCTGCTTCACATTCGCCTCAGGTCTCGGCCTGGACGCGAGCGTGGTGCGCAGGGTCGATGCCAATCCCCGCCTGAAGGCACGCCTGGGCGCCTATTACTTCACGTGGGCTGCCATCACCACGTTCGGGCGCCGCTATCTGGTCAAGCCGCCCCGTCTGACCGTCGAGATGGACGGGGAGCGCTACGAGGGCGTCACCGCGATCGTCCAGAACGGGTCGCCCTTCACGTACTTCAAGAATCGCCCGATCGAAGTCGCCGACGGGCCCGCGCTCGATTCCGGAACGCTGCGTGGCTGCGTCCTGCGCCGCGCGCGTCCATTCGATATGCCCACCATCGCCTTTCGTGCGTTCTCCAGGCGCGCGCGAGTGGTCCGCCACCGTCAGGTGATCTCGCTCCCGGAGTGCACTGAGCTGGCCGTCCGCTCGAGCGACGGCGAGGCGCTTCCGCTTCAGGTCGACGGCGACTACCTCGGTGATGTGATGGAGGCGCGCTACTCGATCATGCCGGGAGCGCTCAACGTGGTCGCTTGATCTTTGGGATGAGGTCCGCCCCGGAAGGGCTGCGCCCGGCGGAACGACCCCTCGTCCTAGCCTGCTCCGCCGGGGGTCACGCGGTAGGCGTCGAAGACCGACTCGGTGTTGCGCAGACGGTTGACCGCGCCCTTGAGGCTCTGGTTGTCGGCCACTTCGACGACAAACCGGTTCTTGACCATCGGGGGGCTCGACAGGCAGCGCGCTTCGAGGATGTTCGCGCCTGACTCCGAGAACGCACGCGAGAGGTCCTCGAGCAGGCGGTGGCGATCCCACGCGTCGACGTGGATTTCGACGACGAACGAGGTGGCCTGATCGCCCTCCCAGCCGACTTTCGTGAAGCGCTCCGGGTTGCGGTGGAGCAGGCGCGCGTTCGGGCAGTCCTTGCGGTGGATCGTGATCCCGCGGCCGAGAGAGATGTACCCGACGATCGGATCGCCGGGAACGGGCCGGCAGCACTTCGCGAGCCTCAGCATCACGTCCTCGACACCGTCCACGCGGATCCCATACTGCGCGGAGGAGCTGGTGGCGCGCCGGCGCGGGCGTCCAACCTTCAGAAGGTCGCTCGCGGGCGCATCGCCCTCGGCGGACTCGCCGTGCTTGAGGCGCTGCATCACCTTGTTGACGACGACCTTCGGGGAAATCTTGGCGGCCCCCAGGGCGATGTAGAAGTCATCCGCCTTGCGGAAGCCCATCTCTCGGATCACGTCGGCCAGCAGCGGTGACCCGGTGATCTTCTGCGCCGGCAGCCCCTGCTTGCGCAGATGCTCCTGAAGCAGCTCGCGTCCGGAGTGCTCGGTGTCCTCGCGTGAGGAGGCCTTGTACCACTGCTTGATCTTGTTGCGCGCCCTGGTCGTCTTGACCATCGCCAGCCAGTCGCGCGAGGGGCCTCGCTCGCGCTTGGCGGTGAGGATCTCGACGATGTCGCCCGAGCGCAGCTCGTAGTGAAGCGGCACAATCTTGCCGTTCACGCGCGCCCCAACGCACCGGTGGCCGATCTCGGTGTGCACCTCATAGGCGAAGTCGAGCGGCGTGGCGCCCGCGGCGAGCGACTTGACCTCGCCCTTGGGCGTGAACACGTAGACCTCGTCCTCGAACAGATCGGTCCGCAGCGTCTCCATGAACTCCTGCGGATCGGACATCTCCTTCTGCCAGTCGAGCATCGAGCGCAGCCACTTCATCTTGGCGTCGTCGTCCGGTCCGGCGGAGGCGTCCTTGGACTTCGGCCGCTGCTTGTACATCCAGTGGGCCGCGACGCCGAACTCGGCCATCTCGTGCATTTCCTGCGTACGGATCTGGATCTCCAGGGGCCTGCCCTCCGGTCCGATGACCGTCGTGTGAAGCGACTGGTACATGTTGAACTTCGGCATCGCGATGAAGTCCTTGAAGCGCCCAGGCAGCGGCTTCCACAGCGAGTGGATCACTCCCACCGCGCCGTAGCAGTCCTTGACCGTCTCGACGATCACGCGCATCGCTGTGAGGTCGTAGATCTCGTTGAACTCGCGGCCCTTCTTGGTCATCTTCGAGTAGATCGAGTAGAAGTGCTTGGCCCTTCCGGCGATCTGCGCGCCCACTCCGAGCGCGGCCAGCTCGCGCGCGAGGTACTCCCCCGCCTGCGCCACGTAGCGCTCACGATCCTCGCGCTGCTGAGAGACGAGCTCCTTGATCTCCCGATACTTGCGCGGGTGGAGCGTCGCGAACGCGAGGTCCTCGAGCTCCCACTTGATCGCATGGATTCCGAGGCGATGGGCGAGCGGGGCATAGATCTCGAGCGTCTCGCGAGCCTTGTCCATCTGCTTCTGCTTGGGCATCGCGTCGATCGTGCGCATGTTGTGAAGACGATCGGCGAGCTTGATCAGGATGACCCGCACGTCGCTGGCCATCGCGACCATCATCTTGCGGTAGTTCTCCGCCTGAGCCTCGTCACGCGACTGGAAGGTGATGCCGGTGAGCTTGGTCACACCGTCGACGATGCCGGCGATCTGCTCGCCGAAGCGCTCGCGTACTTCCTCGATGGAAGCTGAGGTGTCCTCAACCGTGTCGTGCAGCAGAGCGGCGCACAGCGTCTCTGTGTCGAGCCGCATACCCGCGCAGATCCGCGCCACCCCGACCGGGTGGACGATGAAGTCCTCGCCGGACTTGCGCCGCTGTGCCGCGTGGTGCTCGCAGGCGAACACGAAAGCGTCCTCGACCCGATCGCGATCGATCTCGACGGCCGTGTCGGCGGAGTGCTCGGCCACTATCGCGAAGAGGTCGTCCAGTAGGCGTCGCTCCAGCTCGCCCAGCTGCGCCCGGCGCCGGCGGCGCTCTACATCGGGAGGGGGAGCGGTGTGGACGGGACTCGAGCGGCTGTCAGGCATGGATCAATCGTAGCCTCCTCAACCGGGGCCGGTTGAGCGTGACGCAGCACCAGACGTGGTTCGCTGATCCCGTTCCACTCGTTCACCTCGAGCGTGAAGGTGGCCACCGCCGGCTCACCCTCCCCCACCCCGACGGCAATACCGCTGCCGAATGCCACTGCGCGCGCGTGGACGTCCTGTGAGCGGACCGTGAAGCGCGCGTGCCTGCCTTCACCCATCGGGCGCACATCGGCGAACACGGCATCGCGGACCATCAGCGACACCACCGGGTTGCCCCGTCCGAACGGGGCGAGCGTGGACAGCTCTTCGGCGAGCTCCATGCCGATCTCGCGCGCCGTCACGATCGCATCGACGCGCTCGACTTCCGTTAGGTCATCCGGCGAGAGCACGCGCGAGGCGTGGGCGTCCAGAGCGTCGGCGAGCGCCTGCACGCGCGAGCTCTCGACCTCCAGGCCGGCTGCCGCGCTATGGCCTCCATAGCGGAGCAGGTGCTCGGAGCAGGCGGTCAGGCCCGCCAGCAGGTCAAAGCCCTCGATGCTGCGACCGGATCCGCGCCCCCGCTCCCCGTCGAGCGCGATCAGCACCACGGGACGGCGGTGGCGCTCGGCCAGGCGCGAGGCCACGATCCCGATCACGCCCGGATGCCACTGCTCCCCGGCGAGGACGTATGCGGAACGCGGCGCGGGCCCGGCGAGCGCTCCCAGCTGCGCTTCGGCCTGGAAACGGATCGTCTGCTCGGTGTGCCTGCGTTCGCTGTTGGCCCGATCGAGCTCGCGGGCGATCTGCGCGGCGCGTGTCGTATCTTCGGTCAGGAGCAGCTCGAGCGCCCCGTCGGCGCGGTGCAGGCGCCCGGCCGCGTTGATGCGGGGACCGAGCGCGAAACCGACGGCGCGCTCGTTCACGCGAGACGGATCGATCCGCGCGACCGCCATCAGCGCCCTCAGCCCGGGCTTGGCGGTGCCGGCCAGGGCGCGCAGCCCGCGGCGCGCCAGAGCGCGGTTCTCTCCTTGGAGAACGACCACATCGGCAATCGTCGCGAGCGCGACGAGGTCCAGATCGTCGTCCAGCTCCTGTGGATCGCGCCCGGCTGCACGCCATATCCCCTGGACGAGCTTGTAGGCGACGGCGGCTGCGCACAGCTCACGACAGGGATAGCCGCCAATGGCGGGGTGCACGATCGGAGCATCCGGCAGCTTGCCGTCCGGGCGGGGCGCATGATGGTCGCTCACGATCACATCGATCCCGAGAGCGCGCGCCGCGGCCACCTCCTCGACCGCCGTGATGCCGCAGTCGACGGTGATCAGCAGGCCCGTCCCATGTTCCGCCAGCCGCTGGACGGTAGGGAGGCTCAGGCCGTAGCCGTCACTCGTCCGGTCGGGCAGATACCAATCCACGCTCGCGCCGATCCGTCGCAGAGCCCGAACGAGAATCGCAGTCGAACAGACGCCATCGACGTCGTAGTCGCCATGGACCGTGATGCGGGTGGCGCTTTGCGAATGCTCCAGGATGCGCTGCGCGGCGCTCTGAAGCCCGCCGAACGCATCGAGGTCATGAGTCTGATCGGCGGCGAGGAACGCGCGAGCCCGCTCGGGGTCGGCAAGTCCACGCCTGGAGAGCACCTGGGCGAGCACGGTGCTCACACCGAGCCGCTCGGAGAGATGCGCGACATCACGCGCGTCGCAGTTGGGAATCTCGAAGCGGGCGCGGGCCATTGCCCGCTTCACCCTATGGCGCGGACTGGACGGAATCGGTTGGGGGCGCTACGAAGATTCGCGAGCTCCGGCGCGCAATCGCTCGCGCCGGACGCCCTCGTAGTACACGAGGGCGAGTCCGATGAGCGCTCCGGGAACCGCGTACAGCACGACCGCGATGTCGGTCGCCTTGATTCCGGGAACGGCCAGCGCCGAGACCTTCACGCCATAGATGACCAGGCCGGCGAGCACGGCGCCGAGCAGGGAGCCCACGAACGCGCCGACGATCCCACCCCAGAAGCGGTCGGGCAGCCAGATCGTGAAGTGCCAGATCGAAAGGCCCATGATCACCCAGCCGAGCATGCCCATTATTTGGCTCTCCCGTGTCTGCGGTTTCTCGGGCGGCGCTTCTCGCGGCGGGCCGGCTCATCCTTCAATACGAGATCCTCGGGCTCCAGGTCGGCCGCCGGATCGCGTGGCGCGCGCTCCCCTGTCGAGGCCGAACTATCGACAGAGGGGCCCTTCGTCGAGGTTGCGCCGCGCTTGGAAAGGCGCCCGGCCACACGCGTCCGGCCGCCGGCCGGCTGCTCCGCCAGATCTGGGTCGATGTCGCGTACCAGCTCGTCGAACTCCTCCTTCGAGATCTGCTCGCCCGGCTCCTCGGCGAGCACGCCTGCGCCACGGCGCGCGCGCTTCTTGGCGGCAGGCTCCACGTCGACCGGTGTTCCGCCTGGCGCGCTCGCATAGGCCGGCACGTAGCCGAGCTCGCGAACGATGCGCAGACGACGGTTGCGGTAGACGCCCTCGCGCTCCTTCCAATGGGTGAGCACGGGCGAGGCGATGAAGATCGAGGAGTAGGCGCCCGAGGCGATCCCGACGAGCATCGCGAACGCGAAGTCCTTCAGCGTCGCCCCGCCGAACAGCAGGATCGCCGTCACCGGCAGCAGCGTGCACAGGCTCGTCGCCAGCGATCGCGTCAGGACCTCGGACATCGAGCGGTTGACGATCTGCGAGAAGGCTGCTCTCGGCATGCGCGGCACGTTCTCGCGCACACGGTCGAACACGATGATCGTGTCGTACATCGAGTAGCCGAGGATCGTCAGCAGCGCCGCGACCGTGGCGGTCGTGACTTCCCTGCCCGTCAGCGAGTACACGCCGGCCGTGATCAGCAGGTCGTGCATCAGGGCGATCAGGACCGGAACGGCGTACTTCCACTCGAAGCGCAGCGCTATGTACGCGGAGATCACGAGCAGCGACGCGATGATCGCGATGATCGCGCTTTTGGCGACCGTCTGGCCGAACGTGGGTCCTATCGAGGTGTTCGAGAAGTTCTTCGTCCCGGGCGAGGTGGGGCCCGATCCGAACTTCGCGTCCAGTGTGGCCTTCACCCGCTGCACCTGGTCGGGGCGCAGCTTCTCCAGCGAGATCTGAAAGCCCTGGCCGCCGATGCCCTTGCTCGAGAACTTCTGGATCTGGGCGCTCGAGTAGCCCGCCCCCGACATGACGGTGCGGAGCTGGCTCTCGCTGACGGGCTTGACGAACGCCGTCTGGATGCGCGTGCCCGATTTGAAGTCGATGCCGAAGTTCAACCCCTTGCCGCCGATGGCGAGCGCCCCGATCAGCAGGATGCACCCGGACAGGGAGAAGAACCAGCGCGAGGCGCCCATGAAGTCAAATGTCCATTTGCGCCCCTTGCGCCCGGCGCCGAGCAGCGCCGGATGAGACACGGCGCGCGAACGTCCCATCGCGCCGAGCGCGGCCTGCGTGGCGAGCACGGCGGTAAACAGAGTGAGCAGCGTGCCGATGCCCAGCGTGAAGGCGAAGCCCTGCACTTCCGCGGTCGCCAGCGCGAACAGGATGAATGCCGTCATGAACGTCACGACGTTGGCGTCCACGATCGCGGCGAAGCCGCGCTTGTAGCCGGCCGCGATTCCCGCGGCGATCGAGCGCCCTCCCCTGACCTCCTCCTTCACGCGCTCGAAGATGACGATGTTGGCGTCCGCGGCGATGCCGAGCGTCAGGATCAGGCCGGCGATGCCGGGCAGGGTGAGCGTGATCGGGATCAGCTTGATCAGGGCGAAGTAGTAGATGCCGTAGATGACCAGACCGCCGACCGCGATCGCGCCCAGCACGCGGTAGAACGCGAGCAGGAACAGGCACACGACGGCAAAGCCCACCAGGCCCGCGACCAGGCCCTGGTTCAGCGCGGTCTTGCCGAGCGTCGCCGAGACCTGGGACTGGGAGATCAGTTCGAGCTTGATCGGGAGCGCTCCGGACTGGAGCTCATCGGCGAGGTTCTGAGCGGAGGTGATCGTGAACCCGCCGGAGATCTGCGAGCCCGTTGAGGCTTCGATTCCTTCCGGGTTGGCGGTGTAGTCGATGAACGGCGCGGTGATGATCTGGTTGTCGAGGACGACCGCGAAGTGCTGCACGGCGGCCTGCTTGGAGACCCCCGGCAACTGTGATTGCTGGCCGCGCTGGGCGATTTCGCGCGTGACGCGCTGGAAGGTCTTCCCGCCGCGCGAGCTGAATTCGAAGGTGACGTTCGGCGCGCCCGACCCGCCGGCCCCGTTGTCGAAGGCCTGTCGCGGGTTCTTGATGTCGGCGCCGGTCAGCGCCGGATTGTCGTTGAGCACGTACCAGCTTTCGGGCGAGGCCTTCGTGACTTTCCCGTCCGCGCCAAGGATCGGCTGAGCTTGCGCCAGCACGGTGCCGGGGTTGACGCGCACCGCCTTCACCGTGGCGCCCGCGGGAGGCTTGTAGCCGTCCGCGTAGAGGTTCTGTTCGGTGTCCTCCGGTCCGCGCAGCACCTTTTTGTGGGCGGTGTCGAGCAGATACCACTGGCCGTAGATGCAGCCCCTCACCTGCTGGGGCGTGCAGCCCTGCTGGTAGGTGGTGTCGTTTGGGCGGATGATCGCCGGGCGCTTCAGCGCGCGCTGAACGGCTTCGTACTCGGGCAGGCCCGAGACCGCCGAGCCGGCGTTGGGTCCTCCGGTGACAGTGGCTTCGGTCGGCGCCGGCTGTCCGGTGGGCCCTATCACGTTGGGCTCCCAGTCGTAGAAGAACAGCTGGGCGGTCTTGCCGACCTGATCCTGGGCGCGCTGGGCGTTGCTGACGCTCGGCAGCGCGACGGTGATTTCGCTGGCGCCGCTGCGCTTGATTTCGGGCTGGGCGACACCCAGCTTGTCAACGCGCTGGCGCATGATTTCGATCGCGCGGTCAAGCGATTCGGGGTTGACCTTGGCCTGCGCGGTCGCACGCCCCTGGTAGATGAGCTGCACGCCCCCCTTGAGATCGAGGCCCAGCCGCGTCGGCTTGGTTGCGATAACGGCGAACGACGCGGCCACGAGACCCGCCACGATCAACAGGATCAGAGCATTGCGACGGCGGTTGGCCATCTAGCGGCTCTCCCCGCGCGCCGCCGTTGAGCCTGTTCGCATCCCCGTAAGCATCCCCATGAGAGCCCAGCCTACCTGTCGGGCGTCAGCACGAGCAGCAGGCCGCCGTCGTCGTCATAGTCGGGGAACAGGTCGGCCTTCGCCTCGGCGTCGACATCGCGGTCGCCGCTGACGCGAACGGGCTTGTCCAGCGCGCGCACCCCCCACTCCAGAACGGTCCCCACGGGATCGTCGCCGTTCTCGAACTTCAGGCCGAGCACCTCCTCGACGCGCTGGCCGATGACCTCCTCCTCCTCGAGACCCGTGAAGGCAAAGGAGTTCTTGCCGCATCCGATCACGCGACCCTCCGAGTCGCACACGAAGAAGGCGGCGTCGGGCGCGGGGTAGTAGTCGTCGAGCAGCTCGAACAGGAACGCGAAGCCGCACTTGGCGCAGCCCTTGCGCTGGCGCGTGAAGCCGATGTTGCGGTCGACCTCGCTTGTGCGGTGGCCGCAGTTGGGGCAGATGAACGGATGAGCCATTGGACTCCACAGACTAGGACAGCGGCGAGCGAAGCGTGCAGCCGAAGTGAGAGGCCCGCTCCGCGAAGTGAGAGGCCCGCTCAGAACAGCGGGCTCGCCCCGGCGGGCGGTTGCGGCGCCTCGAGGCCCAGATGACCGAACGCGGCGGCGGTTGCGATGCGCCCGCGCGGCGTCCGCTTGAGCAGGCCGAGCTGGAGCAGATAGGGCTCGTACACGTCCTCGATCGTGTCCTGCTCCTCACCGATCGCGACGGCCAGCGTGGAGAGCCCCACGGGGCCGCCCTCGAACTTGACGCACACGGACCTCAGAATCTCGCGATCGAGGCGGTCCAGGCCGAGCTCGTCGACCTCCAGCAGCGCCAGCGCCTGGTCGGCCGCATCGCCGTCGAGCACTCCGCGAAGGCGTACCTCGGCGTAGTCGCGCACGCGCTTGAGCAGCCGGTTGGCGACGCGCGGGGTGCCGCGGCTGCGAGCGGCTATCGCGTGCGCACCGCTTTCCTGCAGGTCGATCCCGAGTATCTCCGCGGAACGCCGCACGATGCTCGCCAGCTCATCGACGCGATAGGGCTCCAGGCGCGCCTGGATGCCGAAGCGATCGCGCAGCGGCGTGGTCAGCAGACCGGAGCGCGTGGTGGCGCCGACGAGTGTGAACGGGGGAAGCTCGAGCATCACGACCCGAGCGCCGGCGCCCTGGCCGACGGTGATCGGCAGACGACGGTCCTCCATCGCTGGGTAGAACGTCTCCTCCAGGGCGCGCGGCAGGCGGTGGATCTCGTCGACGAAGAACACGCTGCGGGGCTCGAGCGCCGTGAGGAAGGCGGCGATGTCGCCCTTGCGCTCCAGCGCCGGTCCCGCGGTCTGCACGAACGGGACCTCGAGCTCTGCCGCGAGGATCTGCGCGAGCGAGGTCTTGCCCAAGCCGGGTGGCCCGGCGAGCAGCACGTGGTCGAGCGCCTCACCGCGCGCGCAGGCCGCCTCGATCGCGACGGCGAGCTGCTCACGGAGCGTCGCCTGGCCGACGAAATCATCAAGGCGCCGCGGCCGCAGCGAGCGGTCGAGCTCGTCCTCGGGCGTCAGGTACGGGGTTTGTATGCGCTCGAGCTGGGGCATCGTCTGTGGGCGCTCAGGCCGCTCGCGCGGTGCGCAGCGCTCCCGCGATCAGCTCCTCCGGGCTCTCGCCCTCCACGCCGCGCAACAGCTCGTCGGCTTCAGGCGGGCTGTAGCCGAGCGCGAGCAGGCCCTCACGGGCGAGCGAGCGCGGGGTGCTCTCGCGGTGAACATGAATGGCCTCGGACTCCTGGTCGGATACCCCGGCCTTTGCGCGCAGCTCGACGATGATGCGCTCGGCCGTGCGCTTGCCGATGCCGGGCACCGCCTGAAAGCGTCGAGCGTCGCCGCCGGCGATCGCGCCGAGCAGCTCGCGCGGAGGCCCGCTCGAGAGAACGGCAAGCGCCACCTTCGGCCCGACGGCCTGCACGGAGAGCAGCATCAGGAACAGATCGCGCTCCTGCTCGGAATGAAAGCCGTGAAGCAGCAGAGCGTCGTCGCGCACGACCAAGTGTGTGTGCAGGGTCGCTTCGCCGCCGACCGCAGGCACGTGGCGCAGCGTCTCCGCGGACACGGCGAGGTGGTAGCCGACCCCTCCGCACAGCACGACCACGTGATCTGAGCGGCGGAGGGCGACCTCGCCTCGCAGCAGGGCGATCATCGCGCCGCTCCCACCCCCATGCGCCCCTTCGCACGATCTCCCGCAACGGCTCTGGAGACCGCGTCGGCAAGCGGGGTTCCATTGACGTGGCAGACCGCCACGGCCAGAGCGTCAGAGGCATGATCGCTGGATGGGGTGCGCTGCAGTCCGAGCAGGCTCGCCACCATGCGCGCCACCTGGTCCTTGGCGGCGCGACCATGGCCGCACACAGCGGACTTGACCTGCTGGGGCGTGTAGGAGAAGCACGGAACGTGGTGTTCGCCGGCGGCAAGCATCGTCACGCCGCGTGCATGACCGACGGCGAACGCGCTGTGGGCGTTCCGGGAGAAATAGAGCTCCTCGAGCGCCATCGCGTCGCAGTCGTGCTCTGCGAGGATCTCGCGCACCCGCTCCGCGATCGTCGCGAGCCGCAGCTCCAGGGCAAGCCCGGACGCCGTCTCGATCACTCCCCCGTCGAGCGCGGCGAGGCGAGCGCCGTCACGCGCGACCACGCCATAGCCCGTATTGGCCAGACCTGGGTCTATCCCGAGCACGATCATGTGTTCGTATTCTCTGCGGCGCGTCGGACGCCTGCCTGTCGAAGGCTTGCGGCTGACAGACGCGCGCGGCTGTCACAACGGCGCTCGACGTCCCGAAACCCTTGGCGAGGCGGGCAACGAGCCGGCGCATGCGTGTTCGCTCGTTTGTCGCCGGCCCTACCCGGCCACGCGCTCGAGCACGTCGGAGGGCGCGTCGAAATTGGCGTACACCTCGTCCACGTCATCGAGCTCGTCGAGCACGTCGATCAGCTTCATGAGGCGCACCGTCTGGCTCTCGTCGATCGGGACGAGGCTCTTCGGACGGTAGGCGAGCTCGGAGCTCTCGAGCTCTATGCCCGCCTCTTCGAGGGCGCCGCGCACGGCGGCGAAGTCGGCGAGCTGTGTGACGACCTCGAACACGTCCTCGTCGGCCGATATGTCCTCCGCTCCGGCCTCCACGGCGACCATCAGGTCGTCCTCCGAGTAGCGCGCGGCGTCGATCGCGATCGTGCCCTTCTTCTCGAACAGGTAGGCGACCGAGCCCGGCTCGCCGAGATTGCCCCCATGCTTGGAAAAGGCATGACGCACATCCGCCCCGGTGCGGTTGCGGTTGTCGGTGAGCGCCTCCACGAGGATCGCGACGCCGCCCGGACCATAGCCCTCGTACAGCACGGTCTCGATCGCATCGGCCTCTCCCCCCTCGCCCGTGCCTTTGGCGATGGCGCGCTCGATGTTGTCCTTCGGCATCGAGGCGGCCTTGGCCTTGGCGATCGCGTTTTCGAGCGCCGCATTCGCCGACGGATCCCCCCCGCCGTCGCGCGCGGCCACCGTAATTGCGCGCGCGAGCTTGGTGAACTGCTGGCCGCGCCGCGAGTCGACGATCGCCTTCTTGTGCTTGATTGAGGCCCACTTGGAGTGTCCGGACATGGCCCGCAGGATACTTCCGCGGAGCGCCTCGCCGATTTTGCGGCGCCCCTCTCGATGATCTCGGTCGGCGCTCACCTCTAGGATGAGCGGCCGACATGGGGATCGACCCGGGCATCTTCAAGGCATATGACATCCGCGGCCTGTACGGCGAGCAGATCGACGGCGACGTCGCATTTGCGATCGGACGGGCGTTCGCGCGGGTGCTCGCGCGTCTGGTGGGCAAGCCGGTAGGCGAGCTGCGCGTGGGGCTCGGGCGCGACATGCGCCTGACCGCGCCGGAGCTCGCCGAGCGCTACCGCGAGGGACTCTTGATGGAGGGCGCCGACGTGGTGGACATCGGCCAGGTGGGCACCGAGATGCTCTACTTCCTTGTCGGCTCGCGTGGGCTTGACGGGGGGCTGATGTGCACGGCCTCGCACAACCCGAAGGCCTACACCGGCGCCAAGCTCGTGCGCGACGGCGCGCTCGCGCTGTCGGGGGACGCGGGCATCCAGGACATCAGGCGCGTGATCGAGGCCGGCATGGACGATGGGCCCGACGAGGGCCAGGCGCGTGCGGGCTCGGGCGCGCCGCCCGGAACGGTCGAGGAGCTCGACGTCTACGAGGAGTTCCAGGCCGCGACCCTGAAGATGATCGACCCGGGTGTGGTGCGCCCGCTGAAGGTCGTCGTGGACGGCGGCAACGGCATGGCCGGCCCGATGGTCGGGCCGCTGCTGCAGCACCTGGGGCTCGACTTGATCGAGACCTATTGGACCCCCGACGGCAACTTCCCCGATCACGAGCCGAATCCGCTGCTGCCCGAGAACAGGACGTTCATCATCGAGAAGGTCCGTGAGACCGGAGCGGATCTCGGGATCGCCTGGGACGGCGACGCCGACCGCTGCTTCTTCATCGACGACACGGGCGAGTTCGTGGACGGCGACTTTTTGACGGCGCTGCTGGCCGAGTCGTTGTTGGCGCGCAACCCCGGGGCGGACATCCTCTACGACGTGCGCGCGAGCTGGGCCGTGCCCGACACCGTCAAGCACGCCGGCGGCACGGCTCATGTCAACCGTGTGGGCCACGCGTTCTTCAAGACCCGCATGCGCGAGGAGGGCTCGCTGTTCGGTGGCGAGGTCTCAGGGCACTACTACTTCAAAGACTTCTATTGCGCCGACTCGGGCACGATCCCGGCGCTGCTCATCCTCGAGCAGCTATCGAAGCAGGGCAAGCGCCTCTCGCAGCTGCTGGCCCCCTACAGGGAGCGGTACTTCATCTCCGGGGAGATCAACTCCGAGGTGGCCGATCAGCAGGCGAAGATGAAGGAGATCGCCGAGCGCTACTCCGACGCCCGCCAGGCGCGCCTGGATGGGATCTCGGTCGACTACGAGGACTGGCACTTCAACGTGCGGCCCTCCAATACCGAGCCGCTCCTGCGTCTCTGTCTCGAGTCGCTGCGCTCGCGCGAGCACATGGAAGAGATGCGCGATGAGGTGCTCGCGCTGATCCGCTCGTGAGCGACGCCGAGCAGATGCTCGCTCGCGGGTCCGAGCAAGGCGTCCACTGCCTGGCGGTACCCACGCCCTTCGCGGTGGGGCGGGTGAACTGCTACCTGATCGAAGACGATCCCCTGACGCTCGTGGACGCCGGTCCCAACTCTGGCACTTCGCTGACGGTCCTGGAGGCGGCGCTTGCCGAGCACGGCAGGCGCGTGGAGGAACTGGAGCTAATCGTGGTCACCCACCAGCACATAGATCACATCGGGTTGGTCGACATCATCGCCAAGCGCTCCGGAGCGGAGGTGTGCGCGCTCGACCGGCTCGCTCCCTGGCTCGCCGGCTACAAGCGCGAGATGGAGGAGAACGACAGATTCTCAGCGGAGATCATGGTGCGAAACGGGATCCCCCAGGACGTGGTGATCGCGCTGAGAGCCGTCTCGGCGAGCTTTCGCGGATGGGGCGCGGCGGCGCATGTGACACGCACGCTGCACGACGGCGAGCTGCTCCAGTTCGCGAACCGCAGCTGGCGCGCGCTGCACAGGCCGGGGCACTCCCCATCGGACACCGTCTTTTACGACGAGCGCTCCGGGGAACTGTTCGGGGGCGACCATCTGATCAAGCACATCTCATCGAACCCGCTCATCTCACGACCGCTTCCGGGTGAGGTGGGGCGCAGCGCGGAGGGCGGCGAAGGCGGTGGCGATGAGAGCCGACAACGCGTCGGTGGTGGCCCGGAAGAAAATCAAGACGTCGCCGGTGACGGTCCTGGACGGGGCGAGCGGCCGCGCGCGCTGATGATCTACCTCGACTCACTGCGAAAGACCCGCGAGATGCAGTCGCGGGTCGTTTGGGCCGGCCATGGGGACCCAATCGGTGATCACGCCGCTCTGATCGACGAGCGTTTTCGCATGCACGAGCGGCGAGCCAACAGGCTGCACAAGCTGATCGCCGAGCGGCCGCGCAACGCCTATGAGCTCGCTCAGGCGATGTGGGGCAACGTCGCGGTAACCCAGGCCTACCTCACTCTCTCGGAGGTTCTCGGTCACGTGGATCTGCTGCTCGACGAAGGGCGCGTGGCCGAGCGCGAGAGCGACGGGGTCGTCTACTTCGAGGTCTGCTGAGGGCCCTGGGCACTCTCGATCTCCGCCAGGTGGGCGACATTGGCGCGATCGTCGCCCTCGTCGCTCGGCTGCGTCGAGAACCAGGCGTCGAGGATCTCCTCGAGCTCCGCCCACGAGGTGGAGCGCAGGCTGAGCGAGAGCACGTTGGCGTCATTCCACCTGCGGGCGCCCTCCGCGGTCGGCGCGTCGGCGCATAGCGCTGCACGCACGCCGGGGACCTTGTTGGCCGCGATCGACGCCCCTGTGCCGGTCCAGCAGCACACGATCGCCTGCTCGGCGCGGCCCTCGGCGACGTCGCGTGCCGCGGCCTCGCTCGCCCAGGCCCAGTCCTCGCGCTCGCCCTGCGCCAGCGCCCCATGGAGCACGGGCTCGTGGCCGCGCCGTGTCAGCGCCTCTGTCAGGGACTCGGCAATTCCGACGAGCTCATCCGCGCTGACGGCAATGCGCATGTCAAGAGTCTCGCGCATCGGCCTGGTCGGCGACGGCATCCGATACCGACCTCGCTTCGCCTCCTCAGAGCGGCCCGGCGCTCGCGGTGGCATTCGAAAACGCTTGCCATAAACGCCGTAGTACAGTACACTCCATGACTCGCAGTTACGATGGCGTCTGCGAGCTGGAGAGTTGCGGGCGTCGGTCCACGAAGCGCAGGGAGAAGACGGGTCAGTCTCGTGGATAGCACCACCTCCAATCCGCATCTCAACGTTTTCGAGCCCTACAGAGAGCTCTCCCGTCACCATGAGGACCAGCTGACTCGCGCGGCCATGATCGTGCTGCGGCTGGTGCCTCTTGCCCGCGAGACGCTGCTTCAGTCGATCGGCGAGCCCTCTCAGAGTCAGCTGCCGGACTGCATCGTGGACATGCAGGCCACGAACATCGTCGACCCCTCCGAGGAAAACCTACGAGAGGGACGCGTAGAGCGCGGTCGTCTGGTGAGCGTCTTCTTGACCCCCGACATCGAGCCGTTCGACGTGGCTGAAGAGATAACCGACATCGAGCGCGGACAACGCTTTGACGGAGTCATGCGTTTCGACCCAGACCTCGTGATCGTGCTCGAGAGCAAGGTCTGCCGGCGCTGGGCGCGTCGCAACGGGCACAGGGTCGCCGAGCTCAACCTCGGAGGCGCGAGCTTCTCCGAGCGGCGCACGTGCGTGCTGCGCTGGCACGATCTGCTCGAGTCGTGGTGGCGGCTCATAGAGCTGGGCGTGCTTGGGCCGGCTGAGCGGGCGATCGTGCAGGACGTCCTCTCATATGCGCATCAGGACTTCGGCCAGCTCCTGCCCTATGGGACCCTGCGCCGCGTCGGCACAGACCCCGTCAGGCGCAAGTGGCGCCTGCGCGCATTGCTGCGCGAAGCTACGGGCGTCCGTCCCGAGCGCGCCGGGCTTGTGCATGTGAGGCTGGACCTCGCTCTCGGCGTGGCCTCACTGCAGCGCGCGGCACTCGACATCGACGAGGACCGGCTCACGCTGCACCTGTGGCCGGGCGAGCTGAAGCCCCAGGCCGAGCACCTCTACTCGGCCGGTCACGCCGCGAGCCTGTGTGAGCTGCTCGAGATCGAGGGAGAGGACTGGCTCCTCCAGCCACAGCCATTGCTCGGATTTCGCAACGCCCCGGTGCGCACACGCCTGTATATGACCTGCAATCTGGACCCGGCGGAGTACGCGAGACGCTGGCAGGGGGAGGACTGGAAGAGGGTCGGCGCCCACCATCGCAACCACATCCGCGACGAGCTGTGGCCGTGGCTGATCGAACGCGGATATGCCTCAGAGCGAGATGCGGCTCGGCTCGAACCGTTCATGCACGCGCTGGGACGGCGCTTCGCGCACCTGCGGCCGAGCATCCACGTATCGCGCTCATGGGAGTGGAGCGAAGCGGAAAGGCTCGACGACGAAGGACTGCTGCCCGGAGAGATCAGGGACGCGCTCAACAGGGTGCTGACACTGCTGGATGAGCCGAACGTGCCGCTCACGGGCTCGCAGGCCGAGCGCGAAGCGGCTGTCAGAGAAGCAGCGGCCGCAGCGTGAGGGGGCCTCAGGGCCCTCGGCGGCTTGCCGCTCGGGCGGCGAGCACCTCGTCGATGAACAGGCGGTGCACGCGGTCATCGCTGCCGAGCTCGGTGTGGAAGGCCACGGCGATTATCGGGCCCTGACGAGCCGCGACAGGATGGCCGTCGATCTCGGCAAGGATCTCCACCTCGGGCCCATGCTGGGCGATCCAAGGTGCCCGGATGAACACACCGTGGACGGGGCCGTCCTCGATCCCGCTCATCGCCAGCTCGGCCTCGAAGCTCGATATCTGCCTTCCGAACGCGTTGCGCTCGGCAAGGATGTCCATCACGTTCAGATGGTCGCGGTCGAGCATGATCAGGCCGGCGCAGGACCCGAGCACCGGTGTGCCGCGCGCGACGAGCTCGCGCAGAGGGACTGCCAACCCCTCCCGCTCGATTCCGAGAGTGATCGCGGTGGACTCCCCGCCGGGCAGCACGAGCCCTTCCAAGCCGGCGAGATCCTTCGGCGCGCGCACCTCGCGGACCGTCGCCCCGAGCCGTTCGAGCACGCGCGCGTGAGCCTCGAAACCGCCCTGCAGCGCGAGCACGCCTATCAACGGAGCGCCTCCCGCCCGCTCCCCTCCCACAGCCGTCGCTACCAGCCTCTTTGGGCCAAAAGCTGCTCGTCGGCCAGCTTGGAGGACTCCAAGCTCACCATCGCCGTGCCGAGGCCGTGCGAGGCGGCCGCGACGCGCTCGGGATCCTGCCAGTGGGTCGTCGCCTCCACGATCGCCTTTGCGCGCGCGGGTGGATTGTCGGACTTGAAGATGCCCGAGCCCACGAACACCCCTTCCGCTCCGAGAGCCATCATCAGCGCCGCGTCGGCAGGCGTCGCGATGCCTCCGGCGCAGAACAGCACAACGGGCAGGCTGCCATCGGTGGCCACTCTCCGCACCAGGTCGAGTGGAGCCGCGAGCTCCTTGGCGGCGCTCGACAGCTCGCTCTCGTGGAGAGCGGCGAGCCGCTTGATCTCGCCGGTGATGCCGCGCATGTGGCGCACGGCCTCGACGATGTCGCCGGTACCGGCCTCGCCCTTGGAGCGGATCATCGCCGCGCCCTCCCCGATCCGTCGCAGCGCCTCGCCCAGATTGGTGGCGCCGCACACGAACGGGACCTTGAAGGCCCACTTGTCGATGTGGTTGCGCTCGTCTGCGGGCGTCAGAACCTCGGACTCGTCGATGTAGTCGACCTCGAGCGCCTCGAGCACCTGAGCCTCGACGAAATGGCCGATACGAGCCTTGGCCATCACCGGGATCGTGACCGCCTGCTGGATGCCCGCGATCATCTCCGGGTCCGACATGCGCGCAACGCCGCCGTCGCGTCGTATATCGGCGGGAACACGTTCGAGCGCCATCACCGCGCAGGCGCCCGCATCCTCGGCGATCTTGGCCTGCTCGGGCGTGACAACGTCCATGATCACCCCACCCTTGAGCATCTCGGCCAGGCCGCTCTTGACAGTGAATGTCGCCTCGTCGCGCATATGCCCGGAGTTTATCCGGGTGGTGTTACTTGAGCCGGAAGGCCTTGATGCGGTCGTCGTACTGGGCTGAGTCCTGGGCGTAGACGCCATAGGCGAGCGCCTGTATGAGACTGAGCAGCGCAGTGTGCGAGCGCACGTAGGCCGGGCTGTTCGAGGAGTAGTACAGCTTGATCTGGGCTAGCTTCGCGACCTCGGAGAGTGTCGCGTCCGTGATGGCGGCCGTCCGCGCTTTGCGGTGGCGAGCGAGCTTCATCGCGCGCACGACCAGCGGATGCGGGCGGCCCGCCGATAGGCCGATCACGAGCGTGCCTTCGTCGATCCGCCCAAGACGGCTGAGCGCCTCCTGGGACGGGCTGGCGACGACGTCGACGCGCAGGTCGAGCAGCATCAAGAGGTGGCGCAGATAGCTCGCGAAGAAGGCCATCTGATCGGTGCCGGCGACGAGCACCTTCTCCGCCGTGACGATCGCCTCTGTAAGAGCTTCGACGGCCGGGCGGGAGACCTTGCGTGCGGTCTCCTCCACGTTCAGGTGATCGGCCGCGAGCGCCGTCTCGAACTCGTTCTGGTCGAGTGAGAAGAGCGGCGCCGAGCTCTCAGGGGAGCCGCTGTGGGGCGCCGCGTGGATGCGCCTGTACTCCTCCCTCGCCGCGGCCTGCAGCTCGGGGAAGCCCTCGAAGCCCAGCGCCTGCGAGAAGCGCACGACCGTCGAGCTCGAGGTGTTCGCCCGCCGCGCGAGCTCCTCGGCGGTCTGAAAGGCGGCCTCGTCGAGGTGGTCGACGATGTACTGCGCGACGTCCTTCTGGGAGCGTGAGCACTCGTCGAAGCGAGTCTGGATGTATCCCGACAGGCTCTGGTGCTCGCCTGCGTCCTTCAGGGTGTTTATGCCCTTCAGGGAGCCGACCCCGTTTGCCTGCGGCTTTGCCGGCGCGGTTGCTAGACGTTTCATCGGCGCTCTTGTTCGACAAGCGCGCCCGACACTCCTCTATACGACCATCATCCGGTCGGCTCCGACGCTATCCGCGCAGCTTCGCCGCGAGCCTCACGAACCAGTCGAGCGAGGCCGGGTTGGCGAGCGACTCCACGCTCGCGGCCTGCTCGGGGCTCGCGCCCATGAGGATGCGCTTGACCGGGACCTCCAGCAGCTTGCCCGACAGCGTTCTCGGCAGCTCGGCGACCTGCATGATCTCGTTCGGCACGTGTCTCGGCGAGCAGTCCTCGCGTATCCGCCGCCTGATCCTGTCGCGCAACTCGTGATCGAGTGCGACGCCGTCGGCAAGCACGACGAACAGCATCATCGACAGCTCACCCGCGCCGTCGCGCGGGATGTCGACCACGAGCGCGTCCATCACCTCATCGACGGCGCCCGTCGCTCGATAGATCTCGCTCGTGCCCATCCGCACGCCCTGACGGTTGATGGTCGAGTCCGAGCGTCCGTAGATGATCGCGGTGCCGCGCGGCGTGATCTTGATCCAGTCCCCATGGCGCCACACTCCGGGGTAGACGTCGAAGTAGCTCTCTCTGTAGCGCTCGCCGGTCTCATCGCCCCACAGGTAGAGCGGCATCGATGGAAGGGGCTCTGTCAGTACGAGCTCCCCCACCTCGTCGACGAGCGAGCGTCCCTGCTCATCCCACGCCTGCACCGCACAGCCAAGCGCCCGGCACTGAAGCTCTCCCTCATATACGGGCAGAACCGGGCAGCCCCCCACGAAGGCCGTGCACACGTCCGTGCCGCCGCTCGTGGAGAACAGCCAGAGATCCTGCTCGACGTGCTCGTACACCCAGCGGAAGCCCTCCGGCGAGAGCGGCGAGCCGGTCGAGCCGATCGCTCTCAGCGCGCTCAGATCGAACTTCCTGCGCGGCTCGATCCCTGCCTTCTCACAGCTCGACAGAAAACCGGCGCTGCCCCCCATGCACGTCATCTGCGTCTGCTCGGCGAGCTCCCACAGCCTGTTCAGGTCGGGATATGCCGGGCTACCGTCGTACAGCACGATCGCAGCCTCGCTCAACAGGCAGCCCACGAGGAAGTTCCACATCATCCAGCCGGTCGTCGTGAACCAGAACGCGCGGTCACCTCTCTTGAGGTCCATGTGCAGCGTGCTCTTCTTCAGCTGCTCCAGCAGGATGCCCCCGTGACCGTGCACGATCGCCTTGGGCAGGCCCGTCGTGCCCGAGGAGTAGAGCACCCACAGCGGGTGGTCGAAGGGGACCTGCTCGAAGCGCAGATCGGCCCCCCTCCCCCGCTCTTGCAGCTGCGTCCAGCTCAGCCCGCCCCTCAGCCGCTGCGTGCTTGCGGTTGGGTCGAGATAGGGCACCATCACGGTGTGCTCCACCGACGGCAAGCCGTCGAGAATCGTCGCGAGCGCCTCGTTGCGGTCGAAGTCCTTGCCCCCATGGCGATAGCCGTCGACGGCGAGCAGCACCCTCGGCTCGATCTGGGAGAAGCGGTCGATCACGCTGCGCGCCCCGAACTCGGGCGCGGCGCTCGACCACACCGCCCCGATGCTCGCGCATGCGAGGAACCCGATCAGGGTCTCGGGGATGTTCGGCATATAGGCGGCCACACGGTCGCCTCGCGTCACGCCCAGCGAGCGCAGACCGCCGGCCACGCCGGCCACCTCTTCGGAGAGCTCACCCCACGTCAGCTGCTCCAGCGCACGCAGCTCCGAGCAGTGGAGCAGCGCGATCGCCTCCGGGTCGCGGTCGCGCAGCAGCATGTTCTCCGAGTAGTTGAGCTGCGCCCCCTCAAACCATTTGGCGCCCGGCATCTCTCTGCTTGAGAGCACCCGCTCATATGGTGTCGAGGCGCGCACCCCACAGAAGTCCCAGACACCGGCCCAGAACTGCTCGATCTCTCCCACCGACCACTCCCACAGCTCGGTGTAGCTGTCGAAGCGCCGTCCGTGACGCTCGGCCGCCCACCGCATGAAGCGAGTCACCTCTGCGCGCCGCACCACGTCCTCGGACGGCGTCCAAAGTCGGGTCGGCTCCCGCGTGCTCGTCATCGGCCTATCCTGCCATGCCGGTGACTCCCGCGACGATCACAACCCTGCGAGATCAGTTCCCTGTGCTCGAGCGGCTTGCCTATTTGAACGCGGGCACCGACGGGCCGCTCGCGTCGGTCGCCGTACAGGCGGCAGTCGAGCAGCTGCAGGCCGAGGCCGAGCATGGTCGCTCGCGTGAGCATTTCGAACGACGCGGAGAGCTGAGCACCGCGTTGCGAGAGGCCTACGCGCGCGCCCTCGGCTGTCAGCCGAGCGACGTGGCTCTCACCACCTGCACAACCGACGGTCTCTGGGTCGTGATCGATGGGCTCGATCTCCTCCAGGGCGATGAGATCCTCACCAGCGACGAGGAGCATCCCGGTCTGCTCGGGGCGCTCGGAGCGGCACGGGAGCTGCGAGGCGTCGCCATCCGAACAGCGCCGTTCGCGGAAGTCCATGAAGCCGTCGGTCCCCTGACGCGCCTGGTCGCCTGCTCCCACATCAGCTGGATGACCGGCCGCTTGGCGCCCGCCGCGCTGGCGGAGCTCGACGTCACCGTTCTGCTCGACGGCGCCCAGGGAGTCGGCGCCGTGCCATGCGATGTGCGCTCGCTCGGGTGCGACGCCTACGCCGGCGCGGGCCAGAAGTGGCTGTGCGGGCCGGACGGGACGGGCATGCTCTATGTATCCGAGAGCCTTCGATCCAAGCTTCGCGTATCAAGGCGCGGCTACGGCAATCTGCTCGACCCCGACGCTGGGCTCGACGCGCGCCTGCACGAGGATGCGCGCCGCTTCGACTCGGCCGCGCTGAGCGCCGAGACGCTCGCGAGTGCCCTTGCGGCCATCGAGGTTCTCGAGCGGGCCGGCTGGCGGGCCGTCCACGAGCGAGCGCGCTCGCTCGCCTCTCAACTGGCGCAGCAGCTCGCCTCGATCGGACGCACCCTCACGCCGCGAGACGCGACCACGCTCGTGTCCTTCTCGAGCGCCGATCCCCCCGCCGAGCGCACGCGGCTGGCCGGACAGGGGATCGTGCTGCGCGACATTCCGGGGCGGCCCCTTCTGAGAGCATCGGTCGGAGCCTGGAACGATGAGCGAGACATACAGCGGCTACTCGCAGCGCTTGCGTGAGCGCCAAAACGCCGGCGTCTCATCGGCCGGGCTCGCTGAGACGCTGACCGACGATCGCACACTCTCTGAGCGCGCGCGAGCACTTGTCAAGCGCGCCCTCACCCCTCATCACGCGCTGCTTGCGGCAATCGTCGCGCTCTCGGCCGTCCTCAACACCTGGCGCCTATCCCAGAACGGCTACGCGAACATCTTCTACTCGGCGGGCGTGCGCTCGATGCTCGACTCGCTGCACAACTTCCTGTTCGTGTCATTCGACCCGGGCGGCCTGGTAACGATCGACAAGCCGCCGCTCGGCGTGTGGGTGCAGGCGGCGAGCGCAAAGCTCTTCGGCTTCACCTCCCTCAGCCTGATCCTTCCCGAGGCGATCATGGGAACCGTCTCGGTCGCGGTGCTCTACCGGATCGTCGCGCGTCGCCTCGGGCAGGGCGCCGGTCTTGCGAGCGCGCTTGCGCTGGCGGTGTTCCCATCCTTTGTCGCCGTATCGCGCGAGAACGGCGTCGATCCGCTGTTGATCCTGCTGATGATCCTCGCCTGCGGCGCGTGCCTCGCCGCGATCGAGAACGGCCGGCTGCGCTCGCTGCTCTGGAGCGCCGTGCTCGTGGGGCTGGCCTTCAACACCAAGACGCTCGCGGCATGGCTCGTGCTGCCTTCGCTGACGCTCGGCTACCTCGTGTGCGCATCCGGCTCGCTTCGCACTCGCTTGGTCCGGCTGCTCGCCGCCGGGATCGTGATGAGCATCGTCTCGTTCGCCTGGATCGGCCTCATCGAATTCGTTCCCGCCTCGCAGCGTCCCTACGTCGGCAGCTCCCGAAGCAACAGCGAGGTTGGCCTGACGTTCAAATACAACGGCTTCGGCCGCGTGCAGGGCGAGCAGGGCGGCCCGGGACGCATCATTCACGCTCAGCATCAACCGATCTCGCGCATCAAAGCGAGGCCTGCGACGGCAGGCGCGCGCAACGCGCGCACGTCCGCGCACGGTCTCGACGCGGGACATTCCTCAGCAGCTGTACGGGTCGCAGCCGTCTCCGCCAAGCCCCCTCCGCCGGCGATCCTGCCAAATGGCCGTGAACGCAGCCCGATCCCGTTTGGGGGACCGGTCGGCCTGCTGCGCCTGTTCGATCGAGACCTCGGCGATCAGGACGCCTGGCTGCTGCCGCTTGCCCTGGCCGGCCTGATCGCGCTCGCGGTGAGCGTCCTCGAGCGCCCGCGCCGCCGCACCGATCCGAGGCTGGCGGTCCTGATCGTGCTGGGGGGATGGCTCCTGGTCGAGGCCGTCGTCCTCAGCTTCTCGAAGGGGATCGTGCATCCCTACTACGTCTCCGCGATCGGACCCGGCGCGGCGGCGATGATCGGCGCAGGGGCGTTCTCATTCGCCGGATTCGCCCGCCGGGGCGGCTGGCGTCTCGCTTTACCTGTGGGCGCGATCTCCTCGAGCGTCGCCGTTCAAGTCGTGCTGCTCGACCAGCAGCGCTACATGCAGTGGTTCATCCCGCCGCTCGCCGGGCTTGCCGCGATCGGCCTGATCGCGATGATCGCTCGCCGGCTCGTCCGCACAGCTCTGGCCATGACTCTGTGCCTTCTCTCGGTCGCTCCCGCCGCCTACTCCGCCACAACTTGGCTCGCCCCCGTCGAGGGCACGCTGCCCGAGGCCGGGCCTCGTCATGCGGCCGGCGAGGGGAAGCTCGGGCTGAGCCCCACGGTCATTCACATGGACGAACAGCTGATGGCCTATGTCGAGGCGCATCGTCCGACCGCGCGCTGGTCGCTGCTCACCGAGGCGTCGATCACCGCGGCTCCCTTCATCCTGCTCGAAATGCACGCTGGGGCGCTGGCCGGCTACAGCGCGACGGATCCGGTGCTCGACGGGTCGGGCCTGGCGCGCCTGGTGCGTCACCGGGAAGCACGCTACGTGCTGCTGGGCGGCGCCTATTCGCTTCGTGGGGGCAACAGCGCGACAGCCGCGGTCGCTCGCGCCTGCCGGCCGATTCCCACCGCGCAGTGGCGCTCGGGAGCGACGACCTCGGATGGCCTCGTGCTGTTCGACTGCGCCGGCCGCGAGGCGGACCTAAGCCGCGCGGGCATCTGAGCTCGCCAGCGCCTCATCGAGCGCAACGCTGTGGTGTGCGAGGCGACGCTCGAAGAAGATTCCCTCGCGCAGGCTCGCGCCGGTGACTTCGAGCGAAGGGGCGTCGCACATCCGCAGCACGGCCTGCACGACGACCGCACCGGCCAGCACGATGTCAGCGCGGGCCTGTTTGATGCCGGGGATCCCGCCCCGCTCGGAGGGCCGGAGCGCGGCAAGGCGCTCTATGAGGCTGTCGAGCGCCTCGCGCTCGATCGCGAAGCCATGGACGCTCTTTGCCGGAAGGCCGGCGGCGCGCTCGGCGGCGGCCGCGAGGTTGCGCACGGTGCCACCCAGGCCGACGATATGCGGTCCGGCCCCGCGCAGCCACGGGGCGCGCTCGAGCTTGCGCTCCACGTGAGCCGCCAGATCCTGCAGCCGACCCCTGTCGGCGGGCTCGTCGTCGGCAAGGAACCGCTCGGTCATTCGCATCGCCCCCAGCCGCCACGAGCCCGACTCGCGCGCCAGGCGCCCGGCGACGCGCACGAGCTGGAGCGAGCCGCCGCCCAGATCGAGCACGCAGCCGTCTGAGAGGCTCGTCGAGTTGACCGCGGCGAGATAGCCATAGCGCGCCTCCTGCTCGCGGCTGAGCACGCGCGCCGCTATGCCGGTCTGGGCGTACACCCGCTCGAGGAAAGCCTGCCCGTTCCCGGCGTCGCGGATCGCGCTCGTGGCGACGGCGTCAACCTCACCGTCCTTCAGTCCATAAGCCTCGCACAACCTTGCGAACGCCTCCATCGCCCGCAGTGCCCGCTCGATCGCCTCCTCGCCGAGGAGGCCGCCGTTCGCAAGGTGTTCGCCGATCCGCACCGCCTCGGACAGCTCGTCCGTGCGTCTCCATGCGCTTGCGGTCGACTCGAACACGACCATCCGAAACGAATTCGACCCGAGATCGATAACGGCGACGCGCTGCACCTCTTCGCTCGGCATGACTCAAGCGTAATGGCGACGGTGGCGGAGTCGCGGCTATACGCTCGTCCCATGCTCCTCCTTCTTGGCTTCGCAAGGGTCGCAGCTCTCGTGTCAGCACTTGCCGCAGCCTTCGCAGTGACAACGCCCGCACACCACGCCCCGCCCAGACCGAGGATCGCGCAGGACCCGATCCCCTTCGGTCCGAAGCGTAAGGCGGAGATGGCGGCGTACGCGCGCCGCCACTACGGAATCGACACCTACAGGCTGATCGATCCCCGTGTGATCGTGATCCACTACACCGAATCCCCGACCTTCCAGTCGACGTGGAACACGTTCGCGCCCGACGTGCCCGACAGCGAGCTGCACGAACTGCCCGGCACGTGTGCCCACTTCGTGATCGACCGCGCGGGGATCATCCATCAGCTCGTGGCGCTGTCGATCATGTGCCGCCACACAGTCGGCCTCAACTGGACGGCGATCGGCATCGAGCACGTCGGCTACTCAGACGCCGAAGTGCTTGGCAACCGCCGCGAGCTGGCCGCCAGCCTCGCGCTCAGCCGCTGGCTGCGCTGCCGTTTCCACATCTCGCTCAGCAACGTGATCGGCCACAACGAGAGCCTTTCGAGCCCCTACCACCACGAGAACGTCCCCGCCTGGCGCACCCAGACGCACAGCGACTTCAACCACGCCGACATGCAGATCTACCGAGCGCGCCTCCGCGCGCTCGGCGGCTGCTGAGCGTTGGGCCGGGCGGCACGAGTCGTTCAGCTCATCCGTTTGCGACGAGATCCTTCGGCTGCGAAGCGCAGCCTCCGACTATCACCTACGGGTCGGCGAGCAGCGTCGCCCTGCCCGGAACGCTGCCAACCGAGGTCAACCGACCCAGCGCGCTGGAGCTGTCACGCAGATAGCCGTCCAGGAAAGCGATCGTCACGCGCTGCACGATCCCGAGCTGCGGCTCCTCATCGGAATAAGGGGCCAGGTGTTCGGCGCCGAGCAGTCTCAGCAGATACTTTGGACGGGGCGCTACGTCGAAGAACGCGCTGGTGGCGCTGGGCGGGTTGACCGTGTCGGCAGTGCCCTGCGTGGCGAGGAGCGGCGGCGGGTCGTGGCGCGGGAACACGAATTCGCCGATCCCGGGGATCTCGGCCCCTGACAGCACCATCACCGCGCCAACCCGCGGATCGCGAAAGCGTGGATCCTCGGCTACCGCGAGCGCCGTGTCACCCCCGTCGGACTGCCCCGCCACGGCTATTCGGCCCGGATCTATGAGCCCGGCAAACACTCCCGAGGGGGTCTGGGAGAGGGCGATCATGCGCGAGATCACAAACCGCATGTCGGCCGGCTGATTGGTCAGATCCGCCTCGTCCGGGCCGCCCGGAGCATCGGCGTTCTCCAGCGGAAAGACCGGCGCGGCAACCACATACCCTGCTTGCGCCCAGCTCTGCAGCAGATGCGCATACAGGGATGGCATCACAGCAAAGCCATGCCCAAAGACAACGAGTGGGAACGGGCCATCGGCGCGGGCGGGCGGCGCACCTGGAAGATCGACCCGGCCGGGAGTCCCAAGCGCCGGGTAGCGCACATACGTCAGCAGCGTCCGTGCTTGTGTGCGCCCGTCCGGCAGCTGAATCGTACGACTAGGGTCGACGAGGCGCAGCACTCGTAGCCCGACCGCGAACGTGCTCGGGGGCATACGGCTCGAATCGCGTTGCGCGTTCGCCCGCCGAGCGCCGGACCGCGATGTCGAATGCGCGCTCTGCCCATGCCCATTCCCCCCATCCGCAAGCGCGATCGTAAGTGCGACGGCGCAGATGACGATCGCCAGCACACCTGCGGCCAGCGCCCGGCGACGGGGAACCAGGCGATCGCGACCGGCCCCCTCATCGCGCGAGGTCCGGCCTGCGTCCCCTCCGCGCTCACGCAAGGGGTGTCCCGCCTTCGGTGCAGACGGATCGTGGGGCTTCGAAGGCATCGGATCGGCGACGGCAGTTAGAAAAGTCTCATCGAGAATTAAGGGACAAACGCGGAACAGATGGTAGTTAAGACCCTATCCCGTCCTCACCCACATGTACACCGCACCCATCTTTCTCGAGATCGCCCGCACCCGGGGATGTACGGGCCGTCGAGCCGACCCGCATGCGCTCGCCACACCTAAGCCGGTCGCGCTCGAAGAACTGGGATGAGCACGTCGAGCATCTCGAGCAGATGGCCTCGAGCCGCCCGTTCCAGATGCTTCGCGACCTCATCATCGAGCAAGCTCGCCTTCGCGGGGAGGATCGTCTGCTCGACGTGGGCGCCGGCACGGGCCTGCTCGCGCTGGCGGCCGCCCCGCACGTCGCGCGTGTCAGCGCGCTCGACTTCTCACCGGCGATGTGCCATCGCCTGCAGGCCAAGGCCGACAATATCGGAGCCTCGAATGTGGACGTGCTGATCAACACGGCAACCGACCTTCCACTCGCCGACGGCACGATCGACGTGACTGTCTCCAACTATTGCTTTCACCATCTCACAGAGTCCGAGAAGCGGCGCGCGCTGAGCGAGATCGCGCGCGTTCTGCGCCCCGGTGGACGTCTTGTGTTCGCCGACATGATGTTCACCGTTACGCTCACCAGTCAACGCGATCGAGCCGTGGTCGCGCTGCTCGTGAAGCGCATGCTTCGGCGCGGACCGGCAGGCGTTGTGAGACTGTGTAGGAACGCAGCTCGAATCCTCACGCGCAGGTGGGAGCATCCGGCAAGCACCGGCTGGTGGCACGATGCGCTGGTTGCGGCCGGTTTCGTGGATGTCACCGTGCGAGCGCTCGCGCACGAGGGCGGCATCGCCTGCGCGCGTCGGCCCGCGTAGCGCGTAATGCTCGCGCCACGAAAACGTCCGACGGGACGGCGGGCGCTACTGGCCCTCGCGGCCCTGATCGGCCTCGGCGCGGCCCTCGGTGTGGCGCGCTCCCCCGCGCCCTCGCCGCCCTCCGCCGCTACGCCTGCGCCGTGCGGATCCGCGAGCACCGCCACGCTCGCCGGCGTCTACTCGGAGGTTGCCCAGCGCATCTACAACGGCGAGCTGCGCGGCTACGAGGTGGGCGCCGACATCGCGCGCATAACCGGCTCCCGGGAGCTGCTGAGCGCGCTCGCCGGCTCAAACCAAGCGGCGATCCATGCCGCGGTCCACAGGATCGTGTATACGCCCCACTGGCACATCGTGCGCCTGCGCGTCCTGCGCGGCGGTCGCGTGCTTGCCGATGTGGGAGGCCCCTACATCATTGCGCCCGTCTCCGGTCCTCTGAGGTGGCACGGCAGAACCGTCGGGACGTTCGTCACCTCGGTGCAGGACGACATCGGCTACGTGAAGCTCGTCAGCCGCTTCACCGGCGTGCCAATCGACCTTTACCGGAATGGATCGTTTCTGATGGGCACGCTTCGGCCGGCGCCCGCGGGGGTGCGTGACGGACAGTTCGTCACGGTTGGCGGTAAATCCTTTGAAGCCCATGTGCTCCGCACCCGGGCATTCCCCACCGGAATGCTCGCCGCGGTCCTGTTCGTCCCGCGTGCATCCGGCGCCGTCGCGGCGCGAAGCTGCACAGATGTGCGCGTCCTCGACGGCTGGGGCAGCGTCGCCAAGCACATCGCCTCGCGCTACAGCCCGCTTGCCGCCAATTACCCGGCGCTGGTCGACACCCTCCACGGATCGAGCGGCGGCTTTGCTTATGTTCGCGCCGGCTCCCGACTCCTCGCCGGCGGGTCTACCCCCGCGAGTATTCCGAGCAGCGGCGCCATCCGCTACCGCGGCCGCTCCTGGTCGGTCTTCTCCTGGGAGCCCGTTCCTCCGGCGCGCGTCTACCTGCTGACGCCCGCGGGCACGTAGCGTCCGCTCGCCGGTGAGGACCCGCTAGGTTGCGGGCAGTGCCAAGAATGGGCCCGCCAGGACTCGAACCTGGGACCAACCGATTATGAGTCGGCGGCTCTAACCAACTGAGCTACGGGCCCGCGCCGCGCGGGGCGCGGCAGCCCAGACGCTACCAGCGGTGGGCGCCCTCGCGGGACCCCGGACATGGTCCCGCCGGCGCAAAGGCGGCGGCGGCGAAGTGCGCCGCGTGGCTGGGGATGGTTTGATTCGCCGGTCAACGAACCGGAGGAGCGAGGCATGGCGGAGCGCGCGGCGATCGTAACGGGGGCATCGAGCGGAATCGGATTGGCGATCGCGCGGATGCTCGCCGAGGAGGGCCATGGCGTCACGATGGCCGCTCGTCGAGCCGAGAAGCTCGAAGCAGCGGTTCAGGGACTCGCAGACGAGGGCTTTGATGTCCATGGCATCCCCGCCGCCCTCTCCGAGGAGACGGAGATCCAGAAGGTCGTGGAGTCCCACCGCGAGCGCTATGGGCGCCTGGACGTGCTCGTCAACAACGCGGGCGTCGGCATCGGATCCCCGCTGGCAGACATCAAGACCAAGCACCTCGACATGCAGATCGGCGTGAACCTGCGTGCGATCGTGCTGTTCTATCGCGAGTGCCTGCCGATGCTGCAGGCTTCCGCCGCGGAGCACAAAAAGACGCTCGTCGTCAACACCTCCTCCATCTCCGGCAAGCGCGCGGAGGCTTGGCTGTCCGTGTACTCGGCCACCAAGCACGCGGTCGTCGGCTGGACCGAATCGATGAACAAGGAGCTCGGCTCGCAGGGGATTAAGTCGACCGCTCTGTGCCCCGCCTTCGTGGACACGCCGATGACCGACTTCGTCAAGGGCCAGATCAAGGCCGAGGAGATGATCCAGCCGCAGGACATCGCCGAGGCGGTTCGCTACCTGCTGCGGACCTCACCCGCGTGCGTAGTGCCGGAGATGATGTTCGTGCGACCCGGCGACGCGCTATAGGCTCCAACCTCGGCCCCGCTGAAAGGAAGCGACATGAAGCTCGGCGTGCACATCGGCTATTGGGGCCTCGGCCTCTCATCACAGGACCAGCTCGAAATCGTTCAGGAGGCCGAGCGATTCGGCTATGACTCGGTGTGGGCCGCGGAGGCCTATGGATCCGATGCGGCGACCGTGCTCGCATGGCTCGCCGGACAGACTTCGAAGATCCGACTCGGCTCTGGCATCTTCCAGATGCCGGGACGCAGCGCGGCGATGACGGCGATGACAGCCGCCACGATCGACCAGCTTTCCAGTGGGCGCATGATCATCGGGATCGGCTCCTCCGGGCCCCAGGTGGCCGAGGGTTGGCACGGCCAGCGCTTCGCCCGTCAGCTGCAGCGCACCCGCGAGTACGTCGCGGTCGTGCGGATGGCGCTCGCCCGTGAACGTGTCGAGTTCCACGGCGAGACGCTCGAGCTGCCGCTGCCCGACGGCCCGGGCAAGGCGCTCAAGCTCACGATCTCTCCCGTCCAGGACCGGATTCCCGTGTATCTCGCGGCGATCGGCCCGAAGAACACGGCACTCGCGGGCGAGATCGCCGATGGGTGGATCCCGACGCTCTTCTCACCCGAGCATGTCTCGGAGCTTCGCCCCCTGTTGCAGGAGGGCGCCGACCGGACGGGTCGCAGTCTGGACGGGTTCGACATCGCGCCGACCGTCAACGTGTTCGTCACCGACGATCTGGAGGCGGCGCGCAATGCGATGCGCCCTTTCATCGCCCTGTACGTAGGCGGGATGGGATCGCGCAAGCAGAACTTCTACAACAACCTCGTCTGCCGCTACGGCTTCGAGGCGGAGGCCAAGGCGATCCAAGATCTCTATCTCGACGGAAAGCGCGAGGAGGCGATGGCGGCGATTCCCGACGCGCTGATCGACACCGTCTCGTTGTGCGGCCCGGCCGATGTGGTGCGCGAGCGACTGGCCGTCTATCGCGACGCGGGGGTCGGCACCCTTGGAGTGACGCCGATCGCGTTCACCAAGGATGACCGGCTCGAGCAGCTGCGGCTGATCGCCGAGCTGGCCTCCGCTTGAGTTGGGCGGGTTTTTGGGGGATTGGAGGGGCGTTCCTCATGCCTGAACGGGCCCCCTCGCCGAATCAAACGCCGGTCTCCTCGCCCGGCCCGCCCTTGCGGGTGCTGCTTGGCGCGTTCGGCGATCCCGGGCACGCCTTTCCCATGATCGCCCTGGGCCGCGCGCTGCGCGCGCGCGGGCACGACGTAACCCTTCAGACGTGGGGTCGGTGGCGCGAGCATGTGGAGGCCGAGGGGTTGACGTTCACGCCCGCGCCCGAGTACAGCGTGTTCCCGATCCCATCCCCCGATGCCAATGGCCGGCCCCGGCCCCTCGACTTCTACGAGGCGGTCGTCTATGCCACGCGCGACACGCTCCCGCTCGTCGAGGAGATGCGCCCCGACGTCGTCGTCCACGACATCCTCACGCTCGGCCCGTCCCTCGCGGCCGAGCTGTGCTCCATTCCGCGCGCGACGCTCATTCCGCATGTCAACCCCGAGGCCGGCCCGGGCTTTCCGATCTACTCGTTTGGCGCACGCCTGCCCCGCTCCGGGGTGGGCCGCGCGGTCTGGGAGCGGGCTCATCTACCGGTCCGGCGTGGACTCGAGAGCGGGCGGGTCGCGCTCAATCGCACACGCGAACAGGTCGGCCTTCTGCCGCTCGACCATGTTCACGGCGGCACGAGTCGCGACCTCGCGCTCGTGGCGACATTCCCCCAGCTCGAGTACCCGCGCGCTTGGCCGTCGCATGTGCACGTGGTCGGCCCTCTGCTGTGGGAGCCACCGGCGGAGGAGGTGGAGCTGCCTGAGGGTGACGATCCACTCGTGCTCATCGCCCCCTCGACTTCCCAGGATCCCGATCACCGCCTGCTACACGCGGCTTTGCGCGGCCTGGCGGACGCGCCGGTGCGCGTGCTCGCGACATACAACCGCCGCCTGCCGCCGCGACCGTTGCCCGTCCCGGACAACGCCCATGTCGTGGACTGGCTGTCCTACGCGCGCACGATGCCCCACTGCGACGTGGTCGTCTGCCACTCGGGTCACGGCACGCTCGTGCGTGCCCTGGCCTGCGGACGACCAGTTATCGCCTGTCCGGTGGCGGGCGACATGAACGAGAACGCCGCGCGTCTCGACTGGGCGGGCGCCGGCGTGCGCCTGCCGAGCCGCTTCATCTCCCCGCGCCCGTTGCGACTGGCCGTCGAGCGTGTCCTGAGCGACCCCTCGATCGGTGCGCGGGCACGCGGGCTGTCCGCATGGGTATCCACGCACGACGCCGGCGCGAGGGCCTCTGAGCTGATCGAGCAGCTCGTTGTCCCATCCCACCCGATCCTGGCCCTGAAGGGGGCCTGAACTCTCTCCCCTGCAGGGATGCCGTCCGGTCCAAGGGACTTGCAGACTATCCCTCCCCGCCGGGGGATCCCGTCCGGCCAGAAGGCCGGACGGAGGGATTCATGAGGCTCTGGGGGTGGGACTCGAACCCACAACCTCGGAGTTAACAGCTCCGCACTCTGCCAATTGAGTTACCCCAGATCGATTGTGCTACCCCGAAGGGAGTTTGAGCGCGTCGGTCGAAAGGATTGCCGTTCCGTCCTCCACCTCAGCGTGACAATTAGAGCATAGAAGCACGCACTTGCGTGCCTCGACGCGTAGCTTGTCGAGCGCGAGGGCGACTCCCTTGGCATTGATTTCGATGCGCTTGTCGGACGGATCCAGGTGATGGAAGTGCAATGCACGCATGTTTCCCTTGTAGCCACATAGCCGACAGCACCCGCCCGCCTCTTCCACGAGTATGGCCTTGACCTTTTGCCGACGCCGAGACACCGCATCCGCGCGACATCGCCGGCAGCGGTAGTAGCCACGACCGTTGATCACGAACTGCGTCTTTCCGTGTTTCTTGCAGACCATTGTGAGTTCCGCTTGTCCTGCTTGCTTCGCGGCAAGCACCCCTTCGGGAACTCGACGTCCACGCGTGTTGTGGGTACGAAGGCCATATCTGGCCAGCCAGTGGCGCACGGTTGCCTTGCTGCGCCCAACGGCTGCTGCGATCTCGGCGATAGTGGAGCCAGCCTCAACCATACGAACCAGCTCGTTTCGATCCAGCCCGCCCTTCGCGGCATGCTTCTCGCGGTTCACCGCCTCCAGACCGTGCTTCTGGACCCAGTAGCCCACGGTCGCTTCGTGTAGCCCGAACCGCCGACCGATCTCCGCCAGGGACAGTCCCTCCCCGAGCAGCTTCTCCAACGACGCTCGATCCATGCACTGCATTGTCTACTATGAATCGGACGGAAGAGCACGAACGTCTGTTCGCTTCGCGTGTAGCCCGCCCGCCCTTCCGCTGTGCGCGGGCGGGCGGGCACACTTGAACCGGGACGCTCCGCGTCTGGCGTAGCTACCCGTCGGCCCCCGTCTCCGCCAGCGCCCTCTCCTGGGCCCTGTCGAACTCTTGCTTGACCTCTCCCCGCAGGCGCGCCAGGTCGCTTACCTCGCCCGCTCCCTGCGCCCGTGCGGTGTGGATGCGGCGGTCGATCGACGCCAGCTGCAGCTGAAGCTGCTGGACCTCCAGCATTGCGGGCTTGGTGGAGCGCTCGGCCAGGGGCCAGCGTCCCGCTTCGACCGTCAGCTCGGCGAGCAGCCCGACGAGCTCGCGATCCTCGTCGTCGACGCCTCTCAACGGCTCCGCGAGCTTGCCCGCGCGCAGATGCGCCGCGGCGCGACGCACCAGATCGCTCGTGAAGATGCCGTCCAGATCAACCTCTTCCAGCGAGACGCGCCCATGCTCGGGCGCGGCAATGCAGAGTGCGAGGAACGCTCGCTCCGTGTCCTCGCGCGCCGCGAGCACTCTGCTTGCCCGCGAGCCACCGTCGCCCTCCCTCGCGACGGACCGCCCGGCCGCGCGCTCCGCCGTGCGAACGGGTTGGCCGTCATGACCACGAGCCCTTGCCCCGAGAACCTGCCCGCCGCCCGGGGCCAGCAGTCCCTCCGCGAGGGCCTCGCTCAAACCGAGCCGACCCGACACCAGACGCGTCAGCTCCATGCGCATCGCGCTTGGGGGAACTGTCGCGAACACGGGCCTCAGCTCTTCGATGAGCCGATCGCGACCCTCGGGGTTCGCGTCGTCCCCGCCCGCGAGGGCGCGCTCCACCCTGAACCTCACGAAGGCGACCGAGCGCGATATCGCCTCCCGCATGGTCTCGGCGCCGCGCGCATGCAACAGCTCGGCCGGATCGGCGCCTTCTGAAAGCTCCACGACGCGCAACTCGAGTTTGCGCCGCACGGCGACCTTGGCAGCCTTGATCATCGCGTCCTGTCCGGCGCTGTCCGCGTCCAGCGCGAGCAGCACCGTCGGCGCCAGTCGCCCAAGCTCGTCCACCTGCCGCTCGGTCATCGCCGTGCCCATCAGTCCGACCGTGTTCTGAAAGCCGGCTTGGCGCATCGCTATTACGTCGGTGTAGCCCTCGCACACAATGACCTCACCGGCCTTGGTCGCGTGCGCGCGGGCCAGATCGGCGCCATAGAGGTGACGACCCTTGTGGTAGACGTCGTTGTCGGAGGTGTTCAGGTACTTGGGCCGCTGACCATCCCGCATCGCGCGCGCCCCGAACCCCAGCACGCGACCTCGCATGTCGGCCAGCGGGAACATGATCCGCGCCCGGAATCGGTCGTACAGGGCTCGTCTCTCTTGCGATCGTTGTGCGAGACCGGTCTCGTAGAGCTCTTGCTCGGAGAACCCGCCGCGGCGCGACGCGAGCAGCACATGGTCCCAAGCGCTGGGCGCGTAGCCGACGTGGAACTCCTTCAGGATCTCCTGGCCAAGCCCGCGAGCGGCGAGGTAGCTCCTCGCGTGCGCCGCCTCGTCGGACTCCCACAGGTAGCGCTCGTAGTAGGAAGCGGTACGGGACAGAAGCTCGAGCAGCCGCTCCCGCCGCACGCGCCGCTCGGCTTCCTTGGGATCCTCCTGTTCGACCTCCAGCTCGATCCCAGCCCGGTCGGCGAGCAGCTCGAGCGCCCCTTTGAAGTCGACGCCCTCGGTCTCCTGCGCGAACGTGAAGACGTCGCCGGAGGCCTGGCAGCCGAAGCAGTAGTACACCTTCTCGACGGGCTCCACGCTGAACGAGGGCGTCCGCTCATCGTGGAACGGGCACAGGCCCTCATAGCTGCGCGGTCCAGCCCTGCGCAGCTCGGTGCGCGTCGAGACCAGCTCCACGAAGTCGATCGCATCGCGCACCCTGTCGCGCGAGTCGGATGTGTAGCGAGCCATCGCGCCAACGCTAGTACACGCGCGTCACCGAGCGAGCACGCACCCAACCGTCCCCATCACCGCGCGAACACGCGCGGGATCTCCAGGTCGGTGTAGGCCCTGATGCAGTACCTGTCGGTCATGCCCGCGACGTAGTCGGTCACTCGCTGGGCGAGATCCTCCGTATCGCCGCCGGCCGAGGCTCCGGCTGCGCCGGCTGGACCGGCGTCAGGCAGCAGCTCGGGGTGCTCGACATAGTGCTCGAACAGCTTCGTCACGACGTTTGCGATACGCGCATGCTCGGTGCGTACGGCTGGGCCGAGATAGACGTGCTCGAACATGAACTCGCGCAGCCTCGCCATCGCCGGTCCCGCCTCGGGTCCTTGCACGAT
This sequence comes from uncultured Solirubrobacterales bacterium, assembly GCA_963714635.1. GTDB lineage: Bacteria > Actinomycetota > Thermoleophilia > Solirubrobacterales > Solirubrobacteraceae > Palsa-744. Next base: position 65,706 of record CAVQPM010000006.1, on the reverse strand, counting down.
GTCGCCGGCTCGCTCGGAGTGCTCGATCATGTCGTGCACGAGCGCATCGATGCGCTCGGACCCGCTGCGCCCCAGCACCGCGATCGGCTCGGCGGGCAGATCGTCCTCTGCCAGCAGGCCGGCTCTGACGGCGTCGTCGATGTCATGGTTGATGTAGGCGACGCGGTCGATGATCCGAACGATCCTTCCCTCGAGCGTCTTCGGCAGCGGCGCGCGGCTCGAGTGGCAGACGATCCCATCGCGCACCTGATCGGTCAGGTTGAGTCCCCGGCCGTCACGCTCGAGATGGTCCACGACGCGCAGCGAGTGCTCATAGTGGCGAAACCGCCGCCCGAAACGTTCATTGAGCGCGACGTCGAGCGCCTCCTCGCCGATGTGGCCGAACGGCGGATGCCCCAGATCGTGGCCGAGCCCGATCGCCTCGGTCAGGTCCTCGTTGAGCGCGAGGCCCCGCGCGACCGTGCGCGATATCGAAGTCACCTCGAGCGTGTGGGTCAGCCGCGTGCGGTAGTGGTCTCCCTGCGGTGCGACGAACACCTGGGTCTTGTGCGTCAGCCGCCTGAACGCCTTGCAGTGCACGATCCTGTCGCGATCGCGCTGGAAGGGGGTGCGCACGCCGCAGTCATCCTCGGGATGGCCGCGCAGCGCCGGATAGGACCTCGCCGCAAGCGCAGACAGCTCTCGCTCCTCGAGCTCCCTGCGGCGCGCGGCGAAGGCCGTTGCAACCCGCTCTGTCTCCCGGGGGATACTCACACGGACGATTGTGGCAGCGCAGCCGGCATGAGCCGCACGTGCGCGTGGTGCTCGAGGGTCGCGGAGATCGCGCGCTCGACCTGACCGAGTGTGCGCTCATCGGCATCCGGGACCTCAGACAAGGGAAGGCCGAGGATCGCCGTCATGAACTCGTGAGCTCGCTCATCCAGCGAGAAGGCTCCGGCCTCGCACGAGCCGCACACGACGCCTCCGGCAGCACCCGAGAACCCGACCAGATGCTCGTCTTCCCCGCAGCAGGCGCAGGAGCCCAGCTGCGGGGTTAGGCCGGCGGCGAGCAACAGCTTCATGCGGAACGCGAGCGCGTTCGCGCGGGTCGCACGGGCCGGGTTCTCGTCGAGCAGCGCGAGCTTTCGACACAGCAGATTGAACACCGCCGGATGCGGCTCGGATGTTTCGAACAGCCTTCCGACCGCGTCACACGCCCTGGCGGCCGCGTCCAGGGCCCGGGCGTGCTCGCGCAGGCTTCCGTGGCCATTGATCGTGTGGGCGCCGGTGACGGTGAGCAGCTCGCCGCGCCCTTCGTGCAGCTCGATCTGCAGCCGGAAGAACGGCTCCAGGCGGCCGCCGAATCTGCTGCGGGCACGACGCACCCCCTTCGCGATCGCTCCCATGCGTCCGCGATGGAGGGTGTACAGGTGCAGGATGCGATCGGCCTCGCCGTAGCGGATCGAGCGCAGCACGACCGCCTCGGTCTTGACCGGTCCAGGCATCTCCCGATCTTAGGGCCTATCCCGGTAGGCCCGCACATCTGGATGCGGCCGATTGCCGTCGCGACGCTGCGTCCTCGGGCTCGACTTGGCCCACCAAGCCTTCGCCCTTGCGTCCTTGCCTCGCTCGGCCCTCGACCACCCCAGCCGCACGTTCCTACCGGGATAGGCCCTTAGGTTCGCACCCGGCGGAGCGCTGCCGGCCGGCGGTCGGTCTGGCCATCGCCCCGACGTTGCGTGCTCGGCAATCGCTATACTTTATGAAGTAATGATCACCGTGTATACGACTGAGCCGTGCTCGTTCTGCACGCGCGTCAAGGACATCCTCGACGCATATGGCGCCCAGTTCACCGAGGTGAACCTCGCCAAGGACGCCGAGGGTCGCGTGGAGCTTGTGCGACGGACGGGGATGATGACCTTCCCTCAGGTCCTCGTCGGCGAGCAGTTGCTCGGTGGATTCTCAGAGACCCTCACCGCCCTGCAGAGCGGCCGCTTGGACGAGCTGCTCGCGGCTTGACGCGCCCCGCCCGCGGGCGGGGCTGGCAGCTCTCGCACACATAGGTGCCCCGCCCGGCCGCCCTGATCTTCACCACCTGAGTCCCGCAGGTCGAACATGGCTCGCCGGCGCGTCGATGGACCTGGAAGCGGTCCTGGAAGGAGCCCCACACGCCGTCGACGTGGCGGAAGTCGTCGATAGTCGCGCCTCGCGCCTCTATACCCGCCTGCAGCGCCCAGATGAGCGCCTCGCGCAGACGCTCCCATCGCTCGAAGGACAGCTTGCCGGCGGGTGCAAGCGGATGGACCCGCGCGCGATGGAGAGCCTCATCCGCGTAAATGTTTCCGACGCCCGCGATTCGCCGCTGGTCCAGCACGAACGCCTTGATCGGGGCTGTGCGCCCGCGTGCAAGGGCGAGCAGATGCTCGACGGTGAAGCGATCCTCGAGTGGCTCGAGGCCCAGACGCTGCTCGAAGAACCGCTCGAGCGCCTCGCCTCCGAGCAGGAGCTCCCCCGTGCCGAAGCGGCGTGGATCGACGATCACGAGCCTCCCCTTGCGGCTGAGCCCGATCCGCACACGCACGTGCGCCGGCTCGGGGTCGGCCTGATACAGAACCGTTCCGGTCATGCGTAGATGCTGGGCCAGGTGGACGTCACCGCTCAGGCTCCACACCAGATACTTGCCTCGACGCCCCAATCGCCGTACGCGCCTGCCCTGCAAAGCGTCCTCCATTTCACTCGGCGCAAGCGGTCTCGACCAGCGGGGGTCGAGGATCTCGACGTGGGCGAGCGTGCGTCCCTCGACGAGCGGCGCCAGCTGACGTCTGATCGTCTCGACCTCGGGAAGCTCAGGCATATCCACCTCTCAGCATATGCGGCGAGGTTTCGGCGATCAGCCGGGGCCCGGCGCGCTGTGGGCCGGCGAGCCCGGACGCGCAAGGCGCGCGCGTGGATGGGAGTCGAAATAGGCGCCCTTGAGACGCTCGGCCGACAGATGCGTGTAGATCTGGGTGGTCGCGAGATCGGCGTGGCCGAGCATCTCCTGGAGCGAGCGCAGATCGCAACCACCGGCCAGCAGGTGCGTCGCGAACGTGTGGCGCAGAGTGTGCGGGGTCATCTTCTCCCCCAGACCGGCCGCGCGTGCGTGGCTCTGGATGATCGTGTAGAGACCCTGCCGGGTAAGGCTTGCGCCTCGATGGTTGACGAACGCATGCCGCTCGACCCGCAGGCCGACCAGATTGGGACGGCCTCTCGCCAGATAGCGCTCGATGGCGCTCCTGGCCGTGCGCCCGACGGGCACGATCCGCTCCTTGGCGCCCTTGCCGCGCGCCCGCAGCATCCCCTCCTCGAGATCGATGTCCTCGATCAGCAGACCGGTCGCCTCGGACACTCGCAATCCACAGGCATACATGACCTCGAGCACAGCTCGGTCGCGAAGCGCCAGCGCAGCGGTTCCCCTGGGAGCCGCGAGCAGCTTGTTGACCTCGTCTCGCGAGAGCACCTTTGGGAGGCGGCGGTCCTTTGCGGGCCCGCGCAGATCGGCGGTTGGGTCGTGCTCGATGACGCCTTCCCTGCGCAGATGGCGATAGAACGAGCGCAGGCAGGCGACCTTTCGCTGCAAGGTCGAGGGCGCCGCGGCGGGGCGCTCCCCGTGCGGCGTGGCCAGCTCGGACAGAAACTGGGCCAGGTCGCCATGCGAGACCGTCAGCGCATTCAGATCATGGCTCGCAAGGAACTCCGCGAACTGGGAGAGATCGGATCTGTAAGCGGTGAGCGTGTTGCGCGACAGTCCCCGCTCGAGCTCGAGATAGGCCAGGAAGTCGAGCACCCTGTGCCGGCCGATCGGCGATTCGGCCGAAAGTCGATCGACCCCCGCTTGAATTATCGGCTCCGGCTGGCGCATAAGTCGAGCTTCGCACCCGCACGCAGTGGTCCTTGAGTTTGCAAGCCGGCGTTCAGGTCGTCAGCCTCGCGCGATCCTCACGCTTGGCGCGCCGCCTGCACATGTCGGCAAGCACGGCGCCGGCAGCGAGCGGCGAAGCAAAGAACAGCGGATCCTCGTCCACGGTGCGACCCATCGTCCGCGCGGGGAGTCCGCTTGCCTGGAACCCGGCCGTATCGACTTCGACCATGCGCCAGTCGTGACGCCGGAGCCCGTCCGCGATCGGGGATGCGCGCCTCACGCTCTCATCCTCGGAGGGCGTGCTTTCAACGTCACGCAGGTCGAGCCCCGCGAGCGAGAACATTCCCGCCGGCAGCGCCACCGTCACCGGCCTCAGCAGGAGCTCGAGCACGGTCAGCGTGTGGTGGGAGACGCCGCGGTGACGCTCCCGCGGGTCTGCGGAAGACATCCTCGCGACCAGCAGCGTCTCGGCGCCGAGCGCGAGCGCGGTGTGAGCCGAGTCCAGGGCATGCAGACCACCGTGCCCGAGGACGGAGCCCGATCCCACGATCCCGGGGCCGGGGCCACATACGATCGCATCCCAGCCGAGCTCGCGGGCGCCATGGTGAAGGGCGCCCGCGGTCGTAATCGCCTCCCACTGACCCCCGAAGGCCGCGCCGGCGCTGATGTGACCCGCAAGCAGACCATCGTCGAGGAGCCCGCGAACGACTCGTGAATGGCCGCCACAAAGCGCTCCCCCCGGTGTTTGGACGAAGCCGAGCCTCGCCTGGGGCACGGCTTGCGAGAAAGCCCGCGCGAGCGGTGCGAGCTGACCGTGCAGGGCGAGGACGCCCACCGGCGCCTCCACCCGCAACGCGCCCTGCCTCTCCCCTCGCTCTTCCTCAACCGGGCGGACCGCGTGCTGAAGGCTCGTGTAGTTGAGCTTCATCACATGAGCGCCCGGGGCGCCCTCGCCGGCAAGCCCTTTCGTGAGGTTCACATGGACGATGTCAAAGCCGCCCGACCCCAGCCCGAGATCGCGAGCCTGCACGTTGACGATCAGCTCATCTCCAACCTCGCACGGGCCGAGCAGAGCGACATCGACGACCGCCGGCCGTGCGCTGCCGTCGTCCAGGCGCGCGAGCACGCTCTGCTCGGATGCCTCCGTGCCCCGCAACTCGATGACCGTGGCGCGACGGAGCTTCAGCGCGGCCTCTGGCATCGCCTTTACAAGCTATCCGGGGAGAGGCGAGCAGGCGGCGGTCGCATCGAGCAGGGCGAGCGCGACTTCGAGCATTCCCTCGAGCGCCGCCACGCTCACCCTCTCCCCCGGCTCGTGGTTGCGCTCGGTGCCATTCGCGAGGTTGACCGTCGGGAAGCCCTGCGTGATCAAAGCATTGGCGTCCGAGGCTCCGCCGCTGCGCACGTGCACGGGCTCGTAGCCGCACGCCCTGAGGGCGGTCTCGGCGACCTGCACTGCTCGAGTAGCGTGGGCCAGCCGGTAGCCCGAGAACGTGGGCTGAACGTCTATGTCGAGATCGCATTCGCACTCGGGCCTGTTGGCGGCCTCGTGTATGCGGTCGACCATCTCCGATGCCATCTCCCGCGCGCGGCCGTCCTTGAGGCTCCGGACCTCGGCGATGAGCGTGCAGTGTTCGGGAACGACGTTCATCTCACTGCCGCCGGAGATGGCTCCGACGTTGGCGGTCGTATCCTCGTCGAGCCGTCCCAGGCGCATCGATGCGATCGCGTGCGCGGCGGCGAGGATCGCGCTTCGGCCGTTCTCAGGGCGGATCCCTGCGTGCGCCGCGGCCCCGCGGAGCCTCGCTTCCACGCGGAAATGGCTGGGCGAGGCGACGATCACCTCGCCGATCGGCGACGCATGATCGAAGACATAGCCGAACTCGCTTCGCAGGCGCGTCGCGTCGAATGCGCGCGCCCCCGCAAGACCCCGCTCCTCGGAGACTGTGAACAGCAGCTCGACGTCGACCGGAGGGCCGCTCGAGTGAAGGTGTCTTGCCAGGGCGAGCATCACGGCGACCGCCGCCTTGTTGTCGGCCCCGAGTATCCCCTCGTTCGCGTTCTCCCAAGCGCCGTCCACGATTTGCGGATCCACGGGCGCGTCCAACGGCACCGTGTCCATGTGGGCGCAGAGCAGCACTCCCGGCGGCGCTGCGCCGTCTGCATGGGCGCTCTCGCGAGCAGGCATGCGCGCGAGCAGGTTGCCGCAGTCACAGCCGACCCGCGCGCCCACGTCGTCTTCTTGAACCTCCAACCCGACCGCCCCCAGCTCGGCCTGCACGCGCTCGGCGCATGTGCGCTCATGACCGGAAGGGCTCTCGATCCGGCACAGCTCGGCGAACGTCTCGTTCAGATAGCGGCGCTCCAGCGCGCCGAGTGGCACGCAATCGCCGCCGACGCCCTCGCCGCTCACGAGCGCGCCGTGAGCTTCTCACCAGCGCCGGCGCCCTCCGTGGAGCGCTCCAGGGCCGCGGAGATGAAGCTCGCGAACAGCGGAGCGGGCCGCTCCGGACGCGACTTGAACTCGGGGTGGAACTGGGAGGCGACGAAGAACGGGTGGTCGTCGAGCTCTATGACCTCGACGAGCCGCTCGTCGGGGGATGTTCCCGAGACGCGCAGACCGGCGCTCTGAAGGCGCTTGCGCAACAGGTTGTTGACCTCGTAGCGATGCCGGTGGCGCTCATACACGACCGCCTCGTCGTAGATGTCTCGCACGCGCGAGCCGGCATGGAGCTTGATCGGATCGGCGCCGAGCCGCATCGTCCCGCCGAGATCGGCCACCTCCTTCTGCTCGGGCAGCAGGTCGATCACCGGGTAGGGCGTCTCGATGTCGAACTCAGTCGAGTTGGCGCCATCCATCCCCGCGACGTGCCTGGCGAACTCCGCGACGGCGATCTGCATCCCGAGGCAGATGCCCAGATAGGGGATGTCATTCTCGCGCGCGATCTGAGCGGCCAAGATCTTGCCCTCGATGCCGCGCCCGCCAAATCCGCCGGGAATGAGAATGCCGTCGGCCCCTTCAAGCAGCGCTTCCGCCGCGATCCGGTCCTCTGCCCCCTGCTCGTCAACCGCCTCCAAGCGCTCCGAGTCCACCCACTCGATCTGCACGCGGCCGTCCTGCAGCGCGGCGGCGTGGCGCAGAGCTTCGCAAACCGACAAGTAGGCGTCCTCGAGCTGCACGTACTTCCCGACCAGTGCTATCCGCACGCTCCTCTGCGCTTTCTCGACGCGCTCGATCGGCTCCTGCCAGCTCGCGAGCTCGGGCGGCGGCGCCTCCAGGCCGAAATGATCGAGGATGAAGTCGTCCACGCCCTGCTCTCGAAAGGAGAGCGGCACCTTGTAGATGTTGTCGACGTCGCGTGCGGAGACGATCGCATCGGAGGGCAGGCTCGCGAACAGCGCGATCTTCTTGCGGATCTCCTGGGAGAGGGGGCCCTCCGAGCGGCACATCAGCATGTCGGGCGCGATCCCGATGCGGCGCAGCTCGTTCACGGAATGCTGCGTGGGCTTCGTCTTCAGCTCGCCGGCATGGCCGATATAGGGGACGAGCGTCAGGTGGATGAACATGCATCGGCGCCTACCCGCGTCGACGGGGAACTGACGGATCGCCTCCAGGAATGGCAGCGACTCGATGTCGCCGACCGTGCCACCGATCTCGGTGATGACGAAATCGACATCGGCCGACTCGGCGATCAGCGCGATGCGCTGCTTGATCTCGTCAGTGATGTGGGGCACCACCTGGACGGTTCCGCCCAGATAGTCGCCGCGTCGCTCGCGACGGATCACCGTGTCGTAGATCCCCCCAGCGGTGACATTCGACGCTCGGCTCGTATTCGCGTCGGTGAAGCGCTCGTAGTGACCGAGGTCCAGATCGGTCTCCGCCCCGTCCTCGGTGACGAACACCTCGCCGTGCTGATAGGGCGACATCGTGCCGGGGTCCACGTTGATGTAGGGGTCGAACTTCTGCAGGCCGACCGTCAGCCCCCGCGCGACGAGCAGCCTCCCGATCGACGCCGCCGCTATTCCCTTGCCGAGCGAGGAGACCACACCACCGGTGATGAATATGAACCGGGTCTTGTCCGGGAGTTGGGCGTGGCGGTCAGGTTTGTGCATAGTCATCGCGATGCGCTCCACGCCAGGGTAGCTGACGGCCTGGACGCGCTTCGCCAGGGCGTCGGTGGGCAAGCGTCGCAAGGACGCAGGGAGCGAAGTGTGCTCTGCACATGAGCGACTGAGGACGCCGCGCCGCGCCGCCCAGCGGCGTCCTAAGGTCTGCCCCAGGAGTCTAGTTCGCGCAGCAGCGGCAGCCGCTCCACGAGCTGGGAGATCGAGCGCAACTCGCCGTACACGGTGATCGCGAGCAGGACGGCGAGCGCTATCGCCAGGCCGGTCGTGGACAGCGTGAGCACGATCCACAGGCCCGCGATCGCCCCCAGCAGGTTGGCGCCGGTGTCGCCCAGCATCGCGCGCTCGCGCAGGTCGTATGCGCCCGCGACGAGGGCCGGCCCGACGAACAGGCCGAGCTTCCACAGCGGCCACAGCTGCCACGCTCCGAGCGTCACACCGCCACCGAGCAGCACGAACGCCTTGATCGCCCTTCCCGGGCGCAGATCCAGCAGATTGAACGCATTGGTTGCCAGCACGAGCACCGCCGAGCCCAGCAGCCAGCGATCGACAGGCATGTTGACGCGATCGAGCACGTAAAGCGCGAGGCCCAGCGAGCCGGCTGCCTTCAGCATGCCCGTGGACAGGCGCCCTCGCAGCAACGCTCCACCGTGACCGCGCCATCCTCGGGCCGGTCCGCTGAACACGTCGTCGATCAGTCCCAAAAACGCCACGCCAACGGCGTAGATCAAGACCTCGTTTGGGACGAGCCCGGCGAGCCATTCGTCGTCGATCTTTGCGATGGCGGCCAGCGGCCCCAGCGCCAGGAGCGCCGCCGCGACGATCATGACGCCAAACGGAAACGGCAGCTCACGATCGCGGTAATTGACCCGCACGTGCCCCCCTTGGCGCAGGGCCCGCAGCATCGCGGGCGCCAGCGCCACGGCGAGGAGCGAGGAGAGGATCAGCGGCAGCGCACGCATATCAAGGTTGAGCCGTTGAGCTCACCACGTGCGGTAGCAGCGAGTCGGCTGTCGGCTTGACACCGTACGCGCCGTGGTCGCCGGCGAGCGCGAAGGCGAGCGCCGCGCGGCCGGCGAGCCCGTCGAGATCGTCGACGCTCGCCATGTCTTCGCCCTTGTACCACGGCACCTGCGAGGGCTGGGTGGAGCTCAGCTCGACACCCACGACAGGAATCCCCTGAGCCTCGACCCCATGCACCAGACCCGTATCGAATTCCGCGGCGCCGCTCGACTGTTCAGCGCTCGGGCCGGCCGGATCGCTGCGCAGGACGACGAGCCCGTCGAGCTTGCCGTATTCGCCGTCGTAGGAGCTCAGCAACCGAGATTGCACGCGTCCGAGCAGCTGTCCGCCGCGGATCAGCTGCTCCCCCATGCGTACTCCGAACTTCCTTGGGAGCGCCGGGTCGAGCGGGCTTGAGGCGAGCGCCGTGTACTGGGTCCCGGTCGCCTGGCCCGCGATGCCGGCAAGGTCGAGCGGCTCACGGACGGCGACGACCATCTTCACGCTTCCTCCGGCCTGCGTGACCGCGTTGCGCACGAGTTCGTCGACCTGGTCAGAGGAGTTGCCGAGGAACACCAGGCCGATGTTGCGTTCTCTGAGCAGACCGCGGACCGTGACCGGATAGAGATCGTTCGCGACCGTTTCCTCTTCCGAGAGCCGGCCACCGAGCTGGCTTATCTGGCGCTGGGAGCCGCTCACCTCCGAGCGCAGGCTCGCGACGATCCCGTCCTTGGCCGAGGAGACCAGATTGGAGTCCCCGATCGCCACCCCGATCAGGACGCCGACCGCGAGCGCGAACAGGACGGCCGCGAGCGAGAGCGCGTGATAGCGATAGTCGAACATATGGGCCCAGGCCAGATTATCCGGCGCCGCTCACTGACCCGCGCCGAACAGAAGCTGCAGCTTGAGCCACAGCAGATCGACGACATCGCGCAGCGCGGGAGTCATCCAGACGATCGCGACCATGGCGATCAGGCCCGCCACGACGACGATCGACAGCGGGGCGAGCCCCGGCATCGGGCGGTACAGCCTGCTGACGCCCTTGGCGTCGACCAGGATCTCACCGATGCGCAGGCGCGTCAAGAACGTGGATGACATCCCTTCGCGATTGCGGTCCAGGAACTCGAGAAGGTTGAACTGCGATCCGACCGTCACGATCAGCCGTGCGCCCTTCTCGGCCGCGATCAACATCGCGACGTCCTGGCTGGTGCCCGGTGCGGGCACGAGCTTGAACGGGACCCCGAGATCTTCGAGTCTGCGCTTGCCGGGGGCATGGCCGTCCGGATAGGAGTGCACCACGAGCTCCGCGCCGCCGTCGAGCGCGGCGAGAAGGGCGCCCTCGCCGGCGGAGTCCATGTCGCCGACGATCATGTCCGGTGAGAATCCGGCCTCGAGCAGCGCATCCGCGCCGCCGTCGACCGCGACGAGCACCGGACGCGTGTCGCGGATGAAGGGCCGTAGCGCCCGCAGGTCTCGCTGATGGTCGACCCCCCGCACGACGACGAGCGCCGAGCGGTCTCGGAAGTCTGTCTTGAAGCGCGGCAGCTCGATTCGCCCCGCGAGCAGCTCGCGCTCCTCGCGCATGTGCTCGATCGTGTTGTGGGCAAAGCGCTCGAGCGCCTCGCCTATCTCCAGCCGGCGCGCTTCGGTCTCGGCTCGCACGCGGGCCAGGTCGAGCACCTCACCCCTCACGAGCGGGCTGCCGCGATAGAGCACCTCCGCGAAGCCGTCGCCCGCCGCCCTCACCGTGACGGGGTCGCCGTCGCTGAGCGCGCCGAACAGAGAGTCGTCTGCGAGGTCCACCAGCAGGATTCCGGCCTCGACAAGCAGCTGCGGCCCCTGGTTGGGATATGAGCCGCCACTGGAGGGGCGGCAGTTGAGCACGGCGGGCACGCCGGCGGCGATCAGGTCCTCGGCGGAGACGCGATCGACATCGAGATGGTCGATCACCGCGATGTCGCCCGCGATCAGGTGGCGCACGAGCAGCTTGGTCTTGCGCCCGAGCTTGACGGGGCCATTCACCTCGCGCACCGGCATGGACACGATCCTGGCGTCGGTCGCGGTCCTACCCGGCGGCTGGCGGGTCACGGCCATTCCGTCGAGATTAACGACCCCATGCGCCGGGCGCATCCGGCTGGGAAATCCGACCACCTCCTGAGACGGCCGAGAATCAAGCCTCGCAAGGACGCAGGGAGCGCCGTGTGCTTCGCACATAAGCGACCGAGGACGCCGCGAGGCGCCGATAATCGGCCGTCTCAGGCTGCGCTCAACAGCTCCTGGGCGTGACTGCGAGCGCCGGCGTCCTGCTCCTCGGCCCCGAGCATCCGCACCAGCTCGTCGACGACCTCCGACTCGGAGAGACGCACGATCGAGGTGATGGTCGGGTCGGCCGAGGTGTCCTTGGCGACCTGGAAGTGGCGCTGCGCCATCGAGGCGATCTGCGGTAGATGGGTGATGCAGAGGATCTGCCTGCTCGAGGCGAGCGTTCGCAGCCGCTCGCCCACCGCCCGCGCGGTCTGACCGCCGATGCCCGCGTCTATCTCGTCGAACACGATCGTCGCGCCCGATGATGCGCTTGCGGCGCTCGCGCCCGCGCTGCAGGCTGTGATCAGCGCGAGCATCACACGCGAGAGCTCGCCGCCGGAGGCGATCTCGCGCAAGGGGGCGGCCGCCACGCCGGGGTTCGGAGCGATCGTGAACTCGACGTCGTCTCCCCCGCTCGCCCTGGGCTCGACGGGCGTCAGAGAGATCTGGAAGGTGGCATCGGCCATCGCTAGAGCCCCGAGCTCCTCGCGCACGCGCTTCTGCAGCCGTCTTGCGGTGCGCTCACGCGCGGCGCGCACGTCGAGCACGTGCTTCTCGAGCGTGGCTTGCTCAGCGGCGAGTAGCTGTTCGACCTGGAGCCGGTCGGTCTGGGAGCCGAGCAGCTGATCGCGGCGGGCGCGCGCTCGCTCGCCGTGCTCGAGCACCGAGGCGATGCTTCCGCCGTGCTTGCGCATCAAACGCTCCAGCTGCGCCAGTCGCTCTTCGACGGTTTGCAGTGAGCCGTCATCGCCGTCGAGACCTTCGCAATACCGGTGCAGTCCCGCCGCGATGTCATCGACCTCGATCGCGGCGGCCGCGCAGCGCTCGGCCAGAGCGTCGAGCTCGGTGTCGACACCGGCGATCATGTTCAGCCGTGCGGCGGCCGAGGAGGTTGCGTGCGCCGCGCTTGCCGCGTGCGAGACATCGGGCGACAGCGCGTCGGCTGCCGCGGCTGCCGCCGAGCGCAGCTCATCCAGGCTGCGCAACCGCTCGCGGCGGGCGAGCAATGCGAGATGCTCATCCTCCTCAGGCGCGGCCGCTTCGATCTCTGCGAGCTCGTGCTCGAGGAGGTCGAGCTCGCGAGCGGCCCCATCGGCAAGCTCGTTCAAATCGGCGAGCCGCGCCTGCAGCGCGCGTGCATTTCGATAGGACGTCTCGCAGGCGGCGAGCGCCGAAGCGTGCGGCTCCCCGCAGGCGAGATCGAGAATCTCGCGCTGCGCGCCGGTCAGCACGAGCTTGCGGTGCTCGTGCTGACCGTAGAACGAGATCATGCGTGCGCCCAGCTCACGTAGATCGCTGACGGCGGCGGTGCGCCCGTTGACGTATGCCCGTGTGCGACCGTCGCCGAGCACGCGCCGCGCGAGCACGATCTCCTCTGCATCGTCCTGCCACCACGCGTCGTCACGGGCCTGCTCACGCAGTTGCGCTCGCAGAGGCTCCGAGCAGGCGAAGACTCCCTCCACGTAGGCCTCGGATGCTCCGGGCCTCACGATCCCGGAGCGCGAGCGCCCGCCCATCAACAGGTCGAGGGCGTCCGCCAGCATCGTCTTGCCCGCGCCCGTCTCGCCTGTGAGCACGTTCAACCCGGCTCCGAGCGCGAGCTCGGCGCGCTCGATCAACAGCAGGTTTTCGACGCGAAGCTCGCAAAGCACGTGAGGAGGTCTAGCAGCGAGCTCCGACGGATTCGCGCTCGCACCCGCCCAGAGCCCTTACGGTCCATAATCTGAAGGCGAGCGAATTCCGCTCCAACACGACGCGGTATGGATCCCGCTTCTTCACAGGCATGGCTGCCGGCGACTCTACGAACCCAACCAGCGCTCCTCCGGGACCGCGCCCCTGCCTGAACGCATCCGAGCTCGAGCTGCGCGTGAGTGAGGAGATCGGCCGCGCGGCTCGCCACGGCACGGCGCTCAGCTGCCTGCTGGTGAGGGTCGAGGACGCGCAGGGCCTTGCACGGGGCGAGCAGCTGACCGAGCAGGCGCTCGTCTATCTCGCCGGTGCGCTTTCTCGTCAACTGCGCCGCTTCGACCGTGTCGGGCGTGCGGGCAGCGGGGAGCTGGTGGTCGTGCTGCCCGGCGCCGACGAGCGTCGCGGCGAGATCGTCGCGCGGCGCGCGCTCGGGCGCCTGCACTCGATCAAGCTGGAGATCGACGGTCAGCGCCGGCCACTTCCCATATCGGTCGGCATAGCCGGCTGGCGTGAGGGCATCAGCGCCGAGCAACTGCTCCTGCAGGCACGGGTAGCGGCGCACTTGGGACGCGAGGACGATGCCCTCGCCGCAAACCGGCATCCGGGCGCGGCGGCATAGCGGTCCCGGCTCGGCCCTGCGCAGCGGGCCCAGTCGCACAGACGTTCATAATCTCGCATCGTGCTCTCCGGCTCCGAGCTGTGGCTGCTGCGCCTGATGGCCGATCGCGGCCTCGCGCTGCTCGACGCGACGGCGCTCTTGATCGTGATCGAGGAGCGCGGCGAGCTGCGCGTCGCAGCCTCATCGGGCAGCGCGTCGGTGCGGTTGCGTGTGCTGCCGGTCGAGGGAAGCGCGCTTGGAGCGCTCTACCGCACGGGCAGGTCCATATCGCTCGACCGTCCCCGCGGCCAGGAAGCCACGTGGTTGCACGAGCTCGGCCTGGAGGCGCGTGCGGTGCTGGTCGAGCCTCTCAGCATGGATGGCCAGGGCGGCGGGCTCGTGATCGCCGTGCGCGAGGACGGCGGCTTTCGCAATCCGGACAGGCGCGCGCTCAGCTCATTCGCGGCGAGCGTGGCGCAGAGACTCGTCGCCGAGCGCTCTGTCGAGATCGAGCGTCTGCGCTTCGGCATGGAGGCACGCGAGCGCGAGCGCACCCGCTGGGCGCGCGAGATACACGACGAGACCGTCCAGGGGCTGGGCGCCCTGCGGCTGAAGCTCGCGAACGCACGCGACATGGGTGTGGAGTCGGGCTTGAGCGAAGCCGTCGACGCGGTGCTCGAGGGGCTGGGCGAGGAGATCGACGGCCTGCGCCACCTGATCACCGAGCTACGTCCGGCGGCGCTCGACGATCTCGGGCTGGTGCCGGCGCTCCAGGCCCTGGCCCGCCGCGCCCAGGCGATCGACGGGCTCGAGATCCAGACAGAGATCGACCTTGGCGATGACGGCGCGCGGCGCCTCGACCCCGAGCTCGAGAGCACGGTCTATCGCGTCGTCCAGGAGGCGCTCACCAACGTGAGCCGCCACGCGAAGGCCACACGAGCCCTCATCAGCGTCATCGAGCGGGACGGGATCGTCAGGGCGTCGGTGACCGACGACGGCCAGGGCCTTCCAGCCCGCGATCCGCAGCAGCGGCGTGGCCCTGAGGAGGAACTGAAGGGCGGCTTCGGCCTGTCCGGCATGCGCGAGCGGGCCGAGCTGGTCGGGGGCGAGCTCGAGCTGATGTCGGCTCCCGGGGGCGGTGCGACGGTTCGCCTGACCGTCCCGCTTGCCGGGCGTCCCGCGGGCGCCTGAGCGAGCATCTTCCCTTGGAAGACATCGCCGCATGCGGCGATGTCCCGGGCGGTGCATGCACCGCCCGGCCGACCGGCGCATGCGCCGGTCGGAACAGCACGGGGATGCTCGACTGCTACTCGACCAGGCCGAGCTTGCGTGCGTAGGCGGTTATCTCCGCGCGCGAGGAGAACCCCAGCTTCTCGATCGCCCGCGCCCTATAGGTCTTCACCGTCCGCTCGGCGACGTGCAGCTGCTCGGCGATCTCCGGGTTGGTGTAGCCGTGCGCGATCAGGCGGACGACCTCGCGCTCGCGCTCGCTGAGCGCAACGCCATCCTGCTGGGGGTCCTCGCCCGTCGCCATCACGGCGCCGAGCCTTGGGTGCAGGTACACGCGTCCCGCGACGGCGAGCCGGAAGGCCTGCAGCAGTTCGGCCGGCTCGGCCTCCTTGAGCACGTAGCTTCGCGCTCCCGCGCGCAGCGCCTGACGGGCGTACTCAGGGTCCTCGCGCATCGTGAGGATCGCGACGGCAAGCGTTGGGTGCGCGACGAAGCAAGTTGGAAGAGCCGCGAGGCTCGACCCTCCCGGCATCGTGAGATCCAGCGTGAGCAGGTCGGGCTTGAAATCGCGGACGGCCTTGATCGTCGCGGGGACGTCGGCGGCCTCGGCGACGACCCTGAACTCGCCGCTCTCGCGCTCGAGGACCGCGCGGATGCCGTCGCGCACGACCGTGTGATCGTCGGCGATGATCACGTCGATGGGCCTGTCCACCCCGGGAATCTGCGGTGTCATGCAGGCCTAACCGTAGCGGCCCGTGGGGCGACAGCACCCCTGTCGAGCCTTCGGGCCGACACCGCTCGGCACCTTTAGGACGACACGATCGGAACCCTTCAACCGACAGACAAGCGTCCGCTCGCGCCCCATCATGTAGGCAAGATGAGACCGGTATTTCCCACGAGCCGAGAGAGCGAAACGCTGAGCGCTTTCGGAGCGCCGCATTGACGATGAGCGGCCCGACCCCCACTTCTCAATCTGAGCGGCGGCTGCGACTCGTGCACGGAGACGAGCTAGCGGCCCGCGAGCGGCCGGCCGTCATGGACGCCGCCAAATCCGCGGCGCCCGTTGAGGGGCGCGGCAAGGATGCGCACGTACTGATCGTGGGAGATGACGCCGCGAGAAGGTCCAAGATGCTCTCCGAGCTGCGTGGGCTGCTCCCTTTGGGAACGCCGTTCGTCGAGGCGGGCGAGACGTGGGAGGTGCTTGCCCACACGACAGGCAGCCGTATGGTCGTGCTCACAGGCGGCCTCGGCGACGTCTCGACCCACTCGCTGATGCGCATCCTCAGCCGCAGGCATCCGACACTGCCCGTGATCGCGGTGGGCAACCGCACCCGCTCCGCCCAGCCCCAGCACGCCGGCGTCGCGCTCGTCTGAGGGCGCACCGGCCCGCCTCTCGGGCCGATCGCCCGCCCTGTGTCGGCTCCAGACTCTTTGGGTCCGTAGATGAATAACTTGTGGCTTGGATGCACCCCAATCTCACAACTTATTCCTCTACGAACCCTTAGAATGCGCCGTTGGACCGCTCCTCGGCGGTCGAACCCCGCGCCGGCGTCGGGAGGTGTCTGTCCTTGCTGCCAAAGTCTCCGCGACTGCGGAGAATCCTGTTTGCCTACACGGTCAACGAACTGGGGACCTGGTTCGGCTATGTGGCGCTGGCGCTCGCCGTCTATGACCGCACCCACAGCGCGATAGCGACCGCGGGCCTGTTCGTCGCAAGGGGCCTCCTGCCGGCGCTGCTCGCCCCGGTGCTGGTCGCACGCACAGAGCGATCGGAGCGCCGCGGAGGACTCGCCGGGCTGTATCTGATCGAGGCCGCCCTCACCGTCGGCCTCGCCGCGCTGCTGTGGCGCTTCTGGCTGCCGGGGGTGCTCGCGCTGGTGACGCTCGACGGCATAGCCGCCGTGGCGGCCACAGCGCTCGTGAGGGCAGCGGCGGCTCGCGTCGCGATCGAGGAGGCGGGCGGGGGCGTGGCCGCCGGCACGGCCCCAGCGCAAGCCGCGGCCGACACCGCCCAGCGCCAGGCCAATGCGTCCCTGAACTTCTCCTTCATGGTCATGCTCGCGGCCGGGCCGGCGATCGGCGCGGCGCTCGTCCATGCCGTCGGCGGACCGACCACGCTGCTCCTCGATGCCGCGACGTTCCTCATCTGTGCGGCTCTGCTCGTCGGCGTGCACACCTATGTCGAGGAGATGACCGAGTCGTCCGTCGGGGCGCGCCTCGCCGCAGCCCTACGCCACATCTGGGAGGTGCCTCAGCTGCGAGTGCTGCTGATCACGGAGGCCGTCGCGATCGTGTTCTTCGCGTCGGTGGAGCCGGTCGAGGTGATCTATGCGAGGGCCACCCTTCACGCGGGCGCGCTCGGCTATGGGCTGCTCTTGGGAATCTGGGGTGCCGGGGCAGCGCTGGGAGCGGTCGTGTTCGCGCGATCCGTCCATCGTCCGCTCGCACCCATGTTGACCGGTGGCACCCTGCTCGTCGGGCTTGCTTATCTGGGCTTCGCGGCCGCGCCGACGCTTGCGGTCGCCTGCGGAGCGGCGATCGTCGGGGGAATCGGCAATGGTGTCCAATGGCCCTCGCTGATCAGCGCCGTCCAGCAGCTCACACCCGATGCGATGTACGGCCGCCTGATGAGCGCGGTGGGCTCCATGAACGCGCTCTGCCCAGCGATCGGATTCGCGCTCGGGGGAAGCATCGTGGCGCTCAGCTCTACCCGCATAGCGATGGTCGTTGCCGGCGCGGTTGCGACGCTGACGACCATTGCCTTCGTTCGCCTTCCACTGCGTGGCCTTCACACTGCGGAGCCGATCGAGCTGGCGGTTACAGCCGAGCCGGGACTTGCAACAACGGTGCAATAGCCATACCGACTCGCTTTCCACCAAGCACCAGCGGGCCGCATGGGAGCAAGCGGTTGGACACGCGGGTCACCCTGCCTGAAGCCGCCACCGTGCGCAGGGCGCGTCCCGTCACATCGGCATGCGTCCACCGCGCCTTAAGTCCTACGCGGTGTCGGCCGTTAAGGACGACAAAGCCTTGTCGCCGGCACAGATGACCATCGCACGAAGACATACACAGCGGCTCTACCTGGCCAGCCAATGGATTCTGCTTTCGGGCGCCGTTGCGTTGGCGGTGATCACGTCTCGGTCTGCCGACTGGCACCCCGCAGAGCTCGTTGCGCTGCTGCTCGTCCTGAGCGTTGTTGGCGAGTGGCTGACGATCACGGTGGGCAGTCAGAGCGTATCTGCGGGGTTCGTGGCGCTTGTATTGGCAATGACCCTGCTTGGACCGGCTCCCGCGGTGGCAATTGGTGCAGTGGCGATCGGCGCGGACTCACTCGCACGCCGGCCGGCCCTGTCCGTGTGCCTGTCGAACCTGGCGACTTATGCCGTCTATCTCGTGCTTGGCTCGCTCCTGACGCGGTTCTTGATCGGTGACGTCCACGATCCGCGCAACCACCACCTGATCCAGAGCGCGACGTTTGCGCTCGTCGTCTTCAGCGTATTCATAGCGACGAATCTCCTCAACTTCGCGCTGATCGCGCTTCAGAAGCGGATCCTGCAGGAGCAGTCATTCCTCAATCAGGTGCGCATCGTCCTCGTTCCGATGCTTCCCAGCCAGGTCGCAGCCGATGTTCTCGCGGTCATCCTCGCCGTCGCGTACACGAAGATGGGCTACCCAGTCCTGCTGAGCCTAGTGCTCGTATTGCTCATCTTCCAGTACCTTGCTCGCGCCCTGCTCCAGTCCGAGGACCGTGCCGAGCAGCTCGAGGCCCGCTCGGTGCGACTCGCGTCGATGCAGACTGGGCATGCTTGTGACGCTCGTTGAGACGCTGGCGCTGCGGGACCGCCGAACGGCCAGGCACGCCGCGGCGGTGGCCCGCTATGCGCGCGCTCTCGCTCGTGAGCTGGACAGTGACGAGGCGCAACAGGAGCTCCTGCACACCGCCGGCCTGCTCCACGACATCGGCAAGTTCGCGCTCCCTGACCGCATCTTGCACGCCGAGATCCTCTCCGACGAGGACTGGGCGGTCGTGCGCCGTCACCCACAGGAGGGCGCAACGCTGGTCGGGCGTCTCGACGGCTACGGGCCGGTGGCCGACGCGATCCTCTACCACCACGAGCACGTCGACGGCAGCGGCTACCCGGCGGGGCTGATCGGCAACGAGATCCCTCTCGCATCGCGCGTGATCGCCGTGTGCAGCGTTTACGACACACTCACAGCGCGCGATACCTACCGATCGCCGATGACTCCCCAGGACGCGATCGCGGAGCTGCGCCGGGTCGCCGGACGCCAGTTGGACGCGGAGATAGTCGAGGCATTCGTCGCGATGCTCGAGCGGGACGGGCCGGTCGTCTTCGCGCACGGAGACGACGCCGACTTCGAGGCTGAGCTTGCGTTCGAGCGGCGTACACGCGCCCTAGCCCAACCCGCGATCCAGTAGCCAAGCCGTCCAGGTACGGCCCTTAACCACGAAGACATCGCCAGTGGGCGATGTCTTCGTGCGGTCACGCCGTCCGCTGCGCGGACCGGCTTGTCTACATTCAGCCTTTGTAACCCATTGTCGCTCCTTCCGTCGCGCGGGCGGGGGATCAACCGCTCTCGCGCGACGGCCTCCATCCTCAGCCAAGCACGATGAGCGTTGAGTAGGTTTGCGCAACATATTATCGGATTGACCCGAAATGTCCACTTCAGGTTCCGGTCTGTGCGCCCGCGATGCACGAGTAGCCGCAATAAAGTGACGATTTGCAGGGCTTTTGCGCACGACGGACGCTCTGGCGCCGCGGCGAGCCGGACGATTCGAGCCTGATCAAGCGCCCCAAACGTCCACAAAGCTCAGGTACCCTCAACTTTTGGGGCCAGATTGCCGATGGTCTGGCGTCCGGCTCCACCTCCGCCCACGGGTAGGGGAAACGCCGGAGCCCGGCGAGCCGGGCGATCGCAACCCGATAGAGAACGAAGAGGCGCCGATGCACACCGACCCCACTCAGCACCACGAGCACCAGCTCGTCTTCACCAGCTCCCAGGCCGCTCGCTATCTGGGCGTGTCGCTCGCCACCATCCGCCGCTGGACGGACGCCGGCTATCTGATCGGCTACAGGACCCCCGGTGGCCAGCGACGCTTCTCGAGAGAGCAGCTCGATGACTTCATCGCCTCGCTGCAGCGCACGGGAACACGCGCTGAGGGGAGCGCGGAGGGCAAGGGCCGCCAGGTCGCCTGAGTCGCCGCGGCCTGGGCCGGACCTGTTTGGTCTGGCGCCGGATGTCTACGGCTCAGGCGCTCAGCGCGCCAGACGGCCGAACTTCTCGCGCAGCCTGCGATAGAACGACGAGCCCGGCAGCTGGGCGATGATGCCCACCTGGTCCTCGAAGCGCGCGTCGATCGTCGCGCCGGGGTCGAGCTCGCACACGGGCCGCCCATCGACCGACACGTCGAGCGCCTCGCGCGAACGATTGTGGATCGTCAACAGATCTGCCGGTGCCGCCACGAGCGTGCGCGCGGTGAGCGAGTGCGGCGCGATGAACGACACCACGAAGCCCTCCACCCCCCATGCCATGACGGGCCCGCCGTTGGCGAGGTTGTAGCCGGTGGAGCCCGCCGGGGTGGCGACCACGAGCCCGTCGCAGCGCACGCTGCCGACCTCCTCGCCGTCGAGCACATAGGCAAGCTCGGCGACGCGCTCCCCCACCTTGCGGTGGATCGCCACGTCGTTGATCGCCCGCTCCACGCCGGTCGGCGTGGCGAGCGCGATCGCCGGCAGCTCGAGTAGCTCGAACTCTCCATCGAACGCCCGCCGGATCCCCTCGTGCAGTTCCTGCGGCTCGATCGTGGCAAGGAAGCCTATGTCGCCGAAGTTCACGGCGAACACCGGCACGCCCGTCCGTGCGTAGGTGCGCAGCGCCCTCAGTATCGAGCCGTCGCCGCCGAGCACGATGCAGAGGTCGACGTCTTTGCTCGGCGGAGCGTCGATGGCGATCCCATCGCGGGCCCGCAGCCCATGCTTGCGCGTCTCCTCCGCGTCGAAGCGCAGGGTCACGCTTGCCTGCTCCGCTGCGGCCATCAGGACCTCGAGCGCGGCGGAGGTCTGTGCCGGATGGCTGTGCGTGAGCACCGTCGCCGTCTTCATGGCCCTTGCCGATGGCTCGATTACAGCTCCCACCACCGAGCTCTGACGGCCCTCATCGCTCACGGCTCCACCTGCTCCACCTGCTCCGCCATGCTTTCGATCTCCTCTCGATCCCCGGCGGCGCCGGCCCGACCATGCTCGGCCAGCCACACGAACGTCTCGCGATTGCCCTTCGGACCGGGTAGCCCGGAAGAGTAGTAGCCGAGCACGGCCTCATTGTGCTCGAGCGCGAAAGCACCGACATCCACAAGCGCCGATCGCCTGGCCTCGGGATCGCGCACCACCCCGCCCTTTCCGATGCGCTCGCGACCGACCTCGAACTGGGGCTTGACCATGGCCAGCACATCATGACGCTCAGCCATGCAGTTGAGCACGGCGGGCAGCACCTTGCGCAACGAGATGAACGACACGTCGATGACCGCGAGATCCGGCACAGCCGGCAGCGCCTCGGGCGTGAGCGTGCGCGCGTTCGTTCGCTCGAGCAGCCTCACACGCGGATCGTCTCGCAGCCGCAGGTGGATGTCGCCGTAGCCGACGTCAACCGCGATCACGGCAGCGACATCGTGCTGCAGCAGGCAGTCCGTGAAGCCACCGGTCGAAACGCCTATGTCCAGAGCGACTCGACTCGCGACCGGCAGACCTGTCGCGGCAAGCGCATTGGCCAGCTTGATCCCTCCACGCGAAACATACGCGGGACGCTCGCGCACGTGCACGAGGACGTCATCGGCCACCAGCTCACCCGGCTTGGCGGCCAGCCGGCCGTCTGATCCGACGCTGATCTCTCCAGCCATCACCGACGCCGCCGCGCGAGTGCGCGACTCAAACAGGCCCCGCTCGGCAAGCAATACGTCGAGACGCTTCTTCCTCACGGGCTCCGACACTATCCGCTGACAGATCCCGCCCGCCGGGCTCCGCGTCAGTCTCATGACCGATAAATCGAATCGCTGCGGGAAAACCCGCCCTATGTGATGGACATCACACAAACATGCGTTCCCCTGCTGCATCATGGTGGTCGACCCGAAGTACAGCAGCATCGCAGCATCCCTCCTCCCCTCGAAGCGGCCCGCCTCCCCAGCGGGCCGCTTCTCTTTAACCGTCAATCTCATGGACGACCACGCCGCATGCGGCGTGGTCCCGGACCGCACATGTGCGGTCCGGCCGGTCGGCTCATGAGCCGACCGGTAAAGACTCACTGCGTCTTTATGCGACGGCCGCCGATCGGCGATGACCGATCGCGGCCCTGATCCGCTCGGCGATGCGCTGGCCGGTGTAGCCGACCTCCTCGTGCAGCAGGGCGGGCTTGCCGTGCGTGACATAGCGGTCGGGCAGGCCGACCCTGAGGATGCGAACTCCACTCGCACCCGCGCCGGTCTCGTTGAGCGTCTCCCACACAGCCGAGCCGAAGCCGCCGGCGATCACACCCTCCTCGACCGTCACGAGCAGGTCGTGCTCGGCCGCCAGCTGAGCCATCAGGCCCGCGTCGATCGGCTTGGCAAAGCGCGCGTCGGCGACGGTCACGGCCATGTCGTCTCCCGCCAAGAGATCGGCGGCCTCGAGCGCCTTGCCGACCCCCGTGCCGTAGCCGATCAGCGCCACGCGCCGGCCTACCGCGCCGGCCCCGCTGCCCTCGCGCACGATCTCCCCCGATCCGATCTGAATCGTGTGCGGCTCGGACGGGAGCGCCACGCCGACACCCTCCCCGCGCGGGTAGCGCAGGGCGATCGGCCCGTCGTCGTAGCTCAGAGCGGTGTGCAGCATGTGCACCAGCATCGCCTCGTCTCGCGGCGCCATCAGCACGATGTTCGGCAGGCAGCGCAGATAGGCGATGTCGAACGCCCCATGATGGGTCGGGCCGTCATCGCCGACCAGGCCGGCGCGATCCATCGCGAACACGACGTTCAGCTTCTGCAGGCACACGTCGTGCACGATCTGATCGAACGCCCGCTGCAAGAACGTCGAATAGATCGCAGCCACCGGCTTGACTCCCTCGAGCGCCAGCCCCGCCGCGAACAGCACCGCCTGCTGCTCGGCGATGCCCACATCGAAATAGCGCTCCGGCAGCGCCTTCTGGAGGATGTTCAGTCCGGTCCCGGAGTTCATCGCCGCCGTGATGCCCACCACGCGCGCGTCGCGTTCGCACTCGCGCACGAGCGCTTCGCCGAACACCTGCGTGTACTGCGGGGGCGCCTGCGTCGTCGTAGTTGAGCTACCAGAGGGCGCGGGCGCGCCGTTTGATATCGACTTGGGCTTGGCGGCGTGCCACTTCTCCATCCCCTCCAGGCCGCCGTTCTCGGCGGGCGCAAAGCCCTTGCCCTTGACCGTCGCGATGTGCACGACCACCGGCCGCTGCGCCGCCAGCGCCTCGCGCAGCGCCTCGCGCAGCGCACGCACGTCATGCCCGTCGATCACACCCATATAGGCCCAGTCGAGCTCCTCCCACCACAGCCCGGGCGCCCAGAACGCCTTGATCGACTCCTTCAGCTGCGGGCCGAGGCGTTCGAACTTCGAGCCGATGCCACCCGGCAGCTTCGTCAGGCCGCCCTCGACGCCCGAGCGCGCGTGCCAGAGCTTCGGGTTCAGCCTCACGCGGTTGAAGTAGCGCGACAGCGCGCCCACGTTCGGGGCGATCGACATGCCGTTGTCGTTCAGCACGACGACGATCGGCGTCCCAAGCCCACCGGCCTGGCCGATCGCCTCGAACGCCACGCCACCGGTCATCGCGCCGTCGCCGATCACGGCCACGACCTTCCCATCGGCCGCCTCGTCTCCCAGGTGGCGCATGCCCTCCTTGATCCCGACCGCATAGCCGACCGAGGTGGACGCATGGCCCGCGCCCATGATGTCGTGCTCGGACTCGGCGATCGAGCAGAACGGGGCGAGCCCGTCGTACTGGCGGATGGTGCACAGCCGATCGCGACGGCCGGTCAGGATCTTGTGCGGGTAGGCCTGATGGCCGACGTCCCACAGAATCTTGTCGCGTGGAGACTCCAGCAGCGAGTGAAGCGCCACCGCCAGCTCGCAGGTGCCGAGGTTGGCGCCGAAATGGCCGCCTATCTCCCCCACGGTGTCGATGATGTGCTCACGCACCTCCTGCGCGAGCTGCTCCAGCTGCTCCTCTGTGAGGGGCTTGAGGTCTTGGGGTCCGTCTATGCGGTCGAGGATTCTCACGATGTCCGGGTGTAGATGAAGTCGGTTATCTGCTCGAGCTCGGCCGCTCTACCCGCATCGCCCGGCAGGCCGGCCATCGCCTCGCCAAGGGCTTGGTGGGCCGTGCGGTGCGAGTCGGCTGCCAAGTCCCTGGCTCGATCTATTCCGAACTCGCTCACATATGTGCGCTTGCCGTGCCTCTCATCGCTACCTCGCGGCTTGCCCAGCGCTTCGTCTGTGCCGGTGACGTCCAGTATGTCGTCCACGATCTGAAACAGAACACCAAGCTCGGATGCGAAACGTTGAAACGCCATTGTCGCAGGTCCGCGCAGCTCCGCCAAGCACAGCACGCACACGACCGACGCGCCGATCAGCCGGCCGGTCTTGAGCTCATGAAGCCGCCTCAACCCCGCGGGGCCCTCGGGCGCGCGTGCGCGAACATCGACGTACTGGCCGCCCACCATCCCGTTCACGCCGGTCGCGGCCGCCAGCTCCGCCGCGGCGGCAAGCACCCGCTCGGGGGCCGAGCGCTGCTCGGCCAGCAGGTGGCGGAAGGCCTCGGCGTACAACCCGTCGCCCGCGAGAATCGCGACATCCTGGCCAAATGCGACGTGACAGGTCGGCTGCCCGCGGCGCAGGTCGTCGTCGTCCATCGCGGGCAGGTCGTCGTGGATGAGCGAGTAGGTGTGGATCATCTCGATCGCGCCCGCCAGCGGCATCGCCTCGCTGCGCTCCAGGCCCACCGCGTGAGCTGTGGCCAGCGCCAGGACCGGCCGGATCCGCTTGCCCGGAGCGAGCAGCGAATAGCGCATCGCCTCCTCCAGGCCCGCCGTCAACGCCTCCTGGGAGAAGCGCAGGCCCTGCAGGTAGCGCTCGACCTCCTCGCGCAGGTGTTCGGGATAGGGGGCGCCCACGAGCCGCGCCGCCCTCAGGCGACCCTCACGACACGCGCTGCCACGACGCGATCGACCATCTACAGCAGCGAGTCCTGCCCGGGAGCGGGCGGGGAGACCTCGGCTCGCGCCTGGCGCTCCAGCTCCGTGCTCGCTCGTGTCGCGAGCGCCGCGCACTCCTCGACCATCGCAGCCGCGGCGTCGGTGGACAGCTCACCGGAGCGCAACTGCTCCGCGGCTCGCTCGAGCTGCTCGATCAGGTCGTCTATCTGCTCCAGGCTGCTCACGTCTGCGAGGCATTGTGGCGCACCTCGCGCAGTACCGCGCCAAGCACACCGTTGACGAACGCGGGCGCATCCGAGCCACAGAAGGTCTTCGCGCTCTCAACCGCCTCCTCGATCGCTCCCTCCGGCGGTATCGGCTCGTCCGCCGGCGCGGCATCCGGATGGAGCATCTCGATCAACGCAACCCTCATGATGTTCCGCTCGAGCGGCTGGATCCGGTCGACCGACCACCCTTGCGAATGGCGGCCGATCACCTCATCGAGCTCCTCCGCACGATCGGCCGCCGCATGGGCGAGCGCCCGCGTGAACAGCGACGCATCCCTCTCGAGGGTCTCGCCCAGCGGACGGCCCGTCAGATCGTGCTGGTAGAGCGCGATCACCGCCGCCCTTCGCTGCTCCGAGCGGCGCATGATCGTCTCTAGGCGCGCGACATGTAGTCGCCCGAGCGCGTGTCCACGCGGACCTTCTCGCCCACCTCGATGAACAGCGGCACTCCGATTACAGCGCCGGTCTCGAGCGTCGCGGGCTTGTTGCCGCCACCCGACGCGGTGTCGCCGCGCAGGCCCGGCTCGGTCTGCGTGACCTTCAGGTCCACGGCGCTCGGCAGCTGGATGTCCGAGGGCTCGTCATCGATGAACAGCACATCCACCTCGCTCGACGGCGTGATCCAGCGCAGCGTCTCGGCGACGCTCGCCTCGGGGATCGCGATCTGCTCGAAGGACTCCGTGTCCATGAAGTGCGCATCCGTCCCGTCCCCGTACAGGAACTGCATCTTGCGCGCCTCCGTCCTCACCGGCCTGAACTTCTCCCCCGCCCTGAACGTCCGGTCGATCACGGCGCCGTCGGAGGCCCTGCGCAGCTTCGTGCGCACGAACGCCCCGCCCTTCCCGGGCTTGACGTGCTGGAACTCGAGGATCTTGAAGATCGTCCCCTCGACGTCGATGTGGTTGCCGTTCTTGAATTGGTTGGTTGTGATCACGGCCCCGCAGGGTAGCGGGCGGCGGCCGGTCAGGCATGCCGTGCGTCGCGGCTCAGCGCGGACGAAGATCCTCGATCTCGCACGGCGGATCCGGAAGCTCGATGATCTCCGGGTCGCCGGTGAGCAGCACGAGGTCGTGGCGCGCGGCCGTGGTGAGGGCGAAGCAGTCAGCGAGCGCAATGGGCGCGCGGGCCTTCAGGCGCGCGGTCTCGATCATCTGCGCGGAGCCTGGAAGATCAAGCGAGAGGGCGGCGCGCAGCGACGCCAGCGCATCGTCGGCCTGGCTGCGCCCGTGGTCACGCTCGACGCGATAATAGACCTCGACGAGGTTGATCCAGCTCAGGATCGGCCGCGCAGGCAAGAGTTCCTCCACGCGGGAGAGAGCGGGCTCTTCGCCATCCAGCCAGGCGAGTACCGCCCAGGAGTCCAGGCAGACGCTCACCGCGGCTCGCGCGCGCGGTCGGCCAGCAGGCGGCCCGCCATCCCAGTGCGGGCGAAACGGCCGCCCAGCCGCGTCGGCGTCCGGTGAACGATGAGCACGATCTGCTCATCGCGCAGCTGAAAGTCGACCTCGTCGCCCGGCTGCAGGCGCGCGCGGTCACGCAGCGCCTTCGGGATCACAACCTGCCCCTTCGTGCCGATCCGACCAGTCATACCGGACAAGTATAACTGAGCACGCGGATCGTGGTCCCGCCCATCGAGCTACTGGACACACTCGCGCCGGACGAGCTGACGGGCGTCCTACAGAGCGTCTTTCAGACCGTGCGCGTTACCCGAAAACGTGGCCCGCTCCCCGGCCGCGTCCGTAGCCGTCGGGGCGCTGCTGGCGCCCGTGCCCTCTTGCGCCCGCGGCTCGCCGCGCGCAAGCGGCTACCCTGAGCGTATCGGGGCAATTCGGCGGACACCGAACACGGCGGTCTGGCTGAGTTTCAGCGCCGGAGACACGCGCCGGGAGAGCGGGAGCGCTCAAGCCGACGCGTGACTCTGCCGATGCGAGGACCAGCACAAGATGAGCGATAGCGCAGCCTTGACCCTCTCTCCCGCACGCCCAGCGGGGTCGTGGAAGGCGCCCTCGTGGCGCGCCGTGCTCGCTCCCTACGCCCGGCCTCACATCGGCCGCAGCCTGCTTGACATCGCCACGTCGCTGATCCCGTATCTCGGGCTGCTGGTGGGGATGTACTTCCTGCTGGAGGTCTCCTACTGGCTGGTGCTCGCCGTCTCGGTGCTCGCCGCCGGCTTTTTGGTGCGCACCTACATCCTCTTCCACGACTGCGCCCACGGCAGCTTCCTGCCGTGGAGCAAGGCGAACGAGTGGCTCGGCGCCACCTGCGGGCTGGTCGTCTTCACCCCCTTTCAGCGCTGGCGTCACCAGCACGCCGTGCACCACGCCTCCTCGGGCGACCTCGACCGGCGAGGCGGCGGGGACGTCAGGACCTTGACGGTCGCCGAGTACGAGGCGCTGCAGTGGCAACGCCGGCTCGGCTACCGGCTGTTCCGCAACCCGATCGTGATGTTCGGGCTCGGACCGATCTGGGTGATGATCCTCGGGCCACGGTTCGTTTCGCGCAGCGAGCGGCCGCGAATCCGCCGCAGCGTCTGGCGCACAAACCTCGCACTTGCCGCTGTGATCGGGCTGCTCTGCCGTCTGTTCGGCTGGGAGAGCTTCGTGCTGGTCGAGATGCCGTCTGCGCTGCTGGCGGGATCGATCGGCGTCTGGCTGTTCTACGTTCAGCACCAGTTCGAGGACGCCTACTGGCAGAGCTCGGATTCCTGGAGCTACGACGACGCGGCGCTCAAGGGCAGCTCGTACCTCAGACTGCCGAAGCTGCTGCAGTTCTTCACGGGCAACATCGGCCTGCACCACGTCCACCACCTCTCGACCCGCATCCCCAACTACAACCTGCAGCGGGCGCACGACGCGTACCCGGCCTTCCAGCAGGTCCCCACACTCTCGTTCAGGGACGCGATGGGCTGCATGAAGCTGAAGCTCTGGGACGAGGAGTGCGGCCGGCTGGTCACATTCCGCCAGGCTCGTGCCTGGCGCGAGGAGACGACGAAGGCCTGAACTACGTCTGCTCGCCGCGGGCCGGCGTCTGGCTGCTACTGCTTCTCGAACACGAGCCGGAAGTGGTCGAGCAGCTCGCGCTCGAAGCAGACGCTGTTGGCGCTCACGCCCGATGCGAACGCCAGCCGGAAGTCGCGGCTGGCGAGATAGCGGGGGACGAGCCGCGCCTTCGTCAGCGTCTTGCGGACGCTGCGATTCGCGAAGCGCGCGCGCCACTGCTTGATCGTCTGGATGTAGTCGAGGCGGCCGCTCGAGCTCTCGACGAGGCGGAAGTACGGCTCGGCCGTGCCGATCACCTGTTCAGATCCGAACGGGAGAAACGAGCCGGGGAACTGGTACGCCATCAGCGCGAGATACCAGGCATCCGAGCCCGGCGCGGCGTCGATCGAGACCTCGTCGATCGGGATCATGTTGCGCCCGAACACCATCGTCTGCACGTACAGGCGGCCACCGTCGGGAAGGACGCTCGCGGCCCGCGCGAAGACGTCGCGGTAGACCTCGTCTTGACGCCCGGCGCGGTGGTCCTCGGGTGAGCAGAAGTGCTCGAAGGCGCCGAGACTGGCGACGGCGTCGAAGTCGCCGAACGTGTCGCGGCCGAGCTCGCGGACGTCCATCAAGTGGACGTCGAGGCCGTGGCGGCGGCAGGCCTTCACCTGCGCGCGGGAGAGCGTCACCCCCACCCCCTCGCCGCCGCGCCCGCGGACGAAGTTGAGCAGTGGCCCCCAGCCACAGCCAAGGTCGAGCACCCGCCGGCCGGGTCCGATCCCGATGCGCTCGGCTACATACTCGTGCTTTCGCCGCTGCGCCTCCGCCAGCGACAACGAGAAGTCGCCGTCGTACTTGGCGCCGCTGAAATCCGCCAGCTCGCCGAGGCTCAGCCGAAAGATGCGGTCGATCAGCGAATAGCTGAACTCAAGGTCCCCGCGATCCGCCATAGCGAAATCCAGGGTACACACAACAACCCCCGCGGACGCTCGGCTCGTCGAGCCCTCGGTACCGCAGGCAGCCGGCGGCGACCGGCAAGCGATGTCAGACCGCGGCGAGCGCGGGAGCGAGATCCTCGGCGCTGGTCTCGACCGTCTCAGGAACCGTGACGGCGAGATGTCCCTCGCGCGTCAAGATGCCACGCGCACCGAGCATCGTGAGGCCCACGACTCGATTCGTCCCTGGGGCATAACGGAGAACGTGTCCCTCCGGCGTCTCCTCCCCCTCGCCTGCCTGCGGCTCGCCGACATGCAGATAGAGCACGTCGCTCTCGGCGTCGTAGTCGGCGTGATCGAAGCTCAGCGGCCCGATCGTGATGTTCACGCGCTCCATGACTTGGGGTCCTTCCGGTTGGCGAACGCGGAGACGACCCGCGCAGGCGTCTGCTCATAGCTTACGACGACCAGCAGCCAGCGGCTCGGGCCGACGCCACGCGCGTAGTAGCGCTTGCGTTGCTCGAAGATCGGATCGGCCGCAACGTGATCGGGCGCGGACACCGCTCGTAGGACATCATCTCGATGTTCGGCGATCTCGGGATGATCCCGAACGATCTTCTCGCGCCAGACCTCATCCTTCAGGACGACCTGAGCACCCGTCGGATCCGCCGTCTCATTTGGGGATGGCTTGTTCTCCACAGCCAGAGAGCATCACGATCCACCCGGACGATACGCCCGCTGGGAAGTCTCAAGCCGCGCGCCGCGGACGCCGATGTTGACAGGGTGAGCACGCGCCTGCGCGAGAACGCGGTTTGGGTCGCGCTGGCCGCCGCCGCAACGGCAGCCATCGGCTGGCTGGGATTGGCCGAATTCGCGTTCAACGACTACGACAACGAGGCGCGGCCCGCGATCGAGGCGCTTGTTCACGGGCATCTTGGCTCCTTCTTGACGCTGGCGCCCGTCTATGGCGGCTCGCTGCTCGAGCGTGCGCCGTTTGCGCTCACCGCGAATCTGTGGGGCGGCGGCGAACTGGCGGTGTACCGCATGATGGCGCTCCCGTGCCTGCTGGCGGGCGGCGCGTTCGGTCTGTGGCTGATCGCGTGGATGCGTCGCGATGGCCAGGGACCGGCGGCGCGCGCCGTGGCGCTGATCCTGTGCGTCGCGAATCCTGTCACGCTGCTGGCGCTTGAAATCGGACACCCCGACGAGCTGCTGGGGGGCGTACTGTGCGTCGCGGCCGTGCTGCTCGCGTCTCGCGAGAAGAGCGTCTGGGCCGGCCTGGCGCTCGGCGCGGCCATCGCCAACAAGGAGTGGGCCGTGCTCGCGATCGGCCCGGTGCTGCTCGCGCTCCCCGGCAAGCGGATGCTCTGCATGGCGGTCGCTGGGGGCGTGACGGCGGCGCTGCTCGCGCCGTTCGCGCTGTTTGGGGGCGGTGGCTTTCTCGCCACGCTGCACGGCGCCGCGACCTCCGCCGGCGCCGCCGGCGCCGCGGGAACCGATTTCCAGCCGTGGCAGATCTGGTGGTTCCTCGGCGCTCCGGCGCACCTGGCGAGCACCACGCTCGGCGCGATTCCGGCGGGCGCGCGCCTGGCGCCCGGCTGGGTCGAGTCGATCAGCCATCAGCTGATCGTCGCGCTCGCCGTCCCGCTGACGATCGGGGCGTGGCTGTCTGTGCGCCTGTCCCGGCGCACCACGCCCGAGCATGTCGCCCTGGCGCTGCTCGCCCTGCTGCTGCTGGAGCGCTGCATGCTCGACCCATGGGACAACGTCTACTACCCGCTCCCGTTCCTGCTCGCCCTGCTCACCTGGGAGGCGGTCGCTCGACGCCGCCCCGCCGTGCTCGCGCTTGGGAGCGTGGTCGCGGTGTGGATCGGACATCGCTCGATCGGCCTGATCGTCACGCCGGACGCCCAGGCGGCCTTCTTCGCGGCTTGGACCGTTCCGCTCGCGCTCGGGCTCGGGGTCGCACTGTATGGGCGTCCCGGGCGAGCGCTACCCCACCACCGTCAGCTCCTTGCCGAGCCCCGTGAGGACCTCGTGGCCTTCGGCGGTAACGACGGCCAGGTCCTCGATGCGTACGCCGAGACGGCCGGGTAGGTAGACGCCCGGCTCGATCGTGACGATGTTGCCGGCGCGCAGCTCGAGCTCGGGGGCGGTGTGCGAGAGGCGTGGCCCCTCGTGGACCTCCATGCCGACACCGTGGCCGACGCCGTGTCCGAAGCGCTCTCCTTGGCCGGCCTGCTCGATGATCTCGCGCGCGATCGCATCGACTTCGCGTGTGCCGGCGCCCGCGCAGACTCCGGCCAGGGCCGCTTCCTGCGCGCGTAGGACGATCTCGTACACCTCGACCGCCTCCTGCGGAGGTGAGCCGGTCGCGTACGTGCGCGTGCAGTCCGAGCAGTAGCCGTCGAGCATCGCGCCCCAGTCGATCGTGACGAGCGTGTCGCGCGGGATCGGCTCCTCGCGCGGCTCGGCGTGGGGCAGCGCGGCGTGGGCGCCGCAGGCGACGATCGACGGGAAGCTGGGCGCCTGCGCGCCGAGATTGCGCATGCGCAGCTCGAGCTCGATGGCGACGTCGCGCTCGGTGCGCCCGACCAGACCGTGCTCGAGCACCTCCCTCAGCGCCTCGTCGGCGAGCTGGGCAGCCGCTCGGATCCGAGCGAGCTCTTGATCGTCCTTGACTTCGCGCAGCTCCTCGACGAGCCCTCCGGCGCGACGCATCTTCCAGCGCGGCGGCAGCAGCTCACGCAAGCGCGCATGCCGGCGGAACGTGAGCGACGCGTCGTCGAAGCCCAGCTCAGCGCGCACCGCGTTTGCCGGGCGGCGCTCGGCCTCCTCGCTGAGCGCCTGCGCAGCCGTCTCCAGAAGGTTGACGGGCGCGATCACGCGCTCGAAGACGTCGGGCACCTGTTCGGCCGCCTGCGTCTCGTAGCGGAAGTCGGTGATGAACACGTGGGGTCCTTCCCTGTGTCCCGTGCCGGCGATCAGCGCGAGCCCGTTGCTGCCGGTGAAGCCCGTGAGATAGCGCAGGTTCACCGGCGCCCAAACGAGCAGCCGGTCGAGTTCCTGCTCGCGCATCTCCAAAGCCAGGCGTTCCACCCGCTCGAGCTCGCTCACGTCCCACCCTCCTGTTCGCCATTGGTCATCTCACCCTCCAAGTGTCTCTTCAGGCGCTGGAGGGCGAGTCGGTAGCCCTCGACTCCCTTGCCGCGGATCGACTCCAAGCAGAGGTCTTCGATCACCGACAGCGAGCGCCATCGCTCGCGCGCCTTCACGTCGGAGAGATGGACCTCGACGGCGGGCAGGGCCGCGATCTCCAGGGCGTCGTGGATCGCCCACGAGTAATGGGTCCAGGCGCCCGGATTCAGGATCGCGCCGTCGACCAGCTCGCGCAGGCCGTGAAGACGCTCGACGTACTCGGTCTCGGAGTTGGTCCGGAAGAAGCGCGCCTCCATGCCGAGCTCGACCGCAAACGACTCGATCTGCCGCTCGAGCTCATCCAGCGTGAGCGTCCCGTAGTGATCGGGATCGCGCCTGCCGAGCATGTCGAGGTTGACCCCGTGCATCACTTCGATCCGGTGGCCGCCGGCGCTCATAGGACGAGCCTCATGATACGTACAGCTCCCGCAACGCTCCGCGCAGCTCGTCCTCGCCGATCTCACAGCCGGTCCTCACGTCGCCGGGCTCGCTGACGAGCACGAACGGAACCTGCGCGCCCGTGCGCTTCTTGTCGCGCCGGGTGGCGGCGATCAGGTCCTCGACGCCGATGTCGGGATCGAGGGTGACCGGCAGGCCGTGCGCTTGCAGGAGCGACCCCACGATCTCGCGGATGTCGCCTCGATCGGACAGCCGCAGAGCGGCAAGCAGCCCGAGCCCGACCGCTTCGCCGTGGCGATAGCGCGCGTAGCCGGTGACGGTCTCGATCGCGTGCGCCACGGTATGCCCGAGGTTCAGCGCCTGGCGGCGCCCCGCATCGCGCTCGTCTTCGGCGACAACGCCGAGCTTGGTGCGGGCGCAGGCGAGGATCGTGCGCTCATCGAGCGGCCCCTGCGCGGCGATACGCTCCCACAGCTCCCCGCCGGCGATCAGGGCGGTCTTGACGACCTCAGCCCATCCGGCGCCATGCTCGTGGGGAGGCAGCGTGGCGAGCGTGTCGGGGTCCACGAGCACGCCGGCCGGCTGGTGATAGGCGCCGACGTAGTTCTTAGCCTGCGGCAGGTCCACGCCGGTCTTGCCCCCGTAGGCCGAGTCGACCTGCGCGACTAGCGTGGTGGGCACGTGCACGACCGGCACGCCACGTTGATAGGTGGCGGCGCAGAAGCCCGCCAGGTCGCCGACCACTCCCCCGCCGAGCGCGACGACGTGGTCCGCGCGCGTCATGCCGCCCTCGACGAGCGCGCTCCACACGCGCTCGGCGCTCGCAAGCGTCTTGCTGCTCTCGCCGGGGGCGATCTCGACCGTGCCCTGAAACGGGCCTGCCCGCTCCGCGTAAAGGCCGGCGACGGTGGTGTCCGATACGCAGAACGGCCGCGACACCGAACGGTCAAGCGGCCATACGGTCTCCAAACTGGCGCCGTCCAGGAGCCCGCGCCCGACGAACACGGGGTAGCTGCCCGAAGCCGATTGCGCCCACACGAGCACGGCGTCCGCGGTCTGCTCGTACAGCTCGCGCCGCTGCGCGTACAGAGCGTCGAATGCCTCGCGATCGCGGGCGAGCGGACGCTCAGAGCCATCGTCAGCCGCCCGCACGCGCTCCCAAGCGACGCCGGGCTCAACCTCGAGCAGCGCCGTGACGTGTCCGCTCAGCGCCTCGCGCACGCGCTCGGAGAGGATGCTGCCGCCTCCCAGCGCGATCACGTCGCGCGTGCCGGCGTCACCCAGGAGCCCACACACGAGCTCCTCCTCGGCCGCCCGGAACGCCGGCTCGCCGTGCAGCTCGAACTCGCGGGCCACCGAGTGGCCGAAGCGGGCTTCGAGCAGGGCGTCGCTGTCGAGTGGGTCCGCGGCGCGCCTGGATGCGAGCTCCGTGGCGACCGTCGACTTGCCGGCCCCCATGAAGCCGATCAGGACGAGCGCCATCCGATCCGCTTGCGGTAGGCGTCGACGGCGGCCCGCACATCATCGATGTGATCGCCGCCGAACTTGGCGCGATAGGCGTCGGCGAGCACGAGCGCGACCATCGCCTCGCCCACGACGCCCGCGGCGGGGACCGTGCAGGAGTCGGTACGCTCGCGCAGCGCCTCGGCGGGCTCGTGCGTGGAGATGTCCACCGATCTGAGCGGCTTGGTGAGCGTCGGCAGCGGCTTCATGGCGCCGCGCACGATCAGCGGCTGACCGGTCGTCATACCGCCCTCCAAGCCTCCCGAACGGTTGGTCTCGCGGTAGTAGCCGCGCTCGGGCGAGTGGAAGATCTCATCGTGGGCACGGGAGCCGGGCACGCCGGCGATCTGAAAGCCGTCACCGATCGCGACGCCCTTCATCGCCTGGATCGAGAGGATCCCCATCGCCAGGCGCCCGTCGAGGCGCTCCTCCCAGGAGACGTGCGACCCGAGACCGGGCACGAGGCCGAACGCCTGCACCTCGAAGACACCGCCGAGCGACTCGTTCGCCTTGCGCAGCCTGTCGATCTCCGCGACCATCTCGCGTGAGGCATCCGCGTCCAGGCAGCGCACAGGCGACGCGTCGACCTCGTCGAAGTCGCCGAGCTCGAGCGAGCGCTCCGACTCGGGCGCGCGCACCGAGGCGATCTGCACGACATGCGAGCGGATCCGCACTCCGAGCGCCGCCAGGAACGCCTTGCACAGCGCTCCACCGGCGACGCGCGCGGCCGTCTCGCGCGCCGAGGCGCGCTCGAGGATGTTGCGCACATCGCTCTGCTTGTACTTCTGCGTCCCGACGAGGTCGGCGTGGCCGGGGCGGGGCAGGTGCACCTCGGCGACGTCCGCCTCCACAGGCCAGGGGGACATGCGCTCTTCCCAGTTGGCGTAGTCGCGGTTTGCCACCTGCAGGGCGATTGGGCCGCCGAGCGTGCGGCCGTGGCGCACACCGGCCGTGACCTCGGCCGCATCCTTCTCGATCTTCATGCGACCGCCACGACCATGTCCGAGCTGACGGCGCGCCATATCGCCGTTGATCTGCTCGGGCGCGAGCTCCAGCCCCGCGGGCAGGCCCTCCACGATGCATGTGAGGCCGGGTCCGTGGGACTCGCCGGCTGTGATCAGGCGCACCGTCATTTCCGGTGGAGCCTATCTGTCCGCGATGGCTCAATAGCGCCCGACGACGTCAGCGGTCTGCTTGTCGCCGCTGCGATCGAGCAGCGTCATCTGGATCGTGAGCGTTACGTGGCGTAGCCGCCGCCTGATCTTCGTGGCGACCTTCCTGGACAGGCGGAGGCGCAGCTCGACCGTACCGTTGACGAGACCCTTCACGGTTCCGCGCCCGATCGTGACAGCGAGGTGAGCGCGTTTGGCCTGCCCGTGTTCGATCGAGATCAACGCGATCCCGTCGACGGTCTCGTTGACCGTCGCCTTGAGCGACACACCGTGGCGCAGCATCTCCTTCAGGCTCTCGGGCAGCAGCTGAAGCTTAACGCTGAGCCCCGCGGGAGCCCTGCTCGGTCCAGTCGGCGCGACCGGCCCACTCGGGGCCGGCGGCGGAGTAGAGGATGGCGCAGGCGTTGGAGACGGAGTGGGCCCAGGCTTCAGGGCTTCTGCCCATTCGTATACCCATTTTGCAACCTGTTCCGAGCGCGTGTAGACGGTTGGCTCTGTCGTGGAGCATTTGCCGTAACCGCCTTGCAGTATCCCGATCTCCACGACTTTGTGAGCGCCCGCTTTTTCCACGAGCAATGGACCGCCGCTGTCCCCGTTACATCCTCCGGTTCCATAGCTCGGGGGGTTGATCGTGCAAAGCTGTCCTCGGGCATGGAAGCCCGAAGCGTTGTTCTTGCACCATTCCGACCCCTGCACGACCGTTTCGGCCCATTGCAGCGATTCGGTCAGGTCTTCCTGTTCGTAGTACGTGCGTCCCCAACCCGCCATGATCGCCCCCGTACCGGGTTGCCAGAGTTCGGATTCGGCGGCAGTGGCGAGATGGATCGCCGGTGCAGTCGTGGGCGCGGACAGCACTAGCAGCGCCGCATCTCCCCAACCTGCCAGCGGGCCACTGGTTTCGAAGTACGGATAGACGATCACCCTCGACACGCTCGAAACCTGCCTCTCCGTTTCTGAGCCCCAATCCACGTTTCCCGTGACGACCCGATAGCCGGATGATTCATTGACAACCCCAGTTTCCACCTCCTCGGCGCAGTGTCCCGCTGTCAGAATCAGGTTCGGCGCCACCACGGTCCCGGTGCATTGTCCGAGCACTTCTCCGCGCCTGTCGATGATCCATGCGAGCCACGGGAACGCGCCGGCTTCCGCAATCCGCCCGCCGATGATCGATGTATGGGCAAGCACCCTCCGGGGGAAGCGACGTTGATTGCGACGTCGACGATGACGGGAGGGGTCGTGCGCAGACGCATGACGCACCGAGCTGTGACGGCCGAGGCTTGTCGGACCCGTCCTTCCTACGTCCGTGACACTGGCCCACGCGCTCGCCGCTCCGCTGAATACGACCGCTGTAACGGTCAGGACGAAGACGAGGCGGCGCATCACTTTTCTCCTCCCACCGCGAGGTCTCGCAGGTCGACGACGGCCCCCACGGCGGGTTGGTATTCGAACAGCGCGAGGGCCGGCAGCGTTGAGCTCTGGAGCAGCGCTCGTCCATAGGCAGCCGCTTCGCGACGCGCGCGATCCGCCGCAGCGACTGTCGGATGCTTGTCCACCTTGATGGCCGTTACCGCGAACAGCGCGACGCTTGAAGCACCGCCGCCGGTGCTGACGGCGAGACTCTCGATCTGATTCGGCGCGAGCGAGAGGATTTCGCAGTCTGTCGGCCCCGGCGTGCAAGCTCCCGGTCCGCTGACCACGGTTCCAGGCTGCACGACGAACAGAGCGTCATGGCCATCCTCGAGCACACCCAGGTATAGGAGCAGCGGCTGCTGTTCGCTCGGGAGCCCACTCAGACGCTGAAGCGATTCGATCGCGTCGAGGTTCCCGCCTTGGCTTGTCAGCGACAGGGCGACGCTGTAGGACTGCGTCGAGGTGAGCCCGACGTGCTTGGGCTTTGGCGCGAGCTTCGCGGGGGGGTTCGTCACGGGCGCCGGCGTGGTGCTCGTGCCGGTTGTCGATCCACCGGTCGCTCCCGAGCCGGGCGAGGAGCCGCCCGTCTTCGCGCCGGCGCCGGAGCTCGACCCCCCGCCCTTCGTGCTGGTCGAGGAGCCGCCGGACGCGGCCTTGGCCGCCGCCGCGGACACCAGGGGGGTGAACGGGTCGCGTTCCCGCGCCTTGCTCTGGAAGCGCGCGCCGCTTGGCGTCTCGGCCACCACCTTGTTCGGGTTCGCGGGCGCGACGCTCAATGGAACCGCGCTCGCGGGGCTCGCAGCGGGACTCGTTGAGGTCGTTGGCGAAGGCGCGGGCACACTGGTCGAGCCGGCGCCGGTCGCGGCGTAGACGACGGCGGCGACCAGCGAGATGCTGAGGGCGGCCAGCATCGGCAGCAGGCGCCGGGAGAGCAGATCGGCCTTGATCGACTCGAGCAGCTCGTTCACGGCGTTCATGGCGTCGCCCTCACCACTGCCGGGGTGCCCGCCGGCGATGCGCCGGCGCCCGCGCCGCTTGATGCTGGCTGCGCTCCACCGGACGCTCCACCCGCCGGAGCGGCGGGCGCCGGAGCGGCCGGCAGCACGTATGCGGTGGCCGTGATCGACCAGGTCATTTCACCCGGGCGGGCGCTGGAGGAGGACCCGCTCTGCGAAGATGAGCCGGCAGCGCCGGCGCTGCTCGCGGGCGCCGCGAACGTGATGCTCTGGACGGTGAGCAGCCGCCCGCTCACCTGCAGGGTGCCCGTGGGGCTCTGCACGGTGAAGCCTTCGAGCTGGCGAAGCAGCTTGATCAGCTCCTTGTAGTCGCCGTTGAAGGTGAAGGTGAATGGCATCTGTGTGAGCGCAACCGACTGCGCCGCGGCGCTCGCCGACGATGCGCTCGATCCAGATCTCCCAGACGCGCCAGACCCGCCGGAGCCACCGTTGCTGATCGAAGTGAATTCGACCTTCTTGCGATTTGAGGCCTGGTCGATCGTGTACATGAGCGCCGGGACTTCGCTCGAGGTCGGCACGGCGATGCCGAGCGTCGCCAGCGACGCGTACGCCGAGCGGTAGCGCTGCCTGGCGCTCTGAGCATCCGTGATTTCACCCTGCACGGTCGTGAGCTGGGTGCGCACGGCGGCCACTTCGGATTCGACCGCCGAGGCCTGCTGCCGGGCGGGCTTGACCGCGAGCATCCAGCCCGCGCCGAGCACGGCGACGGCCGCGATGACCAGCAGGACGATCCGGTCACGCGCGCTCATCGCGAGCCTCGCGGCTTGGTCGAGACGGTCACCCGTCGCGGTCCGGCGTGCTTGGAGGGCGCCGAGACGGGCGTTGGCACGATCGCCGCGGCGGACGGCGCCTGCGGCGGGGTCGGCAGCGGCGTGAACGTGACGGTCACGCTGAACGTGGGCGACCCCGGTGGGCATGGACCGGAACTCGTCGCGTGCCCTTCCCCACCACTACTACCACCGCTGGGGCCGGACTTAGCCGAGTTTTGAAGCGTGACTTCGGCGGCCCCGTCCATCAACTGCAGGCGCTGCAGCGTGTTGGCGACTTCGGACTGGCTCGTCGCGCAGCCCGAGAGCTGGAAGCTGGGGGTGCTGCCCGGCGGCGTCGAGGAGGCGGCCGGCGCGGCGGCCGCGCCCGCGGCGCCGGCGCTGGTCGAGGAGGAGCTTGAACCCGAGCCCGAGGCGGAGCCGACCTGTCCGTGCAGCGTGGTGAGCGTGGCCGTGCGTGGCAGCACGCGGCCCAGCTCGTTGAAGGCGTGCGACCAGTCGAAGCGCGAGGAGACGAGCTGGGATATCTCCTGGGCGCGCTGGTCGGCCATCGCGATGAAGCTCGTGTACTGCGCGAGCCGCCCGA
This sequence comes from uncultured Solirubrobacterales bacterium, assembly GCA_963714635.1. Taxonomy (GTDB): domain Bacteria; phylum Actinomycetota; class Thermoleophilia; order Solirubrobacterales; family Solirubrobacteraceae; genus Palsa-744. The sequence continues at coordinate 26,417 of CAVQPM010000006.1, read as the reverse complement.
CCTGGGCACGCGCGGCCGTCAGTTCGCTGTTCACCGTCGCGAGCTCGGAGCGGCTGCTGGAGATGTTGTGCTGAGCGCTGCCATACAGCGCGGCGAGCGCCGCCACGCCGGCGAGCAGCCCGAGCACGATCAGCGCTGCGCCGCCGGAGCGCCCGGTGATGCCGCCGGCGCCCTCACGCTGCTCGGCGGGGATCAGGTTGACGGCCCTCATCGCGGCGCCTCCTCGACGGCAAGGCCGGCCGCGACGGCCAGGCACTCCGGCGGGGCGGATCCCACCGAGTCGCCCGCGAGCAGCCCAACGCTCCGCGGCCGGACCGGCACTCCCAGCTCACGCTCGAGCGCCTGGGCGAAACCCGCGATCCGCAGCGCGGGACCGCTCAGCACGACGGCTGAGACGTCGCCCCCGCCGTCCTGCAGGCGGTGGAATTCAAGCGAGTTGCGCACTGCGCCCGCGATCTCGCGCAGGCCGCTTTCGAGCGTCGGGCGCAGGTCGGGGCCGCTCGGCTGAGCGTCCAGCCCCTCGGACGGCGCTTCATGAGCGGCGGGGACCTCACTGCCTTCAACGTCGTCCAGCTCGTCCACGATCTCAGTCGCGGGCTCCGGCTCCGGCTCGCGCCGCGGCGTCAAATCGACCGCGCCGAGCAGCTCACGCGCCTCGCTCAGGGGCATGCTGTGCGCCGCGGCGGCCGAGCCCGCGATCGACTCGAGACCCCCGCCGATCACGCGCGTGAAGCGGCAGACCGTCCCCTCTGCGATCGCCATGTTCGTGAGGCCGCCCACGTTGAGGTAGAGCACACGGGGCTCGGACTCCTCCTCACCGTGGGTGTAAAGGGAGCGAATCAGCGCGAATGCCGAGAGATCGATGCCCTCAGGTCGCAGGCCCGCGTTCCGTGCGGCGCCCAGCAGGCGCTGGATCATGTCGCGCTGGGCGGCGACGACGACAACGCGCTCGCGGGGGCCCGCCGGCGTCTCGATCACGCCCAGCGGGTGGAAGTCGAGGATCGCGTTCTCGAGCGGCATCGGCACCTGATCGGCCGCCTGGAAGCGGACCGCCGCTTCGAGCTCCTTGCGATCGGCTATGGGCGGCAGCTCGAGCATGCGCAGAACGGTCCTCTGGTTGGCGACGCCGATGCGCACGCGCTTGTCGAGGCGCGAGGAGCCGAACAGCTCGCGCAGCGCCTCGGAGAGCGTGCCATCGTCGATCACCTCGCCCTCCCGTACAGCATCGCCCGGAAGGTCCATGCCGGCCGCACGTTGCACGCTCACCGAGCCGTTGACGTGCGCCTGCACGGCCGCGATGTAGCCGGGTTGGATGTCCAGCCCGACCAGCAGCTCGCCTTTCTTGGAGCCCGCTTTGAGGGACGGCAGGGCCAGCGACTTCAGGGAGCCGAGGTCCAGCTGAGGTTTGGGGAGCGAGGGCATCTGGCGATTGGTGGAGACGGCGATATGGGTGGTGCGTTTACGGCTCAGACGGGGAATCGACCGCGATCGAGGCCGGCCTGAGCGCGCGCGGCCAGGTGCTGGTCATTCGTCCACGGCTCCTTGCAAGCTTCAATGCAGGAAATTGGTCGTGTACCAGTGCAGGAGCGGCTGGCCCGCGAAGATCGAGGCGATCGAGCCGAGCGCGAGGAACGGACCGAACGGGACAGCCGTCTTGCGGCCCTCGCTCGCCCCCTTGCGCGCGATCACGGCTACGCCGACGATCACGCCGGCGAGCAGCGCAACAAGCAGGGCCGGCGCAACGGCCGCGCCGAGGAACAGCCCCATAACGCCCGCGAGCTTCACGTCGCCCATGCCCATACCGGCGGGATACGCCAGCGCGGCGAGCAGAAGGGCGCCGCCGGCCGCGGCGCCGGCTATCAGGCGCTCCGGCTCGCCGGAGGGGTCGAGCGCTGTGCCGATGCCCACCGCGAGCACCGCGCCGAGCGCGGTGAGCTTGTTGGGGATGATGCGGTGCTCGAGGTCGATCAGGGCGATCGGGACGAGCAGCAGGATGAACGCGACGCTCAGCGCGATCTGCCCCGCCCCGGTCTTGGCGAGGACGGCGGCCACGCACAATGTCGCCGTGAGCGCCTCGACGAGCGGATAGCGGACCGATATGGGCGCCGAACAGCCGCGGCAACGCCCGCGCAGAAGCAGCCATGAGAGCACGGGAATGTTGTCGTAGGGCCGGATCGGCGTGCCGCAGGAGGTGCAGCGCGACGCGGGCCGCACGAGCGACTCGCGGCGCGGGAGGCGGTAGGCGACCACGTTCAGGAACGAGCCGAAGATCGCGCCGAACAGCCCTGTGAACGCCGCGATCTCCATGCCCACGTCATCGACCGGGGCGCGGCGCGACTTGAGGACCGGCTGGGAGGGGGATGGGCGGCCTGCCGGCCGCCGTGGACGGGCGTTCCCTGCGCGCGGACGAGCTTCGTGTGGGTACGGGAGCCAATCTTCCGCCACGCGACGCGAAAGGGGCGGCCCGAAGGCCGCCCCCACGCGGTACCAGATCACATCCAGGGCGCTATGCCCAGGAAGGGACTCCTACCATTTATCGTTGACGCAGCCGCCCTTGTTGTTTTCGGTGCAGGTGCGTTCGACAGAGCCCGACGTCGTCTTTTCGACGGAGTACTTGTCGCCGGTCGCCGGTGCTTCCGTCGTGATCTTGTAGCCTTCGGATTTTTCACCGAGGACTTTTACTTCGACGAGGCACGCTTCGCTGCTACCGGTTGGGCATTTTTCGATGCCTTCTTTGCCGCCCAACGGAATGGTTTTCTCGTATTCGTTGAGAACCTTGGCCGTCATGTTTTCATACGCACCGCCATGATCGGTCGAATACGTCTCGGCCGTCGTCTCGGCGGTACGCGCGAGCTCCTTCGCGCTCGCGTCCTGGGCCTTGCTCTTCTGGTTGAGGAACGCCGGGATCGCGATCGCGGCCAGAATGCCGATGATCAGGATCACGACGAGCAGCTCGATGAGCGTGAAGCCACCCTCATCGTTTGCGCGGTTGCGCAGTCGGGTCAACATCGATCCTCCTTGGGATCTTGGTTTTGCCAGTCCCCGACCCAACCGCCTCCAATTGGCGGTGCGCCCCCCGTCAGCCGGTCATACCAACCGACCTATGAGAGCCGCCGGCTTTGCCTCACACCCTTATCCGGGCGCTTGCCTCGAGCCGCGGCCTGGCTTTACAGCGCGTGAATCGGCCGATCCCCGCAACCGCTTTAGCGATGAAGGCATCGCTGTGGACACATTGGCCGCCACAAGCGGCAGTCCTGGCCGCGCTTGGGGTCTTTCGCCGAGCTCAGCGGCCGCGAACCGCTGACTGCTGTTCGATGCGCCACTGCTGCGCGTCGGCGCCCGCGATGCGCACGCCGCCCCCCTGGCACCACGGGCAGGTGACCTTGCGCGCGCGATCGCCCACGTTCGAGATGACCTTGCCCGTGCCGCCGCACGGCTCGCACGGCTTGTCGCTCTGCTCGTCTGGCTCACTCATCCAGGCGCGAGGTTAGCGTTAGCGGCGTGAGAGCGCTCACCTGCCCAACGGATCGGCCCGCGCCCACGCGCGCATTCGCGGGTTGGGAGCAGCATCTGGGTTGGATCGCGATCGCGCTCATAACGGCCCTCGCGGCTGCCCTGCGACTGGTCGATCTCGGGGCGGTGCGGCTCGACCCCTTCTACGACGCGGCCGTGCGCAGCATGGGCCTCTCCTGGCACAACTTCTTCCTGGGCGCGTATGAGCCGGGCGGCAGCGTCTCGATCGACAAGCCGCCCGTGGACCTGTGGCTGGCGGTCGCGAGCGTGAAGCTGCTCGGCTGGAGCTCCTTCTCGCTGAAGCTTCCCCAGGCGCTCGCCGGGACCGCCGCGGCGCCGTTGCTGTACGCGGCCATACGGCGCCCGTTCGGCGCCGTCGCGGCGCTCGCCGCGGCGCTGACGCTGGCTGTCATGCCGATCGAGGTCGTCACGGCGCGCAGCGACACGATGGACGCGGTCATGATGTTGCTGCTGGTGCTCGCGCTGTACGCGCTCGTGCGGGCCTGCGAAGGAGACGGAGACGGCGCCGGATGGCGCCGTGGCGGCACGGCGTGGCTGCTCGCGGCCGCGGCGGCGCTCGGGCTCGCCTTCAACGTGAAGCTGCTCGAGTCGCTCGTGGCGCTGCCGGGCCTGCTCGCGATCGCCTGGCTCGGCCTGCCCCGGCGCCCCGAAGGCGCTCCGAACGCGTGGCGAAGGCGGTTCCTCCAGCTGGGCGCGGCCGCCGCGGTGTACGTGGTCGTGGCGCTGGCCTGGCTGACGGCCACGCTGGCGGTGCCCGCGGGCGAACGACCGTGGGCGATCGGCTCTACGAACGGCAGCGCGTGGAACGCGGCGTTCGTGTTCAACGGAACGGAACGGATCACAGGGAAAGCGATGGAACCCGGACAGGCTGACGCGCATAGCGCTACCACGATCGCCCCGCCCTCCCCCACGCGTCTGCTGGCGCGCAAAGGCGAGCTGCCCGCGACATGGCTCGGCTGGGAGGCCCTCGCTGCGCTGCTGCTCGGCATCGCCGTGATGGCGTCGGTGTGGCGCGGGCGCTCGCAGCGCGTGCGGCGCGCGGCGGTGACCGGCCTGTTCCTATGGCTCCTGACCGGCCTCGTACTGTTCAGCGCGATGACGCGCCTTCACCCCCGCTACGTGGAGGGCTTCACGCCGGCGGTGGCGGCGCTGTTCGGTATCGGCGTCGGCTGGGTGGCGAGCGCCGGCAGCCGCGCGCGCCTGCTTGCGATCCCGCTGGCGGCGCTGCTTGCCATCCCGCTGATCGCGAGCATCAGAGCCGTGGAAAGCCATGCCAGCGACGCGGGCAACGTCGGCGCCCTCAACGTCGAAGAGCAGCGCGCGCTGAGCGCCTATCTGCTCGCCAACCGGGATGGCGCGCGCTATGAGATCGCGGCGGGCTCCTCCACGAGCGTCGCGTCGCTGATCGTGCAGGACTCCAGGCCGGTGCTCGTGCTTACGACGTACAGCGGCCGTCCGTTCACGACGCTTGAGCGGCTGAAGCGCCTCATCGCGGCCGGCGAAGTGCGCTACGCCTTCCTCGACTCGGCCTGCGACCCGCGTAGGCCCGGCGCGAGCGCCGGCTGCGCGCCGGCCGCGCGCTGGATCCGCGCGCATGCCATGGACGTCTCCAGCCAGGCTGGCCTTAGCCGGCCGGGTCTCCTATGGCGACTACCGACAACACGACTTGCACGCGCGCTTGCGCGCGTGCGGGGGTTCGGGGGCGCCCGATGAGAGGTGTACTGTGGCGATTGTCATGGACGCGCCCACGTCGCTGAACATCCTCGTCGTCGACGACGAGCAGCCGCTGCGCGAGACGCTCGTGCGCTCCTTCTCGCGCGAGGGGCACACGGTGGACGCCGTGGCGAGCGGTGAGGAGGCACTCGCCCGCATCGACGATGACCATTTCGACGTGGTTCTGCTCGACGTCGCCCTCGGGCCCGGGCCGAGCGGCTATGACGTGTGCCGCTCCCTGCGCGAGAAACGCAACATCGTTCCGATCATCATGCTGACCGCGCTTGACACCGAGGCGGACGCGGTACAGGGCCTGGAGGCCGGCGCCGACGACTACGTCACCAAGCCGTTCGGCTTGGCGGAGCTGCGCAGCCGCATCCGCGCCGTGCTGCGCCGCTCCGGCCCGCGCGCGATGGGCCACGAGATCTTGAGGCTCGGCCCGGTGACGCTCGATCGCGGCCACCGCGAGGTGAACATGGACGGCGAGCAGGTGAAGCTGACCTTCTCCGAGTTCGAGCTGCTCGCGCAGCTCATGTCGGAGCCGGGGCGTCTGTTCAACCGCCAGGAGCTGCTGCGCGCCATCTGGGGCGACTCGGCCTACAGGGACCCGCGCGCGATCGATGTCCACATCAGGCACCTGCGCGAGAAGATCGAGGAGCAACCCGAGGACCCGAAGCTGATACTGACCGTGCGCGGAGCCGGATATCGCTTCCAGGAGCCCTAGGCGATGCTGGGGCGGGCGTTCGGCCTGCGTCCCCGCCTGCTCGCCGCGCTGCTGCTCTCGAGCGCCGTCACGCTCGCGGTCGCTGCGCTCGGGCTGCTCTCCCCGCTCGAGCACCGTTTGCGCGCCGACGGCGAGGCCACTGTCTTCAGCGCGATCGCGGCCTCGCGCGCCGAGCTCAGCGACATCGGCGTCGATCGCGCCACCGGGCTGCCGAACCGCGACGAACTCGCCGCGGCGGTCGCGCTGCTGCGGCGGCGGGCGGGCGGAGCGCAGGTGAGCGTGCTGGACCGCAGGCTCACGACGATCTACGCCCCCACCAATCAGGATCTGAACGTGCCGACCTACTACGCGCAGGTGCGGCGCGCGCTCTCAACCCGGCGGGGAGTGCACACGCTCACGGGCGACCAACTGGTCGTCGCCGCGCCCATCCGGATCGGCGACGGGGGCGCGACCTACGGCGTCGTGCTCGTGCGCAGGCTGCAGTACGTGAGCTCGGCGGTTGAGGTCGTGCGCAGCGCCTTCATCGAGGCGGCGGCCGCGGGACTTGGGATCGCGCTGCTCCTGGGGATCGCGCTGACGACGACGCTGCTGCGTCGCCTCGAGCGCCTGCGCGACGCGACGCGCGACCTCGCCAGGCGCGGCCTCGACACGCCGCTTCCGGTCGACGAGCATCGCGACGAGATAGGCGAGCTGAGCCGCGCGTTCGCCGGCATGCAGGTGCGCCTGCGCCACCAGGAGCAGGCGCGCAGGGCATTCGTGGCCACCGCCTCGCACGAGCTGCGCACGCCGCTCGCCTCGCTCGACGGGACGCTCGAGCTGCTCGAGGACGATCTGGCGCCCGAGCGGCTCGACCTCGAGGATGCGCGCGAGCGGACATTGCGCGCGCGCGAGCAGTCACGACGCCTCTCGCACCTGGCCTCAGATCTGCTCGATCTGAGCCGCATGGAAGCGGACGTCGAGATGCGCTCGGAACCGGTCGAGCTGGGAGAGCTGTGCCGCGCCGTCGCGGCGGAGTTCGAGAACCGCGCGCGGGAACGCGACGTCGACGTGCAGGTGGTTCCCGCCGGCGGCGCATGCTGGGCCGACTGCGATCCCGGAGCGGTCGCGCGCATCGTGCGCATCCTGCTCGACAACGCGATCGACGTGGCGCCGGCCGGGTCGAGCATCCGGATGGAGCCGTCCACCGACGGCGTCCACTCGCAGGCGACGATCGGCGACAGCGGGCCCGGTGTGCCCGAGTCAGAGCGCGAGCGGATCTTCGAGCGCTTCCAGCGCGGCAGCACGACCGGTGGGCGCAGCGGGTTCGGACTCGGGCTTGCGATCGGGCGCGAGCTGGCCACGCGCATGAACGGCTCACTGGAGCTGCTCCAGACGCCCGCCGGCCAGAGGGGAGCGCGCTTTGCGTTGCGGCTGCCGGCGGCGCGGGTTGGCGAGAGCGCATGAGCGCGCTGGAGGAGATCGTAGAGCTCGCACGGGCCGCCGGGCGGATAGGGCTCGACACCGAGTTCATGGGCGAGGGGCGCTATCGCACGCAGCTGTGCCTGATCCAGCTCGCGGTGCAGGACGGAGAGGGCGCCGAGCGAATCGAGATCGTCGACCCGCTCGACGGGGATGCGCGCGCCGCGCCGCTCGCAGCGCTGCTCGAGGACCCGAAAGTCGAGGTCGTGGCGCACGCCGGGCGCCAGGACATCGCGCTGCTGCGCAGGCACCTGCGGTGCGAGGTGCTGGGCGTGTTCGACACGCAGGTCGCGGCAGGCTTCATCGGGCTGCCGGCGCAGTGCTCGTACGAGACGCTGCTGATCGAGGCGCTGGGCGTGCGCGTCGCCAAGAGCGCGAGCTTCACCCGCTGGGACAGGCGTCCCCTCTCCGAAGAGCAGCTCTCATACGCGCGTGAGGACGTCGCGCACCTGCTTGCCCTCGCAAAGGAGCTCGAGAGCCGCTTGGAGGCGGCCGGGCGCCTCGGCTGGGCTCGCGAAGAGTGCGAGTACCTGGAGCGCGTCAGCGACGAGCGAGATCTCGACGCCGTCTTCTCCAAACTGCCGCGGATCAGGGGCCTGAGCCAGGCATCGCAGGGCGTGGCGCGCGAGCTCCTGCAATGGCGCGAGGAGACCGCCGCGGCGCGCGACAGGCCGGTGCAGAGCGTCCTGGGCGATGCCGTGCTCGTGGAGATCGCCAAGCGCAAGCCCTCCTCCAAGCACAAGCTCGAAGAGATCAGGGGCGTGGGCCAGAGCGCCCTTCAGAGACGCGCGGGAGAGCTGCTCGACGCGGTCGCCAGAGGACTGCAGCGCCCACCCGAGCCTCTCGAGCGCTCGCCCAGGCCATCCCTGCCCGAGTCGGGCGACGCTCCGCTGATCGCGCTGTGCGAGTCGCTCGTTCGCGCCCGCGCACGCGAAGCCGACCTCGCCTACGAGCTGCTCGCCTCGCGAGCCGACCTGCAGGCGATCGTGATCGCCCACCGCGAAGAGACGGAGGCAGATGTGCGCACCATGCGCGGCTGGCGACGCGAGCTCGTAGGCGAGCAGCTGCGGGCGCTGCTCGACGGCCACCTCGCCGTCTCAGTCGATACCGGCAGCCTGCATATCAGCGCCATGCAAAAAATCGTCTCAAGCAGCCAATAGCTTCGAAGGCGCTTCCGCTCGCGGAGGCAAGGCTCTCGTAGATCCCCTCGTAGATGGTGCGCTGCCTGGCACGCGATAGCGCTCGGCGGCTCGTGAAGATGAGCCAGGTACTGCGCTGCCGCCCTACAGGCCTGACCAGGTTGTCCACTTCTCGTTACGCGACCTGGACAACATGCTAGGCTTTGCGATAGCTGATGAACGATTCCGTCACCAACTCAGAGGTCGCGAATTTCAGCGTCGCCAACCAGGTGCGTCGCCGGGTGCTTCATTCCAGGGACCGTTTCTGGCGCGCGGATGACTTCACGGGCTCACGCGCCGCGGTCCTGCGCGAGCTGTCGCGCCTGGCTGAGGACGGCAAACTCCGGCATGTCCGCCGTGGCTTGTATTGGCGCGGCACGGAGACGATGCTCGGCATGAGCGGCCCGTCTTCCGTTCAGCTTGTTCAGGAGCTCGTCGGTCGTGACGGCGTCGGCCCGGCAGAGTGGAGCGCAGCCCTGGCCTTGGGCCTGTCCACCCAGCATCCTCGGCACGACACGATCGCCGTCCCCACGCGTCCGCCAGCACTCATCGAAGGCCGCATCGTGCTTAAGGACCGTCGCGGGCGGGAGGGCCGTGCGCAGCAGAAGCTCAACTGGCACGAGGTCGCTCTGCTCGAGATTCTCTCCGACTGGTCGCGGCTTATCGAGATGCCCCGCGAAGAAGCTGTCAATCAGCTCGTCGGTCTGCTGCGGTCTGACAAGGTCCGGCCACTGAAGCTGGCACGAGCGGCCAAGGATGAGCCCGCCGTGGTCCGTGAAGGCTTGCGCGGTCTCATGAGCACGAGCGGGATGCGCCAAGAGGCTGAGCGCATCCCGCCTGCTCACACTGAGAGAGTCCGTCAGCATGCCCTAGTAATGGCCTGAGTCCGATGTTGTCCGCCTGGCGTCGCCGCAAGCAGGAGCCGTTCTCCCGCGGCGATGATCGACCCGCTATGGCGTCCGTGTCCTGATGGCGCTGCTGCGCGACCAGGTGGACCTGCCGGCGCTCTGCGGTCAGGCGGGCGAAAGCCTCGGTCTGCCGCACGGTGTCGTTGAGAAGGATTACTGGGTCACGCAGGCATTGAGAGCGCTGCAAGCGACCTATCCGGGCGAGTTCATCTTCAAGGGTGGGACGAGCCTGTCGAAGGGGTTCGCGCTGATTCAACGGTTCTCCGAGGACATCGACATCCTCGTCCGCGACGACGGTACCACCGGCAAGAAGGCGAAGTACGACCGGCTCAAGACGATGACCCAAACCGCCGCCCAAGCGGTCGGCGACGGTGCGAGTACGCGGCGCGGGGGCGGCGATGACGGGACCTACCGCATCGAGCTGCTGCACTACGGATCCGAAACCGAGGGACCAGCGCTCATGCTGCCCCAGATCCGCCTCGACATCGGAGTGCTCGGAGGCGTCGAGCCGCACGGGATGCGCCCCATCGGCACGCTGCTGGGCGACGTTCTCCGGGCGGAGCGCGACATCGACATCATGACCTTCGACGACCTCATCCCCTTCGAGGTGCCCGTACTGCACCCGGGCCGGACTCTGGTGGAGAAGCTGTTCCTCGTGCATACCTCCGCGACGCGCAGCGTCACAGACCTTGGGTTGCTGCCCCAGTTCCGCGCGTCCCGCCACTACTACGACATTCACTGCCTGCTCGGTCACGGTGAGTGCTGCGACCTGCTTGCGGACCGTGACCAGTTCGACGTCATCCTGGCCGACGCGGTCGCCATCTCTGCCATCCACTTCGGTGGCGTCGAGCCGCGGCCAGGCGACGGGTTCGCCACATCGCTTGCGTTCTGCGCCACCGAGCCGCTGGTCACGGACATCGTCCGTCAGTACGAGGACACGATGAGCGCCTACTACTTCGGAACGAACCCCCACCCCAGCTACGACGCAGTCTGCGAACGCGTCGACGAGCGTCGCGAGCTTCTGTAGAGCGGTCGACCGGGGTCGACGCGCAAATCCGCGGACCATGGCGAAAGGGCATACAGCACCAGCACGTGGGCCTGCTCCTAAAGGGGCGCGCGCGATCAGGCGAGCGTCACGTGGGCCATCCCGCGAGAGGCGGGCGGACCCTGATGCGAAACGCAGCCGGTGACCGACGGTACCCATGTCGCCCGCGGCTCGCGGGATGACCCACGGGGCGTAGAGCCCCCGCGCGCGGGGTTCCCCTCCGGGGTCAGCGTATGTTTTGGTACATCGTGAACATCGGCATGTAGAGCGAGATCACGATGAAGCCGACGATCCCGCCGATCACGATGATCATGACGGGCTCGAGGATCGAGGTGAGCGCTTTGACTGAGGCCTCGACCTGGTCCTCGTAGAAGTCGGCGATCTTGCCGAGCATCTTGTCGAGAGCGCCCGTCTCCTCGCCGACCCCGACCATGTGGGTCACCATCTTCGGGAAGATCGGAGCCTTGGACAGCGGCTCCGAGAGCGTGCCGCCGCGCTTCACGGATTCGATCACGCCCGCCATCGCCTCTTCCACGACGATGTTGCCTCCGGTTTTGCCGGTGATGTCGAGTGCTAGCAGCAGCGGCACGCCCGCCCCCGTGAGCGAGGAGAGCGTGCGCGACCAGCGCGCGACGGCGACCTGCTGGACGATCGCGCCGATCTTCATCGGCACGCGCAGGCGGAAGCGATCCCACTGGGGCCGGCCCCACGAGGATTTCTTCCACTTCACAAAAGCGAAGGCGGTGATCCCCCACGAGGCGAACATGCCGTACCAGTAGGAGGTGACGACCTTGGACATCAGCACGGACACCTTCGTGATCGCGGGCAGTTCGCCGCCGAACGACTTGAAGACCCCCTCGAACACGGGCACGAGGAATGCGACCAGAGCCATCATCACGATGACCGCGAACGTGATGACGAGCGTCGGGTAGATCATCGCCGAGCGGATCTGGCGGCGCAATGAGGCGTCCTTCTCGAGCTGGTCGGCGACGCGCTCCAGCGACTCCTCGAGCAATCCGCCCGCCTCACCGGCGCGCGCCATCGCCACGAACAGAGGGTTGAAGACCTTCGGGTGGCGCTCGATCGAATCGCTGAAGGGCAGACCGGCCTCGACGTCCTTGCGGACCTGGGCGACCGTTTCCTTGAGGAACTTGCTCTCGGTCTGCTCTTCGAGCACATACAGCGCGCGCAGGATCGACAGGCCCGAGGCGATCATCGTCGCCAGCTGGCGCGAGAAGATGGCAAGCTCGCCGGCCTTCACCCGCTTGAGGAATTGCAGCTCGATCTCGCGCGAGGAGTGCTTGTCGGCGATCTCCAGGACGATCATGCCGCGCGACTTCAGCTGGTCGGATACGACCTGCTTGGAGTCCGCCTCGATCTCGCCGCGGGCCTTGATGCCCGCGAGGTCCATCGCCTTGAAGACGTAGGTGCTCATCGTGTCCCTCTCATGCCGCCATCGCCCCCGCGCCGAGCAGACGGCCCAGCTCGCCGGGCGAGGTGGAGCGCGATTCCGCGAGCTGCTGGGAGATCTTGCCGCCGCGCACGAGCGTGGCGAGCGCCGCGTCCATCGTCTGCATCCCCTGGGCGGCGCCGGTCTGAAGGACCGAGTAGATCTGGTGGGTCTTGCCCTCGCGAATGAGGTTGCGCACGGCGGGGTTCGGGACGAGCACCTCGCACGCGACGACGCGGCCCGAGCCGTCGGCGGTCGGGAGCAGCTGCTGGGTCATGATCCCCTGCAGGGCCACCGAGAGCTGCATGCGCACCTGGCCCTGCTGACCGGACGGGAACGCGTCGATTATGCGGTCGACGGTCTGGGCGGTGTCCTGGGTGTGGAGCGTGGCGAACACGAGGTGGCCGGTCTCGGCGGCGGTCAGCGCGGTGGACATCGTCTCGATGTCGCGCATCTCGCCGACGAGGATCACGTCCGGGTCCTGGCGCAGAGCCGCCTTCAGCGCGTCGGCGAAGCTCTGCGCGTCAGAGCCGAGCTCGCGCTGGTTGACGAGGCACTTCTTGTGGGCGTGGAGGAACTCGATCGGGTCCTCGATCGTCATGATGTGCTCCTCGCGCGTGTTGTTGATCTCGTCGATCATCGCCGCGAGCGAGGTGGACTTGCCCGATCCGGTGGGTCCCGTGACGAGCACGAAGCCGCGCGGGCGGCGCGTGAACTCGTGCACGGCCGGCGGCAGGCCGAGCTCGTCGATCGAGGTCAGGCCGAAGGGGATCAGGCGAAACGCGGCGCCGATCGCGCCACGCTGATAGTAGGCGTTGACGCGGAAGCGGGCCTGGCCGGGGATCGCGTAGGCGAAGTCGAGCTGCCAGTTCGTCTCCAGGCGCTGGCGCTGATCGCCTGTGAGGATCGAGTAGACGATCTCACGAGTTTCGGTGCTGTCGAGCACCGGGTAGCCCTCGACGCGCTGCAGGCGTCCGCGCACGCGCAGCGTCGGCGGCGCGCCCGCGGAGAGGTGCAGGTCGGAGGCACGGCGGGAGACGACCTCCATCAGCAGATCGGCGAAGTCGAGGCTCACAGCCGTGCCCGCGTCTCGTCGCTGCCAAATCGGTTGGCGCCCATGGACCGGTTATCGGCAGGTGCGCCGCATACCTCAACCGCCGCCGGCGATCGCAAAGCCGCCGCCAATCTCAGGGCCACCGCAGGCACCCTCAACTACTTCCCACGACACGGGCGATCTCCGCTATCGAGGTGAGTCCCTGGCGAGCCTTCTCCAAGCCGTCGTCGCGCAAGCGTCGCATGCCCTCACGGACCGCGACCTCGCGGATCTCATCGGCCGAGCGGCGCTCGAGCGCCATGCGCCGGATCTCCGGCGAGAGGAGCATCACCTCGTAGATGCCGATTCGCCCGCGATAGCCCGTGCCCCCGCAGCTGCGGCAACCGACAGGCTCATACGCCTCGACGTCGACGAGCGCCTTGTAGCCATTCTCGCGCAGCACCTCGGCGGGGACGATCGTGCGCTGCTTGCACTTGGGGCACAGCATGCGCGCCAGGCGCTGGGCGAGCACGCAGTCCACCGCCGATGCGACGAGGAACGGCTCGATGCCCATCTCCGTGAGGCGGGTGATGGCCGACGGAGCGTCGTTCGTGTGCAGCGTCGAGAGCACCAGGTGGCCGGTGAGCGCGGACTCGACCGCTATCTGCGCCGTCTCGCGGTCGCGGATCTCCCCGACCATGATCACGTCGGGGTCGGCGCGCACCATCGCGCGCAGCCCGGTCGCGAACGTGAGGCCGACCTTGGTGGAGACCTGCACCTGGGTGAGCCCTTCGATCTGGTACTCGACGGGATCCTCGACGGTGATGATGTTCTTCTCGGGCGTGTTCAGCTCGAGCAGGGCGGCGTACAGCGTCGTCGACTTTCCCGAGCCGGTGGGGCCCGTCACGAGGACCGCGCCGTGGGTCTCGTTGAACGCCTTTTCGAAGCGCTCGCGCTCGGTATCGGCCATGCCGAGCTTCTCGAGCTTCATCACCACAGAGCTCTTGTCGAGGATGCGCATCACGATCGACTCGCCGTGCACGCTCGGCAGGGTGACGATGCGCAGATCGATGTGGTGACCGTCGACGCTCAGCCCGACGCGCCCGTCCTGCGGCAGCCGGCGCTCGGCGATGTCGAGATCGGCCATGATCTTCATGCGCGAGATCACGCCTGCCGCCATGCGACGCGGGACGGTCGTTATGTCGTGAAGGATGCCGTCGACGCGGGCGCGCACACGCAGCTCGTGACCGTCCGCGGAGAGGTGGACGTCGGAGGCGCCGCGCTCGACCGCCTGGGCGACGATCTGGTTGACGAGCTTGACGACCGGCGCGTCGTCGGCCGTCTCGCGCAGGTTGACGATCTCGGCTCCGCCGTCCTGTTCCTCGTCCTGGGGCTGCGCTTCGACGACGTCGTCGAAGCGGTTCATGCGCGAGACCAGGTCGTTGATCGCCTCCGGGGAGGCGACCGCGACCCGCACCTCGTAGCCGGTCATGATTGCGACGTCGTCGACGGCCAGCACGTTGGAGGGATCGGCCATCGCAAGCAGCAGCGTGCGCTTGTCGACGAACGCCACGGGCACCGCCCGGTAGCGCTTGGCGGCGGTGTTGGCGACGAGGTTCGCCGCGCCCATGTCGACGGGGAAGACGTCGAGGTCGAGGTGGTCGAGGCCGTAGCGCTCGGCCAGCGCGCGCGAGAGGCCGTCGGGAGTGATCGCGCCGCCCGCGAGCAGGACGCGCTCCGGAGTCGTGCCTTCGTTGCGGGAAGACTCGATCGCCTGCTCGACGCGCTCGCGCGGAACTAGCCCCATCTCGATGATCACGTCCGTCAGAAAGCGCGAGGAGGAGCCACGGCGCGTGGGGCTCGTGACGCCGCGAACGGCTCCGTCGGCGCCCGAGCCCTCCGACCCGGAGCCCGCCCCGTCCTGCGCGCGGGCATTCACGTCCGAGGGGCTTCTGGCAAGCGGGCGGCCGTCGGCCTCGCCGGGCGCCTCGTCCGCCAGCGGGTCGCGCTCCATCTCGATCTCGACCTGCGGCTCGCGATCCTCGAGACCGGGCAGGCCCGCGGACTCCTCAACGTCCGAGCGAGGCTCGGCGGCATCGTCATGGCGCAGCCCGTCGGGCGACTTGCCGCTCATCGGGACACCCGCCCCGACGTCTGAGGCCTACGCCTCGCGGGCGCCGCGACGCATCGCGTCGAGCGGAGCGGACAGGCCGGTCCACGCTTCGAAGCTGAGCGCTCCCTGCGCCACGAGCACATCGAGTCCGTCCACGGTCCGGGAGCCATGCGCACTCGCGACCGAGAGCAGGGGCGTTGGCTGATCGTTGTAGACGAGATCGACGACATACGGGTACCTACCGACCTGATCGGCGGTCAGACCGAGTTGGTTGAGCGTCGCAAGCTCACTGGCCGACCGTTGCAGTCCCACCGACGTGCAGTTGACGAGCAGGTCCGCCTCAATCGGCTCGCTCACCGCCCGGGCGCCCAGCTCGCCCGCGAGCGAGACCGCCCGCTCGGGCGTGCGGTTCCACACCGACACAGCCGCGGCGCCGGCGCCGAGCAGCGCCCAGACTGCCGCGCGCGCGCTGCCCCCCGCGCCGAGCACGAGCGCGCTCATGCCCGCGGGAGACCGGCCGAGCGCCGCGATCAGTCCGGGGGCATCGGTGTTCTGCGCCTCGATCGAGCCATCCGAGTTGAACGTGAGGGTGTTGGCGGCGCCGATCGCGGCGGCCGCTTCACTCGCCCGGTCGGCGATCGCGAGCGCCGCCTGCTTGTGGGGGATCGTGACGTTCGCCCCCGCGAATCCGCTGGCGCCGAGCGCGCGAACGGTCTCCTCGAACAGCTCGGGCGCGAGCGGCAGGCGCTGATAGGTCCAGTCTGCGAGACCGCATGCATCGAACGCCGCCATGAACATGGAGGGCGAGCGGCTGTGGGCGACGGGCCAGCCGATTACCCCCAGGCGTGGCATCGCCTATTTCCTCTTGCAGGTCGGGGTGTTGCCGCCGTTGCGGCGCAGCGCCGCTCTGTATGCGGCGGCGTTCGCTTCGAACTGGGCGTAGGTGGTGGAGAACAGCAGCTCGCCGCAGCCGTCCGCCCCGGCCACGTAATAGAGATATGAGACTTTCGCGGGCCGCGCGGCCGCCTGGATCGACGCCATCCCCGGATTGGAGATCGGCGTCGGCGGCAGGCCCTGGTGGGTGCGCGTGTTGTACGGCGAGCTCGATTTGAGCTGCGCTTCGGTGAGCGGCCTGGAGTAGTCGTGCAGTGCATAGCGAATCGTGGCGTCGACCCCAAGCGGCATGTGCAGGCGCAGGCGGTTGTAGATGACCGCTGCCACGAGCGGACGATCGTGCGGGATGGCGGCCTCGCGCTCGATCATGGAGGCGATTGTCAAGAGCTGATACGGGGTTACGCCAAGCGCTTTGGCGCGCGCGACCTCCGCCCCACCGAAATGCTCACGGAACGCTTCAAGTTGATCGGAGACGAACCGCGAGACGGGCGCCCCGGCGTACAGTTCGTAGGTCGCGGGGAACAGGAACCCTTCGAGGCTGCGTGTGGACGCGGGCGCGCCGTAGTCGGATGCTCGCAGGCCGGGCGAGCGTTCAGAGCGCGGCGCGGGGGTCGCGGCCGAGCGCACCGCGGCCAGGTAGTAGCCCGTCAGCCCGTCCGAGCGCGCGATCTGGGCGATCTGCGCAGCCGTCTTCCCCTCGGGGATCACGACGGTGGTGATCTGCGGCCCCGCCGGCGCGCTCTGCGGGTGGCGTGTCGCCAACAATACGGCCCCCGCGGCGAGCGCCGCGAGGATGCCGCCAACCGCGATCAGAACCGCAAAGCCAGCGGGACGGCTATGCCGGTCTGGGCGGTGAGGAAGGTGCGGCCGGTGGAGGTGTGGATGAGGCAGGTGTGGACGGCGCGCGCGGCTCATCGCCTCCTCGGCGCGTGGAGCCGCCGGCGCGGTCGGCGCTAGCCGATGTCGTTCGCGCTCTTCACGAGCTCGCTCGCGCTCCTGTTCGGTGCGCTCCCGGGCGCCTGTCTGCTTGTCCGGCTTCAAACCGCTGCGACCCTATCGCGATTGCGAGAGCCAGCTCTCCAATAGGACGGCCGCCGCGCGTGAATGCTCGCTCGTCTTCGCCTGCTTCACGCTTGCGGCGATGCGGGTGGTGAAGCGCTCGTCGTAAAGCTCGACGGGCACATCCTCGCCGAGCTTCGCCGACAGCTTCGCCGCGAACTCGCGCGTCGTGCGAGTCTGGTCGGTGTCGTGCCCGCGCAGGGACAGCGGCAGTCCCACCACGACCCGCTCCACCTCACGCTCACGGACGATCTCGGAGAGCGTCGCGAATCCGCGTTTACTGTCAGGGGAGGCGACGGGCCCGATCGGGGTGACGATCGTGCCGGTGGGGTCGCTGAGCGCGCAGCCGCAATAGGCGCTGCCGTAGTCGAGCGCGAGCACCCGCATCAGCGTGGCGGCGGTGATCGTCGAGCGGTCATTCCGGCGATTTCCTACGTGGAACCGCTGTCGCTCAACGCGGCCTCGACCATCGCGCGTGCGGCCGCGAGCGCCTCCTCGATCTTCTCTGGATTGCGTCCCCCCGCCTGAGCCATCGTGTCGCGTCCGCCCCCTCCCCCGCCCACGACACCGGCGGCGGCCTTGACGATCGCGCCCGCCTTTACGCCGCGCTCCACGAGCGCGGGCGCGACGCTCACGACGAGCGAGGCGCGCTCGTCGAGCGCGGCCCCGAGCACGACGACGCCGTCGCCACCGAGCTTGCCCTTGACTCGGTCGGCGAGGTCGAGGAGCGCTTTGGCGTCGGCTACCTCCACCTGTGCGCTGAGCAGCGCCGCGCCGTCGATCCGCGTTGCGTCTCGCACGAGCGCCTCGACGTCGACGGCTTCGGTGGCCGCCGCGCCGGAGCGAGCCGCCTTCTGCAGCTGCCTGCGCTCCCGCTCGCGCTCATGGACTGTCTCAGCGACCCTCTCCGGCCGGGTGCGCAACGTCGAGGCCACGTCTCTCAGGGCCCGGTCGTGCTCGCGCAGCAGCTCCACCGCGGTAGGACCCGTCAGCGCCTCGATGCGCCGCACATTGGCCGCGCTCGACGTCTCGCTCACGACGAGAAACGCGGCGATCTCCGCCGTGTTGCGCACATGCGTGCCGCCGCAAAGCTCGCGCGAGTACTCGCCGTCGGCGATCTCGACCATGCGCACGACCTCCCCGTACTTCTCCCCGAACAGGGCCATCGCCCCGAGCCGCTTGGCCTCCTCCAGCGTGGTGGTTATCGGCTTGACCGGGTCGCCCCGGCCGATCCACTCGTTCACCCGGTCCTCCACGTCGCGCAGCTCCTCGGGCGTGAGCGCCGAGCCGTGGCTGAAGTCGAAGCGCAGCTTGTCGGGCCCCACATAGGAGCCCGCCTGGCGGACGTGTGCGCCCAGGCGCTCGCGCAGCGCTGCATGGAGCAGATGGGTGGCGGTGTGGTTGCGTTCGGTCGCGCGCCTCGCCGAATGGTCGACGCGCGCAAGGACGCGCTCGTCGGGATGCAGCTCGCCGCGCTCGACCACGACGGACAGCGCCTGGTCATCACCGAGCCGGTACACGCTCTCAACGCGCGCCCGGCAATCGCCCGCGTCGCATTCGATGACGCCGGTGTCGGACACCTGTCCGCCCCCGGCCGGATAGAAGGGCGACTCCGTCAGCTTCACGAGCAGACTGCCCATCGTGCCGGCCGACGGCCGCCACGGTCGTCGGCTGGCGCTCCGTCTCATAGCCCGTGAAACGCGTGGCCGGACCGGCCTGCCCGGCGAAGCGACGCGCTCGCTCGCGCGGATCCTCCCCGCCCCGCTCGCCGGCCGCGCCGGCCGCGCGGGCGCGGGCGCGCTGCTCCTCCATAAGCGCTTCAAAGGCGTCCTCGTCAACGTTGAGCCCCTCCTCCGCGACCAGCTCGCGCGTGAGCTCGAAGGGGAAGCCGAACGTGTCGTGCAGCTTGAAGGCGTCGTCCGCGTGAACGTGGTCGAGGCCGTGGTCGCGGGCATGGTCGATGTGAAAGCGCAGCACCCCCATTCCCTGCTCGAGCGTTCGCCCGAAGGCCTCCTCCTCGGAAGAGAGCCACGTCTCGATCGCCTGGCGCTGCTCGGAGAGCTCCGGATAGGAGGCGCCCATCAGCTCGCGCACCCGCTCCGCGTAGCGCACGAGAAAGCCGGGCGGCATGTCCAGAGCCCTGCCCTGCTGGATCGCGCGGCGCATCACGCGGCGCAGCACGTAGCCGCGCTCCTCGTTTGACGGCACCACGCCGTCGGCCACGAGGAACGTCATCGCGCGCGAATGGTCGGCGAGGATGCGCAGCGCCCGATCGGTCTGCAGGCCCTCGCCGTAAGAGCGACCGGACAGCTCCTCGCCCAGCTCGATCAGCGGCTTGAAGTTGTCGGTTTCGAACACCGAGCGCTTCTCCTGCAGGATCGCGGCCATGCGGTCGAGACCGAGGCCGGTGTCGATGTTGCGCGCCGGCAGCTCTCGCAGACGGTTCGGCTCGTGCTGGTCGTACTGCATGAACACGAGGTTCCAATACTCGAGGAAACGTTCATTCTCCCCGCCCGGCAGGTCCCCCGGCTCGCCGATGTGATCGCCGCGGTCGACATACAGCTCCGAGCACGGCCCGCACGGCCCGGTCGGCCCGGCCTGCCAGAAGTTCTCCGAGCGCGGGCAGCGCACGATCCGATCGCCCGGCACGCCGACCGCTTCCCACAGGGCGATCGCCTCCTCGTCGGGCCCCAAGCCGAGCTGCTCGTCGCCCTCGAACACGGTGACCCAGATGTCATTGGCATCGAAGCCGAAGACCTGCAGCGACAGATCCCAGGCGAGCCGGATCGCCCGCTCCTTGAAGTAGTCGCCGATCGAGAAGTTGCCGAGCATCTCGAAGAACGTGAGATGGCGGTTGGTGTTGCCGACGTTGTCGATGTCGACGGTCCTGAAGCACTTCTGGCAGCTCGTCAACCGCGGCGCGGGCGGGGCTTCCTGACCGAGGAAGTAGGGCTTCAGCGGGTGCATCCCCGCGACCGTCAAGAGCGCCGAGGGATCGTGCGAGGAGGGCACGAGCGAGGCCGAAGGCATGCGCCTGTGCTCGCGCTCCTCGAAGAACGCGAGGAAGCGCTCCCTGATCTCGTCGGTAGTCATCGGGCTCTGATCTTAGGGGGCCTCTGACGTGATCGAGGGCCGAGCCGGGCACGGACGCAGGGAGCGAAGTGTGCTCGGCACACGAGCGACCGAGGACACAGCACGGCGAAGGTCATCGATCACGTCAGGTGATGGTTCCGTGGCCGACGATGACATCACCCGAGTACAAGCACGCCACCTGCCCGGGCGCGGTGCGCTCGATCGGCGCGAGCAGGCTCACCTCGACGCGCTCGTGCTCGCCCGCCACGAGATCTCCCTCGAGGCAAGCCGGCGTGCGCCGGCCGCGATAGCGCACCTTCACCCCATCCACGCGCGAACCCTCGCGATGAAGCGTGACGTCGCGCACGTTCACACGGTGGGTCAACAGATCCTCGCGCGCCCCGACGGTGACCGTTCCCGCGCGCGCATCGGTAGCGAGCACGTACAGCGGCTCCCCGCCGCCGATCCCCAGGCCGTGGCGCTGGCCGACGGTGACCGTGTGAACCCCCTCATGCGAGCCGAGCCGGCGCCCACTTCGGTCCTGGATCGCGCCGGGCCGGCTGCCGAGCCCGCCATGGCGCTCCAGGAAGGCGGCGCTGCGCGTGCCCGCGAGAAAGCACAGATCCTGGGAGTCGGGACGGCGCGCGACCTCGAGGCCTGCGCGCGCGGCGATCTCCCGTACCTGCGCCTTGGTGTAAGCGCCGAGCGGAAAGCGTATGCGCGCGAGCGATGACGGCGAGAGCGCCGCGAGCGCGTAGGTCTGGTCCTTGCTCTCATCCGCGGCCACTCGCAACAGCGCGTCACATACGCGCGCGTAGTGACCGGTCGCGAGCGTGCGCGCTCCCAGCCGCTCGCCGAGCTCTAGCATCGCGTCGAGGCGCACGTTGCCGTTGCAGCGCACACACGGGTTCGGAGTCAGCCCGGCGGCATGATCCTCGAGCCATCCCTCCACAACCCCCGCCCTGAACTCCTCGCGCAGATCGATCGACAGGTGGGCCAGGCCCATCCGGTGGGCGATCTCGCGCGCCGAGCGCACCGCCTGAGCTGAGCAGCAGCTGCGCTCGCCGTCGTTCTCCGGGTCGGACCACAGCTCCAGGGTGACCGCCACGACCTCATGATCCGCCTGCCTGCCCTCTCCGTCGCCGCCCCCCTCCGTCCCGGCGTCCTGGCGGCGGACGAGCAGGGCCGCGACCGCGCTGTCCACCCCGCCGCTCATCGCGACGAGCGTCCTCTTGTCGTTCAGCGCGACCTGCGCCTGGCGGCGCGCCGCCCACCCGAGCGCGCGGTGCAATGCGTCCGCCGCAAGCTCGGCCGCGTGCCGCTTGGCGGGGCTCAGCCCTCCCAGCTCCTCCGCTATCTCGGGCGCGCCCAGGCGCGCCGCATCGAGCAGGCCCGTGCCGCGCACGAGCGCCACCGCGGCGCTGCCGGCGGCGATCGCCGCGCCGCAACCGCTCGCATCGAAGCCCGCATCGGTTATGACGCCCTCGGGACTTTCGCCGTCGACCGTCAGGGAGACGCGAATCAAATCTCCGCATGCCGCGCCGCCGGCCG
Source organism: uncultured Solirubrobacterales bacterium (assembly GCA_963714635.1). Classification (GTDB taxonomy): domain Bacteria; phylum Actinomycetota; class Thermoleophilia; order Solirubrobacterales; family Solirubrobacteraceae; genus Palsa-744. Next base: position 4,685 of record CAVQPM010000006.1, on the reverse strand, counting down.
CGCCGGTGCAGGCGTCCGGCGGAGTGTGCCCACGCCCGATCGGGCGCTCGAGATGGGTGGCCAATGCCTCGACGTTCATCGCCTGTCGAGTGTATGGGGCCTTCGCGCCCGATTCACCAAAACCGAGCGCTCGCCGAAGTCTTACTTGGCGTGCTGCGCTTCGCGCACTGCCTGCTGCAGCGCAAACGTATCGGTCAAGCCGGTGAGCGTGCTCACGAGCCCATGCCGGTTGACGATCAGGATCGTCGGCGTCTGATAGACGTGGCTGACTTCCGTGACCGGCCCGAACAGGCCAACCTGGCTGGGCTGCGCGTCGTGAACTACGACCGATCCTTTCGAGCTCCTGACCAGGCCGTCGGCCTCCTTGCGAACCCTCGCGTCGACGCTCGACTTCGGGTTCCAGAAGAGAAGCAGCACGGTCTTGTGGTGCGCCAGATCGCGTTCGAGGAGAACCTGCTGCGCCGGGCGTCCGCTCGCGGCGTTCCCGCTCGGCTTCGTGGCACCTGCGGTGCTCACCGTACGCGCCGGCGCGCTCTTGGGACTCGAATGGGCGACCCCCGAGCCCGCGCTCGACCCTCCCGCGCCCCCCGAGGAGCCGCTCGGCGCCTGTGCGGATTGGTGTTCGAAGCGCTGAGCCTCGCGCTGCGAGGACCCCACCGCTTCGTGAGCTTTGGCCACGTCCCTCGTCAGGCCTTCGACTCCCGGCGCGGCGCCGTGATAGATCGGCGTGGGAGTAGCGGCCGAGCGTGCCTGCGCAGCCGCGCCGGAGCCCTTCGCCGCCGAGCCGCCGCTCGCGGGCGTCGACGAGCTGCCGGCCGCCGAGGTCGAATGGACCGCCGGCGCGTTCGAGCTCGGCCCGGATGGCGCGGGTTCGTTGGGGTTCGAGCCATGACCGCGCAAAGCCACCACCCACACGAGTGCGAGCAGCGCCACCACCCCTAGAGCGATCTGATAGGGACGCGAAAGCTGAGCCATCGCTTCCAACTTCGGCATTTTCAGCACAGGAGTTGAACGGCCCCGCGAGCCCTGGACGCCCGCAAGCGTTCGTTCACGCCCTATCAGGCCAGATCGCGCAGGCCGCGCAGAGCGGCGTGGACCACCTTGCCGGTGTCGATCGTCTCCTGCCCACCGTCCTGCATGTCCTTGAGCAGCGTCCCCCCCTCGCCCACGATCGCCACATAGCGCGCGCCCAGGCGATTGGCGTGGCCGAGCTGCCCCTTCAGCGAGCGCCCCGCCATCTCCATCTGCGCCGTCAGACCCGCCGAGCGCGCCTCGGCGAGGATCTCGAACGCGACCTTCCTGACAGCCGAGGGAACGCCCCGAGCGCCGGCCGGCAGGCCGGGCGCCTCCCCCCCTCCTCCAGGCCGACATATAGATCGAGCGCGGCGCCCACCAGCGGCGCCGGATTGCCTGCCAACGCGATCCGCTCGACGCCCGCGGCCCAGCCCATTCCCGGCGTCGGAGGGCCGCCGAGCTGCTTCACCAGCCCGTCATAGCGACCCCCGCCACCCACTCCGCTCTGAGCCCCCAGCGCATCGGAGGTGAACTCGAAGACCGTCCTCGTGTAGTAGTCCAGGCCGCGCACGAGCGTCGAGTCGATCTGGAAGCCCACGCCCGCGCAGTCGAGCAGCTCGCACACGGCGGCGAAGTGATCGGCGTCCGCTTGGCTGAGATGCTCCGCGAGGCGCGGCGCCTTCTCCATCACGCGCAGCGTCCCCTCGTGCGTGGAGTCGAACGCGCGCAGCGGGTTCAGCTCGATGCGCTCCCTCACCTCGCTTGCAAGGTGCTCCTCGTGCGCGCGCAGGTGCTCCTTCAGCCGCTCTCGATACTCGGCCCTGCTGTCGGGACTGCCGAGGCTCGAGATGCGCAGCCGCGCCTCGCGCACCCCCGCCTCCTCGAGCAGGGCGGCGCACAGCACGATCGACTCGGCGTCGATGGCCGGATCGTCCGATCCGAGCGCCTCCGCCCCTACCTGCCAGAACTGCCGATAGCGGCCCTTCTGCGCGCGCTCATAGCGAAAGAAGCTCGACATGTACCAGAGCTTCACCGGCTGGGGCCGCTTGTGCATGCCGTGCTCGACATACGCCCTGCAGATCGGAGCGGTGCCCTCCGGGCGCAGCGTCAGCGACCGTCCCGAGCCGTCCTCGAACGTGTACATCTCCTTCTGCACGATGTCGGTCGACTCGCCGACCCCACGCGCGAACAGCTCCGTAGCCTCGAACGCCGGCGTCTCGATCCGCTCATAGCCCGCGCCCTCCAACACGTGGCGCGCACGCTGCTCGAGCGCCGTGCGCGCCGCGGCCTGCTCGCCCAGCACGTCCGAGGTGCCGCGCGGCGCCTTGATCCGCTCGCCGCTCAAGACTCCTACGGACCCCAGCTCGCGGGCGCTTGGGAAGCAGTTGTGCTCATCGCGGATGCGCGCAGCTCACTCAAGAACGGATTCGCATCCCACTCTCGGGCGAGCGTCGTGATGCCCATATGACCGGGATAGACCGTTGTCTGGCGCGGGAACCTGCTCATCAGCGCGCCGATCGAGCGCTCCAGCGTCGGCCAGTCCCCGCCCGGCAGATCCACACGCCCAACCGAGCCCTGAAACAGGACGTCGCCCGAAAGCAGCGCCGCAGGCGCCTCGCCCGACCCGGCGCGCGCGGCGGGCTCCCGGTCCGCTCCCCGCTCGGACCGGAATGGGCCGATCGCGTAGGTCACATGACCCGGGCTGTGTCCGGGTGTGAAGAGGACCTCTATGTCGAGGCCGGCGAGCTCGAGCCGCTCTCCTCCCTTGACGGTGTGCTCGGCGTTCCAGCTCTCGAACGGGCCAAACCCGGGCATCGTCCATTTCATGATGTCGGCCAGCACGGGCGCCTCGACCTCCGGGCAGTACACGGGCGCTCCGGTCGCTTCGGCCACGGGAGCGACGGCGCCGATGTGATCGAAGTGGCAGTGCGTCACCAGGATCGCCTCGATCTCCACACCCAGCGCCCGAGCCGCGTCGAGCAGCCTCTGGGGCTCTTCGCCCGGATCGACGATCACGGCGCGCTGCGCATCGACGTTCGCACGCACGATGTATGCGTTCTCCTGGATGGGCCCCACGGTGAACGCGCGTACGTCGATCACTTCGCGCCCACTCCTCCCGTCTGCTTGGCCTTGCCACGCATCCGGCGCCTGTACAGCCACAGGTCCGTGTAGTAGCTGATCGGCACATACGCGATCAACACGATCGGAAACAGCGCGACCGCCTGGTTCGGGTTCTTCAATTTGAGCAGCACCAGGCTTATCAGCAGCATCAACACCGCGGCCGCCATCGCGCGATAGAAGGCGCCGCGCCACGTTGGGGGACGTTCGAAGCGATCCGTGCGCTTGGCCTTCACGGCGCGCTCCTGGCCAACCTTGCCGCTCTTCTCGGCGGTCGTCGGCTTGCGCCCGGTGCGCCCACGCGACTCCACGACACCGGCGGCATTGCCACGGTGCTTGGTCTGGCGTCTACGTCTCGTCTGAGCCATTCTGTCGTTCCGTTTCCTCTGGTGCGAGCGCCCGATGCTCGGCGCCCCGTCAACCACCTACAACCCTAATGCGTTCTCGATCACATGGCTGTCGGGATTAAAGCCCGGCATCCGCAGGTCTTTCGGGAAGCCCTCCAGGGCGGCTCTCGGAGCCAAGCCGACAAGCTCCGCGCAGGCGAGCTCGCCGTGCTTGCGCACGGCCTCCACGACCAGCCTCAGGGGGACCTCCAGCGGTCGCTCGATGTTCATCGACACCTGCGCCACCACCATCTGCTCCGAATCGCCCACGTTTGATCTCCCTGCCTCCGAAGAGGCCCCCTTCGATGCGCCCCTGGACGCGCCACCCGTGCGTAGCCCGATGCCGATCGCGCGCACGCCCTCGAGCCCATCCCGGCCGCCCTCCCGGATCAGAGCGGCGATCCTCCTCGCATCCTCAACACCGGCGGGCTTCTCCAGCTCGAGGTTGAACGCCACGAGCGGCTCCCTCGCGGCGACGAGCGTGGCGCCCGCCGTCGGGTGGATGCGCTCCGGACCGAAGTCTGGCCTGCACTCACCCGTACGCATCCTTCTCGCCAACCCCGCCACACCCCCGCGGCGGAGCTCCGCGCGCGTTCGACCCGCCGCCAGATCCCCGTACAAGAACACGGGCACACCGAGCCTGCCGATCTCATCGGCCACAACCAGCGCCTCCGCGCATGCAGCCCCCCGTGCCTGCGCGCTCAGATAAACAACCGGCGCGACATCGAGCGCCCCCACGTGTGGATGCTCGCCGATCTCCGCCACCTCCCGATCCTCGCCCACATCGATCCGCTCGATCGCGACCCTCGCCCCCGCGAGCAGCGCCTTCCACAGCGAGCCCTGATCGCCGGCAAGCGTAAACACCGAGCGATGGTGATCGGCGTCACAGTGCACATCCAGCACACGCGCCTCTCCGCCGGCCGTGAAACCAGCGGCTATCGCATCGATCGTCGTCTTCTCACGACCCTCCGACGCGTTGGGAACGGCGAGCAATGGCGCCAGCGGCATGACCGAGAGGGTGCCACAGCGCCCAGGGCGACGCGGTGCGAGGGCACACCCGAGGAGGCCCGACGCGAGCGCCCCCAACGGGCTCCAAGACCACCCCCGCGACGGCTACACTCCACCCTCCCGCCGGAGTAGCTCAGTTGGTTAGAGCAGCGGAATCAT